>JAHRWZ010000064.1 GCA_019104865.1 Castellaniella sp. | reverse complement strand
GGCACTGGAGGCGCAGCTTCAGTCGCCGGACACCGGCCTGTGCTGTCATGGCGACACTCCCGGCATGGCCGACTGTTGCCTGGTGCCCCAGGTCTACAACGCGCAGCGCTACGACATGGATCTCTCGGCCTATCCGACGGTTGCGCGCATCGCCGCGCACTGCGAGACTCTGCCCGCGTTCCAGGCCGCGCATCCGGGCGTGCAGCCGGACGCGGCCTGATCCCGCCGCCTCAGCGCCGCGCGCCTCAGCCGGCGTGCCGCTGGTTCAGCGCCACCCAGCGCTGCACCGACGGGCGGCCCCACTGGTGGCGGACGTAATCGGCCAGGCGGGGCGGCACGGCATCGCCGACTGCCACCAGGCGGTTCAGCATCAGGGCCAGTTCGAAGTCCGCGATGCTCCAGGCGCCGAACAGTTCCAGGGATTCCTGGGGCAATAGATGTTCGGCGGCAGCGACGAGTTTGCCCACCGCCTCGCGTGCTGTGGCGCTGAGCGCGGGCAGCGGCGCGGCAGGCTTGGCGAACAGATTGTCCGTGGAACGTTCCTGGCGGATCGTAGCCAGGTCCGTGCGCAGCCAAGCCTGGATCTGGCGGGCCCGCGCGCGCTGCCGCGCATCGCGGGGATAGAGCGCGGTCCCCGGGAACGTGTCCTCGATATATTCCGTGATGGCGGAAGACTCGGTCAGGGCGAATCCGTCGTGCACCAGCATGGGGACCTTGCCCGTCAGTGACTGGCTCAGGTAGTCGGGGCGGCGCTGTTCACCCTGCGCCAGATCGACCGGCACCAGCTCGAAGTCAGCGCCCTTTTCCGTCAGTGCCACATAGGCCGACATCGCATAGGGGCTGTGAAAGCCGCTGTCCGTATAGAGTATTGTTTTGCTCGACATGCTGAAATCTCCGGAATGAGCCATGAAGCGTCCTGTCAGGCCATGACCGTTCAGTGCAGGATCTTGGTCAGGAATTCCCGCGCCCGCGCGGATCTGGGCGCCTCGAAGAATTCGTCCTTGGACGTGTCCTCCACGATAGCGCCGGTATCCATGAAAATCACACGGCCGGCGACTTTTTTCGCGAATCCCATTTCGTGCGTCACGCAGACCATGGTCATACCTTCACAGGCCAGCTCGGTCATGACATCCAGGACTTCGTTGACCATCTCGGGGTCCAGCGCCGAAGTGGGCTCGTCGAACAGCATCACGACCGGATCCATGCACAGCGACCGTGCGATGGCCACACGCTGCTGCTGTCCGCCCGAAAGCTGAACCGGAAATTTTTGAGCGTGAATCTTCAGGCCGACCCGTTCGAGCAGCTTCAGACCCTTGTCCTCGGCCTCGTCCTTGCGGCGCTTGAGCACCCGGACTTGCGCCAACGTCAGATTGTCCAGGATCGACAGATGTGGGAAGAGCTCGAAGTGCTGGAAGACCATTCCGACCCGTGCGCAGAGTTGCGAATGCCGGACCGTGGGGCAGCCGACCCGCATCCCGTCCACCACGATGTTGCCTTGCTGGATGGGTTCGAGACCGTTGACAGTCTTGATCAGCGTGGACTTGCCCGACCCGGAGGGGCCGCACACCACCACGACCTGGCCTTTATCGACCTGCGTCGTGCAGCTGTCCAGGACTTTGAACTGTCCGTACCATTTGGAGACATTTTCGAGGGCGATCATGACGCGCTCCTGCCAAGAATTCAGTGAAAGATGATATGGGCTGTGCTTAACGTGACAGGGACCGCGCCAGGCGTAATTCGACGCGGCGCTGGCCCCACGACAACGCGGTGCTGAGAATCCAGTAGATCAGTGCGACCGCGATGTACAGAGGCAGAGGCTGAAAGGTCGTAGCGATGACTTCCTGCGCCGAGCGCAGCAGTTCCGTGACGGTGATGACCGATACCAGCGAGGTATCCTTGATCAGGCTGATGAGCGTATTGCCCAGGCTGGGCACGGCCAGCCGTAGCGCCTGCGGGCAGATGACGAACCGCAGCGTTTCCAGGTAGCTCAGGCCCAGGCTGTGCGAGGCGGCCCACTGGCCGTGCCCGATACCCAGGATCGCGCCGCGCATGCTTTCCGACAGGTAGGCGCCGGCATTGGCTGTCAGGGCCAGGATGCCCGCCGTGGTCGGATCCAGAGAGATGCCGATGCTGGGCAAGCCGTAGTAGATGAGAAAAATCTGCACTAGCAACGGGGTGCCGCGCATGAGGCTGACATAGCCTCGGGCAGTGCGGTTGAGAATGGGATTGTTGCTGATGCCCATGATGGCTACGACGATGCCCAGCATGAGGCCCAGTACCATGGAAGCAAGGGCAAATTGAATGGTCAGAATGACGCCCTGAAGCAGAAAGGGTGAGGCGTGCATGATGAGATCGACGGCTTGCATGGGGTCGGCTCCCGGTATGTATCTGGCTAAGAATTGGCCAGGGAGCAAGATCGCGGTGCCCTGGCCGGTGATGCGCTCGTATTGCGGACGATTATGAGGTGGGTGCCTCCGTCACGTCGGCACCGAACCACTTCTTGGAGAGCGACTGGAGGGTGCCGTTTGCCTTCAGGTCGTTGAAGGCCGCATCGATGGCCTTGGCAAATTCCGGGTTCCCCTGGCGGAAAGGGATACCCATCCTGGTTGACTCGCCGGGCAGCAGAGCCCCCTGGCGCAGCGGCAGGTTGGATTGCCGGATGAGGTAGGGCAGCAGCAGCCGGTCGTTCACCCCGGCATCCACGCGGCTGCTCGCCAGGTCGCTCAAGTATTCCACGGCACCGGGATAGGTCTTGACGACGGCGCCCGGGATGGCTTTGACCATGGGGACGTAGTTGCTGCCCAGGACGACAGCCACTTTCTTGTCCGTGAAGTTTGCGGGCACACGGTAGTCGGTCTTGTCGTCCTTGCGTTGGATGACCTGTGCGGCGGAATAGATATAGGGCACGCTGAAGTCCAGGACCTTCTCGCGTTCGGGCGTGATGGAAACCTGATTGGCGATGACATCGAATTTTCCGGCTTGCAGGCCGGCGATGATGCCGCTCCATTCCGTGGTGACGAACTGCGGCTTGGCGCCCAGCTTGTTGGCCACGGCCGTGATGACGTCCACGTCAAAGCCGGTCAGCTTGCCCGCGGGGTCGCGGTAGCCAAAGGGTGGATAGGTGCCTTCCAGCCCCACCACCAGGGTGCCGCTGCTTTTGACCTTGTCGAGCAGGTCCTGGGCATGAACGGCGGGGGCTGTGAAGTTGAGTGCGGCGGCCAGCAGGGCGCCCTTGAAAAGAAGGGACGAGGGTTTCATGGTTTGTCTCCGTAGGTCTTGGTTTTTGGGTGTGTGATCGGTCGGGCGCGATGTCAGGCGGAGCAGGATGCCGGCGCCGCGGTCCGGGAAAATTCACGAAAGGCCGAAATGGCGTGCGAGGCGTACATCAGCGACGGACCGCCGCCCATGTAGACGTTCACGCCCAGGGTTTCCAGGATCTCTCCTTCCTCGACGCCCAACTTGGCCAGGGTCTGCGTGTGAAAGCCGATGCAGTCGTCGCAGCGGGTAGCCACCGCGATGGCCAGGGCAATCAGTTCCTTGAATCGCGTATCCAGCGCGCCCGGCGCCAGCGCCGTCTTGCCCAGGGCGCCAAAGTGCTGCATCAGGTCGGGCTGGCCCTGGCGCAATGGTGCCAGGTTGGACCTCACATCGTGGATCAGGCTGTCGTAGTCTTGTTGCTTCATGCGAATGTCCTTTGCGAGGAAAGTGCCCGGAGCATGTCTCCGGGCGGGAACGTCGTGATCACCCGATCGGGGTTCGGATTCCTACAGGTACGCGAAGCCCGCCTTCAGGTCGGTGATGAGATCCGCCGGGGATTCCAGGCCGATATGCAGGCGCACCAGCGGGCCGGCGTACGGCCATGACGAGGCCTCGCGTTCCGGCATCGCTTCCTGCGGCATGATCATGCTTTCGAAGCCGCCCCAGGAGAATCCCAGGTGGAAGAGCTCCAGGCTGTCGACGAAGTTGCGCAAGGCCTGGGGCGTGCAGGGCTTGAGCACCAGGCCGAACAGGCCGGAGGCGCCCTTGAAGTCGCGCTTCCAGAGTTCATGTCCCGGTGCGCCAGGCAAGGCGGGGTGCAGCACCTGCTCGACCTGGGGCTGGGCGGCCAGCCACCCGGCGACTTCCAGTGCGTTGCGCTGATGGCGTTCCAGCCGGACCGCCAGGGTGCGTAGGCCGCGCTGAGCCAGGTAGACGTCGTCCGGCCCGGCGTTCAGCCCGTGTACGTGGACGTGGTTGCGGATTTCCTGCCAGGCATCCTTCGTTGTCGTGACCGAACCCAGCAGGGCGTCCGAGTGCCCGGTGATGTATTTTGTGCACGCCTGGACCGAGACGTCCACGCCGTGTTCGAACGGCTTGAAGTACAGCGGCGAAGCCCAGGTGTTGTCCATGACCACGCGTGCGCCATGGCGGTGGGCGCATTCGGCGATGGCCGGAATGTCCTGCACCTCGAAGGTCTGCGAACCCGGTGACTCCACATAGATGACGCGTGTGTTCGGCTGGATCAGGCGTTCGATGCCGGCGCCGATCTGCGGATCGTAGAACGTCGTGGCGATGCCATAGCGCGCCAGGATCACCTTCGCGTAATGGCGTGTGGGACCGTAGACGCTGTCGCTCATCAGGATGTGGTCGCCAGCCTTGACGAAGGCCGACAGGGCGGCGATGCAGGCCGCCAGTCCCGAAGACGCCAGCAGTGTGCGGTAGCCGCCTTCCAGGTAGGCGATCGACTCCTGCAGCGCGAACGTGGTCGGCGTGCCCTTGCGGCCGTACCACATCACACCCGGCTCGTCGTGATCGATGGCGTGCTGACGCTCGTCCATGTCCTGCATGTTCTCGAACACGATCGTCGAGGCGCGGCAGACCGGTGGGTTGACCGTGCCACCGAACTCCCGGGGGCCGCGCGTGCCGTGCGAGAGAAAGGTTTCGACGGCCTGTCGGGCGTGCGCTGGCTGGGTACGAGGTTCCGTGTCCGTCAGCGAATTTGCCATATCGAGCGTCAGGGGGGCGTTCATGTTCGATTTCCTTGTTGGATGATGGAAGACAGTCTAGTTTTCCTGCCTGGGAAAATGGTTCTATTCTTTCCTCATGGAATCCTGTAAATTAGAATTATTTTCTAAAACTAAGGGTTTACATGGATAAATTCGATCAACGGATCCTGGAAATCCTGCAAAAAGATGCTTCCATTGGGCTGGCGGAACTGGCCTCGCAGGTCGGTCTTTCGACGACGCCCTGCTGGCGGCGCATCCAGCGGCTGAAGGACGACGGAGTAATCCTGGCGCAGGTGACGCTATGCGACCCGGTCAGCCTGAACCTGGGGCTGACGGCTTTCGTCACCGTGCGCGCCGCACGGCATGACGACCGGTGGACCACCCGGTTTCTGGACGGTGTGGCCGGCATCCCCGAGATCCTCGAGGTCTATCGCATGGCCGGTGAGGTCGACTACCTGCTGAAGGTCGTGGTGTCCGACATCGCCGGCTACGATCGGGTGTACAAGCGTCTGATCAAAGTTGCGGAACTGGTGGACGTCAGCTCCGGGTTTGTGATGGAGGTTGTGCGCCACACGACGGCGCTGCCCCTGGACCACGTCGGCAAGTCCGGGAAATCCAGCGGCGCCTAGGTGCGTCGCGCAGCGCGCGTGACTCCGGTTTCTTCATGATGCCCGGCCTGGCGCGCACGCAGTCCTATAATGGTTCTCTTCGTGCCAGTTTCTCAGGCCTTCCTTGGATGCCCGGAACGCAAAGGCGCGCCAAACGATTCCGCCGCTTCCGTGTCCTCCTCCTCTTCTGACGATCATGATCGCCCCAGCCGGTTGCTGATGTTGACCCTGGCTTTGGTGGGGGTATTCGCGTTCATCCAGGTCTATTCGGTCCAGTCCATCCTGCCCCAGTTGCAACAGGATCTACAGGCTTCCGTGGTGCAGATCGGCAATTCCGTCGGTGTCACCGTGCTGGCGGTGGCCCTGATGTCCCCGTTTGTCGGCATGCTCTCGGACGCCATCGGGCGCAAATGGCTGATCGTGGCTTCGGTGTTTTCTCTGGCAATTCCCACAGCGCTGATGCCGACGGTGCAGTCGGTGCACGGCATGCTGGTCCTGCGTTTTCTGCAGGGGCTGGCGGTGCCGGGGGTCTCCGTGGTGGCGGTTGCCTATATCGGCGAGGAATTTCGCGGTACGACCATGGTGCGGATGGTGACCTGGTATGTGGCGGGTAGCGTGCTGGGCGGGTTTTCCGGGCGCTTCCTGCTGGGACATCTGACCGAGCTCATGTCCTGGCGCGCGTCTTTCGGGGTCATGGCGGTGCTGAATCTGGTGGGGGCATTCATCGTGTGGCGCGGCCTGCCCGACTCGCGTCATTTCGTGGCCAATGACCGGATCGCATCCAGCTTGTCGACGTTGGGTCAGCTGCTGCGCAACCCGTCGCTTCAGACTGCCTGCGCACTGGGTTTCACGGTGCTTTTTGCGTTGATCGGGCTGTTCACCTTCGTCAACTTGCATCTGGCCGCTGCGCCGTATTATTTCAGTTCCGGTGAACTTGCCAACATCTTCGCCGTCTATCTGTTGGGCGTGGTGGTCACGCCGCTGGGCGGGCGCCTGATTCCGCGTATCGGCATCCGGCGGACAATCCTGGCGGCGCTGGCGATCTCGGCATCTGGGGTCGTGCTGACCCTGGCGCAGCCGCCATGGGCCATTGTCGTGGCGCTGGCAGTGGCGGCCTGCGGCGTATTCATCACCCAATCGGCCGTGATGAGCTTTATCGCCTATCGCATCACCCACGGACGTTCGTTGGCCAGCGGCCTGTATTACGCGGCTTACTATTGTGGCGGATTCACAGGGGCCTGGGTCTGCGGCATCGCCTATACCTGGGGGGCCTGGCCCGGGACGGTGGCTGCCCTGCTGATTTCCCAGGCACTGGGCTGGCTGATCGCCTGGCGTTTCATGCCAAGGCTGGCGGCTGCGTCGGCCAGCTGAGGATCGGTCCGATCGCGACATTGATCGATCATTTCCTCTATAATCCCAAGAACGAGGGGAGTAGCTCATTTTCCGCCGCATCGTCATCACGGTGTCCGTCTGGTACGGATGCCCGGTGCCCGGGTAGCCTGTGAATGGTTACGAGCAAGACCTTGCCACTTAGGGCAAGGCACGTCTCTTTCTTTTGAAATGGCCTGGCCCTGTTGTGGGGTTACAGGCCATTTTCACGAGGAACGGCGATGATCGAATTTTTTCAGACACTCAGCTGGGCGGCGGTATTTCAGATCATTCTGATCGACATCCTGCTGGGCGGCGACAATGCGGTGGTGATCGCCCTGGCGTGCCGCAACCTGCACGAAAAACGGCGATTGCAGGGCATCCTGTGGGGGACTGCCGGGGCGATCGTCTTGCGGGTGTTGTTGATCGCCTTTGCGATGACCTTGCTGAACATCCCGTTCCTGAAGGTCGTGGGGGCTGTGCTGCTGCTCTGGATCGGTGTCAAGCTCTTGCTGCCCGAGTCCGATCATCACGACAAGGTGGCGGGTGGCGCCTCGGTGTTTGCGGCGGTCAAGACCATCATTGTCGCCGACCTGGTCATGAGCATCGACAACGTCATCGCCATTGCCGGGGCTGCGCAGGGGGCGCATGTGGATCATCAGCTCGGGCTTGTGATCTTCGGCCTGCTGGTCAGTGTTCCCATCATCGTCTGGGGCAGCACGCTGGTGTTGAAGCTCATCGACCGATTCCCGATCGTGGTCACTTTCGGCGCCGGCCTGCTGGGCTGGATTGCGGGCGGCATGCTGGTCACTGACGTGATCATCGTAGGCTGGGCCGGGCAGCCGACCGCCATCGTGAAGCTCACGGCGGAAATCGTGGGCGCCCTGATCGTCGTGGGGGTCGGCTTGCTGCTGGCCCGGCGCAAGAACGCCGCCCGGTCCGCCTCGAAGCCGTCGCAGGTGGCATAAGACGTGTGCCGGATCGACCGTTCATCAGGTGATCCGGGGCCCTGTATTCGTCAGTCGGGCGAGCCGGTGCGGCCATATTCCACGGGAATCTTCACGTAAAACACGGTTTCGCCGGCGGATTCTATGTTCGACAGCAGGCGTGCGCAGGTGTCCTCGTCCACCGCGACCATGACGCCGATGGGTTGTTCGGCCAGTTCGAAGAAGCGGGCGGCATGCAGCCGGCCGTGATGGCCGAAGCTTTCATCCGCCTTGAACAGGGTGGCGCCCAGCGCCCCCTGGGCCTTGGCCAGATTCATCAGCCATTCGGCCAGGGGCGTGCCGCCATGATGGCGGCCTTCCTGCGTATAGAAAGTCAGCTGATAGCCTTGCATGGTGCGCTCCTTGGGTGGCGATCGAGGCGGCGCTAGGCGGTCGTCGCCATGCGTACCGCGGCTACGGTGCCGATGCCAAGCAGGGTCATGACCAGCGAACCGCCCACATGGATGACGATCGAGGCGGTCAGCCAGCCCAGCCGCCCTTCCTGCAGCAGCGTAACCAGCTCGGCGGAAAAGGTCGAGAAAGTCGTCAGCCCGCCGCAAAAACCGGTGATGATGAACAGTCGCATCTGGGGAGACAGGCCCGGATGGGCGCCGAACCAGGCGATCGCGAGCCCGATGATGTAGCCGCCCAGCAGATTGGCCGCCAGGGTGCCGGGTGGCAGGACAGGGAAGAGGGCGTTGAACGTGCGCCCCAGCCACCAGCGCAGGATCGCACCGATCGAGGCGCCAGCGGCGATGGCAATCAAAGGGTTATAGAAGATGGGCATGATGTGTCTGCATGTTAACAGTGGCCAGGCCTGCCCCACAAGGCAGTGTTCAGGTCCCCGCGTTACACTGAATCGAGTTCTTTTCCGAACCCTTTCAGAAGGAGTTGTCCCATGCTTAAAGGAAAAAAAGCAGTCGTGACCGGCTCGACCAGCGGTATCGGCCTGGCGATTGCGCAGGAACTGGCCCGTCAGGGTGCCGACCTCGTCATCAATGGATTCGGGGATGCCGCAGCCATCGAACGTGAACGCGCGGGCATCGAGAAAGAATTCGGCGTCAAGGCCGTCTACCTGAATGCCGATCTGATGAACGCCCAGGCGGCCCGTGATTTCATCGCGCAGTCCATCAAGGCGCTCGGCGGTATCGACATCCTGGTCAACAATGCCGGCATCCAGCACACGGATCTGATCGAGGACTTTCCGGTCGACAAATGGAACGCCATCATCGCGCTGAACCTGTCGGCCGTCTTCCACTGCACGGCGGCGGTCCTGCCGACCCTGAAGAAACAAAAATTCGGGCGGATCATCAACATCGCATCGGCCCATGGTCTGGTTGCCTCGGTCAACAAATCCGCCTACGTGGCGGCAAAACATGGCGTGGTCGGGCTGACCAAGGTCACCGCGTTGGAAAATGCCGGTACCGGGGTGACGTGCAATGCCATCTGCCCAGGCTGGGTGCGCACACCGCTGGTGGAAACGCAGATCCAGGCGCTGGCCAAACAGAAAGGGCTCAGCATCGAAGACGCCGCGCGCGATCTGCTGGCCGAAAAGCAACCATCGCTGGAATTCGTCACGCCGCAGCAGCTGGGCCAGGCGGCCGTCTTCATCGCGTCGGATGCAGCCGCGCAGATGACCGGCACTACGCTGTCCATCGACGGCGGCTGGACGGCGCGCTAAAAAATCGCACTGCACTACCGTACGGCCCGGCCACACCCCGGTCCGTGCGGAGACCATTGCTTGAGGAGTCATCGATGTTGATGGTGTTGTCACCGGCGAAGAAGCTGGACTACGACTCGCCGGTGCGCACCACGCAGCAGTCGCTGCCGGTATTCTCTACAGAAACGCGTGAACTGGTCGGTGTCATGCAGGCCTTGAAACCGGCCGATCTGGCCGATTTGATGGATCTGTCAGACGCGCTGGCGCGCCTGAATGCGCAGCGGTATGCGGCCTGGGTCGATGCGCCCGATACGCGGCATGCCCGCCAGGCCGCTCTGGCCTTCAATGGGGATGTCTATGAAGGGTTGCGCGCGGCGGAACTGTCCGACGCGCAACTGGTCTGGTTGCAGGATCATCTGGCCATCCTCAGCGGTTTGTATGGCGTGCTGCGGCCGCTGGATCTGATCCAGCCCTATCGCCTGGAAATGGGTACGCGGCTGCGCACGGCGCACGGCCGGACACTGTATGAATTCTGGGGCGGCCGGATCGCGCAGGAACTGAACCGCCGCCTGGATGCGTTGGGCCGGGAACGGATCGTGCTGAATCTGGCGTCCCAGGAATACTTCAAATCCGTGGATCTGAAGACCTTGCGCGCACGGGTGGTCGAATGCGTATTCCAGGACGAAAAGAACGGTATCTGGAAGGTCGTCAGTTTTCACGCCAAGCGGGCTCGCGGTCTCATGGCCCGTCATGTGGCCGATCACAAGATCGACCGGGTGGCCGATCTGCGGGGTTTTTCTGCAGGCGGCTACGCCTTCGCCCCAGAGGCCTCGACCGAGGACCGCCTGGTTTTCCGGCGGTCGGCCTGACAACCCATCAGGGATAACCTGAGTTGTGCTGCTCGATCACGACTTTTACGCTACCCATAATTATGAATTATTAATTTCCAGATTCCGCACAGGAGACCCCGATGGCGGCCAGGATTGTCCAGAAGATCCTCTATCAGGAAGTGGCCGACCGCTTGCGGGGCATGATCCAATCGGGGGAACTGCAGGCGGGGGAATGGGTCGACGAGGCCGCGCTGACTGCGGTGCTCGGCATTTCGCGCACACCGTTGCGGGAAGCGCTGAAGGTCCTGGTGGCCGAAGGGCTGCTACGGCTGGAACCGCGTCGCGGCTGTTTCGTCAACGAACTGTCCACGCGCGACCTGGAGAACATCTTTCCTTTGATGGCATTGCTGGAAGGGCGTTGCGCCTACGAGGCCGCCAGCAAGGTGACGCAGGTGGACCTGAGCCGCCTGGAAGTCCTGCACCGGGATCTGCGTCATTTCGCGGAATTGGGGTCGATCGATGACTACTACGCGGCCAATGCCAGGATCCATGTCGCCATCCAGGAACTGGCGGACAATCGCTGGCTGTCGGACCTGATCGACAACCTGCGTCAGGTGCTCAGCCTGTCGCGCCACCGCAGCCTCAGTTTCCCCGGACGGATCCGCGAGTCCTGCGCCGAACACCTCGCCATCTTCGCCGCGCTGAAGGCCCATGATTCGGAAGGCGCCGATGCCATCACGCGCAAGCATCTGATGCGCCAGCTCGATGCCCTGCGGGCGCTGGCCCGGCAGGACGAGCGTGCCGCGATTCCGGATCCGTGGGTGCCGGATTCCGCCATATCGGGAGAACGATCATGACAGGATCGATCCTTGGGACCCAGGTCGCCGCGCCTGCGGGGGACGGGCGGTCGGATCATGCCGCCCCCGGGGCTTCCACCCCTATCCCCGATGTGGCCCAGCCTGCGCCGGAATCCACGCCCCGCGCCGCCGGATTGCTGGGTCGGCTCAGCCGTTGGCTGGATCGCGACCACCTCCCTGACCCGTCCGCTTTGCGTTCGCTCTACGAGGCTTCGCCGACCGATGGCGCGGCGAACCGTCTGGCCCGGCAATGGGCCGACCGCTACCTGGCGGCCGATGCGGACGAGCGGCGTTCCCTGCTCGCGGGGCTGGTCCACGCGGGTGTGGGGCTCGAGCCCCACGCCAGAGGCGCCAACGGGCTGTTTCGCCGTCTGTATGCCGAGAGCGACCGGTTGGCCCTGATGGTCGAACTGCGGGCTGACATGTTGCGCTGGCGCAATCAGGTCGCCGGTCTGTCGGCCCTCGAACAGGAACTGGCGGCGCTGTTGTCGAACTGGTTCGACGTCGGCATGCTGGAACTGCGTCACATCAACTGGGATTCGCCGGCTTCCTTGCTGGAAAAACTCATCCAGTACGAAGCGGTGCACGAAATCCGCTCCTGGGACGACATGCGCCGCCGGGTGGCAGCCGACCGCCGCTGCTACGCTTTCTTCCACCCGCGGATGACCGATGTGCCGCTGATTTTCGTCGAGGTGGCGTTCGCCGAACAGATGGCGGCCGACGTACAGGCGCTGATCGACCCGGACCGCCCTGTTGCTGATCTGAGCAAAGCACGGTGGGCGATCTTCTACTCGATCTCCAATACTCAGCGTGGGCTGCGCGGGATCAGTTTTGGCAACTTCCTGCTCAAGCGCGTGATCGAGGAGTTGCTCGCCGAGCTGCCGAAACTGAAGTCGTTTGCCACCCTGTCCCCCATCCCGGGCTTTGCGGATTGGCTCGGCAAGCGCGATGGCGCGGAAATTCAGGAATACCTGGCGGACAAGGGCGAGCGTCAGGCGGTGGCGCAGGAACCGGGCGCAGGCGTACGCTGGGTCGAACGCCTGCGCGCCGCGGCGATCGAACCCGGTCCCGAGTCTGTGCGGAAAACGGGACTGCGGTTGGCTGCGCACTATTTGCGGCAGTTGCGCGGCACCGACCCGCTGGACGCCGTGGCGCGCTTCCACCTGGGCAATGGCGCGCGTATCGAACGGTTGAACTGGGCAGCCGACCGCTCCGCCAAGGGGCTGGAGCAGTCCTGCGGCCTGATGGTGAATTATCTATACGAACCGGATCAGCTGGACGAGAACCGTGCGCGCCTGGCGGCGGGCAAGCCTCGGGTTTCGCGGGGGGTGCAATGGCTGTAGAGACGGTGCCCCCCGGTTTTCAAAGGAGAATGAACGTGGAACGCAACGCCAACCTCTACACGGTCCTGCAGTCCGGTTTTCCAGCGGATCGTCAGGCTGTGGCCATCGAAACCCCGGCGTGCGCCTACAGCTGGCAGGATATCGATGCCATCAGCGGCCGGATCGCCAACCTGCTGCGTTCCCTGGCGGTGCCCGCCGGTTCCCGGGTGGCCGTCCAGGTGGATAAGTCTCCGGAAGCGTTGATGCTCTATCTGGCCACTCTGCGTGCGGGATTGGTCTATCTGCCGTTGAACACCGCCTATCACGAGGCCGAGGTGGCGTATTTCCTGGAGGATGCCGAACCGGCTGTGGTGATTTGCCCGGACAATGCCCTCGGCTGGTGCGAACCGCTGGCGCGAGGCAAGGGGGCCGCCCACGTCCTGACCCTGAACGCCGATGGCCAGGGCAGCCTGATGCGGGGCGCCGCCGGACAGGATCCGGATTTCGTCACGGCGCATAATGCCCCCGACGATCTGGCCGCCATCCTGTATACGTCCGGCACGACCGGGCGCAGCAAGGGCGCCATGCTCACCCACGCCAATCTGTCATCCAACGCCCTGACGCTGAAGTCGTACTGGGGCTGGCGATCCGACGACGTGTTGCTGCACATGCTGCCGATCTTTCATGTGCACGGGTTGTTCGTCGCATCCCACGGCGCGCTGCTGGCGGGGGCACGGATGATCTGGCTGCCGAAATTCGACGTGGACCAGGCGCTGCACTACCTGCCGCGATGCACCCTGATGATGGGGGTGCCGACCTATTACGTGCGGTTGCTGGCCGATGCCCGGTTTGACCGCGAGACCTGCCGTCACATGCGGCTCTTCATTTCAGGGTCCGCTCCGTTGCTGGTCGATACCTTCCGCGAATTTCAGGCGCGTAGCGGCATGACCATCCTGGAACGCTATGGCATGAGCGAAACCGGCATGATCACATCCAACCCTTATGACTCCGCGCGCGGCGAGCGCCTGCCCGGGACGGTGGGGCCGGCGCTGCCGGGAATCACGGTGCGCGTCGTCGACGATGTCGATCAGCCCCTGGCGGCGGGTGAGCCCGGCCATGTCCAGGTGCGTGGGCCCAACGTGTTCGCGGGCTATTGGCGCATGCCGGAAAAGACCCGCCAGGAATTCACGCTGGACGGGTGGTTTCGCACCGGTGACATCGGCGTGCTGGGCGGTGCGGATGTCCCCGGCGACTACCTGAGCATCGTCGGGCGCAGCAAGGACCTGATCATCACGGGCGGCTATAACGTCTACCCCAAGGAAATCGAGATGGTCATCGACGCGATGCCCGGCGTCCAGGAGTCCGCCGTCATCGGCGTACCTCACCCGGATTTCGGCGAGGCCGTCGTTGCGGTGCTGGTACCACGCGCCGGCGAGACGGTGGACGCCGGCGCGGTGCTGGCTGGATTGAAAGTGGGTCTGGCGAACTTCAAGGTGCCCAAAAAAATTCATGTGATCGATGCGCTGCCGCGCAATGCCATGGGCAAGGTCCAGAAGAATGTGCTGCGGCAGCGGTACGCGAGCTTGCCATGAACAGAACGGAGGCATGACCCAGAAAGGAACGCAGATTTCGTCCCGCCAAGGGGCAAGCCGGATCCGGGAAGGGGCGGCAGGATTCACAACGATGATAACTAGGAGACAACATGATGAAGCGACACATTCTTTGCGCCGCACTGGGGCTGGCCCTGGCGGCTGGCACCGGTTCCGCTCTGGCGGATACCACCTTGCGGGCCTCGCACCAGTTCCCCGGCGGTCAGGGAGACCCGCGGGACGAAATGGTGCAGATCATCGCCCGCGAGGTCCAGGCCGCCAATGTCGGATTGAAGATCCAGGTTTTCCCGTCCTCCTCGCTGTACAAGCCCAACGAACAATGGGGGGCGCTGACTCGTGGCCAGCTGGACATGGCGGCCTTTCCGCTGGACTATGCCTCGGGGCGGGTTCCGCAATTTTCCGCAACCCTCATGCCCGGTCTGGTGCGCAACTACGACCATGCCCAGCGCCTGAATCAGTCCAACTTCATGAAGGACATCAAGGCGCTGGTGGAAAAGCAGGGCGCTGTCGTGATTGCCGATGCCTGGCTGGCGGGCGGTTTTGCGTCGAAGAAACACTGCGTCACCGGGCCCGAAACGATCAAGGGCCAAGTCATCCGGGCGGCGGGTCCGGCCTTCGAGCAGATGCTGGCGGCGGCGGGCGCGTCGATCTCGTCCATGCCGTCGTCCGAGGTCTATTCGGCCATGCAAACGGGCGTGCTCGATGCGGCCAACACGTCCAACGACAGCTTCGTGTCGTACCGGCTTTACGAACAGGCCAAGTGCCTGACCGCACCCGGGGAAAACGCCTTGTGGTTCATGTACGAACCCGTGCTGATGTCCAAGAAGGTCTTCGACCGGCTGGAGCCAAAACAGCGTGAGGCGATCCTCGCGGCAGCGAAAAAGGCGGAAACCTACTTTACGGAAGAAGCCAGAAAGGGCGAGCAGAAGATGCGAGACATCTATACCAAGGCGGGGGTCGAGGTCGTCACGATGACCCCTGAGCAGTATCAGGCCTGGATGAGCATCGCCAAGCATTCGTCCTATCGGCAGTTCGCCGAGAAGGTCCCGGGTGGGGATGCGCTGCTGAAGAAGGCGCTGGCCGTTCAGTGAGGGTGGGCTGGTGCCGGGCATGATCCGGCGCCGGTCTTTCTGCCGAAGCGACACCGGGAGGTCGCATGAATCGAGTTTTCATCCGCGGGGTCGAGGCCCTGTCGCGGGCCTGCGGCGTCGCATCTGTGCTGCTGCTGGTCTTTGCCATGCTCGTGGTGTGTCAGATGATCCTGATGCGCTACGTGTTCCGGGCGGCCACCATCTGGCAGACCGAGGCGGTCGTGTTTGGCGCCACCGCCGCGATCTTCCTGGGCGCCCCCTACGTTCTGATGACCAAGGGTCACGTCGGCGTGGATTTCATCCAGATGCTGGTGCGTCCGCGCACGCGTCTCTGGATGGATCGGGTCGGTGCGTTGCTGGGGTTCATCTTCTGCTGCGTCATGACGGTTGCGACGGGTCTGCATCTGGCTGAAGCCCTGGAAGGCGGCTGGACGACCCCGAGCGTGGCCGCCGTGCCGCTGTGGATGCCCTTGTCGCCCGTCGTGTTCGGTTTCGGGCTGCTCAGCCTGCAGTACGTTGTCGAGATCATCAAGCTGATGGAGAAGCCGTCATGACGCCGACCCTTGCCGGAATCAGTATTGTCCTGGGCCTGTGCCTGATGCTGGCGACAGGCATGCCGATCGCTTTCGCCCTGGGCCTGGCGGCATTGGGTGGCCTGTTCCTGGACATGGGGCCCGACGTGATCTACGTGCTGGCCGAGACCATGTTCGCGGGCATCGCCAATCTGGGTTACGTGGCCATCCCCATGTTCGTCCTGATGGGGGCGATCGTGGCCGGCACGCCCGCAGGGGGTGACTTGTACAAGGCCCTGGACCGCTGGTTGTACAAAGTGCCGGGCGGTCTGATCCTGTCCAATATCGGTGCGTGCGCGATCTTTTCCGGCATGACCGGATCGAGCCCCGCCACCTGCGCCGCCATTGGCAAGATGGGCATTCCCGAGATGCTGGGACGAGGCTATCCGGCATCGGTCGCCACGGGTTCCATTGCGGCGGGGGGCACGCTCGGGATCCTGATCCCGCCCTCGGTCACCATGATCGTGTATGGCATCTCGACCCAGACCTCGATCGGCCGCCTGTTCCTGGCCGGGGTGGTGCCCGGTGTGCTGCTGACGGTCATGTTCATGGCCTGGGCATTATTCGATGCGCGGCGAAAGGGCTTCCGGTTTGGCCTGAGTACTTTGCAGTATTCCTGGCGCGACAAACTCGAGGCACTCCCGCGTGTCCTGCCGCTTTTGCTGATCATCCTGGGCATGCTGTTCGTGTTGTATGGCGGGGTGGCGACGCCCTCGGAGGCCGCCGGCGCGGGAGCACTCCTGACGCTGGTCGTGGTGGCCGTGGTGTATCGCCTGTTCCGGATCCGGACCTATACGGGCGTATTCGGTTCGGCCATGCGCGAAAGCGTCATGATCATGATGATCATGGCCTCGGCGGAACTGTTCGCCTTTGCGCTGTCGTCCCTGTTCATCACACAGTCGCTGGCGGCCGCGATCGCCGCGCTGGAGATCAACCGCTGGTTGCTGATGGGGCTGATCAACGTGTTCCTGCTGGTGGCCGGCATGTTCCTGCCGCCAGTGGCGATCATCGTCATGGCCGCGCCCCTGCTGCTGCCCATCATCACGCAGGCGGGCTTCGACCCCTATTGGTTCGCGGTGGTCCTGACCGTGAATATGGAGATCGGCCTGATCACACCGCCCGTGGGGCTCAACCTGTTCGTCCTGAACGCCATCGCGCCCGATGTCCCGACCAAGGACATTCTGATGGGGGCGTTGCCGTATGTGCTGGTGATGATGGTGGCGATCGTGCTGCTGTGCATCTTCCCGCAGGTCGTGACCTGGCTGCCCGACCTGATCATGGGTGCGCCCATCTGACGCAGGCTGTCGCATCCATCGTGGCAGGGGTTCAGCCATGCGACGGTCGGCTTGTCGCTGCTGGATCAGGCGGATGCCGCCTGAGGTTTGCGGTGATTCGCCGGGGTGGCGCCCGGTTCCAGCGCACGCATGTTCTCGTCGATGCGCTGGGCGGCCTTGATCATCTGGCGTAGCGGGTAGGCCATCGCGGCATGGTCGCCATCCGTTTCGATGACATTGGGCGGCGCACCCGTGCGCCCGGCCAGGAAATCGGTCGTGGCGGCCAGCGCCTGACGGATACCGGCGGGTTCCTGGTCCAGGCGCGCCAGTTGCGGGATGACGGCGGCGATCTGCGAGGCCAGCGCGTGATGCTGGATCATCAGGCGGTTCAGTTCGGGGACATGGCGCTGTCGGCGCACCGGCTCATCCATCATTCGGTAGAAAGCCGAGGCGAAGTTGCTGAAGGCGATGTGCACGTTGTTGCGGCTCAGTTTCCACTGCGTTTCGGCTTCGTTCCGGTCGGAACTGTCCGGGTAGCCCGCCTGGCGCGCCTTCCGGGATGCCTGCACGTAGGCAAGGCCTTTTTGCAGGAATGCCTGGTTCGCGGTGCGCAAGGTGCGGGCCAGCGTGTCGATGGCGGTGCGTTCCCAGGATGGCAGGATGTAGCTGCAGCTCAGGGCCAGGACGCTGCCGATGACGGTATCGACCAGCCGTTCGCCCACCACCGTGTTCGATCCGGGCACCAGGAAGTGGAAGATCAGCAGCACGAACAGGGTGTTGAACACAGCGGACAGGATGAAGTTCACCTGGACCAGGCTGTAGCCCAGGATGCTGCTGGCCACCAGGATCAGCAGGTACAGCGTCGGGTTCAGGTCCAGGAAGAACAACACCACCGCCAGTCCGCAGCCGATCAGGGTGCCCATCAGGCGCCAGCCGTTGCGCTGGCGGGTCAGGGCGAAGCCGGGTTTCATGATGATGAGGACCGTCAGGATGATCCAGTAGCTGTGGCCGGCCATCCCCGGGTCCAGCGTGCGCACCATCGGGGTGTAGGCCATCAGGGTGCCCACCACCATCGACAGCAGGGCGGCGACCGCGACCCGCAGTCCGTAGCGGAAATGTGCCGATTGCATGTGCAGGTTGTCGGTCAGCAGACCCAGGCGCCATTTCTGGCGTGTGAGGAACCGGTTCAGCGACCGGTTGGCCTTGGACAGGTCCGAGTCCTGGGGCAGGGGATTGACCGAATGGTCCGCCATGCGGTCCACCTGGCGGGTCATGTTGCGCAGGCGGCGCAGGACCTGGACCAGCAGGGCGTACAGTTCCGGGTCGGACTGAAGCATGCCCTGTTCGCGCAGCTGCTGCAGTTCGAATTCCATGGCCCTCAGCTCGGCCTTGACACTGTTGCGCACCCGCGCGTGGCGATTGCGCGCCACGTTCAGGGCCAGGCCCGAGACGTTGGCCGCCAGCTTGCGCATGGCGTCGCGCACGAACAGCAGGATGTCGCTGTCGGGCAGCGCCTGGCGCAGGGTTGTGTAGTCGGTGTGCGTGGCGACCATGCTGTCGAGCAGGCTCACCATGTCGACAAACAGGTTCAGCAGGCCTTGGCGCAGGCGGTCTCCCCGCGATGTGGCGCCGCGCGGCAGTTCGCGCAGGACCATGTCGCGCGCGGCCTGATGCGCATCGGTCATGGCCGCCTGGCTGCGGATCAGTTGCCGATAGCTTTTTTCCAGATCCACATGGATGTCGTAGAACTGCGACCGTGTGGCGACGTAGTCCGCGGTGGCGAACAGGGCGACGGACAGGACCTGTTGTTCCTCGCGGTGCCACAGCAGGCGATGGGCGATGGCGCTGTAGATCAGGTAGAACGCGCCGCCCAGAAAGGACGTCAGCGTGTGCTGCAGCACGTCGGCCTGAGTCAGGGGCGTGCGCAGGGTCAGCGTCATGATCAGCAGGCACGCGAAGCCCAGCAGACCGCCGTGTTTGCCGTAGACCGTCAGCATCGAAAAGCCGAAGCACAGCGCCGGGACCACCAGCCAGATGGCCAGGGTGTTGCTGGCGGCCAATCCGGTCACGGCCGTGGTCAGCGAACCCAGACACAGGGCGGCGAACATGCCGTTGATGCCATAGCGCCGCGGGCCGCCAGGTTGGTCCAGGAGGGCCACGCAGGCGGCGCCCACAGCGGCGACGAATCCGGCGGCGACCCAGCCGAACAGGCCCGTGAGGACCAGCGCCGGCAGCAGCACCCCTGTAGCCTGCCGCAAGCCGCCGAAGAAGTAGTGGCTATAGAAGAATCTCTGCAGCTGGGGCGTAGGCGAGGTCATGCAGCCGGGATCCGGAAGGCCATGTTGGACAACAATGGGGGAAGTATAGGAAATCCCGGGGTGCACGTGTGGGCGAACCAGGGTTTTCCTGGCGAAGGGATCTAGCGGCCGATCCTCCTGGCCAGTCGTCGCGCGTTCATCGCTTGCAGCCCATGTTGCAACGCGGTAAATTAGCCGCTTGGTCATCCCGCATCGGGGTTGGCTGATGTGGCGAACACCCGGGTCACACGCCCGGGTTTTTTCGTCTTCCATTATTTATGCTCCAGGATGCGCCACAAGCGTGGTCCGGAGCGTCCGTTTCCACCACGTTGCGCCTGACGGCGCGAGTGTCCTGTACCAAGGGGTGCGGGCTGGTTCCACGAGGTGTCCGGGCACAGCGATTCCGTGAATCGCCTAGCGTCGGATCATGTCGCGGATCACCGGTGCCGGCCCGGGCCGGATGGCCGCTTGGCGCATGGCACAGGTTAGAAAGGAATCCATCATGGAACTCAATGGCGCCGACATCGTCGTGCGTTGTCTGATCGAGGAAGGCGTAGACCATGTGTTTGGCTACCCCGGCGGCGCGGTCCTCTACATCTACGACGCGATCTACAACCAAGACAAATTCCAGCACGTCCTCGTGCGACACGAGCAGGCTGCGGTTCACGCAGCCGATGCCTATTCCCGATCCTCCGATAAAGTCGGCGTCTGCCTGGTCACCAGCGGCCCGGGCGTGACCAATGCCGTGACCGGCATCGCGACGGCCTATATGGACTCGATCCCGATGGTCATCATCAGCGGTCAGGTGCCTACGAACGCCATCGGCCAGGATGCCTTCCAGGAATGCGACACCGTCGGCATCACGCGGCCCTGCGTCAAGCACAATTTCCTGGTGCGCGACGTCAAGGACCTGGCCGAAACCCTGCGCCGGGCCTTCTACATCGCGCGCTCCGGCCGTCCCGGGCCGGTGCTGGTCGACATCCCGAAGGACGTCTCCGTCGCGATCTGCAAATACACGCCCAAGCGTGGGCCGACCCAGCTGCGTTCCTACGCGCCGGTCACCAAGGGGCACCAGGGCCAGATCAAGAAGGCCGTGCAGATGCTGCTGGCCGCCGAACGGCCCATGATCTACGCCGGGGGCGGGGTCGTGCTCTCGAATGCGTCAGACGAACTGCGCAAGCTGGTCCGCATGACCGGGGCGCCGTGCACCACGACGCTCATGGGCCTGGGGGCGTTCCCCGGCACCGACCCGCAATTCGTGGGCATGCCCGGTATGCATGGCACCTACGAAGCCAATATGGCCATGCAGAATTGCGACGTTCTGCTGGCCGTCGGCGCGCGTTTCGACGATCGCGTCATTGGCAATCCGAAGCATTTTGCCCAGGTGCCGCGCAAGATCATCCATGTGGACATCGATCCGTCCTCGATCTCCAAGCGGGTGCGGGTGGATGTGCCCATCGTGGGCGATGTCCGCGAAGTACTGCAGGATCTGATCGGTCTGTATGCGCAGTCGCTGGCCGAACAGGGCAGCGCCGAACATCAGCTGGGTGCCTGGTGGAAGCAGATCGACACCTGGCGGGGCCGCAAGTGCCTGGACTATGAACACTCGGACACGGTGATCAAGCCGCAGTTCGTGGTGCAGAAACTCTGGGAAGTCACCCGCGGCCAGGCGTTCGTGACGTCCGACGTGGGGCAGCACCAGATGTGGGCCGCCCAGTATTACCCCTTCCCGGAGCCTCGCCGCTGGATCAATTCCGGGGGGCTGGGCACCATGGGTGTCGGCCTGCCGTTCGCCATGGGGGTGCAGATGGCCAATCCGGATCGAGACGTCGCCGTGATCACCGGCGAAGGTTCCATCCAGATGAACATCCAGGAACTGTCCACCTGCAGCCAGTATCGCCTGACACCCAAAATCCTGTGCCTGAACAACCGGTACCTGGGCATGGTGCGCCAGTGGCAGCAGATCGAATACGGTTCGCGGTATTCCGAATCCTACGTGGATGCCCTGCCGGACTTCGTGAAACTCGTCGAGAGCTACGGCCATGTCGGCATGCGCATCGAAAAGCCGACCGACGTCGAGCCCGCGCTGCGCGAGGCGTTCACGAAATACAAGGACCGTCTCGTGTTCATGGACTTCATCACGGATCAGACCGAGAACGTCTGGCCCATGGTCAAAGCCGGTCGCGGCCTGACCGAAATGCTGCTGGGTTCCGAGGATCTGTGAGGGGATAACCATGAAACACGTCATTTCCGTTTTGCTGGAAAACGAACCGGGTGCCCTGTCGCGGGTCGTGGGGCTGTTTTCCGCTCGCGGCTACAACATCGAAACTCTGACCGTGGCGCCCACCGAAGACGTCACGCTGTCGCGCATGACCATCGTCACGGTGGGGTCCGATGAAATCATCGAACAGATCACCAAGCACCTGAACCGGCTGGTGGATGTCGTCAAGGTTGTGGACCTGTCCGAAGGCCCGCACGTCGAACGCGAGCTCATGCTCATCAAGGTGCGCGCGGTGGGCAAGGAACGCGATGAAATGAAGCGCATGGCGGAGATCTTCCGGGGGCGGATCATCGATGTCACCGACAAGACCTACACCATCGAACTCACCGGCGTGCAGGATAAAATCGCCGCCTTCATCGGCGCGCTGGACCGCAGCGCCATCCTGGAGACCGTCCGCACGGGGGTCTCCGGCGTGGGCCGCGGCGAACGCGTTCTCAAACTATAGAAGTGCCCAGAATCAAATAATCTCACGGAGTATCCGACATGAAAGTTTTCTACGACAAAGACTGTGACCTGTCCCTGATCAAGGGCAAGCAAGTGGCCATCATCGGTTATGGCTCGCAGGGGCATGCCCATGCCCAGAACCTGCATGATTCCGGTGTCAAGGTCACTGTGGGTCTGCGCAAGGGTGGCGCCTCCTGGAAAAAGGCGGAAGGTGCCGGTCTGTCCGTCAAGGAAGTGGCCGAGGCCGTCAAGGGTGCAGACGTGGTCATGATGCTGCTGCCCGACGAGCACATCGCCGAGGTCTACCGGACCCAGATCGCCGCCAACCTGAAGTCCGGTGCCGCTCTGGCGTTCGCTCACGGCTTCAATGTGCATTACGGCCAGGTCGTGCCGCGCGCCGACATCGACGTCATCATGATCGCCCCGAAGGCTCCTGGCCACACCGTGCGCAGTACCTATAAGCAGGGCGGCGGCGTGCCGCATCTGGTCGCCGTGCACCAGGACGTCTCCGGCAAGGCCCGTGATCTGGCCCTGTCGTACGCCATGGGCAATGGCGGCGGGCGTGCCGGCATCATCGAAACGAATTTCCGTGAGGAAACCGAAACCGACCTGTTCGGTGAGCAGGCCGTGCTGTGCGGTGGCACCGTCGAACTCATCAAGGCGGGCTTTCAGACGCTGGTCGAGGCCGGCTACGCCCCCGAAATGGCGTATTTCGAGTGCTTGCACGAACTGAAGCTGATCGTGGATCTGATCTACGAAGGCGGCATCGCCAACATGAACTACTCGATCTCCAACAATGCGGAATACGGCGAATACGTCACCGGCCCGCGCATCGTCACCGACGAGACGCGTGCGGCGATGCGTCAGTGCCTGACCGACATCCAGACGGGTGTCTACGCGAAGAACTTCATTCTGGAAAACGCCGCTGGCGCACCGGAACTGACCTCGCGTCGCCGTCTGAACGCCGAATCGCAGATCGAGCAGGTGGGTGGCAAACTGCGCGCCATGATGCCCTGGATCGCAGCCAACAAGCTGGTGGATCAGTCGAAGAACTAAGCGTCGCCCACCACGCATGGGGGCCGGGCTTCCGGAAGGAAGGCCGGCCCTTCATTCTTTGGGCGCCGGTTGGTTCGATTCCACACCCTGAATTGGGTTATTCTTGCGCCTACCATGAAAATCCCTCCTTACCCACATCCCGTCATCGCCCGCGAGGGCTGGCTCATTCTGATCGGTGCCGTCATTGTGGCCGTGCTGGTCAGTGCCTGGTCGGCCTGGGCATCCATTCCGTTCTGGATCTTCGCGCTGTTTGCGCTGCAGTTCTTCCGCGATCCCGCCCGCGAGGCGCCGGAAGGGCAGGGGCTGGTGTTGTGTCCGGCCGATGGGCGCATCGTTTGCGTCGAAGACGCAGTGGATCCCTATGCCGGTGGTCGTCAGGCCTTGAAGATCAGCGTTTTCATGAATGTGTTCAACGTGCACTCGAATCGGGTGCCGGTCGATGGTGCCGTCCAGTCGATCGAATATTTTCCGGGCAAGTTCTTCAACGCCGCGCTGGACAAGGCCTCGCTGGAAAACGAGCGCAACGCCATGGTTCTGGAAACCACTGACGGACAGACGGTGACCGCCGTGCAGGTCGCGGGTCTGGTCGCCAAGCGCATCCTGTGCCACGCTCGGATCGGGCAGTCTCTGTATGCCGGGCAGCGCTACGGTTTCATCCGGTTCGGCTCGCGGGTGGACGTATACTTGCCCCCAGGAAGCCGGCCCCGGGTCGCCATCGGCGACAAGGTCAAGGCCACCAGCACCGTGCTGGCCGAGCTCCCTGCCCACTCCCGTGATAATGATTCCACACCCTGAGCCCATGCCTGACGAAAGACAGCGCCGCCGCAGCATTTATCTGCTGCCGAACGCGTTCACCACCGCCAACCTGTTCGCGGGCTTCTATGCCGTCGTACAGGCCATGAACCAGCACTTCGAAGTCGCCGCCATCGCGGTGTTCCTGGCCATGGTCTTTGACAGCATGGACGGGCGGGTGGCGCGGCTGACGAACACGCAGTCCGCTTTTGGCGAACAGTACGATTCGCTGGCGGACATGATTTCCTTCGGCATGGCGCCCGCGCTGGTCATGTATGAATGGTCGCTTCAGGGGCTGGGCCGCTGGGGCTGGCTGGCGGCTTTCGTTTACGTGGTCGGGGCGGCGCTGCGCCTGGCGCGGTTCAACGCCAACATCGGCAAGGTCGACAAGCAGTACTTTCAGGGGCTGCCCAGCCCGGCCGCCGCCGCATTGGTCGCCGGTTTTGTCTGGCTGTCGGTGGACAACAAACTGTCGCTATCCGACGGGCTCATCCCCTGGGCCGCCTTTGCCGTGACTGTCTATGCCGGGATTGCGATGGTGTCCAACGCGCCGTTCTTCAGCGGCAAGTCTTTTGCGCTGGGCCGCAGCGTGCCGTTCTGGGTCATGCTGCTCGTCGTCGCTGTGTTCGTCTTCGTGTCCAGCGACCCACCCGTGGTGCTGTTCCTGCTGTTCGTGCTCTACAGCCTGTCAGGCTGGCTTGTCTGGCTGTGGCGGGTACGCCGGGCCCGTCGGCTGGGGGCCCGGATGCGCGGTACGGACGACCTTTGATCAGAACGGCCCCAGGTCGCGACATCCTTCCCGGGGTTTCTGCCCCGCATACGGGGCAGAGTCGAATCCGCTATAATCCCGGATGCGCCACGGATTGCGTGGCGTTTTTTTTCATTTCACGGCAGCGCGCCTCGGTGCTGCCGCCTGTCCCTGAGGTTTAAAAGCATGTCTGTTGCTGATATCGTCAAATCCGACATCGTGTCGCAATTCCAGCGCGCCGCTGGCGACACCGGGTCCCCCGAAGTCCAGGTCGCCTTGCTGACCGCCCGCATCAATGAGCTGACCGGCCACTTCAAAGCCCACACGAAAGACCACCATTCGCGTCGTGGCCTGCTGCGTATGGTCAGCCGTCGCCGCAAGCTGCTCGATTACCTGAAGGGCCGCAACCCGGATTCCTATCGTGCACTGATCGAAAAACTCGGTCTGCGCAAGTAATGCCCCGGGGCCTGGCTCCCCGTGTACGAACCGTGTACGCCGCGATCCGATGCGCGGAGTGCACGGTTTTTTGTTAGAAGGATAATGTGATGTTCAATAAAGTGAGCAAGTCGTTCCAGTACGGTGAGCACACCGTGGTTCTGGAAACCGGCGAGATCGCCCGCCAGGCGTCCGGTGCCGTGCTGGTTTCCGTCGATGACACGGTTGTTCTGGCCACTGTCGTCGCGGCCCGTACCGCCAAGCCCGGCCAGGATTTTTTCCCGCTGACCGTCGATTACGTTGAAAAGACCTATGCCGCCGGCAAGATCCCGGGCGGCTTCTTCAAACGCGAGGGCAAGCCCTCGGAAAAAGAAACCCTGACATCGCGTCTGATCGACCGTCCGCTGCGGCCCTTGTTCCCAGAGGGCTTCTATAACGACGTCCAGGTCATCATCCATACCCTGTCGGTCAATCCCGAGATCGACCCCGACATCCCCGCGATGATCGGCGCATCGGCGGCGCTGGCCATCTCCGGCATCCCCTTCAATGGGCCGGTGGGCGCGGTGCGCGTCGGTTACATCGACGGTCAGTACGTCCTGAACCCCAGCACCACGCAGGTGCGCGAGCAATCCCAACTGGACCTGGTGGTCGCCGGCACCGAAGCGGCCGTGCTGATGGTCGAATCCGAAGCCAAGCAGCTGCCGGAAGACGTCATGCTGGGTGCCGTGGTGTTTGGGCATGAACAGATGCAGGCCTGCATCAACGCCATTCATGAACTGGTGGCCGAAGCCGGCAAGCCCGAATGGGACTGGCAGCCCGCCCCGCGCAACGAAGCGCTGGCCACGGCCGTGCGTGCCGCTGCCTTCGAACCGCTGCAGGCTGTCTATCAGCTGCGTAACAAGCAGGAACGCACTACCCGGCTGCGTCAGGTGTATGCCGATGTCAAGGCCAAGCTCGCCGAACACGCTGCGGCGCGTGGCGATGCGGCGCCGGACAATGTCGAAGTCGAGAACATGCTGTTCGCACTGGAATCCGAGATCGTGCGCGGTCAGGTCCTGAACGGCGAACCGCGTATCGACGGGCGCGACACGCGCACGGTGCGTCCGATCAGCATCCGCCTGGGCGTGCTGCCGCGAGCCCACGGTTCGGCCCTGTTCACCCGGGGTGAAACCCAGGCGCTGGTGGTCACCACGCTGGGCACCAAGCAGGACGAGCAGATCATCGATTCGATCATGGGCGAATACCGTGACCGTTTCATGTTGCACTACAACATGCCGCCGTTCGCCACGGGCGAAACGGGTCGTTTCGGGGTGCCCAAGCGCCGCGAGATCGGTCATGGCCGCCTGGCCAAGCGCGCCCTGTTGCCGCTGCTGCCCGCCGCCGATGAATTCCAGTACACCCTGCGTCTGGTGTCCGAAATCACGGAATCGAATGGTTCCTCCTCCATGGCATCCGTCTGCGGCGGCAGCCTGTCGATGATGGACGCGGGCGTGCCGATCAAGGACCACGTGGCCGGTGTGGCCATGGGCCTGATCAAGGAAGGCGGCAAGTTCGCCGTGCTGACCGACATCCTGGGCGACGAGGATCACCTGGGCGATATGGACTTCAAGGTCACCGGCACGGTTACCGGCGTGACCGCCCTGCAGATGGACATCAAGATCCAGGGCATCACCAAGGAAATCATGCAGGTGGCGCTGGCCCAGGCCCGTGAAGGCCGCCTGCACATTCTGGGCAAGATGCGTGAAGCCATCGACGGCTCCCGTACCGAATTGTCCGACTTCGCGCCGCGTATGCTGCGGCTCAAGATCAACCCGGAAAAGATCCGCGACGTGATCGGCAAGGGTGGCGCCACCATCCGTGCCCTGACCGAGGAAACCGGCTGCCAGATCGACATCAGCGACGATGGCAGCATCACAATCGCCAGTGCCGACCTGGATCGTGCGCATGAAGCCGAGCGCCGCATCAAGGAACTGACCGCCGATGTGGAAGTCGGTCAGGAATACCAGGGCACCGTGCAGCGTCTGCTGGACTTCGGCGCCATCGTTCAGGTGCTGCCGGGCCGCGACGGCCTGCTGCACATTTCCGAGATCGCCAACTACCGCATCAACGACATCAATGATGTCCTGAAGGTCGGCCAGTCGGTCCGCGTCAAGGTCATCGAGGCCGATGATCGCGGCCGCCTGCGCCTGTCGGTGAAGGCCATCGGCGGCATCGAAGCCCAGGGCGGCCCCGCCGCCCCGACGCCTGCCGAATAAGCGGTTCGTCGCACCGGGCGGTCTGGCCCGCCCGGTTGGCAAAAAGGCGCTCTTCGGGGCGCCTTTTTGCTTGGGCCGGACCCCCGATCGGGATGCCGCCAGCCCGGCCCTGGTCGCATCCCGCTTTGTCATACCGCCAAGATGGCAATATCGCTCATCGGGTCAGCAGAACGATTTTCCCGATTTGCTCGCCGGCATCCATCATCGTGTGGGCAAGGGCCGCATCGGCCAGCGGAAAAGTGGCGTGGATCCGTGGCCGGATGACGCCGGCTTCCAGTAGCGGCCAGACGCGTTCACGCAGCGCCCGTGCGATGGTGGCCTTGACGGCGACAGGGCGGGCGCGCAGCGTCGAGCCCGTCACCGTCAGCCGGCGGCGCATGACTTCACGACAGTCCAGGGTGCCGCGCCTGCCCCCTAGCTGCGCGATGATCACCAGCCGCCCGTCGTCCGCCAGTGTTTCGATATTGCGCGGCAAATAGTCGCCCGCCACCATGTCCAGGATCACGTCCACGCCGCGTCCGTCCGTCAGTGTCCGGATCTCCTCGACGAAATCCTGGGTGCGGTAATTGATGCCGTGCGTGCAGCCCAGCGCTTCGATGGCCTGGACCCGGTCGTCGCTGCCCGCCGTGGCGTAGACCGCGTGGCCGAACGCCCGCGCCAGGGTGATGGCTGTCGTGCCGATGCCGCTGGCTCCGCCATGGACCAGCAGCGTTTCGCCGGATGCCAGCGCTGCGCGATCGAAAACGTTGCTCCAGACGGTGAAATAGGTTTCGGGCAGCGCCGCCGCCTCGGTCATCGAAAGGCCGGACGGGACGGGCAGGCACTGGCCGGCCGGTGCCACGCAGTACTGCGCATAGCCACCGCCCGCGATCAGGGCACAGACATCGTCGCCGATCCTCAGACCAGCCGATTCCGGGTCGCCGCTGACGATGCGGCCGGCCACTTCCAGCCCCGGCAGGTCGGACGCTCCATCGGGAGGCGGGTAGCTGCCCTGGCGCTGAAAAACATCGGGCCGGTTGACCCCGGCGGCTTCGACCTCGATCAGGACTTCTCCGGGGCCTGGAACAAGGGTCGGGCGATCCACCAGACGCAGGACGTCCGGGCCGCCGGGCTTGGTGATTTCAATGGCTTTCATGGGGGTTCCTGTCGGTATCCAGCCTGGATTATGCGCTACACTTGCGGTCTTCATCCGGGAAGCGTGGCAGAGTGGTCGATTGCACTGGTCTTGAAAACCAGCAACGGGAAACCGTTCGTGAGTTCGAATCTCACCGCTTCCGCCAAGGCTCGGACGGTTTTTGCACACTTCGTCTGACGCGGCACCGGAGCGGTCAGGGCACGATGACAGCAGCCCCATCGAGCCTGCCGGCGCGCAGGTCCGCAAGTGCCCGATTTGCGTCTTCGAGTCCGTAGATCGTGGTCCGCGTGCGTATGCCGGCGGCGCTGACCGTCGGAAAAAATTCATGCGCATCCTGGCGAGTCAGGTTTGCCACCGATGCCAGTTCCCGTTCTTCCCACAAGACTGCGTACGGCATGGCGGGAATGTCGCTCATGTGGATGCCGCCGCATACCACCCGTCCGCCTTTGCGCACGGCTCTCAGTGCGCAGGGCACCAGAGCGCCAACCGGCGCGAAAATGATGGCCGCGTCGAGCGGCTCCGGCGGCATCTCGTCCGATGCTCCGGCCCAGACAGCACCCAGGTCCAAGGCGAATCGCTGTGCCTGGGCGTCGCCGCGGCGCGTGAAAGCAAAGACCCGCCTGCCTTGCCAGGCGCATATCTGCGCGAGGATATGCGCGGCGGCGCCAAAGCCGTAGAGACCGATGCGTTTCCCATCGCCCGCCTTCTTCAGCGATCGCCAGCCTATGAGCCCGGCGCAAAGCAGGGGCGCCAGCGATGCGGGCGCGGCGTCCTCGTCCAGGGGGAAGGCGAAATCCGCATCGGCCACCGTGTGGGTGGCGAAGCCACCATCGCGGGTATAACCGGTGAAGATCGGCTTGTCGCAGAGATTTTCCGCACCGGTGCTGCAATAGCGGCAGGTGCCGCACGTGTGCCCAAGCCATGGCACGCCGACGCGGTGGCCCAGCCGGGCGCGATCGACCCTCGGCCCGACGGCATCGACGATGCCGACTACCTCGTGACCGAGTATGAGGGGCAGCTTCGGATGAGGAAGATCTCCGTCCACGATGTGCAGATCGGTGCGGCAGACCGCACAGGCCTCCACCTGCAGCCTGATTTCGCCAGGGCCCGGCAGCGGATCCGGCCGCTCGACCGGCGAGAGTGGCATTCCTGATTTCTCGAAGATCATTGCCTTCATGATGGGCCTTTGGTGGTGCGTGTCCGCTGATACAAAATTCGTCGGATCCCGCTGCGATCGATAGGATCGGAAGTCCGCTGAAGGATAATATATCCGCTGCCGCAGGCTGGTTCCATAGGATTGAGGGGTCGGTCTTCGATCCCGCATCGTGCGATTTGCAGGCGGGCTGACGGCCGCTCGAAGGCAGAGCGACGTGACTTTCGGGAGACGCGCATGACATGGGCAGATCTGGATGCGGTCGGCAACGGCACGGATGCCTATTGGTCTAAGCCGGCGAAGGATCTGTTCGAAGCGCTCGCTTCCCGGCCGGCGGGGCTTTCATCCGCCGAGGCGGCCGACAGGCTTCTGCGCGCCGGTCCGAATGGCCTCGGGAAGAAGGGGGGTGTCAATGCGCTGGGCACCTTCGCCCGCCAGTTCCGCAGCCCGCTCGTGCTGATCCTGGTCTTTGCCGCCATCGCGTCCGCCTTCGTCGGCGAGGGCAGCGAGGCGGCGATCATCGCACTGATCGTGATGGCAAGCTGCTTGCTGAGTTTCACGCAGGAGTATGGGGCTTCCAAGGCAATGCAGGCCTTGACCGCGCGTATCTCGCGCAAGGCGCTGGTGGTGCGTGACGGTGTCGAACAACTGGTCCCCGCCGAGTCGATCGTTCCGGGCGATGTGATCAGGCTCTCGGCCGGCAATCTGATCCCGGCGGATGGCGTATTGGTCGAAGCGTGCGACCTCTGCGTCAGCGAGGCGGCTCTGACGGGCGAGACCTATCCGGTGGAGAAACTCCCCGGGCAGTCGCCAGCGCAGGCGCAGATCGGGCAGCGCGGCAATGCCGTGTTCATGGGCACTTCGGTGCGCAGCGGCACGGCGACCGTTCTGGTGGTGCATACCGGCGCACGCACCGAATACGCGGCAATCGCGGCCACCATTGCGCACAGTGCGCCCGAAACCGAGTTCGCCAGGGGCATTCGCCATTTCGGCTACCTGATGACGGAAATCATGCTGGTCATCGTTCTTGTGGTGTTTGCGGCCAACCTGCTGCTGCATCGTCCGCTGATCGACTCGTTGCTTTTTTCCCTGGCGCTGGCGGTGGGGCTGACGCCCGAGCTGCTGCCGGCCATCATCTCGGTGACGCTGGCGCGGGGGGCGCGTACCCTGGCTGCGGGGGGTGTCATCGTGCGCAGGCTCGACGCCATTGAAAATCTGGGCAGCATGGATCTGCTGTGCACGGACAAGACCGGAACCTTGACCGAGGGTATCGTTCGGCTGGACGCCTGCAGCGATGTGGCCGGTTCCGATTCGGCGGACGTTCGCCTGTGGGCAGTTCTCAATGCCACGCTGCAGTCCGGCATGGTCAACCCGCTCGATGAGGCTATCGCCTCCGCCGGCCACGGCGCGGACCTTGCGGCCGGTTGGGAAAAGGTGGATGAGATTCCCTACGATTTCGTGCGCAAGCGCCTGACCGTCGTCGTGCGCCGGAAAGGCATGGCCGATGATCTGATGATCTGCAAGGGCGCCGTGAGCAACATCCTGGAAGTGTGCTCTTTGGTACTCGACGGGGCTGAGGTCAGGCCTCTGGAATCCAGCCATTCCACGGCGATCGAGGCGAAAATCCGGGACTGGAGCAATCAAGGTTACCGGGTGCTCGGTTTGGCGATCCGGCATTTCCAGGGCGCCGGGCCGTATGGTCGGCGGGATGAAGCGGATCTGTGCTTCGCGGGTTTCCTGCTTTTCCTGGATCCACCCAAGGCCGGCGTGGCCGCTACGCTGAAGGCGATGCACGGCCGCGGAATCGCTGTCAAAGTCATCACGGGGGACAACCGCTATGTGGCGGCGCACCTCGCGCAAACCGTCGGCCTCGGCCATCGCAGCATCCTCACTGGCGAGGAACTGGCCGGCATGACCAAGGAGGCGCTGTTCGGGCGCGCGCTGCGCACGGACTTGTTCGTGGAGATCGATCCAAACCAGAAGGAGCGCATCATACAGGCCCTGCGGCGACATGGCCGCGTCGTCGGGTATCTGGGCGACGGCATCAACGATGCCCCCGCATTGCACGAAGCCGACATCGGCATTTCCGTCGACAGTGCGGTCGACGTGGCGCGCGAGGCCGCGGACATGATCCTGCTCAAACGTGACCTTGGCGTGCTGTTGCAGGGTGTCGACGATGGCCGGCGGACCTTCGCGAATACGATGAAATATATCTCCATCACTACCAGCGCCAATTTCGGCAACATGTTCTCGATGGCGTTCGCTTCGCTTGCCTTGCCCTTCCTGCCGCTCCTTGCTCCGCAGATCCTGCTCAACAATCTGCTGTCGTCGCTGCCTTCGCTGGCCATTGCGCGCGACCGGGTGGATGCGGAGCAGATCCGGGTGCCGCGCCGCTGGGATATCGGCTCGATCCGTCGCTTCATGATCTATTTCGGTCTGATCAGTTCCTTGTTCGATTTCCTGACGTTCGGCTTTCTGCTGGTGGCGATGCATGCGGTTGCCGATGTCTTCCGCACGGGGTGGTTCGTGGAATCGCTGCTGACACAGCTGGCGGTCGTGCTTGTGGTGCGCACCCACAAATCTTTCTGGCACAGCCGGCCAGGTACGCTGCTGGCCTGGCTGACGCTGGCCGTGGCTGTGCTGGCATTGCTGATTCCTGACCTGCCGGGCGCCGACTGGTTCGGCTTCACTCCGCTGCCCGCCGCCGTGATGGCAGGCCTGTTGACGATCACGCTGCTTTATCTGGCAGCCTCCGAGACGTCAAAACGCCTGTTTTTCAGGCGTGAGGACCGCAGGCTGGCACGCAGTCGCAGGGTTCCGCACCTGGCTGCCTCGCATAGCGCACCTCGGAAGGCGGCATGATTCTGCAGTCCTGTGCGACGGGCCGGTCGCTCCATGCTGGCAGTCCCCCCAAAGGCGGATATGATTCCGTCTAAAAATGCATGATTCTTGAGGTCATAACGACTATCGGGCCTGGAAGGCTGGTAGTGTCATGGAATGTCCATCCATCTGGAGGGAACGAATCATGAAGGCAATGCGCAGGCTGGCGGTCTTGGGTTTTCTGGCATGGTGTTTCGGAACCGCCCAGGCCCGGGATGACGACTTGTTGGTGCGTGGCGATTATCTGATGAACGGGGTGGTGGCCTGCGTCAACTGCCATGCGGCTCGTGACGAAAAGGGCAAGGTTCTGAAGAATCTGGGGCTATCCGGGGGCATGGTCTTCGAGGCGCCCGTGTTCACTGCCTATGCGGCGAACATTACCCCGGACCGCAAGACCGGAATCGGCGGCTGGACCGACGCCCAGCTGGCCAATGCCATCCGCAATGGCGTCCGGCCTGATGGATCCCTGATTGGCCCGCCCATGCCCACGCCCTTTTACCGCAACCTCTCGGATCGGGATCTGGCCGCCATCATCGCCTACCTGAGGGCTCAGCCGGCGGTCGAACACGCGGTTCCAAAATCCACCTACCGGATGCCTTTGCCGCCGAATTACGGTCCGCCGGTGACCCACGTCACGGCCCCCAAACCCACCGATACGGTCGGCTATGGCCGCTACTTGGCGGAAATCGGCCATTGCATGGAATGTCATACGCCTCGCGATGCGCATGGCCAACTGGTCATGTCGCAACTGGGGGCCGGTGGTCAACTGATCCGGGGGCCGGCCGGCATGGAGGCGGTGTCCGCCAACCTGACTCCGGATCGGGACGGGCTGCGGAACTGGACCGACGCGCAGGTTGCGCGCGCTATCCGTACCGGCATCGACGACGAGGGCAAGCCGCTCGTGCGGATCATGGCCTTCGACTGGTACCGGAATATCGACGATGCCGACATGAAGTCCCTGATTGCCTATTTGCGATCGTTGCCCGCGCAGCCATCGCCGAAGTAGCCTTGACCGGGGGCGCGGCAAGCGCCGGCATTCAGACCGGAGGGTGGCGCCTGTGTGATGGGAACGTGCGGTCATGAGGCCCACAGTACAATCTCCCGTTATAGCCTCGTTCGCCATAGCATGACTTCAGCCACCAGGACGCCGGTACGCAAGAATACCGTCTTTGCCATCATCGCCATGGCGTTGCTCATGATGTCGATCGACTCGACGATCGTGGCTACCGCGCTGCATGCGATCCAGCAGGGTCTGCGAACATCCATCAATCTGGCCAGCTGGACGATCACGGCGTATTCCTTCGGTTTCGTGCTGATGCTACCGGTCAGCGGCAAGCTTTCCGAGCGTTTTGGCCGGCGCCGGGTCTTCATCGCCTCGACCGGGGTTTTCACCCTGGCATCGCTGGGTTGCGGCATGGCGGACAACATCTATCTGCTGATCGTTCTGCGCGCGCTGCAGGCGGCCGGCGGCGCCGGTTTCACGCCGACGGCGACCGGCATCATCGTCGATCACTTCGGAGACGCCCGCGACCGCTATGTCAGCCTGTTTGGCAGCATCTTTCCGGTCGGGGCCATGATCGGGCCGATCTTTGGCGGCTATTTCGTGGCTTATTCGTCCTGGCGTGATGTGTTTTACGTCAATGTGCCGATCGGCCTGGCGATCTTCCTTCTGGCTTGGCGTTTCATCCCCCATGACCGCCCGAAGGGTGACGCTTCCGGCAAGAAGATGGATGTCGCCGGGATCGCCATGCTGGGTGGCAGTCTGTTGTCGGCGATGCTGGCGGCGACCGTGCTGGGCGAGACGACAGGGGCCCGGAACTGGGGTGACTTCCTGATTCTGCTCAGTCTGGCGCTTGGCTTGCTGGCCCTTTTTTTCCGTCATATCCGGCGCACTGACACTCCTTTCATCCAGCCCCGGCTGATCTATGGTCCGAATTTCGGCGCGGTCAACCTGGTGAATATGACGTTCAGCGGTTTCGTGATCGGGGCAATGGCCCTGGTGCCGTTGTATGCCATCAATCGGTATGACATCGATCCGGTGGGGTCCGGTACCTTGCTGACGGCTCAAGGTGCCGCCGCGATGATCTGCTCGCTGACGGCGGTCGTGATGCTGCGGCGCACCGGTTATCGCATTCCCCTGTACGTCGGCAGTGCGATCGCCATTGTCGGACTCGCGCTGCTCGCGCTGCCACCGGTGGCGGATATCTCGCCCTACGCCTGGCTGGCGTTTGCCGCGTTCCTGGTGGGGGCGGGGAACGGGGCCATCAATCCGGCTATGCGCAATGCCGGCCTGCAGCTGGCGCCGGAATCCTCTTCCATGCTGGCCGCCTTGCGCACACTGTCGCTGCAGATCGGTGCGATCGCCACAGTCTCGATCGTGGCGGCCGTTTTGGCCCATCAGAGCGACATGGGGCTGATCCTGGCCTGGGTCTATGCTGTTCTCGCTGCGATTCGGTTGCTGGCCTTGCCGCTGGTCCGGTTCGTGCCCGAACAGCGCGGTTCCTGGTAGTGCAGCGGTGCTGGCTAAGATAAAATAGCAGCCTGCGTAGTCGTGATCAGGAGGCTCCCTATGATGACCGGATCTCAGTGTCGCGCAGCCCGTGCGCTGATCAATCTGAAGCGTGCCCACCTCGCCGAGGCGTCGGATGTCCCGGAACGGGACATCGAACAGTTCGAGCACCAGTTGGTGGCACTGCCGGATTCCGCCGTGCAGGCGATGCAACAGGCGCTCGAGCATTGCGGCGCGGTCTTCATCAATGAAGGCAGCGCCGGGATGGGTGTACAGCTGAAGTTCACCTGCTCCGATGCCCAGCAGGTCGAGCAGATGGAAGACGAAGGCGGCCCGGCAGCGGACGACAAGGTGCTGTGATTCCTGTCTGACGGTGTTCGCAGGATCAGCCGTCCGTGTTTCCGTGCTGGTCCATGTCGGCGGACGGAGAGTCTATTTGTGTACACCACCAGTCGCCATGATTCTTACGGGTACAATGGGCGTCCTTCACGGTGCCGTCATGCTGGAATAGGTTCCTGCGCATCGTGCAATGCCCGAGTGGTGAAATCGGTAGACACAAGGGACTTGAACAATTTGAGCCTTCGGGGGGAAACTTCCGAAGTGAAGCCCGTCAAAGTCGGCGAAAGCCCTGGATGCTCCGGCAACCGAGCCAACGCCGAGCCAAGCCCAGGCTATTTCCTGGGAAGGTGTAGAGAGCAGACGGCGGGCACCTACGGTCGCAAGGCTATGGTGAAGGCGTGCTCCAGACCACGAACATCCTGCGTTGAGCAGGGCGGCGGCGAAAGTCGAAGTGGTAAGAAAATCCCTCGCCGAAAGGCGTGCCGGTTCGATTCCGGCCTCGGGCACCATTCCAAAGCCGTCCCAGCTGATGCCGGGGCGGCTTTTCCATTGTTGGCCTCATGATGATAAGATAGTGACCAGTTACTAACTTACCGAGGGGCGAGCCATGAGCGGACACTCCAAGCATCTGCCGGCCGACGAGCGGCGCGCGGCCACAGTCGAGACCGTGGTCAATCTGGCTGCCGAGCAGAACCCCAGTGATATCACGACCGCGGCCATCGCGGAACGGATGGGGGTGACCCAGGGGGCGCTGTTTCGTCACTTTCCGACTAAAGACGCCATCCTGCAGGCGGTGATGTCCTGGGTCGCCGAACGCTTGTTGGCCCGGGTGGACAAGGCTGCCGAAGGCACTGCGTCTCCTGTTACAGCGCTGGAGGCGGTTTTCATGACACATGTCGACTTCGTGTCCAAGCATCCGGGGGTGCCGAGGATGCTCTTTGGCGAATTGCAGCGGCCGGGAGACACCCCGCCCAAGCAAATCGCCCAGACCTTGATTCGTCATTACGGCGAGCGACTGTGCCGTCTGCTCGACGCCGGCAAGGCGCAGGGTGAGCTGGATGCCGGACTGGATGTGGACGCCGCCGCCGTCTTGTTCATCGGCACTATCCAGGGGCTGGTGATGCAGTCGCTGCTGGCCGACGATGTGGCGCGCATCCGCCGTGACGCGCCGGGCGTGTTCGCCATCTACCGACGTGCTGTTCGCTCTCTGGAGGCCGGGCAATGAAGATCAACAGCCTTTCCCACAAAGCCAAACGGATCTTCATCGTTGTCGCCATCGTTGCGATTGCAAGTGGTTCCGGCTTGTTTTTCTGGATGCAGCGCGCGGGGAGTGACGACAGTCAGCTACGCTTGTATGGCAACGTCGACATCCGCGAGGTGCAACTGGCCTTCCGCCAGCCTGGGCGCGTGACTCAAATGGCCTTCGATGAGGGCGACGCCGTACGCGCCGGCGAACGCATGGCCGCGCTTGATGCGCAGCCCTATCGGGAATCCCTGGCGGTGGCACAGGCCCAGGTGCAGGTCGCGCAGGCGGAACTGACGAAGCTACGCCACGGCTTGCGGCCACAGGAAATTACGCAGGCGCGAGAATCGCTCAAGCAGGCGCAAGCGCTCGCCACCGAGACCGAGCGCAACTTTCAACGCCAGAGCCGCCTGCTGGAATCGGGTGCCAGCAGCCAGCGTACGGTTGATGCCGCCCGCGCGGCACGAGACCGGGCAACCGCTGGCGTCGAAGCAGCCAAGGCCGCCATGTCGCAAGCATCCGAAGGCTTTCGCAAGGAAGACATCGCCGCGGCGGAGGCCCGCTTGACGGCCGCGCAGGCTGCCGCGGCGCAAGCCGCTACAGCCCTGGCGGACACCGAATTGATGGCGCCCAGTAACGGGACCGTCATCGCACGGGTGCGTGAGCCCGGCAGCATGGTCGCAAGCCAGAGCACGGTCTACAGCCTGAGTCTTGACAAGCCGGTGTATGTGCGTGCCTACGTGGGTGAGTCGGACTTGGGGCGCATTGCACCCGGCACTGTGGTGCGCGTCAAGAGCGATTCATCCGAGAAGGTCTATCGCGGTCAGATCGGCTTCATCTCGCCACGCGCTGAATTCACCCCCAAGACAGTGGAGACGACGGATTTGCGCACCGATCTGGTGTACCGACTGCGCATCGTCATCGACGAAGCCGACAGCGACGCCGCGTTACGCCAGGGTATGCCGGTAACAGTCGACGTCGATGCGAAACCTCGCTCCGGCGCCCCAGCGGCGGAGCGTTGAAATGCAGGCGAGCCCCGCCATCGCCACCATGTCACCGGGTGCGGGCACGGACGCCGCCGTCGTCATCGAAGGCGTGGCTAAACATTTCGGCGACGTGCAGGCCCTGCGGGGCTTGAGCGCGCGCATCCACTATGGCCGGCTGACAGGCCTGGTCGGCCCCGACGGCGCCGGCAAGACGACGCTGATGCGTATTCTGACCGGCCTGCTGACACCCAACGCCGGCCGCGTCACCCTGGCCGGCTTTGACGTGGTCAAGGACAACGACGCCATCCACGTCGCCAGCGGCTACATGCCGCAGCGCTTCGGCCTGTACGAAGACCTGTCGGTGATGGAAAATATGCGGCTGTACGCGCAGTTGCGCGGCATGGATGCGGGCCGGAACGCCGATCTGTTTGCCGAACTGCTCGACTTCACGCGGCTTGGGCCCTTCACCGGGCGTCTCGCAGGCAAGCTCTCGGGCGGCATGAAGCAGAAGCTGGGGCTTGCCTGTGCGCTCATGGCGCGGCCCAAGGTGCTGCTGCTGGACGAACCCGGGGTGGGCGTCGATCCCGTCAGCCGCCAGGACTTGTGGCGTATGGTGCAGGCGCTGACCGATGAGGGCATGGCCGTGGTCTGGTCCACGGCCTATCTCGACGAGGCCGAGCGCTGCGAAAGCGTGTTGTTGCTGAACCAGGGGCAGCTCCTGTTCGATGGCCCACCGAAAGAATTGACCGCGCAGCTCGAAGGCCGCAGTTTCCGCCTGGAAGATGTGGGCGCCGAGCGTCGGGCGGTCCTGACCGAAGCGCTCGATCTGCCCAGCGTGAGCGATGGCGTGATCCAGGGTGCCGGCGTGCGCGTGGTGCTGCGCGCGGGCGCGGACGCAGCGCAGGTGCAGGCCCTGGCCGAACGGGTGCAGGTGCAACTGGCGCAGGTGCCGGCGCGCTTCGAGGACGCTTTCATCGATCTGCTCGGCGGTGGTCCCGGCGGCACCTCAACGCTGGCCGAGCGTCTGCCGCCAGTCGAACTGGGCTCCGATATTGCCGTGTCCTGTCGCAATCTCACCAAGCGCTTCGGCGAATTCACCGCCACCGGCAACGTCAGCTTCGAGGTGCGCAAGGGTGAAATCTTCGGCCTGCTCGGCCCCAATGGCGCGGGCAAGTCCACTACCTTCAAGATGCTCTGTGGCCTGCTGAAACCCACTGCGGGCGAGGCGCATGTGGTGGGATACGACCTGCGCCGCGCCACGGGCGCGGCCAAGAGCCGGCTCGGCTACATGGCGCAAAAATTTTCGCTCTACGGCCTGCTGTCTGTGCAGCAGAACCTGGAGTTCTCGGCTGGGGTCTATGGTCTGGAAGGCAGCGCCCGACGCGAGCGTATCGCCGAGATGATCGAAACCTTCGACCTGGGCGACTGGCTTTCGGCCACGCCCGATTCCCTGCCGCTGGGGCATAAGCAGCGCCTGGCGCTGGCCTGTTCGCTGATGCACCGCCCGCCGGTGCTGTTCCTGGACGAGCCGACTTCAGGGGTGGATCCCATCACCCGGCGCGAGTTCTGGACACACATCAACGGGCTGGCGCGCAAGGGCGTGACCATCATGGTCACCACCCACTTCATGGACGAGGCCGAATACTGCGACCGCGTGGCCATGCTGTCGCGTGCGCGGCTGATCGCGCTGGACACGCCCGACGCGCTCAAGCGCATGACAGTGAGCCCGGAAAAGCCCGATCCGACCATGGAGGACGCGTTCATCCATCTGGTCGAGTCGGCCGAGCGCGAGATGGAGGCCGCCACATGAACGAACCTATCAAGGACAAGGATAGGGGCGGTCCGGTGCCGGTCGACCTGCGTCGCTTCGACCTGCGGCGCCTGATAGCCCTGGTCACGAAGGAAAGCCACCAGGCGCTGCGCGACCCTTCGACGCTGCTGATCGCCTTCGTGCTGCCGGTGGTGTTGCTGTTGCTGTTTGCCTATGCGGTGTCGCTGGATGCGAAGAACGTCCGCGTCGGTGTGGTGCTCGAATCCCCCGGCGCATCGGCGCAGTCGCTGGCCGCCGCGTTTTCGGGCACCCGCTTCCTGCAGGTGCAGTTCGCCCACGACCGGCGCGAAGTGGCCGAGAAGCTGGTGTCCGGCGACCTGCGCGGCTACGTGGTGATTCCGCAGGACTTCGAGCAGCGCCTGGCGCAGCGCGGCACCGAGCCGCTGGTGCAGATCGTCACCGACGGCTCCTACCCCAACACCGCCAACTACGTCGAGAACTACTCCCGTGGCGTGGTGCAGACCTGGCGCGCCGGTCTGGACGTCGCGGCGCCGCCCCAGTCCGTCGTACTGGAGCCGCGCTACTGGTTCAACCCCGAGCTGGAAAGCCGCCGCGCGCTGATCCCCGGCGCGATCGCCATCGTCATGACCATCATCGGCACCATGCTCACCGCGCTGGTGGTGGCACGCGAATGGGAACGCGGCACCATGGAGGCGGTGCTGTCCACGCCCGCGTCGGTGGCCGAGATCCTGATCGGCAAGCTGCTGCCGTACTTCGTGCTCGGCATGCTGTCCACGCTGGTCGCGGCGGCATTGGCCGTGTTCGTTTTCGGCGTGCCGATGCGTGGCTCGCTGGCGGCGCTGCTGCTACTGTCGGCAGTGTTCATGGTGCCGGCCCTGGGCCAGGGGTTGCTGATTTCCTCACTGGCACGCAACCAGTTCCTGGCGGCGCAGATCGCCCTGTTCACAGGTTTCCTGCCGGCCTTCATGTTGTCGGGCTTTCTGTACGAAATCGACGCCATGCCCGCACCGATCCGCGCCATCACCCGGGTGGTTCCGGCGCGCTATTTCGTCGATTCGCTCAAAACCGTGTTCCTGGCCGGCGATGTCTGGGCGGTGTTCCTGCCCAATCTGGCGGCGATGGCGGCGATCGGGGCATTGTTCTTCGCGATCGCCAAGCGCGCCACGCGCAAGAACCTGGAGTGATTCCATGTTGACCTCCACATTCTCGTTCACCCGCCTGCGTGCCCAGTTCATCAAGGAAGTGCTCAGCATCCTGCGCGACCCACGCAGCCGCATGGTGGTGTTCGTGCCGCCCATCCTGCAACTGCTGGTGTTTGCCTTTGCCGCCACGCTGGAAGTGCGCAATGTCGATATCGCCGTCTACAACCAGGACGCGGGCCGCTGGTCGCATGAACTGGTGCAGCGGCTGGAAAGCGCCCAGTTCATCACCCACGTGCGACGCATCGACAACCGGCGGCAGTTGCATGAACTGATCGATCGCGGCGAAGTGATCGCGGCGCTGACCATTCCTGTGGATTTCTCGCGCACGATCGCCGCCGGCGAGAGCGGTCGTGCGCAGCTGCTGGTCGATGGCCGGCGCAGCAATTCGGGACAGATCACGGTGTCCTATCTGTCGACCATCGCCGCCGATGTCGGCGCCGAGGTGGTGCCCGATACACAGGCACCTTCACCCGTGCTGGTGCGCCACTGGTTCAACCCGAACCTCGTCTACCGCTGGTACATCGTGCCTGGCCTGACCGGCATCCTGGCGCTGTTCAGTTCGCTGCTGATTACGTCGTTGTCGATTGCGCGCGAACGTGAACTCGGCACCTTCGACCAGTTGCTGGTCTCGCCCACCTCGACGCCGGAAATCATCGTTTCCAAATCACTGCCGGCACTCGCCATCGGCACGCTGCTGGGGCTGTTCATGATCAGCGCGGGTGTCTTCCTGTTTGGCATTCCGTTCACCGGCTCGGTTGCTCTGCTGCTCGTCGGCCTGGTGCTGTTCATCCTGTCGGTGGTCGGTATCGGCCTGATGATTTCCGCAGTCAGCATGACGCAGCAGCAGGCCATCCTCGGCGCCTTCGCCATCGGCGTGCCGGCGGTGCTGATGTCCGGGTTCGCCACGCCGGTGGAGAACATGCCTACTATTTTTCAATGGTTGGCGCAGGCCATTCCGCTGACCCACTTCCTGATCATCGTCGAGGGCAGCTTTTTGAAGGCCATGCCGTCCAGCGAGATCCTGTCCAGCCTGTGGCCGTTGGCGGCCATCGCCCTTGCCACGCTGACGATGGCCACCGTAATCGTCCGAGGACGCCTGCAATGAAAACCAAGACCTCCACTCCCGTCCTTCATGCAGCCGTCACCGGACTGGCCCTCGGGCGCATGCGCCCGCTCGCGCTGGCCCTGTCCTGTGTGCTGCTGACAGCCTGTGCGGCCGTAGGCCCCGACTACCGTGAACCGCCGCCGGTCGATGTCGGCAGCGGCTGGACTGTGCCGTTGGCCAGTGAGTCCCAGTCCAAAGACCTGAGCCATTGGTGGTCCGCACTGGGCGACCCGGTCCTCGATCGCCTGATGGCCACGGCGCTGGCACAGAATCTGGATCTGCGTCAGGCCGCGACACGCATTGATGAGGCACGCGCCTTACGCGATCACGTGGCCGGCGAGGCTTTGCCCACCGTTGGCGTCAGCGCGAGCGTCAACCGACGCCGCCAAAGCGAGAACGGTCCCTTGCCCGTCGGCAGGATCCCCGGCCTGGAAGCCACGCAGACCATCTATGACGCAGGTTTCGATGCGGCCTGGGAGGCCGATTTGTTCGGCGCCAAGCGGCGCGCTCTGGAAGGCGCCAGCGCCCGCCTGCAGGCAACCGAAATCGAGGCACAGGGTGTGCGCATGCGCATCGTGGCCGAGGTGGCGCGCACCTGGTTCACTGCGGTTGGCGCCCGCTACGAGTTGCAGGCTCAAGAGGCCACACTGGACACGCTGCGACAGACCTTGGATCTGGTGCGCCTGCGGCACACGCAGGGTGACGCATCCGCCGCCGATGTGGAGGCGGCGTACGCCCAATGGGCGGCAGTCAATGCGCTCATCCCGGATATCCAGACGCGCCAACGTGCCTCGGTGCTCAGTTTGGGCGTGCTGCTGGGGGCACCGCCAGAGCGGGAGCTGGCGCTGCTTGACGGCCCCTTGGCGCCGAGCACGCTGCGGGCACCACCCCTGGGCGAGCGCGCCGATATGTTGCGCCGGCGCCCTGACGTGCTGGCTGCGGAACGGCGCCTGGCCGCGAGTTCCGCCGATATTGGCGTGGCTACGGCAGAGCTGTTTCCCAAGCTGTCCATCGGTGTCGGCGGCGGATTCCAGGCGCTCAGCACGGGCAATTGGTTTGATGCCTCCAGCTCGCGCTTTTCCGTCTTGCCGCTGATTTCCTGGCGCTTGTTCGAGGGCGGGCGCGTCCGCGCCGAGATTCGTGCCCGCGAAGCCGCCGAGCGGCAGGCCGCGCTGGCCTACGAGCAGGCCGTGCTGGCGGCGCTGGGCGATGCTGAACGCGCGCTGGGCGACTACCAGGGTGGGCTGGACACACTGGAGCGCCGCGGCATGGCGCTGACTGCTTCGCGTACCAGCTACGGCCACGCCAAGGCACGCTACGCCGCAGGCGATATTGCGCTGGTCGAACTGCTGGCCGCCCAGCGCAGTCTGCACGAGGCCGAAACCGCAGCCGCGCGGGCGCATACCAACGCAGCTGTGCAATTGGTGGCGCTGTACAAGGCCCTTGGTGGTGGCTGGGACGCATCCACCGCGACATCGGCCCAGCCCGCAGGCACCGATTTGAATCACTACAGCATGCCAGCCGTGTGATTGGCGACAGGATCAGTTTCTACAACCACCGCCGCCCACACCAGGCGTTGAAGATGAGGACCCCGGTTGAAGCCTTTGCATTAGCTGCCCCTGAGCAGGTTTTCACTGGGTCATTACAGTTCTGCATCTGGCTACATGGCCTGCATGAAATCATTTAGCATATGAAATAAGGTTTTATTATTCGCTAACTGCTACTTCACATGTATATCCTCCTAAGGAGCGAACGTTCTTCCAATTCTTCCAGTTAGCAATGAACCAGTCGTGGTGCAAGCTGCCATCTTTCGCAAAAAGATCTTTGCCTTGTGCTATAGGGAAGTAAAAAATGTATTCTTCATTTGAGACGGATTGTACGGTGACTTTGATTGCCGCATGTTTTCCATAGGTCTTTTCAAAATACGTATTTAGGTCATCCACATAGGCCAGTTGCGCAATACTAAAAGGAGCGCCTGTCGGTGCGTGGACAAATACACCAGACAGTTTTTCATCTGTCAGGTAAGATGAAATGCCGTGCAGCTCAATATTCTTGGCGACGGTGAACCATTGGGTTGCTCCAGGTGCAATGGCTATTGGGCTGTTCTCGTTTCGATCAGCGCTAAGCGTGCACGCGCCCAAGCCACCACTTTTCGCAACGGTCAGAGTTCGACTGTTCTGTATGGATAAGAATGCAGCAACTAACGTCACTGTTTTCTCACTGTAGTTGCGAACCTGGATGCTGAGGGATGCATCATCGTGGTTGCTGTAGGAGTCCGGATGTCTGAAAACTGGACTGAGACGGCCCTGAATAACCACCAATGGCTCTTCACCGAAATTCAGGTCCTTGAATAAACTCCGGGCCCCGCCGATGTCACTTAGAAGGCCGATGCCGGACGCGATCACAAAAAACAGCACCGATACGGACTTTGCAATCTTGTTTTTCCAAATCCATTTCAACACATTCCACCTTATGCCTTTCCAGATTGGCGTTTGTTATGTTAGCGGAAACCGAGACCTCGCCACATTCGCCCTCGTCATTCGCCGAACTGAGTACGTGCGCCTTGGTGCAAGCTGCGCCTCCAGGACATCGAAATCGACGCCTAGGCGCTCCCGCGCAACGGTACGATGCATACTCAACAACGTACTCAAAAAACGCTGCACCCATCAGATCGGATCAGCCCGGCCAGGACTACCGCAGACAAGAAAAACCCGCAAGAACTAGTGTTCATGCGGGTTTTCTTTGATTTCCTGGACTGATCTGGATCAGCCCGGACTATTTGGTGGTGCCGTCGACGAGACTCGAACTCGTACAGCTTTCGCCACTACCCCCTCAAGATAGCGTGTCTACCAATTCCACCACGACGGCTTTTCGTCTTTCGACAAAGACGGCAATTCTAGCATGAAGGTGGGCTACTTGGTGCTCGTGGGGGCCGGCACGGACGGCACCGATGCGGCACCCTGCGCGGCTGGTGCCGTGGCGCCCCCTGCGGCAGCCGGCTGACCGGACGCGGTGGGTGCGGCTGGCGCCGTGGGCACGGCGGGACCGACGTTCGGCACCGCAGTGCCCGTGGCGGGTGCAGGCGTGGGCGCCTTCGCTGGTGCGGTGAAGCCCTGCATGATCCCGGTCTCGATCGGCGAACCGGCCGGATGGTGCGCGATCCAGGCCAGGCCAATGGTGGTCGCGAAAAACACGACGGCTGCCCATTTCGTTGCCCGTGACAGGAAGTTTGCCGCCCCGGCGGAACCGAACACGCTGCCCGCCGAACCGCTGCCAAAAGCAGCCCCCATGTCCGCACCCTTGCCCTGCTGCAGCAGCACTAGCACGATGATCAGAAGCGAGGAGATGACCTGCAGGGTCAGCAGGATCGAGGAAAACCATTGCATGATGAGAGAACTCCGGGCCTTAGGGGGCTTATTGAGCGACCGCGGCCGCAATATTCAGAAATTCGTCGGCGACAAGTGACGCGCCCCCGACCAGGGCGCCATCGATGTCGGGTTGTGAAAACAGGGCGGACGCGTTGGCGGCCTTGACGCTGCCACCGTACAGGATACGAGTCTGGCCAGCCCCATGCCGGACCAGCGCGGCACGGATGAAGGCGTGGATGGCCTGGGCCTGATCTGGCGTGGCGGTGCGACCGGTGCCAATCGCCCAGACGGGCTCATAGGCGATCACCAGGCGCGACAGCGTGTCCGCCCCCAGCGCCAGGACGGGTTCCAGTTGATCGCCGATCACGCATTCGGCATCCCCCGCATCCCGATCGGACAGGGTTTCGCCGACGCATACGACCGGAGCCAGACCGGATGCCAGCGCGGCAACGGCCTTTGCCGCGACCAGTGCGCTGGATTCGCCATGCAGCGCCCGCCGTTCGGAATGACCGCACAGGACCCAGGTGCAGCCAAAATCGGCCAGCATGGCGGCGGAGACTTCGCCCGTGTAAGCGCCCCGGTCATGGACGCTGACGTCCTGCGCGCCCCAGGAAATCGGCGTTGTCGCCAGCGCCTGGCGCGCCTGGGCCAGGTACGGGAACGGTGCGCACACGGCCAGCTGGGTATCCCCTGCGCGGGCTGCGCCCGACACCAGGCTGCCCAGCAAAGCCGCGTTGTCCACAAGGCTGCCGTGCATTTTCCAGTTGCCCATGACTAGGCGTGTGCGGGTTTGGCTCCGGGTTTGGCTCATTCGTGTAATGGATCAGATCAAATCAGGTAACTCTTGATTGTAGCGTGTTTGATGCATGGCTAGTGCGGGATGAGCCACGCTGTCCAGAATCCAGTTGTCGGCATCAAGTTGTTTCAACTTTTACAGGAGATACTAATAATGATTTCGCGGTCGTGCCGTAAATTCGTCAACTACTAGGCAAACTTGCCGGAGTCTACAATGACATTGTCGGTCGCACCCTTCTCCTCCATGGATACTTCCACTTTTTCCTCGATGGGGGTTGGCTCGGGCCTGCCGCTTGGCAGCCTGATGACCCAGCTGCAGACCAGCGAAAATCTGGCATTGGAGCCTATCCAGTCGCAGGAAGACTCGCTCAACGCAAAGATTTCGGCCTACGGCAAACTCAAGAGCGCGATCAGCGCCCTGCAAACCGCAGCCCAAACCCTGAGCAGCACAGGGACCTTCACGGCTCTGAAAACCAGCGTGACAGGTTCAGCTTTTACCGCCAGCGCAGGCAGTGGCGCCGTAGCCGGTCAATACAGCGTGACCGTCGATCAGCTCGCCACGGCCCAGACCCTGTACACGGCCGGCCAAACCAGCAACACGACGGCCAACGGAACGGGCGGAACCCTGACCCTGACGCTGAAGAACGGCACCACGCAGTCCCTGGATCTGACCGGAAAGGACACCTCGCTCAACGGCCTGGTCAGCGCGATCAACGGCGACCCCAGCCTGGGTGTCTCTGCCACGATCATCAACGACGGCTCCGCAACTCCCTATCACCTGATGCTGATCGCGAACAAAACCGGCGATCAGTCAGCCGTGACCAGCATCAGCAGCAGCAATAGCGCCTTGCAGTCAATGCTGGGCTTTACCCAAGGCACCGCCTCCAGCGTCGCCGAAACTGCGGCCAGCAATGCCTCGGTACATATCAATGGCATCGGTGTCACCAGCCAGAGCAATACGCTGCAAAACGCCATCCAGGGTGTCACGCTGAATCTGTCAGCTGTCGATGCATCGCCCTCAACGCTATCCATCACGCACGACGACTCGCAGATCACGCAGGCCGTTCAGGGTTTTGTGACGGCTTACAATGGGCTGCAATCCACCATCCAGTCGCTGACCGCCTATAACACAGCCACCCAATCGGGTAGCATCCTGACCGGCGATCCGGTGGCCCTGCAAGTACAGGAACAAATGTTCGGTGCCTTGAACACGGTGGTCTCAGGCACGACCACGTACCAGTCCGCTTTCCAACTGGGGCTGAGCACCGATCCGACGAGCGGCAGCCTCACGCTGGACACCAATGCGCTGTCGGCGGCACTGTCCAGCAACCCTGGAGACGTGCAAGCGGTGCTGGGTGGGACCAGCGGTCTGGGTAGCGCCTTCCAGACCCTCTCCGCGAACATGCTGCAGACCGGTGGGCTGTTCTCGAACGCCAGCGACAGCATGAATCAGATGATGACCGACCTGCAGTCCCAATACACCCAGACCTCGGATCGGATCTCGGCGGACATGGAAAACTACCGCCAGCAATTCACAGCACTGGACTCGACAGTGGGGCAGATGAATTCGCTCAGTTCCTATCTGACCCAGCAGCTGGCGCATCTTTGACATCAGGACTGATCAGTTGGGCATTCGTTATCTCATTCACGTCCGGAGAACGCGAGCATGAGTGTTTTCGAATTCTGACATCATGACGTCTGCTTGACGGAAGCCAGAGGCGGAACAGATGTCTCTGGGATCTAGGTGGCTGAGGAAGGGATGCGTATGCGACCCATCGTTGAAAAAGCAGATCCTGGATCATCCGGCTCGAGCGCTAAAGTCCGGGGCAGGGGCCTGACGCAAGAGACCTTTTACTTGCGGGCAACGCGGCTTGCCCGGTTGTCCCGGGGCGGCGACCGGCACCTGACGCTGGTGCTGGAATGGGAAGAGGGCGGGCACCCTTTTACGATCCGGGACAATTTCAACCAAAGCCTGCGTGCTTCGCAAAGGCTGTTGCTGGAGGCAGGCGGCCGGGCACATCTCCTGTCCGCCTCCGGCCGCGTCTTGAGCCAGCCTGCCACGCCCGAGGCTCGATTCGTGTCGGCATTCGCCGAGGGGCCGGTCAAGGCGGCATTGGCCGATCTGCCGCCATTGCGGGCGCTGTTGACCGTGACGTCGGGTGCGGCGCGGTGCGGCCGGCTCGCCCTGGTAGACGGCGGGGGCAAGACCCGCGTCAGTGCGAATCTGCGCGAATTGTGCCCCATTGACGGCGATTCCATCGTCCTGGTGACGGTGCGGGAGCTGCGGGGCTATGGCGGGGCGCTGCGGGATCTGCTGTCGCGCCTGCACGCTTGCGACGCAATGCCACTGGCCGCCGGCAATCTCTACCGGGTGATGCATCCAGCCAGCATGAGCTACACCGCAAGGCCGAGCGTCGAGGTCAGGCGCGAAGACACCGCTTTCGATGCGGCCAATGCTTTGATTGGCGCCCACCTGCCTATCGTCCGGGCCAATGAGCCAGGCATCGTCGCCGATATCGACACCGAGTTCCTGCATGACTATCGCATTGCGCTGCGCAAGATCCGGTCGGTCCTGAGCCTGTTCAAGGGTGTCTATGCACCGGAACAGACGGTTGCGTTGAAAGCGCGATTCGCGGCACTCATGGCGCCGACAGGCCCTTTGCGCGACGATGATGTGTATCTGCTGGAGCGGCGCAGCTTCTACGCCATGGTTCCCGACACCATGCACGGCGGGCTTGACCGGATGTTCGAACGGGTCGGCCAACGGCGGTTGGCTGCGTGGGCCGGACTGGCCGATCGTCTAAGCGGCAAAGGGTATATCAGGGAAATCGAGGCGCTGATGGACCTGTTTTCCCGGCGAAAGACACTATTGCCCGGTCCGAATGCCGACCGCATGTCCCAGGATCTGGCTTTCGAGTTGATCCGGAAACGCTATCGCCGGATTCGCCGAATCGCGGCGGGCCTGACGGCAGGGATGCCGGACGACGAGGTCCACGCGCTGCGCGTCGAATGCAAGAAGCTGCGCTATCTCATTGAGTTCTTTGGTCCCATGTTCCAGCAGGACGGTCTTCATGATATTCTCAAGGCACTGAAAAAGCTCCAGGATTCCCTCGGCTCGTTCAACGATTGCGTGGTGCAGCAGGCAGGGCTCCTGGCCTTTCTGGACGACTTGGGCGATGAGCCCCGCAGACTGGAAATTGCCCAGAGCATCGGTGTGCTGGTGACTGTGCTGCACCAGAGGCAGATCGTGGAACATGAAAAGATTGTCCAGGCGTTTGCTCATTTCAGCGGCGACGGGATGCGGCAGGCTTTTCGCAGACTCTTCCACGACGGAAAGGACATCTGATGCAGATCATCGCCTGCTACTCCAACAAAGGCGGCGTTGGCAAGACCGCGACTGCCGTGAACCTCGCCTATGCCTTTGCCGCTTCGGGCCGTCGCACGCTGCTGTGCGATCTCGACCCGCAGGGCGCTTCCGGGTTCTATTTCCGGGTGAAGCCCTCGGGTAAGTTGACCGAGGCCCGATTCTTCGGGGATACGGATCGCGTCGCCAAGTCAATTCGCGGAAGCGATTACGACAACCTCGACATCCTGCCCGCGAACATGGCGTTTCGCGATTTCGATATTTTCCTGTCGCGGATGAAGGATGGACAGTCGCAATTGAAAAAGGTGCTGAAATCCGTCAAGTCCGATTATGACGTGGCGCTGCTCGATTGCCCGCCGAATATCTCGATGTTGTCGGAAAACGTGTTTCGAGCCGCCGACGCGGTGGTCGTGCCGCTCATTCCGACGACCTTGTCGCAACGCACCTTCGAACAGCTGCAGACTTTTTTCCGGGAAAACAATCTGCAGGAAAAGAAGATCCACGCCTTCTTCTCGATGGTGCAGGGCGTCAAGAATCTTCACCACGACGTGATCGCCGAGATGACGCAGGCGTGGCCCGAACGGTTCATGCAGTCACAGATCCCGTTCGCCTCGGAAATCGAACGTATGGGGTTGACTCGCGCTCCAGTCCTGGCGACTTCCTGGCAGGGTCCGGCCAGCCAGGCGTATCAGGCGCTGTCCGACGAACTCGACCGGCGGATGAACGAATGAGCGAGATCGAGCGCAAGTTCATCATCAAAGGTCCGGTGCCCGAGGGGCTGCCCGCCGTGTCGATCCGCCAGGGCTACCTGACCGCAGTCACGGATTCGGTCGAAGTCCGGCTGCGGCAGAGTGGAAACGAGTATTTCCTGACTGTGAAATCAGGGGGAGGCCTGATTCGCGAGGAACGCGAAATCGCGATCGACGCGCCTCGGTTCGAAACGCTCTGGCCCGCAACCGTGGGCAGGCGGGTCGAGAAAACCCGTCATGTCGGGCAGCTCCCCGGCGGACTTCAGTTTGAGCTCGACGTGTTTTCGAGACACCTGTCGCCGTTGGTATTGGTCGAGGTCGAGTTCCCTACCGAGGCACAAGCCAGGGCTTTCCTCCCGCCAGCCTGGTTCGGCCCGGAAGTGACCGAGGATGCACGGTTCAGAAACAAGGCGCTTGCGCACGCGACGCCATGGGACATGGGGACATGAGCACCGTCGGGCCATCAAGACGTCGCCTTATATTGTTGCGTCATGCCAAATCCGACTGGCCCACTGGTGTCGATGACCATGAAAGGCCGTTGCGGGCGGGGCGTGGCCGGCAGGCCAGTGCGCTGATGGGAAAGTACATGGCCAGAGAGGGTCTTGCTCCCGATCTGGTCATTGTCTCCACGGCCCGGCGCGCGCAGGAAACCTGGGACCTGGCATGCTCCGCCTTCGCTCAATCCATTCCCCGACGCGATGATCCGCGTCTCTACGAGGCCACTGCCGGGATGCTCCTTCAGGTCGTTCATGAAACCCGCGCCGACATTCATACGCTGCTGTTGGTTGGCCATCATCCGGGGCTTCAGAGCCTCGTCCTGGAACTGCTCGCAGAGGCCACCGGACCTGTTGCCACCCGTTTGCGGGATAAATACCCGACAGGCGGGTTGGTCGTCATCGACTTCGATGTCGCACACTGGAATCAAGTGCGTCCCGCCACTGGCAAGATCCGGCGGTTTGAGACGCCGAGGTCGATTGATTCGGGAAACTGAACAAGATCCCTCGTGATCGAGCATACGTTGGATAAGGATAATGGACATTCTGCAAGCCATGAGGACGTTTACCGCCGTGGTGGATGCCGGGAGTTTCGTGCGCGCCATGGACACGACCGGTTTTTCGAAGCCCGCCGTCTCGCGCCAGGTGGCGGAGCTGGAAGCGTATCTGGGCGCGCGCCTGCTGCAGCGGACGACGCGCCGTCTGTCGCTCACCGATGAAGGGCTCACTTACTACCAGCGCAGCAAGGACATCCTGCAGGCCGTGGAAGAAGCCAGTGCGGAGGTCGGCGCCACCACCGCGCAGGCGCAAGGCCGCCTGCGCATCGGTGCGCCGCAGACTCTTGGGGCGCAGTACCTGGCGCCGCTGTGGGGCCACTTCCTGGCGGACAATCCCCTGGTCACGCTGGACGTCGTGCTGTCGGATCGCGTCGTCGACCTCGTCGAGGAAGGCTACGATCTGGTGGTGCGCATCGGGCGGCTGACGGATTCCAACCTGGTCAGCCGCTCACTGGCCCGTTCGCGTGTGGTGCTTTGCGCTTCCCCCGATTATCTGGCGCAACGCGGCAAGCCGGCGCATCCGCATGAACTGATGCTGCACGAAGTGATTTCCTACAGCTACTGGTCGTCCGGTGATGAATGGCACTTCACCGGGCCTGCGGGGGCGGTGGCGGTGCGGGTGCGCTCGCGCCTTCATGCCAACAACGGTGATACCTGCCGGGCCGCGGCGCTGGCCGGTCATGGGGTAATCCTGCAGCCGGATTTCCTGATCCACGAGGATTTGCGCAGCGGCAGGCTCGTCGAGCTGATGCCGGACTATCGTGCTCCCGAACTTGATATCCAGGCGCTGTACCCGACGCGCAAGCAACTGCCGCTCAAAGTCCGAAAGCTGCTGGATTTCCTGGTGGACGCATTGCGCGATCCTCCGTGGTCTTCCAGCCGACCCTAAGCGCATGTCGGGTATTGTCTATCCACATAAGACAATGAATCTATTGCCGGAGGGTTTATTGACAGACGGTGCGCGGATACAGTGTCAAACAGAACTTGCCAGCCATGTATGGCCGGCTTGGGGGTTCTTCATGAACCTGATCGTCAACTCCAACCCATGAGACTATCAAAATGGCACACTCTACCAACTCTGCTGTTGCCGATACCGCGCCTTATGCAGCCTTGCTGCTTCGCTTGGCAATTGGTGTCATGTTCCTCGCGCACGGCCTGACCAAGCTGTTCGTCTTTACCCCGGCGGGTACGGCGCAGTTCTTCTCCAGTGTCGGATTCCCCGGATTCCTGGCATATCCGGTGATGGCATTCGAGATCATAGGCGGCGCCCTGCTCATCCTGGGGGTCCTGTCGCGCTGGATCGCCGCGTTGGCCGCCATCGAACTGTTTGTGGCGTCCACGGTGCACTGGGGCAATGGCTGGCAGTTCGCAGCGCCCAACGGAGGTGGCTGGGAATATCCGGTATTCCTGGCGGTCGCCGCCGCAGCTCTGGCGCTGCTGGGGGATGGGGCTTACGCGATGAAGTCGTCCTCGCGCAAATAAGCCGTCTCGGGCAGTAATTTCCCGTTACCGGGAGCAGTAGATGCGATGCAGCGTCGCGACCACTTGTTCCGCCGGACCGGGCCGCAGGGAATACCACATGGTCTGCGCTTCTCTGCGTGCCACGACAAGCCCGTCGTTTCTGAGCTTGGCGAGATGCTGCGACAGTGCGGACTGGCTGAGCGCCGGAAGGTGGCTATGTATGCTGCCGACGGTGCGCTCGCCCTCGGTGAGCAAGCACAGAACCCGCAGACGGCGCGGATTCGCCAGTGCCCGCAGCAGGGCTGCGGCTTCGTCCGCATGTTCGTCCAGCCCCGATGCGTCAAGGTCCAGAATTTTTTCCAATGTATCCATGTCCCGCCCATGTGGTCCGGAAGAAGAGGGCTTTGCCCCGCCCGCCTTCGGCTGCGCGGATGCCCGATCGCCGCCTCGATCAGGACGCGTCGCATGGGGCGGGTTGCGCGTATCTGGGATCACGATCAGGCCATCCGGTTCGATGTGTCGCTGCGGTTCAGCCAGGCGAAATACAGCAACGGGATGATCAGAAGGGTCAGAAGGGTGGAGACCAGGATTCCGAAGACCAGCGATACCGCCAGCCCTTGGAAAATGGGATCGCCCAGAATGAAAAAGCCGCCGATCATGGCTGCGAAGGCGGTCAGCATGATCGGCTTGGCGCGCACGGCGGCTGCATCGACAACGGCTTGAGCCAATGGTGTGCCTTTGGCCAGGGACAGGTCGATGAAGTCGATCAGCAGAATCGAATTGCGCACGATGATGCCGGCCAGGGCGATCATCCCGATCATCGATGTCGCGGTGAACTGCGCGCCCATCAAGGCGTGGCCGGGCATGACGCCGATGATGGTCAGCGGAATCGGCGCCATGATGATCAGAGGCAGCATGTAGCGCCTGAAATGCCCGACGACCAGCAGGTAGATCAGCACCAGGCCTGCGGCATAGGCGATGCCCATGTCGCGGAAGGTCTCGTAGGTGATCTGCCATTCGCCGTCCCATTTCACGGTGTAGGCGGTTGGATCGTCCGGCGGACTGACGAAGGTCTGCGCCAGCGTGTGGCCATCGATTTTTTCCTGGCGCAATGTCGATACCATGGAAAACATACCGTACAACGGGCTGTCCGTGCTGCCCGCATCGTCGGCGATAACGTAGGTGTAAGGTTGCAAGTCCTTGTGGTAGATCGCTTTTTCACCCGCTGCTGGTTGCGGCCTGACGACGGCGGCCAGAGGTACCAGGGCCCCGGTGCTGGTGCGTAGGCGCAGGGCCAGCAAGGCATCGAGTTCCGCCTGATCGCCTGCGGCCAGGCGCAGCCGGATCGGGACGGCCTGGCGCGTATGGCCATTCATCAGATAGGTGGCGTTAGCGCCGGTCTGCGACGAGCGGATTGCCTGCACGATATCGGCCTGGTCCAGTCCGAGGCGGCTGGCGCGGGTGCGGTCGACCGCGAGAATGGTCCGTGCCGAATCGGCTTCGACGCTGGTGTCGATATCCACCAGATCCGGTTCGCTCTGGAACTTGGTGCTTAGATCGCGGGCAAGCGTCCGCAGCGTGGTGTAGCGGGGACCATAGATTTCGGCAACGATCGGGGACAGGACGGGGGGGCCCGGCGGCACCTCCACGACCTTGATCGAGGCGCCATACCGGGCGCCGATCCGGGCCAGCATGGGCCGGACCGCCCGTGCAATCGCATGGCTTTGACGCGATCGCTCGCCCTTGTCCACCAGGTTGACCTGCAGATCCCCGACGACGGGGCCGCTGCGCAAGTAGTACTGGCGCACCAGCCCGTTGAATGTCACCGGCGCACTGGTGCCCGCGTAGCCCTGATAGTTCAGGACCTCGGGGACGCCGTTCAGTGCCTGGCCCATCTGAACCAGCAATTGATTCGTGGTCTGCAGCGTGCTGCCTTCGGGCATGTCGACCACGACCTGGAATTCGGATTTATTGTCGAATGGCAGCATCTTCATGGTCACCGCCTTCACGGCGACCAGGCCGATGGCGGCGAGCACCAGCAGGCCCATGGCGCCAAACAGCAGCACGCGTCGGCGCGCGGCATGCCGCCCTTCAAGAAAAGGCGTCATCACGCGCTTGAATATCCGTGGCAGGCGGTCTTCGTGCTGGATTTCCGCAGGTGCCGGCGCAGCGGGGGTGTCGTGTCGCCGCAGCAGCCTGAGCGAGAGCCAAGGCGTTGCAATCAGTGCCACGACCAGCGACAGCAGCATGCCCGCCGAGGCATTGATGGGAATCGGACGCATGTAGGGGCCCATCAGGCCCGAGACGAACGCCATGGGCAGCAGGGCGGCAATGACCGTCAAGGTGGCAAGAATGGTCGGCCCGCCGACTTCGGAGACGGCCTCCGGGATGACTTCGATCAGCTTGTGCCCGCCCAGTGCCATGTGGCGATGGATGTTTTCCACCACCACGATGGCGTCGTCCACCAGAATCCCGATGGAAAAGATCAGGGCGAACAGCGACACCCGGTTCACGGTGAACCCCATCGCCCAGGATGCGAACAGCGTGAGCATCAGCGTGATGATCACGGCGCTGCCGACCACGATAGCCTCGCGCCAGCCTAGCGTCAGCAGGACCAGCGCCACGACCGACAGGGTTGCCAGAAATAAGTGACTCAGCAGGCTTTCGGCCTTGTCGGTGGAAGTCTGGCCGTAATCCCGCGTGACCGCGACATGAACCCCTGACGGAATGTCGATCCCCTGGAGGGTATCGATCTGTTGGCGGACCGCCTGGGTGATGTCGGCGGCATTGGTGCCGGACAGTTTCGTGATGGCCAGCGTCAGAGCGGGTGCCATACCCGTTGTGGGGCCACCCCGGCCCGGCGGCGTCCCGAACCAGGCATAGCGCTCGGGATCGTCCGCGCCGTGCCTGAGGGTTGCGACGTCGGACAGAAGGACGGGCCGGCCCTTTTGGGTGCCAATGACGAGACCGGCAAGGTCGCTCTCGACAAGATGCGTTCCGGCTGTCAGGGGGATATCGTGATTGTCCGCAACACGGCTGCCCGCCTGTGCCACGACGTTGGCGGACTGCAGTGCCCGGATCAGGTCGGCGAGCGTCAGTCCGTGAGCGGACAACTTCGCCGGGTCGAACTGCAGGAGGGTTGCCCGGTCGGGGGTGCCGATCGTGTAGACGTCGCGGGTGCCGGGGATGCTTTTGATGCGCGATTCGAGCGTGTGGGCGACCGCGGTGAGATCCACAGGGCCGAGCCCCGGATCGTCGGTCCACAGGGTCAGGGCCATGATCGGGACATCATCGATACCCATGGCGTGGATCAGCGGCTGGCCCACCCCCAAGCCGGCGGGCCAGAGATCGCGGTTCTGGGCGACCTGGTTGTGGAGACGCACCAAGGCGGTCTGCCGTGGCACACCCACCTGGAATTCCACCGTCAGCAGGGCGCCTCCGGGCCGGCTGACGGAATAGACGTGCTTGATCCCCTGCATGCCGGCCAGGCGTTGTTCCAGTGGGGCGGCGACGAGGTTTTCGACGTCGCGCTCGTTGGCGCCGGGGAATGGCACCGTGATGTTCGCCATCGTGACGTCGATCTGCGGTTCTTCTTCGCGGGGCGTGATGAGGAGCGCCGCCAGGCCGAGCAGCAGGGCGGCAACGGCCAGGATCGGCGTCAGGGGATGATTCTGGAAGACGCGGGCGACCCGGCCGGCGAAACTCAGAGGTGAAGCAGCGGTCACGGGTGCGACCCCCCGGCAGCCTGTCTGCGAGCGAGATATTGTGCGGCGGCCGTGGTGTCCGTCACAATGCTTTCACCGGCCTGCAGACCGGCCAGCACCTCGATCCCGATGCGCGATTCGCGGCCCAGGCGCACCTGACGCAGACTCAAGTCCTGGTCCGGCCCAAGGACGTATACGCCCGTGAGTTCGCCTCGGCTGACGACGGCGCTGGCCGGCACGAGAAGCCGTGGCTTGCCTGGGGTCGAGAACGCGACGGGGACGGTCATCCCGGGATAGAGATTTTTGACCCCGTCGGGCAGATCGACGCGGATATGGAAGGTGTGACTCGCGGGGTCCGCATAGGGGAGGATTGTAATCCGGTGGCTGGTGATTTCCGGCGCCCCGTCAAGCTGGATCGTGGCTTCGTTCGATGCGCGAATCGCAGCCGCCGCGCCTTGAGGAACGATTGCGTCCACCCGTAGGGAATTCAGGTCTGCGATGGATAACAGCGGCTGCGGCTCGGGGGGGCCGGATTGCACGGCCTGGCCGGCCCGCACGAACCGGCGCAGGACGATGCCATCGAACGGTGCCTTGATCACGGTATAGCCGACCTGTTGTTCCGCATTGCGGACGGCGGCCTGGGCGGCGTCCAGGGCGGCGCTGCTCGTATCGCGACGGGTAATCGCGGTATCGAGCTGGGCATGGGATCCGGCGTGCTGCTTGAAGAGTTCATCCGCGCGTCTCCATTGGATCCCGGCCTCGCGGAATTCGGCCTGGGCGGCGGTGAGCCGGGCCCGTGCGCTGCGCAGATCCGCTTGTTGTTCGACGTCGCTCAGGCGTGCCAGCACCGAGCCCCGGGTGAACGAGTCGCCGGCCTCGAAGGGCAGTTCGAGCACTTTCGCCTGGGTTTGCGCTGCGATCGTGGTGTCTCTGATGGCCTCGACGACACCGTCCCACACCTGGTGGCCCGCCGGCGAAGCGAGCTCGACGGTACGGGTCGGCAGCGGGGGTGGCGACGGTTGAGCGACGCACAGGGATGCCAGAGGAGCCAGGGTCAGCAGCAACAGGCCGCGTGAAATTGCGAGCATGGGATATCCGCGCCTGAAATGTCAGGATGGAAATGCGCAGCCCGGTTTCAGGCCGATTTTTTTCAGGATTTTGGCCAGTGGGCAGAACCCGGTGAAGGCCGACTGGAACAGATTCAGGCCGACGAAGGCCGTCAGCCAGAACCAATAGGGCGATACGTAATGGCCCAGCGCCAGACTGATCAGGATCACGGCGCCTGCAAAGGCCATGACTGCGCGTTCGATTGTCATAAGGATTCTCCAGAAAGGTACTTGGTGTGGCGGTGGGCCCCGAAGGGCCCCGTCCGCGGTTTTTAACGGTGTTGTTGGTCTGGCTGATCCGCATCTTCGGGGGTCAGGCGTTCGATGCCGAGTGCTCGCATGATGTATTTCTCGTAGATGGGTTCCCCCTGGCCCTTGCGGATCTTTCGCAGGAAGTATTTCTCGTAGATCTCCTTGGCCTGATGGACCCACTTTCCTGTCATGGTCTTGGTGACATTGCGTGGCGGGATCTGCGGCAGGGCGATGAAGGCGAAACCCGTGTCGCCCATGTCAGCCAGGCAGACCGCGTTCCAGGTGGCTCGGGCGCGTACCGGCTTGCCGGCGATGGTGTCGCGCAGGTTCTGTGCGATGGCGCTGACCATGGACTCGATCATCAGTCCCGTCTTCGGCACGCCGATGGGTACTGGGGTTGCCTCCAGCGGCGGTATTGCGACGCAGACGCCGGCGGCGTAGATATTGGGAAAGGCGGGGTTGCGCTGGTGGGCGTCGATCAGCACGAATCCCCCCGGATTGACCAGGCCCTCGATGCCTTTGACGGCATCGACTCCGGCAAAGGACGGCAGCAGCATCGAATAGCTGAATGGCAAGTCGTGCTTTTGATGAACCGTGCCGTGCTCGTCGATTTCCTCGGCGTGGATGGTGCCCGGTTCCACAGAGGTCACCCGCGCGTTCGTAACCCATTTGATGTGGCGCTTGCGCAGCTCGGATTCGAGCAATGCTTTTGAGTCGCCGACGCCGCCAAGGCCCATGTGACCGATGTACGGTTCGGATGTCACGAAGGTCATCGGCACCAGATGGCGGATTTTGCGGCGCCGGAGATCGGTGTCGAGAATCATGGCGTATTCGTATGCCGGTCCGAAGCAGCTGGCCTGCTGGACCGCCCCTACGACCACCGGCCCCGGATGTTTCAGAAATTCCTGATAGGCCAGCCAGGCTTGATGCGCGTGCGGCCCTGTGCAGACCGATTGCACGGCACCGCTGTCAGGAGCGCTGCCGGCTATTCGCTCGAATGCCAGGCGCGGCCCGGTTGCGATGACCAGATAGTCGTAGTCCAGCGTGCGGCCGTCGCTGAGGGTGACCTGGTTGTTTTCCGGAGATACCCGGGTCGCCTGGGAATTGATGAATTTGATTCCGCGTCCCGCCAGCGGCTGGGTGACATCCACCCGGATGTCGTCGAGCTTTCGCCAGCCGACCGCTACCCAGGGATTCGACGGCGTGAAGTTGAAATGAGATCCCTCACCGACGACTGTCACCGTATGGTCCTTGCCCAGGGTGTCGCGTATTTCATATGCAGCCGACATGCCGCCGATGCCGGTGCCCAGTATGACGATGCTACTCATGGATGTCTCCTTCCCCGCTTGCGCTCTGAACCGTCCTCCGCCCCGGTTTCCGCAGGAGGCGGGTGACGAGATAGATCATCATTTAGTAAAGGCTAATTTAGATGTTTCTAATTTAGCATAAACTGGACCGGTGGTGGCTACCTTGAGGGGTCGCAGGGCACGAGCGGGACGGACAATTCAAATACCGTGGCTTCAGGGGTCGATTGGACTCCGATCGTGCCACCATGGGCTTCGATGACCGATTGCGCGATGGCCAACCCCAGGCCCGCCCCTTCGCCTTTATGCTGCCGTGACGCATCGACGCGGTAGAACCGGTCGAAAATGCGCGGCAGGTGCTCTGTGGGGATGGCGATGCCGGGGTTTGAGATCCGCACCGTGACGACATTCTTTGTCGACGAAATGCCGACAGTGACGCGGTGCGCCGGGGGGGTGTATCGAATGGCGTTGGATAGCAAATTGCTTAAGGCGCGACGGATCATCAGCGTGTCGCCGAGGATGCATGCCGGATCTCCGGTCATTTCCAGGCCGACTCCGCGTTCTTCCGCCCAGGCGCCGAAATAGTCGAAGAGGATCTGGATCTCGGTGGCAAGGTCGATGGTGACCAGCTCGGGTTTCAGCAGTTTGTTGTCGGCCTGGGCCAGAAACAGCATATCGCCGACCATCTTTGCCATGCGCTCGTATTCTTCGAGATTCGAGTAGAGGATCTCGCGATATTGCTCGATGTCGCGCGGCTGAGAGAGTGCGACTTCCGTCTGAGTCTTCAGGTTCGTGATCGGTGTGCGCAATTCGTGGGCAATGTCGCCCGAAAAATCCGACAGGCGTTGGATGAGTGCTTCCAGTCGCCCGATCATGTCATTGAAGGCGGAAACCAGTTCCACCAGTTCGGCCGGTACCGTCCGCAGTTCCAGGCGGACGTGCAACTGGTCCGTCCTGATTTTCCGGATTTTTCGGCTGATGCGCCGAATGGGGGCGTGCCCTTGGTAGACCGCGATCCATGTCGCCAGAATCGCGACCAGGCAGGCGATGGCGGTGAGGATCCAGAGATAGGTGTGGAAACGCTGCAGATAGTGCAGATGGAAGTCGATACTGGTGGCGACGGTCACGATCAGTGGCTCCGCGCCAGGCTCGATCTGAGGGGCGATCAGAACCGAGGCTGCCCGTAAGGTTTCGGCACCCGTGGCCCAGAGACTTGCATTGTTTGCGGTGATCTGCCCGACGGGCTGGGCGATCTTCGCGAATTCGCTCAGGTCGGCGTCTGGCGTTGTGTAGAGCAGGCGCCCATCCACCGTGGATATCTGAAACTGGGTATTGTGGTGGCCGGATACCGCGCTGGCCAGCCGCTGTTGCAGCGCATCTGGCGGGATGCCGGGCGGCAGCGTGGCAAGGGTGTGTTTCAGGGCCTGGAAGACGATGTTGAGTTCATCGACGTCCTGCTGGACGAAGTGGTTGTTGATGGATCGTTGGACGATCCATCCAAACGCCAGCAGCACGATGGTGATGACCACCCCGATGGAGACGGTCAGCCGTACTGCGAGGGACGCAGGGCGCCTGTCCAGGTTCATTCCGGCGCCATCGCGTCTAGCATGTATCCCATGCCACGGATCGTGTGGATGAGCTTGGGCTCGAAATCATCGTCGATTTTGGCTCGAAGCCGCCGGATGGCGACGTCGATGACGTTCGTGTCGCTGTCGAAGTTCATGTCCCAGATCTGCGATGCAATGAGCGAACGGGGCAGCACCTCGCCCTGGCGGCGCACCAGAAGCTCCAGCAGTGCGAATTCCTTGTTGGTCAGGCTGATGCGTTTGTCTTGGCGTTGAACGCGGCGGCGTGGGATGTCGAGAACCAGGTCCGCGACGTGCAGTTGATGCTCCAGGCTCGGGGCGTTGCCGCGTCGCAGCAGGGTGCGCACGCGCGCCAGCAGTTCCGAGAAGGCAAACGGCTTGACCAGATAGTCGTCCGCGCCCAGTTCCAGTCCTTTGACGCGGTCCTCCACGCTGTCTCTTGCGGTCAGAAAGAGGACGGGCACGGCCGATTTCGCTTCGCGCAGGGCCCGCACGATGTGCCAGCCATCGACGTCGGGCAGCATCACGTCCAGGATGATCAGGTCGTAAGAGCCCGTGAGCGCCAGGTGGTGGCCGTCCAGACCCGTACGGGCAAGATCCACGACGAAGCCCGACTCGGTCAGCCCCTGCTGTACATATTCGCCGGTCTTGGCCTCGTCCTCGACCAAGAGCAATTTCATGGGCCTGCCCCTTTGCATGTCAGGGCCGCCTATCGCACGGAGGAACATTTCGGGGCGGCCGTTTCCTGATTTTACCTGGGCGTACCCTCGTATGTGCTTCGGTTGTCAAGGGGCCAGGCGGCCCGCCTTGAGGCGGTCCGGCGAGAACTCGAACACGATGTCGGGATCGGGACGCACAAGCTTGTTCTTCTTGCCCGCGTAGTGCAGTCGCGACAGGATGTCGCGCATCAGGTTGAGCCGTGCAAGTCGTTTGTCGTCGGCGCGCACGACGTGCCATGGGGCCACCGCGTTGTGCGTGCGCATCAGCATCTCGTCCCGTGCTTGCGAGTAGGCCCTCCAGTGTTTCACGGCGACAGCGTCGATCGGGCTCGATTTCCACTGTTTCAGTGGGTCGCGACGCCGATCTCGCAGGCGCTTGATCTGTTCGTCCTTGCCGATGTCCAGGTAGTACTTGAGCAGCTTGATGCCCGAGCCGACGAGCATCGCCTCGAAGCTGGGGACCGACTGCATGAATTCCTCGTGCTCGTCGGGCGTACAGAAACCCATCACGTGTTCGACTCCCGCGCGGTTGTACCAACTGCGGTTGAACAGCACGAGTTCCTCAGCCACCGGCAGGTGCGGCACGTAGCGCTGGAAGTACCAGGCACTGCGCTCGCGGTCGGACGGTTTGCCCAGTGCCACGACGCGGGTCTCGCGAGGACTGAGGTTCTCGATGATGCGCTTGATGCTGCCATCCTTGCCCGCTGCGTCGCGGCCTTCGAGGAGGATGAGGATACGGTCATGGCACTCGATGAAGTGACGCTGCAGCTTCACAAGTTCGATTTGCAGCAGGCGCAACTGGGCCTCATATTCGTCCCGGCCGAGTGCCTGAGCAGCGGCGGCATCGTCCTCGTGCCGACGGGGTTGCGCGACGTCGGTACGAATTGCCTTGTCTTTCTTGGTCTTTGTCATGCGTTTCTCCGTCAGGTGGATGGAATCGGTTGCCCGGCCGGGTTGGCATTGGCGTGCCGTTTGATGACACTACTGTAAGGCGTGCGCAGCGAGCAAAATGGGCTCAGTATTGTCATGCTTGTTCTCGCGGTGATCGTGCTCATCCGATATATTTTCAAGCAGTGAAGGTCGTTTGCAGGCTTTGTTTGATAACCAGGAGCTATCGATGAATACCAAGATGATTGTGATTGCGTCCTTTGCCGCGCTGGCGATCGGCGCAGGTGCGCCCAGTGTCGCTGCGACAGATGTCCCGGCCCAGGTCGGTGGCCCGGGCATGATGCAGCAGGGGCAGGCCGGCAGTGGCGTTCCTCCGATGATGCGGGGGGGCGGCTCGTGGGGCATGATGGACGGCCAGCAAGGCGGCATGAGAAGCGGTCAGTGGATGCGGGGTGGCATGATGGGCGGCGGCATGATGGGCATGATGAATGCGTGCCCGGCCATGGACGGTGCGGGCCTGGATCCCAAGACGATGATGCAGATGCGCGGCGAAATGATGCGGGCGATGGGTGACATCCTGGTCAAATATGCCGACAAGATCCAGCCGCCCGCAGCGAAACCGTAACGGAAGCGATGCGCCCGTCCTGGCTGGCTAATGCAGGGCAAAGTTCACGCTCGTCGCTGAACCGCCGTCATTGGCGTCCGCCGCGCCGATCTTGGGCGCCACGATGAAGATCCGGTCGGTCAGGTCCTGGGCGGTCGTCAAAAGCTGTTCGTATACGGCCTGAGCGCGTGCCTCGGCGAGTGCGTCCAGGGCCTGTTTGCCCACAGGAGCCGCCGCCAGCAGCAGGGTGTTCATCTGTTCGGGCGGCAGCGATTTGGCGAAGCCGATGGCGTTGCGCGGCTTGTCCTTGATCTTGGTGTTGCTGTAGACCTTTTCCAGGTATTTGGCGCGGTCGGCATCGGTTAGCGAGACGCTTCCCGGATCCGTTTTTTTGCCGCGGCCGGAGGTGTCCCGAGCCTTGGCCGCGCGCATCTGATCGTCCACCCAGGCTTGGCGCAGGCCTTCCTCATCGGCTTGCGGGTCGGCGCGCCCGATGATGTCCATTTTCAGCGAGGGGCGGTCGGATAGCGCCTTGACCAGGGTGGCGATGTTGGACTTGGCCGTGTCATCCAGCGTGGCGCTGCCCGGTGCGAAATCGACGCGCGACAGGTCTTCGCTGCCGCCGCCAAAGGCGGAGGCCAGCAACTTGAACGGGGCGGTGACCGCCTTGGCCAGCGTGTTCAGGATGACCCTTACGATGATGCCGCCGACCGAGAACTGCGGGTCGTCCAGCGATCCGGAGATCGGCAGGTTGATGTCGATGTTGCCGCTGGAGTCCTTCAGCAGGGCGACGGCCAGCAGCACCGGAAGTTTGATCGCGTCGGGACTGCCGGATGGCTTGCCGAAGGTGAGCTGGTTGAGCAGGACCTTGTTGCTGGCCTGCAAGGCCCGGTTCTTGATCTGGTACTGCAGATCGACCGACAGCTTGCCGCGTTCAATCGCGTAGCCGACGTATTTGGACGAATACGTGGTGAAACGGGGCAGGTCCACACCTTTGGCGGATGCCTTGAGATCCAGCGCCAGGTAGCGCGAGAAGGGCTGTACCGTGCCCGAGATCGCCAAGGGGGCCGTACCATACACGCGGCCCGAGACGCGGACCTTGGCCGGCGTGGGCCGGGTCGAGGAGACGGCGGTCAGGGTGCCGTCGATGGATGACAGCTCGGCGCGATAATTGGGCCGGACGAAATGGTCATTGAACGTCATGCGGCCACGCCGGAGCGTGATGCTGGCGATCGAGATGTCGGGTTCGGCGCTGACCTGCCGGACAGCGGATTTCCCCTTTTTACCCTCGTGGCCCCGGCGGGTCTGCGTGTTCTGCGTGATGGATCCGGCGGCCTGGCCCTTGTCCACCAGGACGTCCATGACGTTCAGGCGGGCGTTGCTGCTGAGCAGGATATTGCCGTAGAAATTGTCCAGCAGGATGTGACCCAGTCCCAGGACGAGCCGCGATCCCGACATCGAGACCTGCATGTCATTGAGGCCCAAGTGTTTCCAGTTGAGAAATGGCGCCTTGTTGACGCGGTCCTGGAAGTCGAAATCGTTGACCTGAATCGCGCCGCGCCAGTCCGCCTGTATGGGTTTGTTCTGCGCCAGCGTGACTGCGGCGTTGCCGTGCGCACCCAGGGACAGGCTGCGGACCGTTGCGTTCAGACGGGAGGCGAAATAGGGTGCCAGGGAGGCTGCGTCGAACTTGCCTAGATCGACCGAGGTCTTCAGCGACAGCGGCTGCACAGTCAGGGAGCCCTTGAGCGCGAGCGTGCCATGCTTTTGGATGCCATTGGCCTGCAGGGTGAAGTTCGTCGGTTTGGCGTCCAGGGCCAGCCGATCGGCGACCAGATCCAGTGTGCCGATGGATAACGGCACACCCGGTTTGACGGAGTCGTCGCGTGCGGCGACCTGCCGCAGGCCCAGTTTCACGTCGCGGGCTTCGACCCGGGAGTCCGCCACCTCGACCTTGCCTTCCAGGGTGAGGCAACCATCCTGCAGCGTCACAGGGGCAAAATGGCGGATTGCCACTGCGAATGGTGCCAACGCTAGCTTGTCCAGCCGCACCTGGGCGTGGATCGAGAGGGGCTGCAGGACGATGGGCGCCTGGACCTGCAGTGAACTGCCGTCGGCCTGATTGCCCATGCCCAACTGTGCGAGCATGGGCTGATCGGCGTCCTGTGGCAGAGTGATGTGCTGGATCTCGGCGCCCAGGCCATTGAACGTATGGTCCAGGCCGATCGGCTCGTCATGTAGATGCGCCTGACCTGCATCCAGCCGGAAGGTGTCGATGGCGATTTTCCAGCCGGGCGCCGCGGGGGTGGGCGCTTCCGGCTGCGCGGAAGCCGGAGTGGCCGGTGCGGCGGGTGATCCGCCGGCCGGGTTGGTCGAGGTCCGGGTGGGTGTCGGTTCGGTGGGTTGTTCCGGGGTGTGGCCTGGGCCGGCCAATTTGGCGAAGCCATTGGCCACGCGCTGCCAGTTCAGCTGATGCGCGTCCCGGTGCGCTTCCACGTGCGGTTTTTCCAGGGTGATGGCACCGATGGAAACCGTCCGCGCGGTCACGTCGGCCGCCAGCCCATCGACCTTCAGTCCATCCCAGGTCAGAAGCGGCGATCCTGAAGACTCGGTCACATCCAGCTGGCGCAGGCCCGCGTCACCCCGGACCTGGATGGTCGGTGCGGCGTTCGGGGGCAGTTCGAACAGGATTTTCAGCCTGGAATCGAGCAGGGCGCTCTTGAGATGGACGGGCAAGGGCATGGGCCAGAAATCGGCCCATTTGTCGAGCGCCAGGCCATCGAGCGTCGCGTCCAGACTGAAGGTCGGGGTGGCGTCGAACGGACGTGCCGCGCCGGAAAGGTCGAAGGGGCTGCCGTTGATGCGCATGTGCATCGTGGGCTGCACGTCCGTTTTCCTGGCGAAACCCAGAGACGAGAGGGAAGGAATCGCCAGCGTCAGGTCATCGATCGTCTGCTGGCGACCGGTGACGTGATCGTCCAGGCTGATGACGCCACCGGTCAGCGACAGATTGTTCAGGGAGAATCGCGGCATCCCTGTCGAGGCAGGCGTTCCGTTATCCGGGTGCCCGGCCGATGTGCTGGCAAACCGCTCGACGATATCGGAAAAATTGAAATGCGTGGCGTCCTGGCGCGATAGGGCCACCTGGGGCTGAGCGATGCGGAGCCGGTCGAGCACCGGTGCGAACAGCACGATGGAGCGCCAGGCCACCCTCAGGTCGATCTCGTCGATTTTCAGGAGCGGCGCCGACTGGGGCTGAGCGATGACAAGGTTCTGCGCACTGAGCGCCAGGGTGAAGGGATTGAAGCGGATCTCGCCCACATCCACCTGGCGGCCCAGCAGTTCGGCGACGTTTTTGGTGAGTGCGTGGTGCACGGCCTTCGGGACCAGCCAGGCTGACAGCGCGGCCAGGACCAGCAGTGTGAGCGTGATGCCCGCCAGAATTCTGCGTGTTCGCCGGCTGAGTTTCAGGACTGGCATTCGCAAGTGCATGGCACGAACTCCCGTGTATGGCGTCATACGCCCCCGAACCGGCTTGTGCGTGTCAAAGTGGCGCCGTCCGTGGCTTTTCGCCCATTATCTCAGCCGGGTTCCAGCGCGTCCATTGGGAATGGATCTGTCGGGTTGGCAATGCAGCGTCTACCCGATCTGGATGCTCGCCTCGGGGTGACGCACGCGGCTTTGGTGTTGCTTGCCCAGGCTATAGACCAGAGTCAGGGGACCCAGGCGCCCGATGAACATCAGGACCATCAGCAGGATCTGGCTAGGCGGGCTGAGCTGTCGGGTCAGGTCCGGGCTGAGCCCCGTGGTGCTGAAGGCCGACATGATCTCGGTGACGATATCGATGAACGGCAGATCCTCGAGCAGGCTCATCAGGAAAATCCCCAGGCAGACCAGTGTCCCGGATACGACCAGCAGGGCCAGCGCTTTCTGGATGGTTTCCTGGGGCACCGTGCGGTACATGAGTACCACCTCTTTGCGCTGCAGGATGTAGGCTCGCACGGTTGCCAGCAGCACGAGAAAAGTCCCGAGCTTGATGCCGCTGGCGGTGGATAGCGATCCTCCGCCGATGAACATCAGAAGGGTCAGCAGGAAGCGGGAGCTGTCGCGCAGTTGGGCGACGTCCATGGCGGCGAAGCCCGAAGTCCGGCTGCTGACGACCTGCGTCCAGGCCGCCAGCCCTTGCTGGGCGAGCGGCATCGGCCCCAGCGTGCCCGGGTTGCGTGCCTCGATCAACCAGAAGACCAGCAGTCCGGTCAGGTTCAGCAACGCAGTGCCGATCAGTATCAATCGGGAATAATAGGCGAGGGCTTTCCAGGCCCGGCTGTGGTACAGATCGGCCAGGACGCTGAAGCCCAGACCGCCCAGGATCATGCAGCCAGTGATCACGAAAATCGATATCGGATCGCGGGTCAGGCCGGCCAGACTGTCCGGAAAGAGAGTGACGCCCGCATTGTTGAAGGCGGAAACCGCATGGAATCCAGCCATCAGGAAGGCGCGCTTCAGTCCTTCGGGGTGCCACCACCACAGGGTCAGGACCAGGATTGCCGCAGCCTCGATGGCGACCGAGAACTTCAGTACCGTCAGGGCAGTGTGCCGGATCCGTTGGACGCTGGTCTGGTTGAAGGCTTCCAGGGCCAGGGCCTGGTATTTCAGGCTGACGCGCCGGCCCAGGGTCAAGGCGGCGATGATGGCAAAGGTCATGAAACCCACACCGCCGATCTGGATCAGGGCCAGGATGACCGCCTGGCCAAAGAACGTCAGGTCCTGGCTGGGGTCGATGACGGTCATGCCGGTTACCGTGACCGAAGACGTCGCCGTGAACAGGGCTTCGAACAGCCCGAAGGGGCGGCGCTGCGCAATCGGCAGGGACAGCAGGATCGTCCCCAGCGCAATGAGCGCCAGAAAGCTGCCTGCCAGTACGGCGGGTGGGCTTGCCTGCAGCTGGCCGGAATGTCTCAGGTGACGGTAGGCGTGGACGGGATGGACGGGAAAGCGGGCCATTCAGCGCAGTTTTGGCGCAGCGGTCTTGAGCTGCTGCAGGGGACCATAAAGGATCAGGGTGTCGTGGGGGCGCAGGATGAATGTGTGTTCGGGGTTGAGCGTCGTTTCGCCTTTGCGCCGGATGAGCAAGGCACGGATCAACCCTGGTGGGTTCGTGGTCAGAACGTCTCCGAGGGTGCGGCCGTCGAGCGGTTCGCTGGTTTCGATTTCGACGACAAAGTCGCCGTTACCCAGTGAAATGTAGTCATTGACCATCGGGTAGCTGAGCACCTGCGCGATCCGGACACCCATTTCTTCCTCGGGGTGAATGATGCGGGTGACGCCGAGTTTTGCCAGGATCAGGTGGTGGGCGCGTGACGATGATTTGACCCAGATGGCTTTCACGCCCAGGGTTTTGAGCTGGACGACGCAGACGAGACTGGCTTCGATATCCTCGCCGATGGCCACCAGCACGACGTCGTAATCCCCCAGGCCCAGTTCGCCCAGTGCATCATGATCGGTGGCGTCGGTGATGGCTGCGCGCGTGATCTGGTCGGCGTATTTTTCCACCAGCCGGCTGTCGGAATCGATTCCCAGGACGGAGTGCCCGAGACGGGAGAGTTCCAGTGCGGTGGCGGCGCCGAAGCGCCCCAGGCCGATGATGGCGAATTGTCCCATGGGTCTTCTGTGCGGAGTCGGTGGATCACATATGTGACGGCAGCCAGGTAGCCAGCCCAGGAAAGAACCATAACACGACCAGCAGCAACATCATCAGCCCGAAATACGGCGCGCAGACCCGGGCGATGTAGGTGATTTCCTTGGCTGTCATGCTCTGCAGCACGAACAGGTTGAAGCCGACGGGGGGCGTGATCTGCGCCGTTTCCACGGTGATGACCAGGAAGATGCCGAACCAGATCGGATCGATGCCGGCCGCCTGGATGATGGGCAGCACCACCCCCATGGTCAGTACGATGGTGGAGATGCCATCCAGGAAACAGCCCAGCACGATGTAGAACAGACCCAGGGCGACCATCAGCATGGCGGGCGACAGATGCAGGCTGCCGACGAATTCCGCCAGCTGGCGCGGCAAACCGATGTAACCCATCGATAGCGTCATGAAGGCTGCGCCCGCCAGAATCAGGGCGATCATGCAGTACAGCCGGGTGGCACCCAGCAGGGAATCGCGGAAGGATTGCCAGGTCAGCGATTTCTGCCAGGCCGACAGCAGAAATGCGCCCAGCACGCCAATGGCGGCAGATTCCGTGGCCGTCGCGACGCCGGAATAGATGCTGACAATCACGCCCAGGATCAGCAGCACAACCGGAATCAGCTGGCGCGATTCGCGGAGTTTTTCGAGCAGGGACAGGTTGCCGGCGGATTCCGGAACCTGCGACGGATGCAGCAGCGCCCAGCCGGCGAGCCAGCCGCTGAAAAGCGCTGCCAGCAGCAGGCCGGGGATGACGCCGGCGATGAAGAGCTTTGCGATGGAAGTTTCCGCCGCGACGCCATACACGATCAGGATAATGGACGGTGGAATGAGCAGGCCCAGCGTGGCCGGACCGCCCAGCGAGCCGATGATCTGCGCATCGGGATAGCCGCGCTTGCGCAGTTCGGGCAGGTTCATCTTGCCCACGGTCACGCAGGTCGCGGCCGACGAGCCGCAGACCGAGGCAAATATCGTGCAGCCCAGCACGTTGGTATGCAGCAGGCGCCCGGGCAGACGGTTGACCCAGGGTGCCAGGCCGCGAAACAGATTTTCGGACAGATTGGTGCGGTACAGGATTTCGCCCATCCAGATGAACAGGGGCAGGGCGGTCAGGGTCCAGCTGCTGGAGCTGCCCCAGATCGTGATTGCCATGGCGTCGCCCGCGGGCCTGGCCGAAAAGAATTCCATGCCGAACAGGGCGACGCCCGCCAGAGCCAGACCCACCCAGACGCCGCCGCCCAGTAGAGTGAACAGGACCACGATCAGGGCGATGCTGGCGGTGATCTCATTCATGATGCAGGTCCTCGGTGGACTCCTGGCGGCGCTTGCCCAGGATTTCCAGGCAGAACTCGTCCAGGAAAGCGATAAAAAAGACCAGGGTCCCGGCAGCCATCAGCAGCTGCGGGATCCACATGGGGGTGGCGTCGATGCCGGTGGAAATGTCCTGGAAGGCCCAGGACTGCCAGACCAGACGCGCGGAATAGAACGCCAGGAAACCGGCCAACAGGACGGCGATCAGCAGGGCGGCAATTTCCAGCGCCCGGCGCCTGGCGCCCCGGAGCATGCCCAGCACCAGCGTGACACGGATGTGTTCGCCTTTTTTCAAGGTGCTGGCCAGCGCCAGGAAGCCCGACCCGGCCATGGCGTAGCCGGCGTAGGCATCGATCCCCCCCACGGGAAAGCCCATCAGCCGCCCTAGGATGGTCATGGTGACCGCGATCAGGACCACGATCATGCACAGGCCGGCCAGCCAGGCGCTGGCGTCATAGAGTTTATCGAGCCAGGGACGCATTATCGGCTGGCGCGGTAGGTTTCCAGGACCTTCTTGCCGTCATCCCCGGCCTTGGCCGTCCATTCCTGGATGACCGTGTCGCCGACCTTCGCCAGGCCTGCGCGCAGTTGGTCGGATGGTTCCACGATCTGCATGCCCCCCGCCTTCAGTTTGGCGATGGAGTCGGCGTCCACCTGGCGGGAGTTCTTCCAGCCCCGGGTCTCGGCGTCGGCGGCGGCCTTCAGGACGGCGTCCTGTTCGGCCTTGGGCAGGGATTCGAAGGCGCGCTTGTTGACCACGACTGCGTTCTTTGGAATCCAGGCCTGCACATTGGTGAAGTACTTCAGATTTTCGTAGAGTTTGTTGTCAGCCCCGGTGGCGCTGGAGGTGATCAGGCCTTCGATGACGCCCGTGGCCAGGGCCTGGGACAGTTCGGCTTCCTGGATGGTGACGGGTTGCGCGCCGACCAGTTCACCGATGCGCGCGGTGGTGGGGCTGTAGACCCGCCATTTCATGCCTTTCAGGTCGGCCACGGAATTGATCGGTTTATTGCTATAGATGCTTTGCGGGGGCCAGGCGACCGCGTAGAGCAGTTTCATGTTCTGCTGGTCGAGTTTCTTTTCCAGCGCGGGGCGCTGTGCCTGATAGAGCTTCCAGGCCTCATCGTAGTTGCCGGCGAGGAATGGCAAGCCATCCAGCCCGAACAGCGGCCATTCGTTCTGGAAGCTGACCATGAAGAATTCGCCGGCCTGCGCCTGGCCGCCCTGCACAGCGCGCTTGATTTCCGGCATCTTGAACAGGGATGCCCCGGAATGGACGGTGATCTTCACCTGGCCCTGGGTCGCGGCATTCACGTCCTTGGCGAACTGTTCGAGATTCTGGGTGTGGAAATTGAAGGCCGGGTAGGCCGAGGCCAGATCCCATTGGGTGGCGGCGTGGGCATTGAGGGCCAGGCTCAAGCCAGTGGCCAGGGAGGCGGCAAGGAAAATGCGGCGTTTCATCGGGAGGTCTCCTGGAGGCAGGTCGTTGCGTGAGGAGGCATTGCCGGCGGATGCTGGGCGACGACGTGCCAGATCCGGTCCGGGCGATGACCAGAATGAAAAGTAGCGGAATCCCGACAGATCAGCCATCAGGGTTTTCAACAATAAGAATAATTTTGTAGTGGATATAGCCTGTTAATGTTGATCAGTTAACCAGTGATTGTTGAACTATTTTTGAGATGAGAGGCCGGGTCTGTCGATGCCGTGCCAGTGAGTCGCGCTCGGGTGACCGATCAATCCACATGTTCGGCGTATACCGACAGCACCATGCGCTCGGACTGGATCAGATAGTCTTCCAGCGTCTTGGCTGCGGCGGCCGTATCGCCGGATTCAAATAATGTCAGCAGGTGGATGTTCTGGTCCACGAAAGGCGCATGCAGGTATTCCGGGTCGTCCAGCAGGCCAAAGGCCAGCCGCAGTTCGGCGGCAATGTCGGCGAACATCGCCGACAGGCGCGCGCTGTCGGCCAGCGCCACGATTCCGGCATGAAAGGCCATGTTGGCCGAGCCCACGCCCAGCCAGTCGCCGGTCTCGCGCATCCGGCTGGCGTCGTGGGTGGCCTGGATCAGCCGTTTGTGCGCCGGGTGGCGCGGCCAGGCCTGGGCCAGCGCCTGACATTCGATCAGGCGGCGCACCCGGTAGATATCGATGATGTCGGCGATGCTGGGTACCACCACCGACACGCCCCGGTTGGGTTCGTGATGCAGCAGGCCTTCCTTGACCAGGATGCGGAAGGCCTCGCGCAGGGTGTTGCGCGAGACGGCCAGTTGGTCGCTCAGACTGGCTTCGGACAGGCGCTGTCCGGCGTGCAATTGACCGTGGATCAGTTGCTGGCGGATATTTTCGGCCACGGTGTCGGCCAGGCTCAGAGGGCTTGGGGTGCTGGGATAATGCCGGGATCGCATGAGAATCCTGAGAATGGCGCGGGCGTCTGGTCCGCAGGGCTGGAACAGCGTGTTTTTTTGCCTGTGCGGATTGTTGAGCAATCCGCACGACGTCTTGGAATGATAAGGAAGACTCATGGACTTGAACAGTGATCTGGGCGAAAGTTTCGGGGCCTGGCGGATGGGGGATGACGCCAGCATGCTGGACATCGTCACCAGCGCCAACGTCGCGTGCGGCTTTCATGCGGGGGATCCCGCGGGCATCCTGGATACTTTGCGGGCGGCTGCCGCGCGGGGCGTCGTGGTCGGCGCCCATGTGGGGTATCGGGATCTGGTCGGGTTCGGGCGCCGTGCCATGGATCCGACCAGCCGGGAGCTGGTTGCCGACGTGATCTATCAGATCGGTGCCTTGCGGGGGTTGGCCGACGCCGCCGGCACCCGGGTGCGCTACGTCAAGCCCCACGGTGCCCTGTACAACACGATCGCGCACGATGCGCGGCAGGCGGCCGATGTCATCACCGCGATCCTGGACCTGGATCCGGACCTGATCCTGATGGGGCTCGCGGGTGCACCGCTGCTGGACTGGGCTCGCCGGCGCGGCTTGCGAGTCGTTGCGGAGGCCTTTGCCGACCGGGCTTATACCGCCCAGGGCGTGTTGGTGTCGCGGCGCGAACCGGGGGCCGTGCTGCACGATCCGGACCGGATCGCGGACCGAATGCTGGATTGGGTGCGGACCGGCGAGATCACGGCGATCGACGGATCGCGGGTGCGCCTGCGGGCCGATTCCATCTGCGTGCACGGCGACAGTCCCGGCGCCGTGGCCATGGCTCGCGCCGTGCGGGCCCGCCTGGAATCGGCCGGCGTGGTGCCGCGGCCGTTTGCCGGAACCCCGGGCGTCTGATGGCGCATCCGCGGATCCTGTTGGCGGGTGACGCCGCGCTGCTGGCGGAACTCGGCAGCCTGGATGCCGTGCTGGCGCTCTTTCAGGTGACCCGTGCCCGGCGACTCGCCGGGGTGACGGACCTGGTGCCGGCCGCCCGGACCCTGCTCGCGCAGTTTGAGCCGTCAGTGGTGACCCCTGATGCGGTGTCGGCATGGCTGCGGCGCTGCTGGCAGGAATCCAGGGGCCGCATGCATGTGTTGGCGAACGCCCCCGCCGGAGCGGGCCTTCCTGCCAGAACCATCGAGATTCCCGTGTATTACACCGGGGACGATCTGGACGAAGTCGCCGACCGGCTGGGCCTGTCGCGCGCCGAGCTGATCGAGCGCCACACCGCCCATGATTTCCAGGCGGCATTCGCCGGCTTCGCCCCGGGCTTTGTCTACCTGACGGGGGGCGACGCCTGTTTTCATGGCCTACCCAGGCGCCCCAGCCCCCGCACCCGCGTTCCGGCCGGCTCCGTGGCGGCAGCGGGTGAATTCAGTGCCGTGTATCCGGCGGAAAGCCCGGGGGGGTGGCAGTTGCTGGGTATCACGCCGTTGCGCATGTGGGATCTGGCCCGCGCCGAACCGGCCCTGGTGCAGCCTGGGTTTCGGGTGCGGTTCCGGGATCTGGGTGCGCCGGAAGTCGTGGTCAGCCTGCCTGCGCCGTGCGCGGTGACCGCCCGCATCTCCGCGGCTGCAGGGTCGCCGGGCGCGGTGCCAGGGGCTTTCGCAGCCGCCGTGCCGCATCTGGAAGTCCTCGGCGCCGGCTTGCAGACGGTCTTCCAGGATCTGGGGCGGCCCGGGTTGACCGGCATGGGTGTGTCCTGCTCCGGGGCGTTGGATCGTGGCGCCCTGCGACGGGTCAATCGGCTGGTGGGCAATCGATCCGATGCGACCGTGCTGGAAAATGCTCTGGGTGGCTTGCGGCTGGCCTGTCACGGCCGGGCGGTCGTCGCGGTGACCGGGGCCCAGGTGCCCGTGGCCTTGACGACCGCTTCGGGGGTTCGCCTGCCTGCGGCGGGTGGGCGCGCCTTGACGATGGAGGACGGTCAGGTGCTGCGTATCGGCCAGCCGCGTGCGGGCGTCCGATGTTACGTGGCCGTGCGAGGCGGTTGGGCGGTGCCACCCGTGCTGGGCAGTTGTGCGACCGACGTGTTGGCCGGCATTGGTCCCGACCCGGTACGCACCGGCGATCGCCTGGTGGTGGGGCGGGAAGCGGTCGCCGGCGACCCGATATGGCAGTCGAAAGTCGATCCCGAATCCGCTCACCCGCATCCTCGTCCGGGGGACGTCGTGACGCTGGATGTCGTTCCGGGGCCGCGTGACGATTGGTTCGAACCCGAGGCGCTGGCGCGGCTGCAGTCCCAGGAATGGCTCGTCACGCCGCAATCGAACCGGGTCGGGATGCGGCTGTCCGGCCACGAGCCACTGCCGCGCCGCCGGAAGCGGGAACTGCCCAGCGAGGGGACTGTGACGGGGGCCATCCAGGTGCCGGCCAATGGCCAGCCGGTGCTGTTCCTGGCGGACCATCCGCTGACCGGCGGCTATCCCGTGATCGCCGTCGTGCATAGCCGGGAACTGGATCGCCTGGGTCAAGTACCAGTGGGCGCGCGGCTGCGTTTTCGATTTGTTAACTGATGGTGAGTCCTTATACCCCGTGTTCCCGGATGTAGCCCACCAGAAATTCCGTGAAGCCTCGCAGCGTTTCGGAGGGGTTCTCGGTCGACCAGATGGCGCACGTGGGGATGCGGTCGGCAATATCGCTCAGCGGTCTGACGGCCACGCCGGTGCGTACCGCGTTGCGTACGCAGCTGGCATACACGCTGACTCCGACCCCTGCGGCGATCATGCCCATGATGCCGCTGGTGTTGGAAGCCTGCTGCACGATGTTGGGGAAGAAATCGGCGTTGTGGCATAGCGGGAACAGGAGACGGCGAAATGCGCCGAACGCGCTTTCCGTCCCGATCACGAAAGGCTCGCCGGCCAAGTCCGCCAGTTGCAGGGAAGCCTGCGCGCTCAGGGGATGCGTGTCGGGCAGCAGGGCCACGTATTCGTTTTGGTCCACCAAGAGGCTGCGCACCTTCTGGCTGGGGAATTCCCCGATGACGAAGCCCACGTCCAGGCGGCCTTCGAGCAGAGCGAGACATTGCCGGGCGCTGGGGTTGTATTCCATTTCCACGCTGACGTCGGGATAGAGACTGCGGTATTCGCGCAGCAGCGTGGGCAGCCGCCCATTGATCGCAAAATCCATGTAACCCACCCGCAATTGCCCGCCGCGGCCCGCCGCCGCATCCATGGCCGCCGGCTTGGCGCGTAGCAGGTGGCCGTAAGCCAGGCGGCATTCGGCGGCAAAGGCCTCTCCTGCCGAGGTGAGCCGCACGCGCCGGGTCGAGCGTTCCAGCAGGGCCACTTCCGTGCCCTGTTCCAGGGCCCGGATCATGCGGCTTAGCGCCGGTTGGCTGGTGAAAAGACGTTCGGCGGCCTTGCCGAAATGCAGCTCTTCCGCCACGATCAGGAACGCCCGGATGTGCCGTACGTCGAAGCGCAAGGCGGGCAGGGTTTCCACGGTGGATTTGGCCATCTGAGTCTGTTTCCCGAAGGTGATGGATGATTAATGCCATGATGAGTATTAATCATCACGTAATTCACATCAAAAATAGTCTCTTACCTGATTATATTGTTCTTATCGGCAATTGACACAGACCCTTGTACCCTGTGAGCACGGCCGAAAAAACCGGTAGGAACCTGGTTATCCGGTCCCGCCGAATCCTAAAAAAGAGATCGCATCCGGTATTTGCAAATCGGATACCCGATGCAAGATTATCTGGAGACAAGCATGTCACAGCGTACAACGCACGTGGCGTCGAACCCTGCCTTGCGCAAGGTCACGGTTGCCGCCATCGCCGGGACCGTCATCGAATGGTTCGATTTCGCGATCTATGGGTTCATGGCGCCCGCCATCGCCCTGGCATTTTTTCCTGAAGGCAATCCGGTGACGGCATTGCTGCAGACCTTTGCCATTTTTGCGGTGGCCTTCGCCCTGCGCCCGATCGGCGGAGCCTTCTTTGGCATGATGGGCGACCGTATCGGGCGCAAGCGTGTCCTGGCCCTGACCGTTCTGCTGATGTCTTGCGCCACCGCGGCGATCGGTCTGATTCCGAACCATGAATCCATCGGCATCTGGGCGGCTGTCCTGCTGACCGTGGCGCGGTGCGTCCAGGGCTTCTCCGCCGGCGGCGAATATGCTGGCGCGGTGACCTACGTGATCGAGCATGCACCCGACCATCAGCGGTCGCGCTACAGCAGCTGGATGCCCTCGGCCACCTTCGCGTCCTTTGCCCTGGCGGCTCTGATCTCGTATTTCCTCGCCGTCGGCCTGAGCACAGCGGAAATGAATGCCTGGGGCTGGCGCGTGCCATTCCTGGTGGCGGCGCCGCTGGGGCTGGTGGCGTTTTATATCCGCAGCCATCTGCGGGAGAGCCCTCTATTCCAGAAAGTGCTCGAAAGCTCGGGAGTGCCGCATTCCTCACTGGGGCAGACGTTGGCGGTTCAATGGAAATCCATGCTCCGGTTGGGGGGCTATATCAGCCTGACCGCGGTGTCCTTCTATATCTTTTCCACCTACATGACGACGTTCCTGAGATCCGTCATGCACATGCCTGCGGATCGGGTGCTGATGAGCAATGTGGTGGCCTTGACCTTCGCCGCCGCTATCGCGCCGGTGATCGGACCCATCTGCGACCGCGTTGGGCGACGTGCGACGATGTTCGCGTCGGTCGTCCTCCTGGGCGGACTGTCGGTACCCGCCTATATCCTGGCGTCCAGCGGCACACTCGGTCATGCCCTGGTGGCCCAGCTGGTGCTTGCGCTCGGCGCCGTGACGGCGAATGTGGTGACGGCTGTTCTTCTGAGCGAGGTCTTTCCCACGAAGGTGCGCTATACCGCTTCGGCGGTGACCTACAACATCAGCTATGCACTTTTCGGTGGCACGGCCCCCTTCATCGCCACCTATCTGATCGACGTCACAGGCAACATCCTGGCGCCGGCAATCTATATCACTGCGCTGGCGGGCCTGGCTTTCATTGCGGCCTGGTTGTTGCCCGAAACTGCTGGCCGTCCGCTGGACGGGCTGGATCAGCCCGTTGGCGCCCCGCAGCCTTCCCGGGCCCGGCTGTCGGTGCAGTAAGCCGAAGACGCCATCGAGTGGGCGCGACAGCGCCCTGGAAGCAGGGATGGATCAATTGGATTGATGATGATATGGCATTAATAATTATTCAATTGATATCAAATAACAATCGATGTTCTCTAAACTGAACTTGTGAATCCGCCCTTTGTTGTGCGGCGGATCGCTCAAGACCCAACGATATTTTCCTACATCAAAGGAGCCACATCATGTCCGACAATCTCGAACAAGTCCTGGAAGCCGCCTTCGCCGAAGCCACCCGTCGTTATCAGTCGCGGGGTTTTCAGCGCCGCGTGGGCTTTGGCAAACGGCCGGCGCTCATCAGCGTGGACCTGGCCAATGCCTGGACGCGTCCGGGCAACCCTTTTACTTGCGAACACGTCGATGATCAGATCATTCCGTCGATGCAGGCGCTGCTCAAGGGCTTTCGCAAGTACAACTTGCCCGTGGTGCACGTGACGACCTGCTACGAGATCACCGACCGCGACAACCGGAACACCGACATGGGCCTGTGGCACAACAAGATTCCGATCGACGTCGTCAGCCAGGGCAACCCCGACATCTGGGCGATTGATTCGCGCATCGCGCCGATCGAGGGCGAACTGACCCTGATCAAAAAGCGCGCCAGCGCGTTCCACGGGACGTACCTGGCGGGTTACCTGCGTGCCGCGGGGGTGGATACGATTCTGGTGACCGGCGTGACCGCCTCGGCTTGTGTGCGCGAGACGATCTGCGACGGCCTGGCCGACGGGTTTCGCACGATCGCCGTCAAGGAAGCGATTGGTGATCGGGTGCCGGGTGCCGTACTCTGGAACCTGTTCGATATCGACGCCAAGTTCGGCGATGTCGAGACGACCGAGACCTGCCTGAAATATCTCGACCGCATTGGCCAGGAACAGGAGGTCCCCGAGAAAGCGGTGGCCTGACGGGACGGGGCGAGGCGTCATCGGCGGAACCGATGAATCTGCTCCACTGAACGCCAGGAACCGCGGCGCCATGATTGGCGGCTGCGTTTGTGCCGGTCTGCCTTGATAGGGCAGGCGCGCCAAAAACGAAAAAGGGCTTACTGACCGAGGTCATATTGACCGAGGTCAGTAAGCCCTTTGATTCTGAAGGCCAATGTGACGCCCGGGTACGTCATCCCCGAGATGATCCGTGCATTCTGACGGGGCCTATCGCGATAGAATTTGCATATTTCCATAAGGAATTAATCTATACCAGAATATTTCTTAAAATTCTGATGATTCATCGAGATGGGCGCACTGGATGTTCTGGTTTGCCGCCGATCTTGTTGAAAAGCAGGAGAATTCATGAAAGCACTGCCCCTCGTTCTGGCCGCCGCGTTGACAGTGGCCGGTATCGGTTCCACCCAGGCCGCCGACGTCAGCCGGCTGGACCGGATCAAGTCGACCGGGGAAATCGTCATCGGCACGCGGGATGCCGCGATTCCGTTTTCTTATCTGGACGATCACCAGAAATCTGTCGGTTACACCATGGACATCTGCTATGGCATTGCCGATGCCATCCGGAAGGATCTGGGCCTGCCCTCCATCCACGTCAAGGAAGTCCCTGTCACCGGGTCAACCCGCATTCCCCTGATCGCCAATGGCACGATCGATCTGTCCTGCGGACCTGACACCAACAATGTCCAGCGTCAGAAGCAGGTCAGCTTCGCGCCCGCCACCTTCGTGTCCGCCACGCATTTCGCATCCTTGAAGAAATCGAATCTGCATCATCTGCGGGATTTTCAGGGGAAGACAGTGATTTCCGTGTCGGGCAGCACCAACCTGAAGTGGCTGACAGAAATCAATGCGCAGAAGCAGCTGGGCATGCGGATCATCACGGCCAGTGACCATGCCGAGGCCTTCCTGGCGGTGGCCAATGGGCGGGCGTCGGCATTCTTCATGGATGGCATCCTGCTGGCGGGGCTGGTGGCAAATTCCCATGATCCCCAGACCTGGTCCATCAGCAAGGAAGCCTACACGTTCGAGCCCTACGGCATCATCGAGCCCAAGAACGATGCGCGCTTCAAGACGGCTGTCGATGACGCCGTGAAGGCCATGATCAAGGATGGTCAGGTCGATACGCTCTATACCAAATGGTTTACCCAACCCATTCCGCCCAAGCATGTCAACCTGAACTGGCCCATGACGCCAGAACTGAAGAAATTGCTGGCTCATCCGACTGATTCGCCGGAACCCGAGGTGCTGAAGCAGGACTGAGGAATGCCCGTCCACCGCTGATGGGGTAGGGTAGAGCCCCCCCATCAGCCGACGGTGATTACCCAGAATTCGCCCAGCCAAAGAAAAACCGCCTAGGCGTTGGACCCTAGGCGGTTTCTAACCTGTTGAGACAACAGGGCAATTCTGGTGCGGCTGGCAGGATTCGAACCCACGACCCCTTGGTTCGTAGCCAAGTACTCTATCCAACTGAGCTACAGCCGCTAAAGAGGCGTAAATATAACATGCTTTTTCTGGCTTGTCACATCACGCTTTTTCCAGCGAGTTTTTCAATCACCCCAGGTAGATCAGTGTCCCGGAATCCGGGGGCAACAACCATGCCTGAACTGGAAAGCGCGAAATAATACCACGGATTGCGGATTCCGGCATCTGAGACAGGGCGGTGGACAGTGCATCGGCGGTTGTCGCGTCGGCGGCGCGTACCGTGACGCTACGCCAGACCGGCGTGGCCTGACCCGTATGCGGGTCGAACAAGTGCGTATAGTGGCCGGCAGGGTCGAAGGGAGTGCCATAGCCGCCGGAGGTTGACAGTGCCTGGTTTCGCAGATCGACGGTATCCAGGGATTGGTCCGGATGCGCCGGATCGGCGATTCCCGCGTGCCACGGGTGGCCGGGCGACCGTTGCCCGATCGCGCGGATCTCGCCCATATCGACGATGGCGTGCTCCAGGCCGTTGCTGCGCAGCAGGTCCGTGACCCGGTCCGTGATGTACCCCTGAGCAATACCGTTCAGTGTCAAGGCCATTCCCGGGCGATCCAGCGTGATCCGGTCCTCTTCGAGGCGGATGGCGCGATAGTCGACGCGTTGCAGCACAGCATGGAGCTTTGCGGGTGCCGGCGGCAGCGGCGTGCCCTGGCTCACACTTTGTGCGTACAGATCCCACAGCACCTGGACCGTCGGATCGAACATCCCATTGGTGGCTTCGGCAAAGCCCACTGATTGGCTGAGCAGGCGCGACAGGTCGGGTGGTGGCGCATCGAGCCGTCCGTCGCGGTTCAGCAGGACCAGCGCGCTGTCTTCCTGATACAGACTGAAGATCTTCTCCAGCCGATGGACCTCGGCCACAGCCATCTGCACGAGTGCCTCGGCGTGCTTGCGGTCGGGGTGCAGCAGCTGCAGCTGGGCGTCCGCGCCTAGGGCCACACCGCGCCAGATGACGGGATCCGGCAGTGCATCTTGTTGTTTGAGGGCGGCCCACAGCGGTGTGGACCCCAGCAGTGCCGCACTGGTAGCGACGATGCCGAGAAACCGGCGCCTGGGAAGCAAGGAGGTATTCATGATGGGTTCCAGCTGGTGCATTATCCGCGTGGAGAGGATGGTTCGACATACCGCAGGACATAGTCCTCGGGCATGCCCTGAAAATCGACGACCTGGCCGCCGTGTTGCGCGGCAAACCGGCGGGCGTCATCCATCCGGGCAAACGGGAGCGCGTCGGGCGCCCCCATGCCGCCGATGGCGTCGCCGTGAATGACGTAATGGGCCTGATGGGCGTCGATCCAGGCGTCGGCCGGCGGGTTGCCGTCGGGTCCGGCGCGGCCCATGTCCTGCACATAGATGGCCAGGATGGCCTTGGGCTCCTCGGGCAGCAATGTATAGGCAAAGACCTCGCGGATCGTCGAGAACCAGACCGGCCGGGGGTCGTCGCGCAGCAGGATCTGGCCCTTCGGGCCGACGTGTTCGTTCAGGTTCATGCCGCAGTAATGTCCGATCGACTGGTCGGTCATGGCTGCCGGCGTGGGGGGCGGCGTGGACGCGTCCGACTTGCCGCCGCAGCCGGTCAGCGCCAGGGACAGGCCCAGCGCCAGGCAGGCCAATGGGACGCGGAGTGTCAGGGGAAAGCCGTTCATAGCGCCCTCCGGTTGAAGGCAGCCGAGGCCAGGCCGAAGGGGACGGCGATCCACAGAACCTGGGCCAGCAGCAGGGTCCCGGTCGATAGTGTGGCCTGGTCGCTGAGGCCCGCCATGCCGGCGAACATGGCGATGTTCTCGTGGCCGGTCAGGTTCAGCAGCCGATACACGTCGGTCGGGTTGAACAACAGGATGGTGTTCAGCAGCGGTGCGGTGATGGAGCGTCCCTGATCGACGACCAGCACGCCCAGCAGCACCATGTCGTAAATGACGACCAGGAACAGCCAGACCCCGATTGCGATGCCTGCCGCGGTGGCCCGTTCCTGCACCAGAGCGCTGATCAGGTAGCCCAGCGACAGGAAGCTGGCTCCCAACAGGATGCTGGCGGCGATCAGCAGGGCAAACGGCGCCCAGGCCGAAAAGTCGAGCCCGCCATGCGCCAGCTGCAGGGTGACCCCCGCGATGCCGTAGCCCGCGATCGTGGCGATCGACAGGATGGCCAGATGGCCGCAGAACTTGCCCAGCATGACTTGGCGGCGGGCCACCGGGTAGCTCAGCAGCAGCGCCATCGTCCCGCGATCGATTTCACCGACGATGGCGTCGTAGGACAGCAGCATTGCAATCAGCGGCACCAGAAAAATGGACAGGCTCGAGAGGCTGACGACGGTGACGGTCAGGGGATCGACTTTGACAGTGCCGGTGGGGCCGCTGCCCAGGAATCCCAGGGACAGCGCCAGCATGGCGAGCAGGATCGTGACCGCCAGCACCCAGCGGTTGCGCAGGCCGTCGCGGATTTCCTTCTGGATCAGGATCAAGGTCGGATTCATGCGTCCTCCCGGCGCAGAAACTGCGCATACATTTCATCGAGGCCGGGATGTTCCAGTTCGATGTCGCTGACGTTTGGGATGGTTTGGGCCAGATGCAGCTGCCGCAGCTTCTGGGCCTGAGGGCAGCTGATCTCGATGCGGCGTGCCCCGCTGTGCCGCCAGCCGTCGGGAATGTGGACGGGGTCCGTATCCAGGGTCAGCCGGATGCGCACGGGCAGATCGGCATCGCGACGCAATTCGCTCAGACTGCCGTCCGCGATCTTGCGACCCTTGCGCATGACGATGACGCGGTCAGCCAGCCCTTCCAGTTCGGCCAATGCGTGAGTGGATAGCAGGATAGCCGCTCCTGCGGCCCGCAATTCACCCACGATGGAGTAGAACAACAGGCGCGACGCGGGATCCAGGCCGCTGGTGGGCTCATCGAGCAACAATACCCGTGGATGGCCCAATAGCGCCTGTGCCAAGGCCAGGCGTTGACGCATGCCTTTTGAATAGCCGCCCACGCGTCGCTTGGCCGCATCGGCGATGCCGACGCGAGACAGCAACGCGGGGTTGCCTGCCGTCGACAGGCCTTTCAGGCGCGCGTAGAAGGCCAGCGTTTCGACGCCTGTCAGGGAAGGATGCAATGCGACCGTTTCGGGCAGATAGCCGATCTGGCGGCGGCTGCGCGTCGATGCCTCGGTGCCGGGCACATCGCCCAGTACGCGCACCGAGCCGGATTCGGGGCGGATCAGCCCCAGGATCAGCTTGATCAGCGTGCTCTTGCCCGCCCCGTTGTGGCCGGCCAGGATGACGCATTCGCCCGGTTCGATCGATAGACTGACGTTATCGACAGCGCGCAGGGTGGCGTAGCGTTTGGTGATGGATCGCAGATCGATCGGAGAGCCTGTGACTGTCATGGCAATGCCTTGGATTTTTCCCAGGTGGGGGTCACCGGAGCGACCATCAGAGGGGTGCTGTCGATCACACCACCCGGCAGGATGGCGGGAAATTGGGATTGGGCCCAGCGTACGATGGTCACGGCGGGGCTGTTGAGCAGCAGGCGTGCGTTGGGTGCGCGCCAGATGACCTGATCGATCAGGCCATTGGGTCGGTAGGCGGTATCGGCGATGCCGTCGCCATCCAGATCGAAGGCTGCCATATCCGACCAGTAGTTGCCGCGTCCCTTGTCCGACCACTCGATAAAACGGGTGCCGACGTATTTGACCTGGTTCTGGTTGTTGACGAATGCGTTGCCGTAGATCTTGTTGCCTTCCGACCCGGTGTAGTGGACGCCGATCTGACAGCCCTGAAAGTGATTGTCGGCCAGCGTATTGAAATTCGAGTTGTAGACGAAGACGCATTTCTCGGCCCGGTTCATGACGTTGCCGGTAATGGCCGAGTCGTCTGTCGCGTTGAGCATCAGGCCCTGGAACTGGCTGTCGAGGGCAATGTTGTCGCGCACGGTCAGGCGCCGCGAAAACATGATTGCATAGCCGATCTCGTTGCCCAGCGACACATTGTCGCTGACTTCGCTGTCGTTGGTGTACATGTAGTGCACGGCATAGCGAAGATGGTGGAAGACATTGCCGCTGAATACATTTTCGCGGCTGTTGTTCGAGAAGATCCCGTCCCGGCCTTCGGAGATGTCGTTGTTCAGGACCTTGGATCCCGGCGCATTCCAGACGGTGATGCCGTTGCCGCGTTCGTTGACGCGCAGCCCCGTGTTGCCGACGATACGGTTGTGCTCCACCCGGGCATCGCGGACGCCCCACAGATAGACACCCACGGAATTGTCGATGATGTCGTTGGATAGGATCTGGGCACCGGTGGCGGTTTTGTCCAGAAAGACGCCCGCGTCCATGTCCGACAGGCTCAGGCCGGAATGCTGGATGGTCAGGTGCTGAAGGGTGACGTCCTGGGCCTGGACCCAGATCGTGCGGCCCTTGCGAGTCCCCAGAATGTGCGCGCCGCGGTCCGCCGGGCCGATCAAAGTCAGTGGCTTGTCGATGCGCAGGTCGCCGACGTAATCGCCGGCGGCCAGGCGCAGGGTGTCCCCCGCGGCCGCCGCCGCGATCGAGGCCTGCAGGTTGGTTCCTGCCGGCACATCGATCACGGCGGCACCGGCCGGCACGCTGACACCGACGGCGATGGCCAGCCCTGAGGCCAGCGCTGCCAGTTGGCGAGTCACGGTCGGGTGCCACATGGATCAGGCCTGCTTCGGCTTGACGTTCATCTGGCCCGACATTTCCATATGCAGGGCGTGGCAGAAGAACTGGCAGTAGTACCAATGAACGCCTGGGCGGGAAGCCGTGAACGTCACGGAAGACGTGGCCTGAGGTCCGATTTCCATGGCAAGGCCGTGGCCGCCGAGGGTGAAACCGTGCGTCAAGTCTTCGATGCGTTCCATGTTGGTCACGAATACCGTGACCTCGTCACCTTCGTTGACTTCGAAGTGCGACAGGCTGAACACGGGCGCGATGGCGACCATGTAGACCCGGACCTTGTTGCCGTCGCGGATGACGTTGGAAGCCGATTCCAGCGTGACGCCGTCCTTCTTGGCCCATTGGCGGGCATCTTCCCACATCGGATCGTTGCGGTCCCAGATCTGCTTGGGGTGGACCTTCGAGCGATGCACCAGCAGCATGTCGTGCGGCTCGGCGAAGCTGGGGCCGTCATGCGCCAGCCGCATCTCGTCGCCCGAAATGTCGATCAGCTGATCGTTTTCCGGCTTGAGCGGCCCGGTGTTCAGGAAGCGGTCCTTGGAGAACTTGTTCAGCGACACCAGCCACTTGCCGTCGGCTTCCTTGGTCTCGCCCATGGTCGTGTGGTTGTGGCCGGGCTGGTATTGCACGTCCAGCTTCTGGATGATGGGATCGACCTTTTCACCTTGATAGGCGCGCTTGGCTTTTTCGATATCCCATTTCACGATCTGGCTGTCGATGAACAAGGTCGTGTAGGCGTTACCGCGGCCGTCAAACGCCGTGTGCAGGGGTCCCAGGCCCAGTTGCGGCTCGGCGACCACCACGTCGCGTTCCTTGATCTTGCCGGCGAACAGGTCGTCCAGCTTGCGCACGTCGATCATCGTGATGGTCGGCGAGAGCTTGCCGTTGAACACCACATGGATGCCATCGGGCGCGGCATTGCAGCCGTGTGGCGAGTTCGGCACCGGGATGTAGCGCGTGTATTTGGAACCGTGGCGCCCGTCGATGACAGGAACGCCGTTCATTTCCTTGTAGTCGCCCTTCTTGACCGCTTCTTCGATCAGCTTGAGGTTAAACACGACGGCCCAGTCCTGTTCGGCGGAGGACATTTCCGTAACGGTCAGACCCTTTTCCGAGTTGTAGCAGGTGGCGAAGGAATATTTGCCTTGATAGTCGGCGTCGCCATTGTCGAGGTTGCCGTCCACCAGCACTTGCCAGGCGATCTTCATGGTCTCGCCGTCGACGGCGGTATAGATGGCCCAGTAGTTCTTCTTCGGGTCATCCATGACTTTGCCGTCGTTGGGCAGCGGGACGATGTGTTCGCCGTTGCAGAACACGTAGCCGGTTTTCGGATAGCGCTGGGGGCGCAGACCGTGGATGCCGTCGGCGTTGGGGATCTCGATGACCTTGTCGGTCTTCATCACGTCGCAGCGGATGCGGGCGACGCGAGTGTTGGCCTTGTCGTTGACGAAGATGTAGCGCCCGTCGTAGGTATTGTCGGTAAACGACATGTGGGGGTGGTGCAGGTCGCCGTTGGGCAGCACGCCGCCGATCGACTCGGAGAACTTGCGCGTCTCGGGCGTGAGATGCTCGTTCAGGATCTTGCGGCTTTCGTTGGTACGGCCCCAGCCCGTGGCGCTGCACATGTTGAATACCGGAATGCGCATGAGTTCGCGCATGGACGGCACGCCCAGGATACGGACCTCGCCCGACTGGCCGCCCGAGTTGAAGGCATAGTATTCGTCCAGTTCGCCCGGAGGGACTTCGGTGCTCTGGTGGCCCTTTTCCTTTTTCTTGTCATCCTTGTCTTTGGCCGTGGCGGCGCCCAGGTGGGTGACGCCCACGGCAGCCGCCCCGGTCAGCGCGGCGGTGCCGAGAAAGCCTCTACGGCTCAGGGCGGGTTTATCTTGGTTCTGGTCGGACATGAAGTGCTCCCTGGAAGGGTTGATGTTCGTAGCGGTCCGGTTTCCGGTGCTACGGGTTCGACGAAACGGGGATGGCGGCGTCATCGGCCGTGCGCGGACGAACGGTCGGCTTGCGGCTGGCGATGACTTCGCCCGGGATGCCAGCGTCGGGCGGCGGTGTCTTGTTGCGCTTGAGCTTGGCGTTCTTCTGAATCAGGTGCGGGCAGCGCTTTTCGTTGTGATAGAGCTGCTGGCAGTTCAGGCACTGAATGCATTCATTGGGGTTGATGTCGCCCTCGGGGTTGATTGCCTGCACAGGGCAATCCACGGCGCACAGCTGGCAGGGATTGCCACAGGTCTTGTAGCGCCGCAGCCAGTCGAAGATGCGCAGGCGCGCCGGTATGGCGAGGGCAGCCCCCAGTGGACACAGATAGCGGCAATAGAAGCGTTCGATGAACAGACCCGCCAGCAACAGCACCACGGCGAAGATCACGAAAGGCCATTCGCGGATGAACTTCAGGATGATCGCGGTCTTGAAGGGTTCGACCTCGGAGAACTTTTCCGCCAGGCCCAGCTCGTAGAGCGAGATGCAAAACAGGATCAGGAAGATGATGTATTTCAGCCCGGCCAGCCGCGTGTTCAAGCCGTGCGGCACCTTGATCTGCGGGATGTGAAGCTTTTGCGCCAGCTGGTTGGTCAGTTCCTGCAGCGCGCCGAACGGGCACAGCCAGCCGCAGAAAGCGCCCCGGTTCCAGAAGATCAGGGACATCGCCGTGGCAATCCACAGGATGAACACGATCGGATCCATCAGGAAATATTCCCAGCTGAAGTCGGTCCGCAGTGAGGTCGTGAACGTCAGGACGTTGACGACAGAGAGCTGCGCCTGGGCATACCAGCCGATCCAGAACAGGGTGAATATCAGGAAGCCGGTCCGGAAGCGCCGGTAGATGACTTCGTTCTTGACGAGCTGGTTCTGGAAGAAGAACACGCCAATCAGAGCCAGCAGGGCAATCGAGATGACGATGATCTGGGTCGTTTTGGCCTTCCAGATCTGCTTCCAGAGCGCCGGAGCGTTATCCTGGGCGGCTGCGGGAGCTTGCGTGGGCGTAGCCGATGAACTAGCGGCGGTGCTGGTGGGCTGGGCCGCCGGTGTCGCAGGTGTCTCGACCTTGGTGAAGGCGGCTGGCAACTGGTAGTTCAGAACGAACGCGGTGAAGGCCTTTTCCTTCACGTTGATGATGCGCTGGACGCTGAGCTGCAGCCGCCAGGCGGCGGTCGGGTCGAAGACGGCATTGGTTGGCACGGAGAACAACGCAATCTCGCGAAAGCCCGGGGCGCCGGCCGCCATGATGTCGGCGAGGCGTTGATGGTCGAGGTCGGTGAAGCGGAAGCTGTTTTCGTCCTGGACGACCTCGATGCGGTCGAACACGCCCCCGCGCACGTAGCCAGAGCCTTTGAAGGAATAACGCCCGTTGCCGGCCACCAGAATCGCCTGCTGGCCGGGCTTGAGGCGGTCGCGCAGGTAGTTGTAATCGCTGTCGCCCAGCAGGCTGCGGCCGATGGTCGGCACGCTGACCACGGCGGCATACAGGTCGATGAACGTGTCCTTAGGGTCGCCGGGTTCCGGGTGGTTGATGGCCCCTTGCCGACCGGTCGCCTCGAATGCCTTGTTGACGTCGGCGACGCTGACCCTGAGGGCGGAGACGGCCCCTGTTTTCAGCAGCTCGTCCCAGGATTGAGTCCCGGTCTTTTCCATGTCGATGACACGGTGTTCGACGGGTGCGGCGTGGGTCTGCGCTTCCTGGCCGATGCCGTAGTTGCGAGCCACCGCCAGGACCGAGCGGGGAATGCTGTCGCCGATGACCATCAGGGTGACGGTTGCGCCGCTGATGATGTCCACAGGCGGCGGGGCGCCGGGGCGGGGCGGTTCCTTGACATAGTTCTGGCCGATGTAGCCGTCGATGAAGCGCTGGACCTTGGCTTCGGGGATCCCAATCAGGACAATCGGTTCGTGGTGCTCGACCAGCTTGACGCCGACGATTTTTCCCTCGAGTGTCAGACCGACCAGGATGTCGATGGGCTTGCTCGAGTAGCCGCGTGTGTTGACGATGTCGGTCGTCAGGTAGACGTAGCCGATCGTCTTGTCGGCAGCGTAGGCGCGGGCAATCGTCGGTTTGCCTTCGGGGGGGCCGATCCGGTCGGCCCCGGGAAAGATGTCGGCCGGCTTGACCTTGTTCAGAAAGGCGCCCAGGCGCGGGCTGTTGCTCAGCGGCGTGCCGCCGCCCCCGAACTTGAAGGCCTCGTGCGCGCGGCTCGAGTCCGGCTGCGCCATGGACTGGATCGGAGTGGCGAGCAGGCAGGCCGCCAACAAGATCAACAGGCCGAACCAGACCCAGGAGTTGGACGGTTGAGAAAGGCTCTGGCGGAAGGGGCGCATGACGACAGGGTTAGTGATTAGAGATAACCCTGATATGCTAAGGGCGATTCGCCAACCTGAATTTGCGCTGAGTCAAAAGAAGCGTCTGTCGGAAATGCCAATCAATCTCGGCTTGGCCCGGGGGCCTCGGGACTGCCGTTTACCGCGCGATGCGCTTTTTGGCCGGTCGGCGGCTGACGGCGGGATGGCCGTCGATGTAATAGCGCAGGGGTTTTTCCGCCCATTCGCCGGCGTAATCCACGCCGATCCGCGGGCTGGTTGCGACCGGGACGTGCGTCGATGCCTCGTCCCGGGCAAGCCACAGCGTGTCGCCGCACAGGTCGATGCCGTAGTGATCCAGGGTGATGCTCATGGCCTTGCACAGGCGCCCGGGGCCGTTCGTGGCAACGTCCAGCCCGGAGACGGGCGCCAGCGCACGCAGCAGCACGGCAGTGCCGCTGCCTTCGGGGCCGGTCACCACGTTGATGCAGTGATGCATGCCGTAGATCAGATAGACGTACGCATGGCCCGGGGGCCCGAACATGGCCCGGGTGCGGGCCGTGCGCCCGCGCGAGGTGTGCGCGGCCAGATCGCCGGGCCCCAGGTAGGCCTCGACCTCCACGATGCGGCCGATGTGTGGACCCGTCGGGGTGACATGGATCAGCAGCCGTCCGAGCAGGTCGGGGGCAACGGCGGTGGCGGGCCGGTCGTAAAAATCGCGGTCCAGTTTGCGGCATTCGCCCTGGATCGCGTCGCCGGACAGTCTCAGTTTTGCAAGATTGACGAGGGCAGGCATTGGGAAACGGTGCTCAGCCCCGGCGGGCAGCCGACGCCAGACGGTCCAGCAGACGGGCCTTGTCGGCTGGAGGCAAGAATGAGGCATTCAGGCTGTTGGCGGCCAGCGTTACCAGTTCGTCATGCGACAGATCCAGGGCGGCGGCGCTGGCGACGTAGTTGTCCAGCACGTAGCCGCCGAAATAGGCCGGGTCATCGGCATTCAGGGTGATCATGACGCCGGCACGCAGCAAGCGCGCCAGGTTGTGTTCGGACAGGTCGTGGACCACGCCCAGTTTCAGGTTGGACAACGGGCAAACCGTCAGGGGGATTTGTCGCTGGATCAGGATCTGGAGCAGCTCGGGATCGTCGCTGCTGCGCACGCCATGATCGATGCGGGCGACGCCCAGGATATCCAGTGCGGAGCGGACATAGTCCGCTGGCCCTTCTTCGCCGGCATGCGCCACAAGGTGGAAACCCAGCCGTGCGCAGCGGGCGTAGACCCGGGCGAATTTTTCCGGCGGATTGCCCTGTTCGGACGAGTCAAGGCCGATGCCGATCCAGAGATCGGCGTAGGTTTCCCGTAGCGGCAGCGCTGCCTCCAGGGTGGTGATGGCGTCTTCCTCGCTGAGATGGCGCAGGAAGCTGAGCAGCAGATAGCCGCTGATGCCCAGGGTATCGCGCGCTTCGCGCAGAGCCCGTGCCAGCCCCGCAAAAACCGTGTCGATGGCAATGCCCCGATGGGTATGGGTCTGCGGGTCGAACATGATCTCGACGTGGACCAGGCCGTCGGCCTGGGCGCGCCGCAGATAGGCCATGGCCAGATCGTAAAAATCCTGTTCCGTGACGAGCACGCTGGCGCCTGCATAGTACAGGTCCAGAAAGGACTGCAGGTCGGTGAAGCGATAGGCGGCGCGCACCGCTTCGACATCCGCGTAGGGCAGCGTGACACCATTGCGGCGGGCGAGCTCGAACATCAGTTCGGGCTCGAGCGTACCTTCGATGTGCAGGTGCAGTTCGGCCTTGGGTAGCGTGCGCAGCCATGCGCGCAGTACGGGATCTGGGGTTGGGCTGGACATGAGCATCCGGGTCTGGCTTGACAGGCATTCATTATAAAGGCCGTGTCCCGCGCGGACAGGCAGGCGGCCTGTCTTTGGGACCGTGCGCGACGACCGATCAGGCGTTGGGGCCGCGCCAGGCCGCCAGCGCCAGCGCTAGCCAGGACAGGATCAGGAGCAGCCCGCCGACCGGAGTAATGGCCCCCAGGATGCGGGTGCTGGTCAGGACCAGCGCGTACAGGCTGCCGCAAAACAGCAGCAGCCCGGCCAGCATCAGGCCGCCAGCCCAGGCTGCCGGCGTTGGTGCCAGTCGGGCCCAGAGGGCGGCAAGCGCCAGCAGACCCAGCCCATGGATCACCTGGTAGTGGGCGGCGGTACGCCAGGTATCCAGCAGTTCCGGCGTCACCAGGCGCCGCAGGCCGTGTGCGCCGAAAGCGCCGGCCGCCACGCCCAGCGCCAGGATCACGGCGCCGCACAGGATCAGGAAACGGGGTGTCATGTCGGGAGTCTCCGTGAAGGTGTCGGGGTCGATTGTATCGGGGCGCTGTCCGCTGCCGGGAATCGCGGGTAGACTGAGGTCGTGCAATCCCGGAGGAATACCCGATGAACGTCGCGGATGCCGCACCGGATGCGTTCCGGGCCGAAAACCTGGTGCCGGACTTGCCTGACTGTAACCTGTTTCTGGCGGACGCTGCCCTGGTGCAAGGGGTGCGCCGCGAAGGCGGCCAGGATCACGAGGCCGATCTGGATTCCTGGGGACTACGCCTGGGGCGCGCCGATCTGTTCAGGCTGGCGGCGGACATCAACCGCACCGCGCCGACGCTGCGGGCCTTCGATCGGACCGGCCACCGGCTCGACGTGGTCGATTTCCACCCGGGTTGGGCCGAGTTCCTGACTTTGGCCTTCGCTCAGGGAATGCACGGTCGCGCCTGGATCGCGCCGGCTCCGGGAGCACACGTGGCCCGCGCGGCGCATTACCTGATGCATGGCCAGGTCGAAGCCGGATCCCTGTGCCCGATCACCATGACCAGCGCCGCGATTCCGTTGCTGATGCGCGAACCGTGGTTCACCGCCCTGCAACCCCGGCTGGCCAGCGGTCAGTACGACGGGCGCGATATTCCGGTGTCGGCCAAGCAATCGATGATGGTAGGCATGGGTATGACCGAGAAGCAGGGTGGGTCCGACCTGCGCAGCAATGTCAGTCGGGCGGAACCGGCCGGGGACGGCTGGTTTCACCTGACCGGACATAAATGGTTCTTTTCTTCGCCCATGTCCGATGCCCATCTGATGCTGGCGCGTGATGGCGATGGGCATTCCTGTTTCTACGTGCCGCGCTGGCTGGATGATGGCCGGCGCAATCCGGTGCGCATCCTGAGGCTGAAGGACAAACTTGGCAACTGCTCCAATGCCAGCGCCGAGGTCGAGTTCGACGCGGCCCTTGGGCGGCGCGTGGGCGAGCCCGGGCGCGGGATCGCCACCCTGGTCGAAATGGCGTCCTACACGCGCATGGACTGCGTGCTGGGCAGCGCCGCGCTGCTGCGTCAGGCCGTTGTTCAGGGCATTCATCATGCACGTCATCGTCGTGCCTTCGGCCGCTTCCTGATCGATCAACCCCTCATGCGGCAGGTGCTGGCCGACCTGGCCCTGGAAAGCGAGGCCGCGACCACGTTGGCGTTGTGTCTCGCCCACGCGTTCGACCATCCGGAAAATCCCGCGGAACAGTCCCTGCGCCGGATCCTGACCCCGGCTGCGAAATTCTGGATCTGCAAGCGGACGATCGAGGCCACCGCCGAATGCATGGAGATCTGGGGCGGCAACGGCTACATCGAGGATGGACCGATGGCACGGCTCTACCGTGAGGCACCCGTCAATTCGATCTGGGAAGGTTCGGGCAACGTCATGTGCCTGGATGTGCTGCGCGCGGTCCGGCAGGATGCGCAGCCCGTGGCCCAGGCAATCGATGCGCTGGCGCGGGCGCACCCGGGGGAATCCGCCCTGCGGGCGACGGCTGACCGTCTGCTGCAGGGATTGCGGGCCGATCCTGACCAGCAGCAGACCCTCGCCCGACGGATCTCCCAGGACCTGGTGCTGCTGGTCCAGTCGGATCTGCTGCTGCGCCATGCGCCGGACTGGTTGTCGCGAGCGTTCGTGGACAGCCGTCTGACGGGGGGCGGAGGCCGTGTCTATGGCGCCCAGCCATCCGGCCTGGCATCCGACGCGCTGTTGCGACGGGCCTGGCCTGACGCGTGAATTACAATACCCGGTCCTGGCCGCGTTGGCGGCTCATTTTCCGCTGCCCGCCTTGCGCCGTCTCCCTTTTGGTTCCCGCGTCATCCGCCGCCTGATTGCATTGGCGCTGCTGGTCTGTGCCACCTGGTTGTCAACCGGGAAGTTCTCCATTGGATCGTCTTCCGTTCCCACCGGCTCATCGGCTGCCGGGGCGTACACGCTGGCTGGCCGGATCGTCAACGTGGCGGATGGTGATACCCTGACCGTGCTGGTTGGTGGCAAGCAGGAGCGGGTGCGGCTTGCCAGCATCGACGCCCCGGAAACCAGCCACGGCAGTCAACGTCCTGGGCAGCCCTATGGACAGGCCTCCCGGCAGGCTCTGGCGGATCTGGTGGCCGGCCGGACATTGCAACTGCGCTGTTACGAACATGACCAGTACGGGCGCAATATCTGCGACGTGCCCCTGCCGGATGGCCGGGTGGCCAATCGCGTCATGGTTGCGGGCGGGATGGCCTGGGCCAATGAGCAGGGGGGTGGAAAATACCTGCGTGACCCGGATCTGCGGCGCCTGGAAAAGCAGGCGCGTCAGGCGCGCCTGGGCCTGTGGCAGCGTCCGGGGGCCGTGGCACCCTGGGAATGGCGCTGGAAATGCTGGAAGGCGCTTGAAACTGGACACTCAACCCCCATTTGCTGATCATGGCACTGAAAGTATTCGATCTCGCTTGCGAGCATGACCACGTCTTCGAGGGTTGGTTCGCATCCCAGGAAAGCTACGACGACCAACGGTCGCGGGGGCTGGTCCGTTGTCCGATCTGCCAGAGCGACCAGATCACCCGCCGCGTGTCTGCGCCGCACCTGAACGTCAGCCATTTGCGGCGGGAATCGCCGCGCGCCGAGCCCCAGTCGCAGTCCGATCGGGCGCCATCGGGGCAGGTGGCCGAGGGGCGGGCTGCGGTTGCGGCGCCGTCCAGCGATCAACTGGCGCGCCTGCAGGCCGAGGTCCTGCGCCAGATCCGCCGCATCGTGCGCCAGTCCGACGACGTCGGGGCGCAATTCGTCGACGAGGCCCGGCGCATGCACAGCGGCGAGATCGAGGAACGGCCCATTCGCGGGACAGCGTCTGCCCAGGAATGCCGGGAACTGGCCGAAGAAGGTATTTCCATCATGCCGATCCCTGAAATCCTGGACGATGACCGGCTGCAATAGCGGCCGTCATATTACGCGTTTGGCGGCCTGGCGCAGTGGCGCATGACGCAGTCCTGTGGCGGGCGGGCAAAAAGAAACCGGGCATGCGCCCGGTTTCTTTTTGCCGTTTCGTCAGGATCACATCACGCGGCTACGGTATTCGTTGGTGCGCGTGTCGATTTCGATCTTGTCGCCGATGTTGCAGAACAGCGGCACGGACAGTTCGTAGCCGGTGTTGATCTTCGCTGGCTTCAGAACCTTGCCGGAGGTGTCGCCTTTCACGGCGGGTTCCGTGTAGATGATTTCGCGCACGATGATGGTCGGCAGTTCAACGGAGATCGCGCGGCCTTCGTAGAAGACGACTTCCACCGTCATGCCTTCTTCCAGGTAGTTCAGCGCATCGCCCATGCTGTCGGCTTCGACTTCGTGCTGGTTGTATTCCTCGTCCATGAAGACGTACATCGGGTCGGCGAAGTAGGAATACGTGCAGTCCTTGTTTTCGAGCATGACCTGCTCGAATTTTTCGTCGGCCTTGTAGACGAATTCGCTGGCGCTGCCGGTCAGCAGGTTCTTGAACTTCAGCTTGACGACGGCGGCATTACGGCCGGACTTGTTGTATTCGGCCTTCTGGACGACGAGCGGATCATTGCCGACCATCACGACGTTACCAACGCGCAGTTCTTGGGCGATCTTCATAAGGGAGAAACTCCGGGGATTGATGTGCCCCGAGCATGAAAACGCATTCCGAGGCAAAGCAGAAAAAAAGATTAACTTCGCATTCTAACTCTTCTGGCGGCGTTTCTGGCAGAAATCCACCAGATTTTGGGCCAGATCGGTGCGTGCGGCCAGTTCGCCTGACCAGTCCAGGCAACGCGCCTGCCAGGCATGCCAGGGGTCCGGCTGCAGGACCTGCAACAGCGAGGCGCAGACCCCGGCATCGTCCTGGCGGTTCCATGCTTGGGCCAGCGCCTGCGCGGGGCCGGGCCAATGTGCGAGGCTCAGCCAGGCGTCGAGCTTGTCGAGATGGGCCGATTCAGCCTGGCGATAGATCTGCCAGACCAGAGGGCTGCCCGCCCAGAGGGCTCGCACCAGCGAATCCTCGCCGCGTACGAAATTCAGGTCGCAGCACCACAGCAGTTCATCGAACCGGGATTGCGGGACGAAGGGGATCGGCAGAACGCGTAGGGATCCTTCATCCGTCAGGCCGGCCGGCCGGCCACCGGGCACCAACAGGCAGGTGGGGGTTTCCTGATGGACCAGACCCGCCCGCAGGCCGGCGAGCGGCGCGTCCGGATAGCAGAACAGCAGGATATGGCGGGCATTGGCGGGCAGGGTATCCGCGCGCAGCCCCGTGAGTGCCTGCAGGCGCTGCCGGCGGTCTTGCTTCCGGGCCTGGTCGCGGCGAGCCGTCAGATCCGGTTCGCGTAGCAGTCCGCCGGTTTCCTGGGTGAAGCCGGGAAAGAAAAAATACTTCGGCGCCCCGTTGGGCTGCGGCGAGGGCAGGCCGTGGCAGCCTTCCACCCAGGACTCGGCGCTCAGGTATTCCAGGTTGATCCACAGGCAGCGCCGTGCCGCCATGGCATTTTCATACCGGGCGGGCAGCGCGCAGGCGAAGGCTTCGATGACGACGCCGTCCTCGGGGGGGGACGCGTGCCCGGCGTGCGCCCATGAGCCGATCCGCACGCCTTCCACCCGCTGCTGTTCCATGGCTGGCCGGACCGCTGGAACCAGCCTGCCGAGTGTCTCCAGGTCGTCGATCCAGAGGCGGACGGTGTGTCCCATCCCCGCTAGCCGATGCGCCAGGCGCCAGCAGACGCCCGCGTCGCCGAAATTGTCGATGACGCGGCAGAACAGGTCGAATGCCGGAAGATCCATGGTCGGCGTGCGGACGGGCCCTATCCGATACGGATGGTCAGTGGAACTGCACGGGCTCGGGGTCGATTTCCTCGGGGAGTTCCGGGTGCTGCATCTCGCCCAGCATGTTCGGAAAGTAGGGCGTGCCGCAGTCTTCGCAGAATTCCATGGCCTGCAGGCCGGGCAGGCGCCGTATGTCCTGGATGCCGGATTCGCGCAACAGGGCCGCCAGTGTGTCCCAGGTGTCGACCTGGCCTTCGGTACCCTGGTCCAGGCTGGATTCTTCGCGGCTGAGCGACGGCCAGACACAGCCGTAGATGACGTCATTGTTCTGGCGCGTGCAGAAGCCGATGCGGTATTCCTCGATGGCCTGCTCGCCGCAGGCCACGATGGCGGCCCGCAGATCGGTGCCGGGAATGTGGGCGGCTGTCTGTAGCCACGTGATGGCGGATTTCAGCGTGAGTGGCCGGATTCCCTGGTCAGCCTGCCGCGTGCTGGTGTAGAACGCCTCGGGTGGTAGATATTCCAGCTGGCATCCGGTGAACAGGGGTTCGACGATGCGCGCGCATCCATGAGCCCATTGCGCGGTGACCGAGGCGCGGGTAGTCGGTTGATCCTGCCCGGACGATTGCCATTGGAAGAGCGCCTGTCCGTGGGGGACGAGGACGGCACCCAGCAGGAAATAGGCGTCCGCCAGCAGGTCTTCCGGCGTTTCGGCGTCATGCCTGGCGAGCGGCTCGCGGCGCAACCCCAGCACCTGTTGGGCCAGGGACTGCGTCCAGCCGCGAGTTTCGCGAAAAGATTGCGGCAGCTGGTCGAAGCGGATGAGTTCGGGCAGCAGGACGAGCCGCGCCCCTGGCGCCAGGACCGAGGCGCCCAGCAGATTCGTGAGTTGTTCCACGTGTTGCGGCGTCAATCGACCCGCAGGTAGCTGGTAGCGCGTCCAGGCCAGCAGGGGTGCCGAGATCAGCAGCGCATCGAAAACCTGGTCCTCGTGCGTGATCGACAGGGATTCGGAGTGTGCCTCGGCCTGTTCCACCAGGATCTCGTAGGCGGGGGACCGCTGTTCCAGCAGCCGGTCCAGGGCGGTTTCCACCGCCTGCCCCTGGCGTGCGGCCAATGCCTTGTCCAGCGCTTCGCCCAGCAGGTTTTCCCACCAGCCGTCTTCCACCCGGCTGCCCGAGCTGGAAAGAGCTTCGGCCAGGGAAATCAGGGAGAGCGACGTCCGGGAGGTGGAGGAGGATCGTGAACGGGCGGGCATGAGGAACCGGGAAAAGAGGCAAATACCAGAGATCTACTAGTGTACCTCGTCTACCTGTGCCAGCCGGACTCGCCGTGGTCATCATATAAAACCCCCGAAGGCTGGATTGACGTCCAGCATTCGGGGGTCGGTTCTGCCGGAGCCTGCGGTGCCGCGGCCGCCCCCCGGATGGGGGGCGGCCGCGGTGATCAGGCCTCGACCGTGCTGGCGACCGCCGTGAAGTCCTCGATCTGATCGAAGTTCATGTAGCGGTAGATCTGCTCGCCGTTTTTGGCCAGCAGCCCCATCGCTTCGAGGTATTCCTCGCGGGTCGGGATGCGGCCCAGACGCGAGCAGATGGCGGCCATCTCGGCGGAACCCAGGAACACATTGGAGTTCTTGCCCAGCCGGTTCGGGAAGTTGCGCGTGCTGGTCGAGAACACCGTGGCGCCTTCACGCACCTGGGCCTGATTGCCCATGCACAACGAGCAGCCCGGCATTTCCATGCGGGCGCCGGCGGTACCGAAGGTGCTGTAGTGGCCTTCCTTGGTCAGCTCGCTGGCGTCCATCTTGGTCGGCGGCGCGACCCACAGCTTGGACGGCAGATCGCGCTTGCCTTCCAGCAGCGTCGCGGCGGCGCGGAAGTGACCGATATTGGTCATGCAGCTGCCAATGAAGACCTCGTCGATGGCGGTGCCGGCCACGTCGGACAGCGTCTTCACGTCATCCGGGTCGTTCGGGCAGGCCACGATGGGTTCGTGGATCTCCGCCAGGTCGATGTCGATGACCGCCGCGTATTCGGCGTCGGCATCGGGTTCGACCAGTTGCGGGTTGGCCAGCCAGGCTTCCATGTTCCGGATGCGGCGCGCCAGGGTGCGGGCATCCTGGTAGCCGTTGGCGATCATCCATTTCAGCAGCGTGATGTTGCTGTTCAGGTATTCGATGATCGGTTCCTGGTTCAGCCGCACCGTGCAGGCGGCGGCGGAACGTTCGGCCGAGGCGTCGGACAGTTCGAAGGCCTGTTCGATCTTCAGGTCGGGCAGCCCCTCGATTTCCAGGATGCGACCGGAGAAGATGTTCTTCTTGCCTTTCTTTTCGACCGTCAGCAGGCCCTGTTTGATGGCGTACAGCGGGATGGCATTGACCAGATCGCGCAGCGTGACGCCGGGCTGCATTTTGCCCTTGAAGCGAACCAGTACCGATTCCGGCATGTCCAGCGGCATGACGCCGGTGGCGGCGGCAAAGGCCACCAGACCGGAGCCCGCCGGGAAGCTGATGCCGATCGGAAAACGCGTGTGCGAGTCGCCGCCGGTGCCGACCGTGTCGGGCAACAGCATGCGGTTCAGCCAGGAGTGGATGATCCCATCGCCCGGACGCAGCGCCACGCCGCCGCGCGTGCTGATGAACGCGGGCAGTTCGTGGTGGGTCTTCACGTCCACGGGTTTCGGGTAGGCTGCCGTGTGGCAGAAGGACTGCATCACCAGATCGGCCGAGAAACCCACGCACGCCAGGTCCTTGAGTTCGTCGCGGGTCATGGGGCCGGTGGTGTCCTGGCTGCCGACCGAGGTCATGCGCGGTTCGCAGTAGGTGCCCGGGCGCACACCCTGGCCTTCAGGCAGGCCGCAGGCGCGGCCGACCAGTTTCTGCGCCAGGGAATAGCCCTTGCCGGTATCGGCGGGGGCCTCGGGCAGGCGGAACTGCGTCGTGGGCGGCAGGCCCAGCGCGGCGCGGGCCTTGGTCGTCAGGCCGCGGCCGATGATCAGCGGGATACGGCCGCCGGCACGCACTTCGTCCAGCAGCACGTCGGATTTCAACTGGAATTCAGAGATTACCTGGCCATTTTTCAGGGCCTTGCCTTCGTAGGGGCGCAGCTCGATCACGTCGCCCATGTTCATGCCGGAGACGTCCAGCTCGATTGGCAGGGCGCCCGAATCTTCCATCGTGTTATAGAAGATCGGCGCGATCTTGCTTCCCAGACAGACACCGCCGAAGCGCTTGTTGGGCACGAAGGGGATGTCTTCGCCGGTGTACCAGATCACCGAGTTGGTGGCTGATTTGCGCGAGGAGCCTGTGCCCACCACGTCACCCACGTAGGCGACGAGGTGACCCTTGGCCTTCAGTTCGTCGATCAGCTTGATCGGGCCGACCTGGCCGGCTGCGTCCGGCGTGATGCCGTCGCGCGGGTTCTTCAGCATCGCCAGGGCATGCAGCGGGATGTCCGGGCGGCTCCAGGCGTCCGGCGCCGGAGACAGGTCGTCCGTATTGGTTTCGCCGGTGACCTTGAAGACCGTCAGCGTCAGGCTTTGCGGGACTTCGGGACGGCTGGTGAACCATTCAGCGTCCGCCCAGCTTTGCAGAATTGCCTTGGCCTGGACATTGCCCGCCTTGGCTTTTTCCTCGATGTCGTGGAAGGCATCGAACACCAGCAGGGTCTTTTTCAGGGCATCGGCGGCAACCGGGGCCAGATCGGCATGGTCCAGCAGCTCGATCAGCGCGCCGATGTTGTAGCCGCCCAGCATCGTGCCCAGCAGTTCTGTGGCCCGCTTCGCGTCGATCAGCAGGCATTTTTCCTTGCCCAGCGCCACAGAGGCCAGATAGGAAGCCTTGACTTTGGCGGCGTCGTCCACGCCGGCGGGAACGCGGTGCGTGAACAGATCCAGCAGGAACTGCTCTTCCCCGGCGGGCGGGTTTTTCAGCAATTCGATCAGATCGGCTGTTTGTTGCGCCGTCAGGGGAAGCGGCGGAATGCCGATGGCTTCGCGAGCGGTGGCTTCGGTGCGGTAGGAGTCCAGCATGGCGTGATGCCCCAGGAAAGAGGGTTGGATAACGCCGGTATTTTACGGGTTGAAATGTGGATCAGGCAAGGGTCTTATATAAGATATAAGACACCCGCCCGAGGGAACCTGCGCGCAGGCCTGGATTGGATCAGAACCGGTAGCCGACGCCGGCGGTCACCACCCAGGGGTCGATATGCGCCGTCCCGATATCGGTGCCGTTCAGACGCACTTTGGACGAGATGCCGATGTAGCGCAGGTCGGCGTTCAGGAACCAGCGTTTGTCCAGCATCACGTCGACCCCGACCTGTCCGGCAAGACCCCAGGAATCGTCCAGGCTCAGGTTGCCCAGCTTGCTCTCCGTGCTGAAAAATGTGGTGTAGTTCAACCCCACGCCCACGTAGGGCTGGAACGTGGATTCAGGCAGGAAGTGCCATTGCAGGCTGAGCGTGGGCGGCAGTTGCTTGGTCGATCCGATTTCCCCCATCCCGTCGGCGTTGATGGTGTGCTTGAACGGTGCCGCCCCCAGCAGTTCGATCCCGATGTTGCGCGTGGCCATGTAGGTCAGGGTGAAGCTGGGACGCGTGCTGCCGTCGATATCCAGCTTGACGGCGCCGCCGGCGACCGTCCCGTTGTTCGATTTTGGTTCGACGTGGCTGACCCCCGCCTTGAGCAGCCAGTCGCCGGCCTCATGCGCCATGACAGGGCTGGCGGCCAGCAGGCTGGCTGCCAGAACGGCAGCGGCAATACGCGGATTTGGATGACATACCATCGGAAAATCTCCCTGTTTACAGTGTGGATTTAAGGAGACCCCATTGTGCCGAGATGTTTCCGCGAAGGATTTAATCCGGATCAATGAATCCGCATTTTCCTCATTTGTTAGTGTTTCATGGGTGTGCCCGGAGCCTTGCGCGTTCCGGGCTCCTGCGTGAAACGGACCGTCTCACGCAGGAATCGGATCACGCAGTCAGATCCTGATATTCCGGATGTCGCTGTACGTAGGCTGCGACATACGAACATACTGGCCGGACCGTCCAGCCGCGCGCCCGAGCCGTCTCCAGCCCGACGCGCACCAGATCGGCCGCGATCCCGCGCCCGCCCACAGAGGCCGGAACCCCAGTATGGACGAACGAGGCCACGGATCCTTCCAGCACGTAATCCAGTACGCACAACTGGCCGTCCTCGGTGAACTCGAACCGGTGGGCGGCTTCGTTGTGGCGGACTGCGCGGGGCGCAACCCCCGCAATAGCATCAGCGGATGGGAGTTCAGATGACATACAAATCCACGTATTCGTGCACCGGCATGGATTCCAGCTTCGCCTGATCCAGCGACGCGGCCAGGATGCGCTGCTGCTGGCGGGCCGGGAATTGCCGCGCCAGATTCGTGCGGAACTTCGCTTCCAGCAGCGGGATCCCGTCCTTGCGGCGGCGCTTGTGGCCGATCGGGTATTCGCAGATGATCTCGTCGAGCTTCGTGCCGTCGGTGAATTCCACGGTCAGCGCATTGGCGATGGAGCGTTTTTCCGGATCGTGATAGTCCTTCGTGAACGCTGGGTCTTCCACGCAGACCGTCTTTTCGCGCAGCGCGTCGATGCGTGGATCGGCCGCCACGGCATCTTCGTAGTCGCCGGCGGTGAGACGCCCAAAGAGGATGGGCACCGCCACCATGTACTGGATGCAGTGGTCGCGGTCCGCCGGGTTGTTCAGTGGCCCCTTCTTGTCGATGATGCGGATGCAGGCCTCGTGCGTGCGGATGGTGATCTTGCGGATGTCGGCGTCGGTCTTGCCCAGCGACTTCAGCCGGTCGTGGATCTGCATGGCGCATTCTACGGCCGTCTGGGAATGGAATTCAGCCGGGAAAGAGATCTTGAACAGCACGTTTTCCATCACGTAGCTGCCGTAGGGCCGTTGGAACTTGAAGGGCTGGCCCTTGAACAGCACGTCGTAGAAGCCCCACACCGGTGCCGTCAGCACCGAGGGGTAGCCCATCTCGCCCGTACGCGCCATCAGCGCCAGGCGCACTGCGCGGCTGGTGGCGTCGCCCGCCGCCCAGGACTTGCGGCTGCCGGTGTTCGGGGCGTGGCGGTAAGTGCGCAGGCTTTGCCCGTCGACCCAGGCCAGGGATACCGCGTTGATGGTTTCGTCGCGCGTCAGGCCCAGCATCTGCGAGACGACGGCGGTGGAGGCGACCTTCACCAGCACCACGTGATCCAGGCCGACCTTGTTGAAGGAATTTTCCAGCGCGATGCAGCCCTGGATTTCGTGCGCCTTGATCATGCCTTCGAGCACGGCGCGCATGGTCAGGGGGGCCTTGCCGGCAGCCACGGCATTGCGCGACAGCCAGTCGGCGACCGCCAGGATGCCGCCCAGATTGTCCGACGGGTGGCCCCATTCGGCGGCCAGCCAGGTGTCGTTGAAATCCAGCCAGCGGATCATGCAACCGATGTTGAAGGCCGCCTGCACTGGATCCAGCTGGAACTGGGTGCCTGGGACCTTGGCGCCATTGGGTACGACCGTGCCGGGTACGATGGGACCCATCAGCTTGCGGCAGGCCGGGTATTCCAGGGCTTCCAGCCCGCAGCCCAGGGTGTCGATCAGGCAATTGCGGGCGGTCTCGAGCGCCAGAGCGCTGTCGATCTTGTAGTCGAGCACGTAGTCGACGATGTCCACCAGCACCTGATCGGGTTGGGGGCGGACGTTGGAGATAGTCGCGGACATGAATTTTCCTGATGGGTTGCGGCTTACTTGCGCTTTGCCAGGGGGACGAATTTCTGGTCCTCCGGGCCAACGTAGTTGGCGGTCGGGCGGATGATCTTGTTGTCGATGCGCTGCTCGATGATGTGCGCGGACCAGCCGGCCGTGCGTGCGATCACGAACAGGGGGGTGAACATCGCGGTGGGTACGCCCATCATGTGGTAGGACACGGCCGAGAACCAGTCCAGATTCGGGAACATCTTTTTCGCGTCCCACATGACCGATTCCAGGCGCTCGGCGATGTCGAACATTTTCATCGAGCCGGCGGATTTCGACAGGCGCTGGGCCACGGCCTTGATGACCTGGTTGCGCGGATCGGACACGGTGTAGACCGGGTGGCCGAACCCGATGACCACTTCCTTGGCCTCGACACGGCGGCGGATGTCGGCCTCGGCCTCGTCCGGGGTGTCGTAGCGCTTCTGGATTTCGAAGGCGACCTCGTTGGCGCCGCCATGCTTCGGGCCGCGCAGGGCGCCGATCGCCCCGGTGATCGCCGAGTACATGTCGGATCCCGTGCCTGCAATCACACGTCCCGTGAAGGTCGAGGCGTTGAATTCGTGTTCCGCGTACAGGATGAGCGACGTGTGCATGGCGCGCACCCATTCGTCGGACGGGGCTTCGCCATGCAGCAGGTGCAGGAAATGGCCGCCGATGCTGTCGTCATCCGTCTCGACGTTGATGATGCGGCCATTGTGGCTGTAGTGGTACCAGTACAGCAGTGCCGACCCCAGACTGGCCATCAGGCGGTCGGCGATGTCGCGCGCGTCCGGCAGGTTGTGGTCGTCCTTTTCAGGCAGCACGCAGCCCAGCACCGAGGCGGCCGTTCGCATCACGTCCATGGGGTGGCTGGCGGCGGGCAGGGCTTCCAGGGCGACCTGAACCTGGGCCGGCAGCCCGCGCAGGCGGCGCAGTTTTTCCTTGTAGGCCTTCAGTTCGGCGGGGGTCGGGAGCTTGCCGTGGATCAGCAGATGGGCGACTTCCTCGAATTCGCAGGTGTCGGCAATATCCAGGATGTCGTAGCCGCGATAGTGCAGATCATTGCCGCTGCGACCCACCGTGCACAGCGCGGTGTTGCCCGCGACGATGCCGGACAGGGCGACGGATTTCTTTGGTTTGAAGCCGGGCGTGGGCGTGGCGGCCTGCGCGGCTGTGGCGCTGGTCGCGGTCACAGCGGCCTTCGGTGCGGCTGCAGGGGTCTTCGTGGTCTTGCCCGAAGCGGGGGTCTTTGCGGAATTCTTGGTTCGTGTCGCCATGAGAGGTCTCCTGGATTGACGGGGTGGATGCGGGATGGGGTGCGGCCCTGGATCAGGACGCCTTGCCTTTGCCTTGTTGAAACAGGGCGTCGAGCTGTTCTTCGAAACGGTGGTAGCCGATCCGGTCGTACAGTTCCTCGCGCGTCTGCATCGTGTCGATGACGTTGCGCTGATGCCCGTCGCGGCGGATCGCCGTGTAGACAGCCTCGGCCGCCTTGTTCATGGCGCGGAACGCCGACAGCGGGTAGAGCACCATGCCGACGCCGGCGCCGGCCAGTTCCTGCACCGAGAAGAGTGGCGTCTGGCCGAATTCCGTGATGTTGGCCAGCACGGGTACATTCAAGGAGCTAGAAAATTTTGCATAGGTTTCCAGATCGTAGGATGCCTCCGCGAAGATCGCGTCGGCGCCGGCTTCCACGCAGGCGTGCGCGCGCTCCAGCGCCGCGTCCACACCGCTGACCGCGATGGCGTCGGTGCGGGCGATCAGGTAGAAATCGCTGTCGGTGCGCGCGTCGGCCGCAGCCTTGACGCGATCGGCCATTTCTTCCGTGCTGACGATTTCCTTGCCGGGTCGGTGGCCGCAGCGCTTGGCGCCTACCTGGTCTTCGATGTGGCAACCGGCCGCGCCGAACTTGATCAGCGATTTCACGGTGCGGGCGATATTGAAGGCGGATGGTCCGAACCCGGTGTCGATGTCCACCAGCAGGGGCAGGTCGCAGACGTCGGTGATGCGGCGGATGTCGGTCAGGACGTCATCCAGGGTGTTGATGCCCAGATCGGGCAGGCCCAGCGATCCGGCCGCGACGCCGCCGCCGGACAGGTAGATGGCATGGTAGCCGGCGCGTTTGGCGAGCAAAGCGTGATTGGCATTGATGGTGCCGACGATCTGCAGCGGGGATTCTTCGATGAGGGCCTGGCGCAGCAAGGCGCCGGGAGATGCGGGACGGGTCATGAACGGCGCTCCGGTGTGCCGCCGGGGCCGGGCAGGCCCAGTGCGCGGCAGAGGTCGCCCCGGGTCGGGGCGGAATTCCTGCCGATGAAGACATCCATGGTGCGTGCGCAGTGCCGGAATGTCTGTCATCGGCTGGACAATCAGCGGCGGCCCGCCTGGACCTCGTGGGCCCGGCGGGGACCGCCGCCCGGTGTCCCGCTCGCCGAATTCGACGTGGGAGACACCAGAACCAGTTTATTTTAGAAGCTCGGCGATGCCGTCGCGTTCTTCCAGCAACTCGTTCAGGGTGTGGTCCATGTGCTTGCGCGAGAACGCATCGATTTCCAGGCCGGTGACACGGGTGTATTCGCCGTTGGCGGTCGTGACCGGAACCCCGTAGATGATGCCTTCGGGAATGCCGTAGGAGCCGTCGGACGGGATGCCCATGGTGACCCATGCGCCGTTCGAGCCGAGCACCCAGTCATGGATGTGATCGATGGCGGCATTGGCAGCCGAGGCGGCCGATGACAGACCGCGTGCGGCAATGATGGCGGCGCCACGCTTGCCCACAGTCGGGATGAAGGTGTCGGCGATCCAGGTCTGGTCATTGATCAGCGCCTGCACGGACTGGCCGCCGATGGTGGCGAAGCGCGTGTCCGGGTACATGGTGGGCGAGTGGTTGCCCCATACGATCAGCTTTTCGATGTCGGCCACGGCCTTGCCGGTTTTGGCGGCGATCTGCGACAGGGCGCGATTGTGGTCCAGGCGCAGCATGGCGGTGAAGTTTTTCGCCGGCAGGTCCGGCGCCGACTTCATGGCGATGTAGGCGTTGGTGTTGGCCGGGTTGCCCACCACCAGCACCTTGACGTTGCGGCTGGCGACTTCGTTCAGGGCTTTGCCCTGGGCGGTGAAGATCTGGGCGTTGACGTGCAGCAGGTCCTTGCGTTCCATGCCGGGGCCGCGGGGCTTGGCGCCGATCAGCAGGGCGTAGTCGGCGTCCTTGAAGGCGACCTTGGCATCGCCGGTACCGACGATGCCAGCCAGCAGCGGGAAGGCGCAGTCGTCGAGTTCCATCATGACGCCCTTGAGCGCAGCCTGGGGCTTCTCGGAGGGATGCTCAAGCAGTTGCAGGATCACCGGTTGATCCTTGCCCAGC
>JAHRWZ010000058.1 GCA_019104865.1 Castellaniella sp. | reverse complement strand
GGGCTTGATGACGGTATTGATCAGGGACATGAAAAAAGCTCCTTGTTCAGGGTTCAGTGAAAAGGCCACGAGGGCAACGGAGACCAGTGTAGGCGAGCCCTCATGATAAGTAAAATTGATTGTTTAAATAGAGTCGATTGTCATCAACTATCGAACGCCCCGGCACGCACCCGCCGGGCCCGACCCCCGGAGGATCTTCCCCATGCCAGCGACACACCCCGGCCTCATGCGCTTCCTGCTCCCGGCCCTGCTGGCCCTGTGCTGCGCCGGCCCCGCGCGCGCGGGGCACGTCCTGGTGGACGCGGGCCACGGGCCTGAACAGCCGGGCGCGACGGGCGCCAGCGGCCGCGCCGAGTACCTGTACAACCGGGACCTGGCCGCCGCCCTCGCCCGCGCGCTCGCGGCGCTGGGCGTCCGGACCACCCGGATCGAGGGCATCGGCGCGGACATCCCCTCGGCCCAGCGCGCGGCGGGCGCGCCGGAAGCCGACCTGCTCGTGTCGATCCACCACGATTCGGCGCAGGCACGGTTCCTCGCGGCGGGCCGCCAATCCGAATTCGCGGGCTACTCGATCTTTGTCTCGGCGCTGAACGCCCGCCCCGGACGCAGCCTGGCGTGCGCGCGGGGCATTGGCGAACGCCTGCGGTCCGCCGGTGAACGGCCCTCCGGCTACCATGCCGAACCGGTCGAGGGCGAAAATCATCCTTTCATCGACCGCCGCCTGGGCGTCCACCGCTACGACGACCTTGCGGTGCTGCGGAACGCGCCCATGCCCGCCGTCCTGGTGGAGGCGGGCGTGATCATCAATCCCGAAGAGGAACTCCGCCTCGGGCGACCGGAAACGATTGCACGCCTGGCCCGCGCCATCGCGCAGGGGGCGCATGCCTGTCTGGGAAATCGTCGGCATCAGGAACCGGACCTTGGGGCCACGCCTGGGCGTTTTTAATCGTGCCTGGCAGCGAGCAGGTATTGCTGGATGTCGTTGACCGAGAAATGTGTCAGATCCTTGCCCAGCTCGCCGACGACGGCCTTCTCCACCGCTGCGGACATGTGTTTCCGTATCCACCCCAGCACGCCTGTCGGTGCGACAAAGATGACGCCGCTGGCCCGCTTCAGGTGAATGGCCTCGTCAATCTGGCGCATCATGGCTTCCAGGAGTTCGGCCTCGGCCTTCTGATGCAGATCCGGCTGCTCCACTGCGCTGCGCGCGGTGCCGTATCGCGGCATGACGCGCCCCGGCCGGTCGCTGCCCAGCTCGTGCGTGAGTTCCCCCTGGTTGGACAAGGACCAGATGACAACCAGGTCCGGATGGCGCGCATCGCCACGGTTGCGCAGCAATAAGGCCTGCTTGCCGTCGCAGACCGCGACCCAGCAGTTTTCCGGTATCCGGATCTTGGAATTTTTCATGGCCATGTACGTCGTCAGACGTCCCGCGTCGATCAATGGAAACAGCCGCCGGACCCGTGGCAGGGCGACAGCCATGAGACAGCATGAGCCGTCGCGCGACATTCTTTTTGATTTCGGTCAGGTTCTTGCAATGATCCCCGCGCAGGCCGCATTCAGAGAATGTCTTTGCAGGATCTCTTTTTGCCATCGTCTCTACAGTCCCAGACGGTCCTTCAATTTGCGTACTGTAATGTATGCTTACGCGGGTACGGCCCACAACTGTCCGCTTTGGTTGAAAACAGGAACATGAAAAGAATAGTACTAGGCGCAATACTGTTCCCTGCCGTTTGCTTTGGCGCGTATCCGCACATGGACGAAGATACCGAAGATACCGACACCCAGGGTCGTGGCAATACGCAGTTTGAAATCAACACCGACTATAGCTATAGCCGCATAGACGGCGACGGAGGACGTTCCCGGGAGAATCAGGTCAATGCCACATTAAGCTACGGCTTGATGGACCGCCTTGATATTGCCACCACCATTCCCTACCAACGGAGCAGCGATGGCGCCTCGACGCAATACGGCATAGGAGACATGTCGATGGAGCTGAAATGGCGCTTTTATGAAAGCGGCCCGGTCAGCCTGGCGTTGAAACCGCAAATCACGCTGCCAACCGGCGATGATGAAAAGGACCTTGGCAACGGCCGAAACGGCTATTCCATGGATGCCATGGCAAGCTATGAAATGCGATACCTGACGATTTCGGGCAACATTGGCTATGCCTACGCCGACAATAAATTCGGCACCCGCAAAAACATCTGGAACGCTTCCGTTGCGGCCGAGGTCGATGTTGCGTCCAGAATAAAGCTGTCGCTGGACGTGGGCAGCTATCGCAATGACGACCCAAATAGCAATACCAATCCCGCATTTGCCATTATTGGACTTGTTTACAGCCCAACCAAGAGTCTGGATCTGGATATTGGATTGAAGAAGGGGCTCAACAAGGCCGAGGTCGACCATTCCTGGGGGGCCGGGCTTGCGGTCAGCTGGTGAATGAACGTGGTGTCCCGGCGTTTTCCAGATCAGTACCGGCGGTATCGGCTCGAATTCCAGGCTGCCGTTGAAACCGTGGATCGGCAAGCCCGCAAGCCCCTTGCCTCCAGATTGAAACTGTTGGTATCATGCGTCGCCATTGTACGGGCTGAAACGACACTAAATACTAAGGATGCCCATGCGGTGGAATAACAATATCTTGGCAAAACTGGCAATCTGCCTTTTCCTCATTTCCGGTTTATTGGGCTGCCACGGCAACTCCACACTGAAGGGCGGGGCCGCACACTACGAATTTTCCATGGAGTACGGCACGCTCAAAATGGAAGATGGCGTGGATCTGGCGGTGACCTACTACCGCCCGGTCGCCAAATCGCCGGGGGAAACATTCCCCGTGATCATGGAAATGGTGCCTTATCGCAAGGATGACTTTTTCACGCTGGGCGATTATGAGTACGGGTCCTATTTCGCCAAACGCGGCTACGTCGTTGCCCGGGTCGATGTGCGAGGCACCGGAGGCAGCGGGGGCCATATCCCCGTAAGCGAGTATTCCGAAGCCGAGATTTCCGACGCGGAAGAACTCATTGCACAGCTCGCCAAAAAAAGCTGGTCGAATGGCAATGTGGGCATGTATGGCATTTCATGGAGCGCCTTCAACTCGCTGATGACGGCCCACAGAAAGCCGCCCGCACTCAAGGCCATTATTGCAGCTCACGGGTCGACAGACCTGTTTTACAACGACGTTCACTATATTGACGGCGCCTTGCACATCGATTCCTATGCGCATCAAATCGATACCGATAACTCAATGCCGCAGAGCCCCGGGTACCGCATTGACGAAGACTATTTCCGGAACCGCTTCGACCGGGAACCCTGGATATTCACCTGGCTGCGCCAGCAGCAAGACAGCGATTTCTGGCGCAAAGAATCGCTGAAATTCAAGACCCCGCTGGAAGTCCCGGCCTACCTGATCGGCGGGCTGCTCGACGGCTACCGCGATTTCGTCATGGAAGTCAGCGAAACTTCCAAGGCACCGACTATCGCGGAAATCGGCCCCTGGAATCACGCATGGCCCGAGTACGGCGTGCCCGGACCCAACTACGAGTGGCGGGAAAAGGCCGTCCGCTGGTGGGACTACTGGCTCAAAGGCATCGACAACGGGATACTGGACGAATCCAGCCGAAGAATGGCATTCATGCGCACCGGCCACGCGCCGGCCACAGACCTGGCCACCATCCCCGGCTACTGGCGTTGCAGCAAACAATGGCCTGTAGAGGGCGGCACCATCCGGCGCCTATACCCGCAAACGGCGCGGCAACTCGTTGGCACACCGTCCCCGCAAGGCGGTGTCGAGAACCTGCACTATCGAGCCGGCGCCGGGATGGCTGCCGGCGGATGGTGGGGCGAACAGACAGGCGACATGGCCGCCGACGATGCCCGCAGCCTGGTCTACGACTCGGCTCCTTTGACCGAAGCCCTGGAAATCATGGGCATGCCGCAAGTGCGCTTGCGCGTAGCCGCGGACGCCCCGTTCTATCAATGGACCGTGCGTTTGGAGGATGTGGCGCCGGACGGCCGGGTGTCCCTGATCAGCGGCGCAATCATCAACCCTGCCCAACGTCATTCGCGGCTTGAACCTGAAGCGCTGATACCCGGCGAACCGACGACACTGTCCACGTCGATTCACTTCACCACATGGCGTTTCAAACCCGGCCATCGTATCCGTCTGGCTGTCTCGAATGCCCAGTTTCCCATGGTCTGGCCCAGCCCGACACCTGGCTTCACCCGTCTCTTTTCAGGTGCCGATACATGGATTGAGCTGCCGGTGGTTCCCACGCAAAGCGAAACCAGTCCATCCTGTGTGCTGCCCCCGCCGGAACCGAGCGATCAGGCCCCTTTTGGAAAAGCATCGCCAGGCAAGGGCCCTATTTTCGAGAGCGTTCGCAATGAACAAACCGGTGATTCGACATTCACCACCATCAACGACACCCGTTGGACCCTGTACGACAACACGTACCGATCAACGGAACTGTATCGATGGGATGTCAATGACGCAGCGCCCGCCAACGCCCGATTCCGTGGCGAGCGCAGAAACGTGTTCACTATATCCGGCAAGGAAATAGACTTTTCAACCCTGTCGCGGATCGAATCGGACGACACCCATTTCCACGTCACTTTCACCAAGACCCTGCGGCAAGACGGCAAGCTGGTCAGGGAAAGGACGTGGACGGACCACATTCCGCGGCGGTATCAGTAGCGATCATATCCAGCGCACTCACGGGCTTGCCGCCCCGCGATTTTGAATGGCTGATGTCTTCGACTGCATCGAGATGCCCTACAACCCGAAACGGCGTCATAGCCATGCCGGCGATCTCTCACCGGCATGGTTTGAGCATCCGCACTGTTGAAGACCGGGGCCGCCTGGAAAACCCGGGCCGATTCCGCTTTGCATCTAACACCCAAATAGCTAGACTGAGCGGTATAGGTGGTACGAAGCGTATGCATGCACGCGCAGGGGTGTGGTCATGTCGGATACAGTCAACGAAGTCATCCAGACGCACTATTCCCGTCCGGATATTGGCAGTGTGATATTGGGGGCCTTGGAAAAGGCGGGCAAGGACCTGAACCGCCTTACGCCTGAGGACTTGGTACCCATCGACCACTTTCACATTCGCGGCCGGGTCGCCACCCTGGAATTGGCTCGCGCAGCCGGACTTGATGCGAGCATGCGCGTTCTCGATGTCGGAAGTGGCGTGGGCGGGACTTCCAGGTGTCTTGCCAAAGAATTCGGCTGCCACGTCACGGGTATAGACCTTACAGAGGAATATTGTCGCGCCGCGACTTTGCTCACAGACAAGGTCGGCCTCTCCGAGTTCATTGACTACCAGCAGGGTGATGCGACTAACTTGCCGTTCGACGACGGAGCATTTGATGTTGTCTGGACAGAGCATGTGGCCATGAACATCCCTGACAAACCTCGGTTGTACAAGGAGATGTACCGGGTTCTCAAGCCTGGCGGGACGCTCGCCATTTACGATGTGCTGGCCGGCCCCTCGGGACCGGTACTGTTTCCCGTTCCGTGGGCGCGCACTCCTGAAAGCAGTTTTCTTGTTCGGCCCAGCGAGTTACGGACCCTGCTGGAAGAAGCTGGATTCACTATTTCTGACTGGTCCGACACGACTGACGCCGCCCGCTCTTGGTTTGTTGCCTTGGCCGACAAGATTCGCAAAGAGGGTTTCCCTCCCCTAGGGTTCCACGTCCTGATGGGGACGGATTTTCAATTGATGGCTCAGAACCAGGGTAGAAATCTGCAAGAAGGGCGGATTGTTCTTGGGCAGGTGGTCGCGTCGAAATAGCCAACAACGGTACTGGACGGGCTCGTGCACCGATAAGGGCATGTTGGCTTGTGGCATGAAAAACCTGGGTAGGGATGGATTTCGGGATCGATACGGGCTGGCCGTGGGGCGGACGATGATTTCGCTCACGTCCACGCCATCGGGTTGCGCGATCGCGTAGGCGATGGCCTGCGCCGCCGTGCGCGTGGGCGATGAAAGCCACTCGCAGTTCAACCGCGAGTTCAAGCGCTTATTCGGCCGCAAGAAATCACCCTGCCCATAGCCCCTCTCCTCAGCACCAATTTCGGCGGGACACCCGCACCAGCACTACGAATAGCCATGTTTCGAAGCTCAGAACCGAGCGGCGGATGTTGAACCCTCAGTGGCGTTCGACACCAGACTTGTAACAAGACCCGCCCGCCTCTTGAAACCCAAAGAATCGTCCTTATAATTAGCACTCGATGGGGTTGAGTGCTAACAACGCCTCGCCCCCGCACCTTCAATTTCTACGTACAGGAGTTCCTCCATGGCACTGCGTCCTTTGCACGATCGCGTGATCGTCAAGCGTCTGGACAACGAGCGCACCACCGCCTCGGGTATCGTCATCCC
>JAHRWZ010000033.1 GCA_019104865.1 Castellaniella sp. | reverse complement strand
TATCACGGCAAAATGGAGCCGTTCCGCCCATGACTGGAAGCAGGCCATGAACCAATTCGCCATCCTCTACGAAGAGCGATTTAGCTGCCGTTCCGTGTAATGCTCAACCCGCCTCAAACACGGAATTTCTGACACACCCGGGGCAACATAGCGGCGTTCGACCATGCGGGGGCCGCCTGGCAGGGTGTCGTCGGTCACCCATTGGGTGACGATGGTGCCGTCGGGCACCTGGCATTCACCGTTTTTGTACAGGTCTTCCCAGCCAAACTGGCCTTCGCGGCTTTGACCGTCGGGTGTCTGAATGCGCGTGCGTGGGGTTTTTCGTCCACCCTTGCGGGGCAGGCCGACACCGACCAGCCCTTTGCTGTTGGTAAAGACGATGCGGCCACGGATGTCGTACCAAGTGTCGCGCTCATAGCCTTGCATGACGGGGAACTGCACGCGGTAGATGAGCAGCAGTTCATCCAGCGTCAGGCCCAATGCCTGTGCCACCAGCACGTCGATTTCCACCAACGCCATGCGACGGGCGTAATCACTGCGCAGGGCGCAATCACGGGTCCAGGTACTGCTCAGGTTTTGCCAGAAATCTTGTGGCAGACGGGGATTGTCGGGCTGGCTCCAGGATTGGTCGGTGAAGTCTACGTTAAAGACGCTTTCCCATAGTGGGGCGTAGTGTTGGGTTAGGCAATTTAAAGTTGCGGCTCGGGTAGAAATGGCCGGGCTTTTAGTAAACGGAATCTTAGACAGGGTGGATTCGTACAGGTCTGCGAGGCCTGTGGATTTCACAAAATAGTCGGAGACTAGTGCTGATAGTGTCCCCAGCGCTTCAATCAGTATCGCTGGTGAGGAAAATGTTAATGAAAGCACTGTGTGTACATGGGCACTTCCAGGGGGAATGACGGCACAGCTTAGTGTGCGCTCAGATGCGGCTCCAATGCGTCTTCTATGGACGTATCGAAAATAATCCGTCACCGGTTTTGGTGCAGTTTCCCCTTCTTCCACCCAACTGACGCGAGAGGTACGGCGCAGGTATTCCGCCCGGTCGGTCATGGGGCGGTAATTGGTGCGGGGGAGGTAGTCGTCGGGCAGGGTTTCCAGGTCCAGGGCGTCGTAGTGGCCGTTGGCCGTGCAGACCTTGCGTGGGGTTTTGTTAAATGGGTTGGCCAGGAAAAAATGCGGTCCAGACAAGACCCAGTCTTCGGGGGATGCGGCAAAGCCCTCATCACTGGACGAGCGACGGGTGATGGTGCCGTTATCTCGTGAGAGCTTCTCGTTCCAGTGTTGCGTACTGAAATATTCGCTCCCTAAGTCCGCTAACCGGTGTGGGTAGGCTGCCAGCTTGGTCAGGACCTGATTCAAGGCGCTGGCGTGCAGTGCGGGCAGACGTGCCAGGCGGGGTGGGGTTCCAGGTTCGTCGTACAGTTGGGCAAAAGTTGCCAGCGCCGTCTCGTCGACGTGTACGATGCGGTCGTGGTGACCGCTGGTGTTCCACTGGCCGAGCGTGTTTTTATAGCCGCCGACTGGGTCAGTTCCGCCGTGTTGGTAGCTGGTGTCTACTGTTGTGGGCGTGAATAGATTGGCTATGTGATGGAAGTTCAACGGGTTACGGTTGGCGCCGTACACATTGATGCTGTACTTGGTATGGTGGTCAACTTCTGCAAACAGCTGCAACTCATTCACAAACTGGAAGTGCCGCCGTAGACGTGCATACAGAGCCTCACGCAGATTGCCGCCGTCCGGGTCCTCATAGGGTCCTTCGGGATGCAGCAGTCCCGTGGCACCCTGGGGGCTGTTCAGGCTCCAAGCTAGGGGTATGAAGCATTTGTATAGGTTTGCTTTCATGCCTTGTAGCAGAGGGTAATTCTGGACGGCATTCAGGAAATTCTGTGTGCCTGCGGCTTCCTGCAGTTCATCGGTCCAGGCTGCCTGCAAGCCGGGATAGTCGGCAAAGGCAGTGGCCCGCTGTTTGACTAGGTCGCTTGCGCTGATTTTGCGCACGGCAAACATGGGGTTGTATTCCCCCAGCACGCCCGATTCGTTCCACTCCACCTTTAGCCAGGGGGGGTTCCCCAGTATCAGGTCGAAGCCACCGCCTTGCAGCAAGACGTCGGCAAAGCACAGTTCCCAGTGCATGAAACGGCGCGCTTCGCTCACGGCTTCCACCTGGGCGATACGAGGAAAGCTCTGGCGCAACTTGCTGATGCGCAACTGCCCCAATGCATCATGCAGTTGGGCTGAGGGCTGGGCGACCAGGGGTGGCTGCACCTCAAAACCGCTCAGGTGGGCCTGGACGGTTTCAAACCCCGTGGGCGCGGTCGTACCGGTTGTGGGGGGCAGCGGGGTGTTGGCGGTGAAGTTCAGCCCCGTCTGATGCATGATATCCACCACATTGCCTTCCAAGATGGCGCCCAGTTCCATCCACCATTCTTCCCGGCTGGGGAGCTGTGTACTGGCGGTAATCGGCCAGAACCATAGGGCGCACCAGTAATCCATGACCAGCTTCAGGCGACGAAAGGGGGTCGCCAAATCACCGTCTTCGTTTAGCAGGCCCTGGCGGCGGATGGCTTCTTTCTGGGTGCGGCTGATGCGCTGCTCTGCGTCCGTATCGTCTGCCTCGCACTCGGGCCAGATGGCCAGCGTGTCTTCGGTGCGGTGACGGTCGCGTGCCAGGGCCTGGGCATGTTGCTGCCACAGGGCCTCGACTTGGGTACTGAGCTGCTGCAGCCGGGTGATTTCGTAGTCCTCCAGCGGTGCGCAAAAGGCTTTGCGCCAGGTCTTGATGCGGGAAAAATCATCTGGATACAGGGCTTTGGCTGCATTGTCGGTGTAGTTGGCCATGCCGGGGTCGGGCAGCAGGAAATGCCAGATTTCATCTGCCTGACGGGCTTGAGCCGTGCGGACAGGGCGAGGTGGTTCCTGGTGCCAGGCGGGTCTGGCTGTTTTTTTCAGGCTGGTGGCGCGATAGACCTGGTGGCGTGCCCCGACCAGGCTGTTGCCGGTAAACAGTTGGTAGCCGAACCAGGGGACCCGTGCAGGCTGCGGCTGACCCTGGGCATCCGTTTCGCCGTAAATGGCATTCAGCCACAATGAAACCTCCGCCAGTTCCACGGCCACCGGGTTCAGGTCGACGCCATAGACATTGCGGTCGGCCAGATACATGCGCACCTTTTGCAGTTCGTGTGGGTAGTCTTCGTGGGGGATGCGGCGGCCTAGTTCGGCCTGTTTGCGTTCCAGATAGGTTTCGGCCAGTTGGTTGACGGCTTCGTTCAAGAACGCTGCACTGCCCATGGCGGGCTCGCATACCGTCAGGCTCAGAATGTCGTCCGCCTGTTGGACGCGACCGCCTGCCAATAGTTCTTTCAACGCATATTTGACCAGGCACTGCGTCAGGACTTGCGGGGTGTAGTAGCTGGCGCTCTTTTGCCGGTCGCGACCCGCCAGGCGGTAAATAAAGCTGCCGCGGGCATGCTTGCGCAGCACCAGATGGCCGGCCTCGTTGCGGTCATAGACGCGTTCGCTTTCTTTGTAGTCGCCCAACCGGCTGGCGGGTACAAACCAGGCGTTATCCAGCAGGTCCCCCGATGCGGCGGATGCACCGGTGTCCGTGTCGCTGGATTCGGGTGCGTCGATATCGTCGTCGCCTTCGTCATCGTTGCTTTCGTTGCTTGATTGGGATTTTTTCGCAGCAGGCTGCACTTCGTACAGTTCCTCGGTTGCAAAGAACCCTCGGTAACTGAGCAGAGCCTCGTAGACGGCCCCCAACTGGTTGATGGACAGCAGTTGATAGCTGACGCGGCCCCGGCGCCTGCCGCGCCCCTGGCCCTGCGACAAGGACATCAGACGGATGATGCGTTGCCAGATATGGTTGGGGAAATGTACCTTGCTCAGCAGCGGCAGGGTGTCGTCATCGAACAGTCGGCTATCCAGTGGGGCCAAGGCAAAGACTTCGCGCGCGCCGGTCAGGCTGGAACCCAGTTCGTGTTGCCGGGGTTCTTTCAGGCCACACCCTTGGGCCACCAGCGAAAACAGACGGCGCAAGGTGGTATCGAAATATCGCCCATCCCGCGCACTGGGGGTGGACAGCGGCTGTAGTTCCAGGTCACGCAGGCTTTCCAGGCTGTAGCCTTTTTGGTAGACCTCGCTTTTGGCAATCGGCACATACGCCAGTTCTGGGCGGGCTTCGATGTAGAACATGAATAGCAGCCGGTACACCAGGCGCAGGCATTCCATGCTTAGTTCGTCGGCGTCCAGCTGGTCCTTGCCGCTGAAGAACCCCTTTTTGGATTCTGCCGCCTGCTGGCGCAATTGCCGGGCGGCTTCGTCGCCCAGGAGCTCGATGGCCTCACGCAGGGCATATTTCAGGTCTTCGCTGACACCGAAGGCGTGCTTGTGCGCTTGTTCATCCAGTGATTGCAGCAGGGCCGCGCCATCGGCAGGGGCCAGGCAATTTTGATGCAACAAGACCGCGCAGGCCTTGAGCGTGTCGACGTCCTTGCGGTCCAGGATTTCGGCCCAGTCAAACCGCAGGGCCCGGTTGTTGGGCCATTTGTAGCGGTCTATCAATAGCCACTCGTCCAGGCCCGCCAGCAGCACATAGCGTGGCGGGGCGTCACCGGCAAAGACGGCATCGGATAACAGTTCGGCCCAAGGCTTGCCCTGCAGTGCCGGAGGGATAGGGATGTCGCCATACAGCATGCTGGCCAGGGTCTGGTCCAGCAGGTCGTCGTCTTCGGCCCCAGGGCGATAGGCCGGAATCAGGACCAGGCCGGGCAGGGACAGCGCCCACACCGGGATGGGCAAGCCGGCTACCAGTGGTTCGCATGTGGGTCGGGCCGGCGGGGCGGCATATCCCAGTGCATCGAGCAGACCGGCCTGGATATCCGTGAATAGCACCCAACGTTTGTGTGCGTCGCTGGTCTGGGCGATTTGGCTGCGCAGGCTGAACCATTTTTGCGCCCAGGCTTGCAGCCGTTTATAGGGAGCGCGGTGTGCGTTCTGGCCTGGATGCTGAGCCTCGTCCTCATCCCAGGCATCCAGGGTGTTCTTGATGTCACCCTTGAACACTTCGGCCAGATAGTGATGGCTATAGAATTCGTTTTCGTTGGTGATGCCGGCAAAGGTCTGAACAGCGTCGAGCGTGGGCATGGTCAGGCCTCCAGAGTGGCTTGGGGGTGGCACAGGGCGGCGATGACCTGAATCCAGGGCTGTGGTTCGGTCGAGAGGGTATCGTGTACCCATAGCCGGTAATCGTCGAAGATGCGTGTGATTTGTTGCTTGCGCTGTTCAAAGCGGCCCCGACGCACGGTCTCCAGTTGCTTTTCCAGGCTGAGTTGCAGTTGCTGGACCTGCCGGTCCTGTAGTGCTTGCAACTCGGTCAGTGTGTTGCTGAGTCGCTGCTCCAGGTCTGCCGCAAAGGTAGCTTGCCGGTCCAGCATGTAGGCGTGCATGGTTTCGACGGCGGTGGGTAAGGCGCGTTGCAAGTCTGCCATGGCCGTCCTGAGGGCTGGGCCGTCGCCCCGATTGGGCAGGCCTTTGGCCTGAATGCCGGCGCGTGCAGCGAAGGTATCAAAGGACTCCAGCGTGAAGGGGGCCGTACCCTGGCGATGAGCAACCTGCCATTCCACCAGCAGGGGCTGGCCTTTGCGGTTGGGCACCAGGCTCATCAGGATGAAGGCCTGTTCATTAGTCTGCAGACGATGGCTTTGCAAGACCGGGGCTTTGTGTCGGCCAAAATGCGTCAGTACGCGCTCGCCCAGCCATTCCATGATGGGGTGTTGGGGCCATAAGTAATGCAGTTGCGGCCAGGTGTCGTCTTCTGCCTGGGCTTGCCGTGCTGTTTCGATGGCCTGGGCGATACGCTCGGGGTCTGCGCATAGTGCGTAATGGTCATTGGTGGCCTGGACCTCCCGGGGAAGCTGACGCAGGCGTTCCTGCAAGTCCAATGGTGCCGTCAGGGCAATGATGTGTTCGGCATCTTCGGCTGACCATTGGCACAGGGGCTGGTCCTGGTTCAGCAGGGACAGTGCCGTGCGGGCGTAGTCATAGTCGCTGGAAAACAATACAGTCGACGGCGCGCTGATGTCAGAGGACTGTTCATTGGATGAGGAGGGCTGGTCCGTGCCAGGGTCTGCTCCGAATAATTGCATCAACCAGTCGCCTTCATTGCGTTCGTCATCGCTGGCCGTGGCGTCCAGGTCGGCCTGCACCTGCTCCGGGCTCAGGCCGCTCGCCATATAGTTGGTGACCTTCTCGACTTCTTTGTCCGGGTCGTACACATTCAAAAAGGCGGACGGGTCTCCCAGGTTGAGCAAGGCTTGTTCGTCCTTGGTTTCCAGGATTTCCAGGATGCGCAGGTCGCCCCTGACTTTTTCGTTGACCGTGTCTGTAAAGAGATACACCACCTGCGGCTGGTGTTCCTGTCCGTAGCGGTCCACACGGCCATTACGCTGCTGGAACACCATCAGCGACCAAGGCAGGTCAAAGTGCACCAGTCGATGGCAGAAGTAGTGCAGGTTCAGGCCTTCGCTGGCCACGTCCGAGCACAGCAGCACCCGGACGGGGTCGCTCAGGCGCCCGAAGCGTTCAACCAAGGCCTGCTGCTCGGTGTCAGCCATCTGGCCGTGCATGACCTCGATTTGGCTGTCTTTGAGTTTCAGGTCACGGCGCAGTTGGTCACGCAGCCAATGCAAGGTCTCGATGCGTTCGGAAAAGATGACTAGGCGGTCTTTGGCATCGGAGAGATTCCAGCCGAATGAATCGGAGCGTAGCTGGGCCAGCAGGCGCTGGTATTTGCTGAACTGGGTGGCGTTGGAGTCATCTACCAGGGGGTGCAGGGTCGCTTGCAATTCACGCAGAGCAGCTACTTCGGCCTGTTCGTCCGGGGTTGCGGCTGACTTGGCCTCCAGCCGTGAAATGCGGTTTTGCGTGGATGCCAAGGCAGCAGCCGGGCTGGAAAACAGGGTTTTTTGCAGTCCGACCCGCTGCAGTTCTGCGGGTTTCCCGGGGGTGTGCTGGCCGCGCTGGGTAAAGGGGACCGCCAGCAGGGCTTGGTAGACAGCTTCCTCGGCGGCACTGGCCTGCGCATGCAATCGTGTCGTCAGTCGCTCTTTGATTTCCCCGGCCAATTGGTCACGAATGTCCTTTTTGAAGCGCCGAATCACCAGCCCTTTGCTGCGAAAGTCTTCGGGCGTGTAGTCGTCCGGGTCTGAAATCGCGGTGGGGTCCAGTAGGCTCATGAGTGACGCAAAGCTGCGCGCCGAGCCGTCGTGCGGGGTGGCTGACAGCAGCATCAGGGTGTCAGAGCGCGTTGCCAGCAATCGGGCCAGGCGAGCGCGACGCGACAAGGACGATTCACCGGCGCGGGCTGCGACGTTGTGGCATTCGTCGATGACAATGATGTCCCACCAGGCGCTTTCAAGATAATTGCGGTATTCCAGATTGCTCTTGAGCGTGTCGATGGAAATGATGCTGCGGTCAAAGTAATTGAAGGGGTTGTGGTTGGCCGGAATGCGATTGCGTACCCTGGCTAGTCCAACTGAGTCCAGGCGGACGAGCGGTATGGAAAAGCGGCTCCACCACTCTTTCTGAAATTGGGTCAGCATGGCCTTGGTCGTCACGACCAAGATGCGTTTGCCACGCCCCCGCTGAATCAGCTCGGTGGCCAGAATGCCTGCTTCCAGCGTTTTGCCCAGCCCCACCGCATCGGCAATCAGAATCCGGGCGCGAGGCTGGTGCAGTGCCTGCAGCGCGGGGTCCAACTGATAGGGCATGAGGTCCATGACGCCCTTGTGGCCCAGATGGATGCGCTCATCATTGGGTACGCTACGTCGACGCAGGCTTTCCAGGTACAGGATGAATGCGTTGTAGGTGGGGCTGTCATCCGTGACCAACTCGGTGTCCGCCGGGTCCAGGATGTCTATCTGGTCTTCTAGCTTGCTCAGAAAGAGTGCCGTGCGCCCCCGCACGAGTTCTGATACCCCATCGCATGTCAGCAAGTGACCGCCATCGGCGGTCGGGTCGACCCGACGGACCAACCATTCTTCATCGCGGATAACTGCACGGGCTCCTGGAGCAATCAACAGCATGGGTGACGAATCCTCAGGTCTCTTTTCTGCAGTTGCGTATCACTGCAGAAAAGGCGGTTTGTTACATTGTTTCACATGATGTGGGGGGCTGTCGCATTGTATCCCCGCAGCTGTATGCCCCCGAGGATACCTGCTGCGAGGCAGGCTTGCTTGGCGTTAGTTCGCTGCCGGTGCTGCGGTTGTGAGCCGCCTGTCGCTATACGAAGGGCGAAGACACTCCTTGTCTTCCCCATTTTTCGAGCGAAATCCGATACCTGCATATCCACCGTCCTGTAACCAAAAGGGCGGTGCGACTAACGACTGCGAATCATCTGATAAATCAGGTGGTTATGAATCCTGCAGGTACTTCGTTCCGTCGTCTTTACTTGCTTCGCAGACGCGGCAAAAAGGGGGGGAGACATATCGGAAGAAAATGCTTACCCCATCCTCCCTGACCTATGAATATCTGCGTGATGAACAGCGACGAAATGCTCAGTTGTCGATTGTCAGCAAGCAGACTGTCGCTAATCGGTTGACAGCACTGAATTTATTTTTACGGGCGAACCGCCTACATGAACAGGATGTCGTGGGCGAAGAGTTTCGCGCCGGTCATGGAGCAGCTATTGAGACCTTGGTTGCTGAGTTGCGTCGCGAAGGACGTTCGGAACGCTCGATTGGCAACACACGTTCTGCGTTAATGGCGTTTAAGAAGGCTGTTGTGGTATTTGATACGCAATTGACGATTGCTGGTGCCGATATTTCGCCCTTCCACAAGAGGATTAAAGAAGTCCTAGGCGCACATCCCATAAAGAGAGTGGCCAAGCAGTGTGCGATACCGCCGGATATGTTATTCGGATGGAGAAATGGTAAGTGGCCTCGCATTAGCAGCATATGCCACCTGCGACGGCTTGAATCTTTTTTTGGATTGGAACGAGAGAGCTTGGTGCTGTTAGCCGGCTTTCAGGACGGTAAACATATTGAGCAGCGAGTCGGAAATGCTGCCACGATTGACTATCGTGTGAGTCTGGCCCGTCGCAGCAAAGAAAGTTACTGGCTTCGAGTGCCCCGTGACTCTGCACTGACTGAACAGTGGCGGGCACTGCTTGAGTACAAGACAGCAGCAGTGCCGCTCCTGGAACGCAGCGGCAACGGTCGTTGGACCTTTGCCCCGCTCGCGGCTGCACGTGAAACGAGTGGAAATTGGTGGACTTTTCTAGATGGGAAGGAAGTGCCATCAGCGAGGATGGGCTGGGCGCGAACGGCAAGCTATCTGGGTTGGCTTTCCTTGCCGGCAGAGGCTGGCGGCGGCGGTATTCCAATTACTGCTGCTCAGACTCTTGCTTGGTTTGCTGTGCCAGGGTTTATAGAGAAATTCCTGGATTGGATGAAGGTCCGGGCAGGTGGCAAACACACACGTACGGCTGGGGAGTTCCTCGCTATGGTGCGCTGGCTGTGTCGGCCTGGGGACGGCTACCTTTACCAAATCCCCCAACTGATGGGAACCTTGCCCAAGGTCTACCATAGTCGCGACTGGAGGGCCCTGTGCGAACAGCAACACAAACATGCAGGCCAGCTGGCTCGGATATATCAACCAGAGATGGCTGCAGGTCGCGACCCGTTTGACCCAATTTCTACGCTTGTGCACTCACAAGAGCCCATGCAATACATGGCGGATATGGTTGCTAGGATGCGTGCAGACAGGCCCATTGGCCGCAGTTTGAGGGCGCAGGCGGTGTGGGCCCGAGATTTATTCGTCGTAGAGCTCTTGCTATCAAATCCCATTCGCTTGCGGAACCTTGCTTGTTTGCAATGGCATGGAGAAAAGGGTAATAAAGGTTCAGACAAGGATGGCGTTTTATATCAGCGCGATGACGGCTCTTGGTGGATATATATTCCGAAGCGCCTGCTGAAAAACCGCGCATCAACGGCTTCAATAAGGGACTATCACGCACCGGTTCATCCGGCTGTTTGGCCCGACTTGGAACGCTATCTATTCAAATTCCGGCCTGTACTGCAGCGTGCACCAAGCGACCTCGTCATCCTCACTTTGAATGGTGGTCGGGCGGCGACCCGCGCTCGCACGACTGGGCAGCACGTTCATTTGCCATATATGGACATAGGGCGCACAATTTTCAGATTGACTCGGAAGTATTTGTGGAGGTCGGATGGTATTGGACCACACGCATTCCGTCATATCGTCGCGACGGCAATAATGAAGGCCCCGGGCGGCGATGTGAAGACTGCGGCCCAGGTCCTGAATGATAAGGAGACAACCGTTGAGGACCATTACGCTTGGTTAAGTAGTGGCGACGGGAGTCAAAGGATGGCCGAGCTCTTAAAAGACTCATTCTCACGGCTATAAAGTCAAGTGACTACACCCTTGTCTGTTTGTTGAGATGGTTTTAGGGGTTGCATGTCACATATACATCTTTTGCCGATGACATCAGGTGGTGCGATTTCGCGTATTACATCGCCCGGGAACTGCATGGAAGACACCTTCCCGGTAGTCTCAGAAAAATTTTCGATGTTGCCGTCTGAGTTTTTGCGCTCTGGGTTCTTTGGGCTTTCGACGGCATTATGTGATGATGATGTCTCAGAATCGTACCCAATCTATGATTGGGAAAGCGTTGACGTTAAATTGCGTGAGCAGTGCGTGACCTTGAGTGGGCCTCGATTGAATCAATACCATAAGCGGGTTTTGCTTGGGCTGATTTCAAGGGCATCGGGCCAAAAAAACGACGCTACTATGGTCATTAATCCGGCGGAGTTTCTTGAATTTATTGGGCGGTCCGCTTGCTCGAGAAACGTGGCCGCGCTAAAGCGCTCCTTGACGCATCTTTCTCGTGCCCAAGTGAATATCAAGCGTTATGCACACGATGGCCGAAACCGGTTCACGTTTCTTCGCTCAGTGTCCGTAGACAAGGGGCGGATGGAAATTCAGATGTCGCCTGCCTTCGCAGAAGTCTTATGGTGGAGGGGCTCGACTCGTATTCCGCTACCTTCCCGTTTGCCATTACCAGATGGTTTTTCGACTGCGCTGATAGACTTGTTTCGTGCGTGCCGCACCCATGTGTATTACATATCCGCGTTAAGCGCGATTTGGCAGCGGGAGCCTGTTCAGTTCGGTCGCGAAATCACTGTCGCGATGAAGGTGCTTCACACTGCGGGACTGCTGGCCTCCTATGACCGACGGCGTGGAAAAATTTTGGTTGTGACGAAGGAGCCTTGGATGGTTTAAAGAAATCTGTTGTCGCAGCGGACAAGTGCTGATTCTTCGAAACGAAGACTTATAGCAAAGCACGCCGCAGGCCTTGTGTTAGCCAAAAAATGACCGCTGACTATGCGGTCATTTTTCTGACCCCACGGTTGGTCACTTATTTTGGCCGTAGCTTCGTCATACTCTCAGATGGTGCGGGGTCGTCCTTAGACGACTCATTAAGCAGCTGTGCGAGGCGTTCCATAATCCACTGTTTCTCATCGGGCGTAATATTCCACTCCGAGCTATGCACTTTATTTTCTATGCCCTTTCGGATGCGGGATAAATTGAATTCTCGCGTCCATTCGGGGTGCTCTCGTTCTTTGCGTTGGCCGTATTTTTTGAGCTGTTGGGCGAGGTCTTCTGCATTTTCGTATGCTTGGAGGTGCTCTGTGTCGTCCACATAATCAGTATACTGATTATCAGCTGTTTTTCGGATTGCAAGTTTTGGCGCCTTTCCGGCGACTGAGCTCATTATTTTCCTGCGAGGGAAATCATCTGGAATTGTCATGGCTTCGCTTTTTCACTAAATTGAGTCGTGTGAGTTGTTCTGTGGGATGAAATATTATGATGTGGATTATTTTTATTTAATCATAATGAGCTTTTCAGACCGTGCAATCTGCCACGTTGGAGGGCTGTAGATGCTTGCGCTGTGAGGGTGTCACGGCATCAGGCTATTCTTTTAAAGAGCTTTATATAAAGAGTTTCATATAAAGTAGAGCTCTATATGGGAAAGTGGTAAACGCTTTTCGTGGGACAGTTACCAAAGAGGTGAGGAGTGTTTTCCGGGTGATGGGTCGCTCAGTTTTGAGGCTGTCCTTTTGCTTCTTCGTGTGGAGTAATTAACTGCAGAGAATATCCCATTCTCCGCAGTTGCTCGAGCAGGGCGGCAATGACCATTCTGCCTGGTGACATGCAAAGAGCATCTGCGGAATATTGAGCGTCATAACGTTGTGTTGTGTCACTGATGAGCGTGGTTGCCTTGATTCTGTTTTTATGACGTTTTATCTTCATTTTTAATTTTGGCAGACATGGGCTGACACTACTGCAATGTGAAACCTGAATGCTTCTCCAGTTGTTTAGTGTTGCGCAAGGAAGGCCCTCTTTACCTGAGCTAAATGCCCATGCGAGCATCTCGATGATTTTTTGTTCATATAGTGAACTTGGGTCTACGGCTGCTACGCATATCGAATGGTGCTTTTTTCTCTCGGAATAGATGAGGCAAAGGTCGAGCGAGTTTGCATCTGCCATATTTCTCATAGGACCTAATGCAAAGATGCTCCAGCTTAAGTTGGTCGGGTGCGTTTTGACGCGAATCTGGAGTAGATGCTCGTGCTTCAGCTGGTCCGAATTGGAGCCTATCAATCTCGGCGCCAGGGATATGGATAAAGCGGTGGGGCTGCTTCTTGAGTTCATGTCCGGCTTCTGTGCGATTTTGAATGGATTGTTATCGCAGCAACGCACATAAACACGCAATACTCAGAAAACTATCTGTGACTTGATGCCGACCGCAGGCCTCCCGGTTAGCCGCTTCTCTACTCGCAGGTACGGCATCCACCCAGTCGCTATACGTCGCAAGCAGCGCCGTGCTGCGAAAGGATATGGATGGATAGGTTATGAAATCTGAACGACCGGTGCGCATTGAGGAGCCGCTCATTGAGCTGTTGCTCCGACAGGCTACCAAGCGAGGTCACTCGCTGGCGGAGCTGGCAAGGGCGGTGGGCATCTCATATCAACGTCTTGTTCAGTATCGACGGGGGGATGCAAAGCTGGCTGGTGCGCGACGCCAGACACTGGAGAATATTGGAGCCTACTTGCGAATGCCTGTCATGCTTGTCCTGTTAATGGCGGGGAACATAGGAATGCGAGACCTTGTGTGGCCTGGAGAGCAGGGACGCAACCGTGTGGCAATGGCATTGGAGCTTATGCGGCAAGACCCCCGCGTGGGGCCGTTGGTACCAGCTGGGCTGGAGTGTGCGTCAACCGAGGTTCAGCGTTTTGTATTATTTTTGTATGAGCAGTGGGCGGTCACGACCGGCGATGGCGAAAGCGCCTACATGAAGGAGTGGACGAACATGCTCGCGCAGCTCTCGGCTCATCCCTGAAGGGGTTAGGCTGCTTGAGATGTGTGGGAATGAAGGAGAAGGGGGCCAGCGACTGTGGCTGCCCTTTTTGGCTTGAATGATTCTGAACAAACGGCCCCAACTGGGGCCGTTCTTCCGATGCAGGCAGTCAGCCGTCAGGCCACCTTTCTGATGGCGTCTACCAGTTCATCGGCAGTCGGGTTGTAGTAGCGCATGGCCATTTGCAAAGTTTTCCAGCCCATGATTTTTGCAAGCGTTGTTGGTGGCATTTTCTTGGAGAGCCGCGAGGCCGCTTCGTGCCGCAGGTCATGAAAGCGCAGCCCTTCAATGCCCGCGCGCTCACACGCCCTCGCAAATGCGGCGCCAAGCCCATTGGAGTCGTGAAAGCTCATGAGCCGCCCGTCGTGCAGCGGACGTGGCAGCGAGAGAAGGGCTTCTTCTGCGGTCTCTGAGAGTGGCACGATACGTCGCTCGCCGTTCTTGGTGTCTGCCGCGCCGAGCCGGATGACTTTGTTTTTGAAGTCAACTTGGTTCCATGTCAGCAGTGCTATTTCCCCTCGGCGCATCCCCGTTTCAATAGCCAGAATAACGCAGGTACTCAGTGTCGACGCACGGGCGTCACTTGTGGCGGCAAACAGTCGCGCCTCTTCGTCGTCCTCAAGTCGGCGCTCTCGTCCGGGAGGCAGCTTAGGCTTGCGGATGTTCGCGATAGGGTTGCTAATGGGGATGGACCAGTCCTTGTTTGCGGTAACGAGGACGGACGACATCAGCGATAATTCGAGATGTACTGTCTTGGGGGCGACCTCTTTCAGCCGCTCGTCCCGGTATGTCGAGAAGTCGACGCTGCGCAGGCTGGCTAGGGTGCGTAGGGCAAGCGGATGTTTTTGCAGTTGCTGCAGCCTGGCGCGCTCTGCGGGTGCGCCTTTGTGTGTGGGGGTGACTTCGCGCTCATAGCGCTTCAAGGCTTCGCCGAACGTTGTGCGCTCAGCCTCGGAAAGGTCCACAAAGACTTTTCGGGCCATCTGCGACTCGACCGTGGCCGACCAGGTTTCGGCTTCGCGCTTGGTCTCGAACGTTTTTGTTTGTGTCGGGTAGCCGCTTCGGCGGATAGTAGCTTGGTACTGATACGAGCCGCGCTTTGTGATGCTTGCCATGTTCTGCTCCAGAATGTGTGGTTGGAGTCAGGTGTAGCGACAAGTGCAGCAAAATTGCAGCAAAAACCGAATTTAGAAAGCACAAGGGCTTACCGAAATTCGGTAAGCCCTTGATTTTATTGGTTGCGGGAACAGGATTTGAACCTGTGACCTTCGGGTTATGAGCCCGACGAGCTACCAGACTGCTCCACCCCGCGTCTGAAGAACATAACTATAGCAAGTCTGCGAAAATAATGCAAGCAAGAATGCAAGCAAACCTTCGGAGTTCACGATAAAATGACGGAAACGGAAATCCTGCGAGTACTGGAAACCGCGTTATTGTGCGCGGACGCCCCTTTGCCGGTGGCCCAGTTGCGCAGCCTGTTCGAAAATACGATTTCCGGGGATGATATCCGCCGTCATCTGGCTGCGCTGCAGCTGGACTGGCAGGAACGGGGGCTCGAACTGGTGCAGCTGGCTAACGGCTGGCGCTTCCAGAGCCGCCCTGACATGCAGCGTTACCTGGCGCGCCTGAGCCCGGAAAAACCGCCCCGATACTCTCGCGCCGTTCTGGAAACCCTGGCGATCATTGCCTGGCGCCAGCCCGTGACGCGAGGCGACATCGAGGACGTGCGCGGGGTTACCGTGTCGGCGCAGATCATCCGCACCCTGGAAGACCGGGGCTGGATCGAAGTGCTGGGTTATCGCGATGCGCCAGGTCGCCCGGCTTTGCTGGGAACGACGCGCCGATTCCTGGAGGATCTGGGTCTGAAGGCGCTCGACGAATTGCCTGAGCTCGATTCGGCGGAATCGGAACAGATGCTGGAAACCCTGCCGTTTGCGTCAGCGAACACGGGCCGGACCGAAGATGGCGTTTTAGTCGAGCCGGATGCGGAACCGGCATCGGGCGCGGCCGAACCTGTGTCCGACGCGACCGGTGATCGTCTCGGGCAGGCGCCGGATATCGCGCAAAACGGACCTTGAGCCGTGCACCACTCAATATTGGAATTATGTGAAGGAGTCATTGAACCCCATGACAGCAGAACTCGAAACGAAGCCACAACCCGCAAGCGACAGTCTGGCGGGCGCGCAGCCAACTGATTCGGAAGCCCGCACCGCGCCAGGCCGCGCTCGGGGTGGTCGCAAGCTGCGCACGCCGTTTCGTCGCCGTCGTGGGGATGAAACGGCCGCAGCCAAACCGGCTGACGATTCACCGGTGCCGGATGCCGGATCCGCCGAGGAGGCCGACCGGGCGCTGTCCTACCTGAGCAAAACCCATGCGACCGCTCAGCGCCTGGATCGCTACCTGAATAGCGACGCGCTGATGCCCAAGCTGCATAAGGTGCTGGCCGAGGCGGGTGTCGGGTCGCGCCGTGACATGGAAGAACTCATCGTTGCCGGCCGGGTCTCGGTCAATGGCGAGCCCGCGCATGTGGGCCAGCGCGTCGGCCCCGATGATCAGGTGCGCGTCAATGGGCGGCTGGTGTCGCGGCCGAGGGCCGGGAAATTGCCGCGTGTGATCCTGTATCACAAGCCGGCCGGTGAAATCGTCAGCCATGACGACCCGGAAGGGCGTGCGACGGTGTTTGCGCGTCTGCCGCGCATCCGCAGTGGCAAATGGCTGTCGGTGGGGCGTCTTGATTTGAATACCGAAGGCCTGTTGATCCTGACGACGTCGGGCGAACTGGCCAACCGTCTATCGCATCCCCGTTACGGTTCCGAGCGCGAATACGCTGTGCGGGTGCTGGGCGACCTGGACGAGCCGAAGCAGGCTGAACTGACCTCCGGCATCCAGTTGGACGACGGTCCGGCGCAGTTCAATTCGCTCGATTATCTGGGCGGCGAGGGTAGCAACCGGTGGTATCGGGTCACGCTGTCGGAAGGCCGTAACCGAGAGGTCCGGCGCATGTTTCAGGCGGCGGGGGTCGCCGTCAGTCGGCTGATCCGCACACGCTTTGGCGATGTGATCCTGCCGACCAATCTGCGGCGTGGCCGGTGGGAAGAGCTGGATTCCCCGCTGGTCGGGGCGCTGATGGTGCAGTTGGGGTTGATTCGCGCCGCGGGCGATGAAGATGAGGATCAGGTCGAGCGCCAGCCGCTGTCGCATGCCAGCGCCTTGCCGCCGGGGTTCGGGACGCCGGGTCAGAATGGCCAGAATGGCGCACGTCTGAATCGGCGCGGCCGTGTCTCCGGGGGGCGCAAAAGCGCCATCGACCCATTCACGACGGGTCTGTTGATCAGTGGTGGGCTTGCAAACGGGCATCCGGACGGTGGTAGGGCGCGTCCCGCGTCGAAGCCCGGTCGTGGGACGGCAAAGCCGGCCCGGTCGGCCAGGCCGCCCAAGGCGGCTGAGTCGCCGCGCACGGGCAGGCCGCGCAAGCCAGCCCCAGAGGGATCCCAGGCGCAGGATATGGGCGGACAGGTCGCCGAGGGACATGCCGGAAAGGGCCGCGGCGGCAAGGGGCGCGCTGGCAATGATCATGCCGGAAAGGGGCACGATCGTCCCGCCGGAGAGTCCGCCCGTTCCCGTGCGCCGAAATCCGGCCAGCCCGCAGCTCCGAAGGCCGACCGTCGTTCGGCCAAGCCGCGCAAGCAGGGCGGCGGTGAACACCAGCCTCAGGGCGCGCATGCGCATGAGTCCCAGTTGGGCCGCCTGGGGCGGGGGCGTTGATCGGATTTCTCTGATTTCGAAAGTCAGGAAAAGGCCCTTTACGACAGTGAATGCTGTTATAATCTAAGGCTTTACAGCATCTTTGTGCTGTGTCCACCGGAAATCCCGCGCACGAAAGTGCGACTGGTCTGTGGCGCGTGCGGCTGGTCTTTTGGCCAGTTGCAATGCTGCGATCAGAATTTTCGGCGGTTCCTGAATTCACCTCGGGGAATGCCGAGGCCAACAGAGGGCTGCGGGACAGCCCCTTTTTTTTGGATTTTATGGCGGACATATTTGCGGTCACCCAGCAGGCTCTGCTGGGTTTTGGTGTTGAACTGGTCGATGTGGAACGCGCGCCTCTTGGGGTTTTGCGTGTGGTGATCGATCGCCCCGAAGGGGTGCGCATCGAAGACTGCGAGCAGGTCTCGCGCCAGTTGTCGCATGTCTTCGAGGTCGAAAACATCGATTACAAGCGACTGGAGGTGAGCTCGCCGGGCGTGAACCGGCCGCTGCGCCGCCTGGCCGATTATGTCCGCTTTGCCGGTCAGCGGATCGAACTGCGTCTCCATGAGCCGGTCGAATCCCGCAAGGTCTTTACCGGGACGTTGCACGTGACGGAACAGGAACCCCCCGCCCTCAGTCTGGAATACGAAAACCAGACCGGGGCGCTGCGGACCCTGCCGTTTTCTTTTGACGATGTGGATCGGGCTCACCTGGATCCTGTTCTCGATTTCAAGGGTAAGAAGCGATGAGTCGCGAAATTCTTCTATTGGTCGACGCCCTGGCGCGTGAAAAAAACGTCGAACGCGAAGTGGTGTTCGGCGCGCTCGAAAGCGCGCTGGCCTCGGCCATGAAAAAGCGCTTCAAGGAAGACGTGGACATTCGCGTGGCCATCGACCGTCAGACCGGCGAACATGAAGGCTTTCGCCGTTGGCTGGTGGTGCCCGACGAGGCGGGCCTGCAGGAACCCGATGCGCAGGAACTGTACACGGATGCCCAGGACATCGTCCCCGGCATCGAGGTCGGCGAATACATCGAAGAGCCGCTCGAGCCCATCGAATTCGGTCGCATCGGTGCACAGGCGGCCAAGCAGGCGATTCTGCAGAAGATCCGCGATGCGGAACGCGAACAGGTGCTCAACGACTTCCTCGATCGGGGGGAAAGCATCGTCTCCGGCACGGTCAAACGCCTGGACAAGGGCGATGCGATCATCGAGATCGGCAAGGTCGAAGCCCGCTTGCCGCGTACCGAGATGATCCCGAAGGAAAACATCCGCTCGGGCGACCGTGTGCGCGCCTGGGTCCTGAAGGTCGATCATGCCGCGCGTGGCCAGCAGGTCATCCTGTCGCGCACCGCACCCGATTTCATCCGTGAACTCTTCGAAAACGAAGTGCCGGAAATCGAACAGGGTCTGCTCGAAATCAAGGCCGCTGCGCGCGACCCCGGCGTGCGTGCCAAAATCGCTGTCGTGGCGTACGATAAGCGGATCGATCCGATCGGCACATGCGTCGGCATGCGGGGGTCCCGCGTGACGGCCGTGCGTAACGAACTCGGCGGCGAACAGGTCGATATCGTCCTCTGGGCCGATGACCCCGCCGAATTCGTGATCGGCGCCCTGGCGCCTGCGCACGTCGAATCCATCCTGGTGGACGAGGACAAGCACGCCATGGATGTGGTGGTGGATGAGGAAAACCTCCCCAAGGCGATCGGTGCGCGGGGCCAGAATGTGCGGCTCGCGTCCGAACTGACGGGGTGGCAGATCAACATCATGACGCCCGAGGAAAGTCAGAATCGGCAGGATACCGAGCGCGCCGCCCTGCGTCATACCTTCATTACGAAGCTGGACGTGGACGAGGAAGTCGCCGACATCCTGATCGACGAGGGCTTCACCGGGCTCGAGGAAGTCGCCTACGTGCCCTTGCAGGAACTGCTGGACATCGAGGCATTCGACGAGGAAACCGTCAACGAGCTGCGCACCCGTGCACGTAATGCCTTGCTCACCGAGGCAATCGCTAAGGAAGAACGCGTGCAGACCGCCCGCGACTTGCTGGAGATCCAGGGCATGGACGCGTCACTGGTCGCCAAGCTCGCCGAGAACGACATCACCACACTGGATGATCTGGCCGAGCTGGCGGCCGACGAGCTGGCCGAATTGACCGGTCTGTCCGAGGAAACCGCCAGCGACATGATCATGCAGGCGCGGGCCCACTGGTTCGAGGACGACAAAGCCTGATTGCTTTGTCGCATCGTTCCATACCGCCCCTTAACGTAGTCAAAGAGAGAGTCGAATGCCGAGTAACACCGTCGCCCAATTCGCCGAAGAACTGAACATGCCCGCCAACGTCCTGCTGGATCATTTCCGCTCGGCCGGTGTCCAGATCGATTCGGTGAACGCGGACGTGACCGAAGCAGACAAAAGCGCCTTGCTGGAGTCCCTGCGGCGTTCGCATGGCTCCGACTCGGGCAAGAAGGTCGTGCTGACGCGTCGCAAGACCTCCGAGATTCATCAGGCCGACAGCTCCGGGCGCTCGCGTACCATTCAGGTCGAGGTCCGCAAGAAGCGGGTCCTGGTCAAGCGCGATCGCGCCGATCTGGTGGAACCGGCGCGTGCCGAAGCCGCCCAGGCCATCGCGGCGCAGCAACCTGCCGCCCTCGAACCGTCCGTCGCGGCGGCGCAGTCTGTGCCGGAACCGGTAGTGCCCCCGGTGACTGCGCCCGTCACCCCAGAGCCGCTGGCCGCTGCTGCGCCGATGGAAGACCATGCCATTGCCGAGGCGCAAGCCGCGTCACCGGAGGCTCCGGTCAGTCAGCCGGCTGCGGCTCCCGTGGTGGAAGCACCCGTCCAGGCTGCCGCCGCACAGGCCGAAGCCGCCCCCGAGGCTGTCCAGTCCGCGACCGGGTCGGACACACCGTCCATTGAGATCAAGCAGGAAATCGTGAGCGAAACCCCTGTCGTCGAGTCGCAGGCCGCGCCTGCCAAGACGTCTGTCCCCTCCACACATTCACATGCGCGCTCCGATGCGGGATCGCCGCGTCAGGCTGCTGCCCGTCATGACACGACGATGCCCGTCGCGGCACCCGCCGCGACGCCAGGCAAAGCGCGTCGTGCGCCGGCCGACTCGGACCGCGAGCAGGCTCGCCGTGCCGCCGAAGCCGAAGCCGCCGCTTTGCGCGAGATGATGCGTCAGCCCCGCAAGGTCCTGCGCGCTCCCGAAACAGAAGAGCCCGCCGCCGCCAAGACGCTGCACAAGCCCGCAGGCAAGCCTGCGCCAAAAAAGGAAACCGAAGGCAAGAAGGTCATCAAGACCGCCGACGTTTCGTCCAGTTGGTCCAACGATGGCCGCAAGAAGCAGCCCTCCAAGGCCGACACGCTGTCGGCGGGGGCGGGCGAAGCCTGGCGCGCCGGCGGCAAGGGCCGGGGCGGCAAGGGCGGTCGCAGGCAAGGGCGCCGTCAGGCGGACCACCACCAGGAACCGCAACAGGCCGAGTTCATCGCGCGCGAAGTCCATGTCCCGGAAACCATCTCCGTGGCCGATCTGGCGCACAAGATGTCCGTCAAGGCCGCCGAGGTCATCAAGCAGTTGATGAAGCTGGGCCAGATGGTCACCATCAACCAGATTCTGGACCAGGAAACGGCGATGATCGTGGTCGAGGAACTTGGCCACAAGGCAATTGCGGCCAAACTCGACGACCCCGAAGCCTTCCTGGCCGATACCGAGATCACCGAGGCGGAAGCCTTGCCGCGCGCGCCGGTCGTCACGGTCATGGGCCACGTCGATCACGGCAAGACCTCGCTGCTGGACTACATCCGCCGCACCAAGGTCGCCACCGGCGAGGCGGGCGGCATCACTCAGCATATCGGGGCCTATAGCGTCAAGACCAGCCGCGGCATGGTGGCCTTCCTGGATACCCCGGGCCACGAGGCCTTTACGGCCATGCGGGCGCGCGGTGCGCAGGCGACCGACATCGTCATTCTGGTGGTCGCGGCTGACGACGGCGTCATGCCCCAGACGCGCGAGGCCATCCACCACGCCAAGGCGGCCAATGTGCCGCTGGTGGTCGCGATCAACAAGATCGACAAGCCCGAAGCCAACCCGGAACGCGTCAAGCAGGAACTGGTTGCCGAGGAAGTCGTTCCCGAGGAATACGGCGGCGACGTGCCCTTCATCTCTGTGTCCGCGAAGACCGGCCAGGGGATCGACGAACTGCTGGAAAACGTGCTGTTGCAGGCCGAGATCCTGGAACTGAAGGCGCCGGTCGACGCACCCGCCAAGGGCATCGTCATCGAAGCCCGGCTGGACAAGGGCCGTGGTCCTGTGGCCACGATTCTGGTGCAAAGCGGCACCCTGCATCGCGGCGACGCGGTGCTGGCCGGCGCGGCCTTCGGCAAGGTGCGCGCGATGCTGAACGACACCGGCAAGCCGACCAACGAAGCCGGTCCTTCGACGCCGGTCGAGATCCAGGGCCTGACCGAGGTTCCGGCCGCCGGTGATGAGGTCATGGTCCTGACGGATGAGCGCAAGGCCCGCGAAATCGCCTTGTTCCGCCAAGGCAAGTTCCGCGACGTGAAGCTCGCCCGCCAGCAGGCCGCCAAGCTCGAATCCATGTTCGACAACCTGGGCGAGGGTGTGCGCACGCTGCCGTTGATCGTCAAGACCGACGTGCAGGGCTCTCAGGAAGCCCTGGTGCAGTCCCTGCTCAAACTGTCCACAGACGAAGTCCGGGTGCAGGTGGTACACGCCGCAGTGGGCGGCATCTCCGAAAGCGACGTCAATCTGGCGATCGCATCGGGTGCGGTCGTCATCGGTTTCAACGTGCGTGCGGACCAGTCCGCCAAGAAACTCGCCGAGACCAACGACATCGATCTGCGTTACTACAACATCATCTATGACGCGATCGACGACGTGAAGAATGCGTTGTCGGGCATGCTCGCGCCGGAAAAGCGCGAAGAAGTCATCGGCATGGTGGAAATCCGCGAGATCTTCACGGTCTCCAAGGTGGGCAACATTGCAGGTTGTATGGTCCTCGAAGGGGTGGTCAAACGCGATTCGCAGGTCCGCCTGTTGCGCAATCACGTCGTTCACTGGTCCGGCCACCTGGAGTCTCTGCGTCGCTTCAAGGACGACGTCAAGGAAGTCAAGTCCGGCTTTGATTGCGGTATCACGCTGCGGGGCAACAACGACATCCAGATCGGTGATCAGCTCGAAGTCTTCGAAATCAAGGAAATCGCCCGCTCGCTCTGATGGCGTGGCTTGAATCATGGGTCGTCATAAATCCAAACCGAATCCCGGCCGCAATACGCGCCTGGCCGATCAGATCCAGCAGGATCTGGCGGCCCTGGTGCAGCGCGAGCTCGATGTGGCGCGCGCGGGCCTGATCACGCTGACCGGCGTCGATCTGTCGGCCGATTATGCGCATGCCAAAGTGTATTTCACGGTGCTGGGTGCCGAACCCGACGCCGCAGCCCAGGCCCTGAACGAAAAGGCCGGCTGGCTGCACTCGCAGCTCTTCAAGCTGCTGCATATTCACACGGTCCCCACGCTGCGATTCGTGCACGACGTGCAGCTGGCGCGTGGGATCGAACTCACCCAACTGATTGATCGGGCCAATCGTCCCCAGGCGGGCGCATCGGAAATTCCCGAGCTCGAAGACCCGGACGGCCAGCCCTGACAGGGCGGTCGTCACTCATCTAAACGGATTGAACGATGGCTTCCCGACGCGGGCAGTTGCTCGACGGTGTCCTGTTGCTGGACAAACCCGAGGGCCTGTCCAGCAACCATGCGCTGCAGCGCGCCAAACGCACCGTGGATGCCCGCAAGGCGGGGCACACGGGTACGCTCGACCCGTTCGCCACGGGCCTGCTCGTCTGCTGCTTCGGCCGGGCGACCAAGATTTCGGCGGCCATGCTGGAAGCCGACAAAATCTACGAGGCCACGCTGACCTTCGGCGAGGAAACCGACAGCGGCGACCTGACCGGGCACGTGGTGGCGCGGGCGCCGGCCGATTTTGCGGACGTCCCGGACGATGCGCTGGAAGCGGTGCTGGCAGAATTCCGTGGCGAGATCGATCAGATCCCGCCGATGGTGTCGGCACTCAAACGCGACGGCAAGCCCTTGTACGAATACGCGCGCCAGGGCATCGAGCTGGATCGCCCGCCGCGCCGGATCACCATCCATGCGCTCGAACTGCTGGCCTGCAACGGCAGGACCGCGCAGCTGCGGGTCCATTGCAGCAAGGGGACGTACGTGCGCACCCTGGCGCAGGACATCGGCCGCCGCCTGGGCTGCCTGGCGCATCTGTCAGCATTGCGGCGCACCCAGGTCGGTCCCTTTTCCATCGAGCAGGCCATCGGGCTGGAAGCCCTGCAGGCCATGGCGGCGCCACAGACGGCGCTTATCCCTTTACACGCCTTGCCGGACGGTCTGCGTCCGGCAAGTGTTTCAACCGAGGAAATCCTATGAAGCGAGCTTTGCGCAACGTGGCCATCATTGCCCACGTGGACCATGGCAAGACCACTCTCGTCGACCAACTGCTGCGGCAGTCCGGCACCTTCCGTGACAACCAGCAGGTGTCCGAACGGGTGATGGACTCCGGCGATATCGAACGCGAGCGCGGTATCACGATCCTGGCCAAGAACTGCGCCGTGGAATACGAAGGCACGCACATCAACATCATCGACACCCCGGGCCACGCCGATTTCGGGGGCGAGGTCGAGCGCGTGCTGTCCATGGTGGACGGCGTCCTGCTGCTGGTCGATGCGGTCGAGGGGCCCATGCCCCAGACCCGCTTCGTGACCCGCAAGGCGCTGGCACTGGGTCTCAAGCCCATCGTCGTGATCAACAAGGTTGATCGTCCCGGCGCCCGCCCCGATTATGTGGTCAACGCCACCTTCGACCTGTTCGACAAGCTCGGCGCGACCGAAGAGCAGCTGGATTTTCCGGTGATCTACGCGTCCGGCCTGGCGGGGTACGCCGGATTGACGCAGGACGTGCGCTCGGGCACCATGCGGCCGCTGTTCGAGGCGATTCTGCAGCACGTACCACAGCGCGATGACGACGCAGATGGGCCCCTGCAGATGCAGATCATTTCCCTGGACTACAGCAGCTACGTCGGCAAGATCGGCATCGGCCGCATCAACCGGGGCCGCCTGCGCTCCGGCCAGGATGTTCTGGTGAAGTTTGGCCCGGAAGCGGAACCCTTCAAAGGCCGCGTCAATCAGGTTCTGAAATTCCAGGGGCTGGAGCGCGAGCTGGTGGACCAGGCCGAAGCCGGCGACATCGTGCTGATCAATGGCATCGAGGACATCGGCATCGGCTGCACCCTGATGGATCCCAATACGCCGGAAGCACTGCCGATGCTGCGCATCGACGAGCCCACGCTGACCATGAATTTCATGGTGAACACGTCGCCTCTGGCCGGGCGCGAGGGTAAGTTCGTCACCAGCCGCCAGGTGCGCGACCGTCTGGACCGCGAACTGAAATCCAACGTGGCGTTGCGCGTCAACGACACCGCCGATGACACCGTGTTCGAAGTCTGTGGCCGGGGCGAACTGCACCTGACCATCCTGCTGGAAAACATGCGCCGCGAGGGCTACGAGCTGGCCGTGTCGCGTCCGCGTGTGATGTTCAAGGACATCGATGGCGTGCGCTGCGAGCCCTTCGAGTTGCTGACCGTGGACGTGGAAGACACCCATCAGGGCGGTGTCATGGAGGAACTGGGCCGTCGCAAGGGCGATCTGCAGGACATGCAGCCCGACGGGCGCGGCCGCACGCGTCTGGAATACCGTATTCCCGCGCGGGGTCTGATCGGCTTCCAGAGCGAATTCCTGACGCTGACGCGCGGCACAGGCGTGATGAGTCACATTTTTGACGATTACGGCCCGATGCGCGAAGGCGGGGTTGGCGAGCGCCGCAACGGCGTGCTGATCAGCCAGGACGACGGTACGGCGGTCGCCTATGCGCTGTGGAAGCTGCAGGAACGCGGCCGCATGTTCGTGTCGCCCCAGGATCCGGTCTACGAAGGCATGATCATCGGCATTCATTCGCGCGAGAACGACCTGGTGGTCAATCCGATCAAGGAAAAGAAGCTCACCAATGTGCGCGCCTCAGGCAAGGACGAACACATCGATCTGGTGCCGCCCATCGCCTTGAGCCTGGAATACGCGGTCGAATTCATCGCCGACGATGAACTGGTCGAAGTCACGCCCAAGTCCATCCGCCTGCGCAAGCGCTACCTGCAGGAGCACGAGCGCCGCCGCAGTCTGCGCGAATCGGCCTGATCAGCGCGTTTCGGCCCGGATCACGATGGCCAGGCCGGCCAGCAGCGCGGCCAGGCCGGCGTAAGCCAGTGCGGCGGGCCGTTCGCCTACCACGACGAGGGCCAGCAGGAAGGCGGTGACAGGCTCCATCAGGGCCAGTGACACGCCGCTTGCGGCGCTGATGCTGCGCAGGCCGGTGCTGAACAACAGGTAGGCTGCGCCTGTGGCAACGATGCCCAGGAAGCCGACCACCAGCCAGCCTGCAGTCGTGATCGTCAACGGCCCCGCGCCGAACCAGGCAGCGGGCAGCGCCAGGACGGCTCCGGTGAAGAAGACGCCCAGGGTGGTGACGGCCGGTGCCGACCGGTGCACCAGCCGTTTATTCAGGATGGCGTAGACCGCGTATGCGAGCCCAGCCGCCAGGCAAAGGGCAATGCCCAGTGGATCGGCCTGGATGTCGCCGCCGCGCCCGAACACCAGCAGTACGCCGCCGGCCACCGCCAACAGCGTGCCTGCCCACCAGCCCGCGCCGGGCCGCGTGCCGCCGGCCAGTTGCAGCAGGCCGGCCCAGATCGGCCCGCTGCCGATGGTCAGCGCCGTGCCGACCGCCACCCCCGTGATCTTGACGCCCGCGAAGAACGTCAGGTTGTAGCCCGCCATGCAGGCACCCGCCCAGATCGCGCGGCGCCAGTCCAGGTCCGCCAGCTGACGGATCAGATGGGATAGCCCGTTGATCGACCCGGCATAGATCAGGAAAAAGAGAGTTGCCACCAACAGGCGCAGGGCGCCTACCCAGTAGGGCGACAGGGTGCCGTCGGAGAAACTCTGGGCCGTGCCTGTGGTGCCCCACAGCATGCCGGCGCCCAGCACCAGCAGGATGCCGTGCAGGGGCCGGAGCGAGGGCGCGGTCGGCGAAGGATTCGATATCGTGCTCATGCCACCATGATGGCAGGCACAGCCGCGGATCTCTGTCGAGAAACGCTTGTGCTACGGTGGTGCGGCGTATTCATGCAGGCCTTTGGCAACCGATAAGCGCACCTGGATGCGTTCCTGTCGTCGGAAGCGGGAGCGATCAGGAGACGCGCTGTCGAATCATCCGGGCGCCGGTACCCCGGTCACGCCGCAGGGCGTAGGCCAGGGCGCTGCCGGACCGGTAGCCGACCCGGGCGGCGGCGACTTCCAGTGTCGTTCCTTGCATCAGCGCCGCGCTGGCATGTTCCAGCCTCAGGGCGCGCAGATAATCGCCCGGCGTGCAGCCAGCCAGTTCGAGCAGGCGGGCATGGAATCGCTGGGGACTGAGATGAAACAGCCGCGCCATGCGGGCCGTCGGCCAGGGCTCGTGCAGCGCCTGTGTCAGGGCGGCATCCAGGCGCGTCAGATCCAGGCCCCGGCGCGAGGACAGGATGGCAGGCAGGCCCAGCAGAAGTGCCAGTTGCCGCCCGGCATCACCTTGGCTGTCCAGTGTGCGGCAGGCCGAGGTCAGCGCAAAACGCCGCAGCCGTTCGAGGCCGGCGAATTCAGGCGTGTCGATCACCAGGATGCGGGTGCCGGGTTGCGCATGATACGCGTGCCGGGCGCCAGCGGGGATCAGCATGCCGCAGGACGGATCCGTGAACAGCGAGTGCCCCGAGACTTCCAGTTCCATGCGTCCGGCCAGCGGCACCATGACCTGCGCATGGTCGTGGACGTGCACGTGTGCTGTTCCGTCATAGGTACGCACGGCACTGGTCGGCTGAAGAATCGACATGATATGGTGTGAAAACGGCGGCAGCAATGCGTTGATCTTAGCGCAGTCCTGTCAGTTGATGACCTGGATGGCCGTCTGTCTTTTAGGCGGAACTCTGGCTTGCAGCATTCCGGATACCGATTGACCCCCTGATCAGGAGAACGCTCATGAAGAAACTGACCACTGTCGCAGGCGCCCCTGTCGTCGATAACCAGAACATCCTGACCGCCGGATCGCGCGGCCCGGCGCTGCTGCAGGATGTCTGGCTGCTCGAAAAATTGGCCCATTTCGACCGCGAGGTCATCCCCGAGCGCCGCATGCATGCTAAGGGAGCCGGGGCCCACGGAACTTTCACCGTCACCCACGACATCACCCGCTACACGCGGGCTGCGATCTTCTCGAGCGTCGGCAAGCAGACACCGATGTTCCTCCGCTTTTCCACTGTTGCCGGTGAACGCGGTGCTGCCGATGCCGAGCGTGATATCCGCGGCGTAGCCATGAAGTTCTACACGGAGGAAGGTAACTGGGACCTGGTCGGCAACAATACGCCGGTCTTCTTCTTCCGCGATCCGCTGAAATTCCCCGACCTGAATCATGCCGTCAAGCGCGATCCGGGAACGGGCCTGCGCAGTGCCCAGAACAACTGGGAATTCTGGACTGGCTTGCCAGAGGCCCTGCATCAGATCACCATTGTCATGAGCGATCGGGGCATTCCGTCCGACTACCGCCACATGCATCTGTTCGGCAGCCACACGTTCAGCTTCATCAATGCCGCTCAGGAACGCTTCTGGGTCAAATTCCATTTCAAGTCCCGGCAGGGCATCCGCAATCTGACGGATGCCGAGGCGGCGGAACTGATCGGCCGCGATCGCGAAAGCTCGCAGCGTGACCTATACGACAGCATTGCCCTGGGCCGCTTCCCCAGTTGGACTTTGTTCGTGCAGATCATGCCGGAGAAGGAAGCCGGCAGCTATCACCTGAATCCCTTTGACCTGACCAAGGTCTGGCCGCACGGCGACTATCCGATGATCGAGGTCGGCACGCTGGAATTGAACCGCAACCCCGATAATTTCTTCGCCGAAGTGGAGCAGGCGGCTTTCACGCCGGCCAATGTCGTGCCGGGTATCGGCTTTTCGCCGGACCGCATGCTGCAGGCCCGCCTGTTTTCCTACGGTGACGCGCAGCGCTACCGCCTGGGGGTGAATCACCACCAGATCCCCGTCAATGCGCCGCGTTGCCCCTTTCACAGCTATCACCGGGACGGTGCGATGCGGGTCGACGGCAACCATGGCAGCCTGACTGGCAATCAGCCCAATCGTGTGGGAGAGTGGGCCGAACAGCCGGAATTCCGCGAACCGCCGCTGAGCCTGGAAGGCGCGGCCGACCACTGGAACCATCGCGAGGACACCGATTATTTTTCACAGCCCGGCAATCTGTTTCGCCTGATGTCGTCCGCTGAGCGGCAGGCGCTGTTCGATAATACCGCCCGCGCCATCGCTGGCGTGACGCCGGACGTGCAGGCGCTGCACGTCGAACATTGCACACAGGCAGACCCGGCCTATGGAGCGAGCGTAGCGGCCGCGATCCGCGCTGTGCAGGGTTGATTTCATGATCCTCTATCTGCATGGGTTTCGTTCTTCTCCGGACTCATCCAAAGCACGTCTGATGGCGGCTGCGCTGGCCGAGCGCAGCCTGGGGGATGCCTGGTGTTGTCCGCAGCTGCCGGCCAGCCCGGCGGCTGCGCTGCGGCTGGCTCTGCGCCTGGCAGAGGAGGCACAAACAAGCGACCTGACCCTTGTCGGTTCCTCGCTGGGCGGCTTCTACGCCACCTGGCTGGCTGAACGCCTGGGCTGCCGTGCCGTGCTGCTCAATCCGGTGGTGCATGCCGCCCGTGACCTGGCCACGCAGGTCGGTTCGCACCGCACCTTTCATGGCGACGATCCCTTTGAATTTCTGCCGGACTATGTGGATGAACTTGCGCAGGCCGAAGCCGAAATCCCGGTGTTGACGCACCCCGACCGTTATTTCCTCGTCGCCGCCACCGGCGACGAGGTCCTGGATTGGCGCGAGATGCAGGCGCGGTTCGCGGGCAGCCGTCAGCGCATCATCCAGGGCAGCGATCACGGGATCTCCGACTTTGCCCGTTGGTTGCCCGAGGTCCTGGATTTCGCGCTGGCCGATGCCCCACAAAAAGTGACGTCGGCCAACCCGAGCCGGAGAGGCGCGCGGGTTGCGACGGGGAGCTGGGCCGAGCTCGGCACCGAGGCTGCCCGAATCCGCTTCGAGGTCTTCGTCCAGGAGCAGCGGGTGCCCCCGGAGGAAGAACTCGACCCCATGGATGGGCAGTGCGTGCACGCGATCGCCTATGCCGCCGACGGCCAGGCTGTGGGCACGGGCCGCCTGCTGCCCGATGGCCACATCGGCCGCATGGCCGTGCGGCAACCTTGGCGCGGCCAGGGCGTTGGGTCGCTGCTATTGGCGGCCCTGATGGACGCAGCCAGGCAGCGTGGCGACCGGGAAGTTGTTCTGGCTGCCCAACTGCATGCGCGTCCCTTCTACGCGCGCCACGGTTTCGTGGAAGAAGGCGAAACCTTCATGGATGCGGGGATTCCCCACCGGTTGATGCGATATTCTTTCGCGGCTCGATAAGCGGATGCGGAGGGTACCTGCCCGCCGGTCCCATTCGGTCAGCGCCGGGTGCTACCGTAGGGAATCGGGGGGCTCTCGGCGGACGTGTTTGAGCTGCGAAGCAGCGAGTTCGTCCGCCGCCCCGATGGACGAGGTAGACCCGGGAAGTCCGAAGGACCGCTGATCGTGGGCCGGCGGGCAGGTACCCTCCGCATCCGCAGCGTGCCAGAGAGAGGCCTTGCCGACGTCGTCCTGACATCGACGGGGTCATGGGACTTATTTCAGGTTCCCTGACAGAAACTGCCGCAGCCGCGGGCTTTGGGGATTGTCGAAAATATCCGCCGGGGCGCCGGTTTCTTCCGCCACACCCTGGTGCAGGAACATCACATGCGATGCCAGGTTGCGCGCAAAACCCATTTCGTGCGTCACCACCAACATGGTGCGGCCTTCCTCGGCCAGCTTCTGCATGACCTTCAGGACTTCGCCGACCAGTTCCGGGTCCAGCGCGGACGTCGGCTCGTCGAACAGCATGACTTCCGGTTCCATCGCCAGCGCCCGTGCGATCGCCACGCGCTGCTGCTGGCCGCCGGACAGGGACGACGGGTACTGGGTTTCCACCTTTGGGTCCAGGCCGACCTTGGCCAGGTAGTGGCGGGCGCGCTCCGTGGCCTCGGCGCGGCCGAGCTTCAGTACCTGGATCGGGGCTTCGATGACGTTGCCCAGCACGTTCATGTGCGCCCACAGGTTGAAGTGCTGGAACACCATGGCCAGTTTCGAGCGCAGGCGGCGCAGCTGATCCAGGTCGGCGGCGTGTGGCTCGCCGTGTTTGTCGTGGATGATCTTCAGCAGTTCGCCGTTGAGCGACACGGAACCCTGATTCGGCTTTTCCAGGAAATTGATGCAGCGCAGGAAAGTGGATTTTCCCGAGCCGCTGGAGCCCAGAATGCAGATCACGTCGCCGGCATTGGCCTGCAGGGACACGCCTTTCAGAACCTCGTTGTCGCCGTAGCGCTTGTGGATGTTGAGTACGTCGAGTTTGGACATGGTCTTATCGGTGATGGCCCAGATAGGCCAGCGTGCGGCGTTCGTACAGGCGGAACAGCCCGATCAGTGCAAATGACAGGCACAGGTAGAGCAGGGCGGCGATGCCGTATGAAGCAAAGGTCTGGTAGGTGGCCGAATTCGCATCGCGGGCGATCTTGAGGATGTCGGGGACCGTGGCGGTGAAGGCCAGCGAGGTTGCGTGCAGCATCAGGATGACCTCGTTGCTGTAGGCGGGCAGGGCGCGCCGCAGGGCCGAGGGCAGGATGATGCGCCGGTACAGGGCGAATCGCGTCATGCCGAAGGCGCGTGCGGCTTCGATTTCCCCGGCGTTGGTGGCGCGGATGGCGCCGGCGAAGATTTCGGTCGTGTAGGCGACAGTATTGAGCGTCAGTGCCAGCACCAGGCAGTTGAAGCCGCTCTGGAAAAACGTTGCCAGACTGGGGGTGTTCTTGACGAAATCCAGACTGTAGATGCCGGCGTAAATGAACAGGATCTGCACGTATAGCGGGGTGCCGCGAAAGACGTAACTGAACGCCCACAGCGGGACGGACAGCCAGCGGCGCGACGACACCCGGGCGACCGCCAGTCCGATCGAGGCGAAAAAACCGATCGACACGGACAGCACCAGCAGCCAGAGCGTGATGGCCATGCCCGACAGGCTGCCATTGCTGGAATACAGATAGGCGCGCCAGAACTGGTCCAGGACGTCCATCATAGGGACACCTCGCGCACGCCGACGCTATAGCGTTTGTCGAGCCAGTACAGGATGCCGTTCGACAGGGTGGTCAGGGCCAGATAAATCAGGCCGGTGATGGTGATGAACAGGAACACGCGGAAGGTCACGTTGCCGGCGTCCTGGGCGACCTTCACCAGATCCGTCAGGCCGATCAACGAGACCAGCGCGGTGGATTTCAGCAGCACCTGCCAGTTGTTGCCGATGCCCGGCAGGGCGTGGCGCATCATCTGCGGAAACAGGACACGGCGGAATGTCTGGAATTCGCGCATGCCGTAGGCGGTGGCGGCTTCCATCTGCCCGTGAGGGACCGCCATGAAGGCGCCGCGGAATGTTTCGGCGAAGTAGGCGCCGTAGATGAACCCCAGGGTCAGCACGCCGGCCGCGAAGGGGTCGATGTCGATGGGGTCGATGCCCAGCAGGTCGGTGAAATCGTTCAGGTAAATCTGCAGGCTGAAGAAGATCAGCAGCATCAGCACCAGGTCCGGGACGCCCCGGATCAGGGTCGTGTAGGCCGTCGCCAGCAGACGGGCGCCCCAGGATGCGGACAGTTTGGCCCAGGCGCCCAGCAGCCCCAGTCCCACGGCGACCGCCAGGGACAGGAGGGCAAGCTGGATGGTGACCCAGGTCCCCTGCAGCAGCAGGGGACCGTAGCCGTTCAGGAACATGATGATCGTGTCAGGCCGCGCCACAGGGCGCGGATAAGGTCATTGGGCGGGAAACTGGATCAGGTCCTTGGCGAAATATTTTTTCGCGAAGCCCTGGATGGTGCCGTCGGCCAGCATGGCCTTCAGGGTCTTGTCGACTTCGGTTCCCAGTTTCGTGTTGCCTTTGCGCATGCCCATGGCGATGGGTTCGTTCAGGATGGGATCCTTCAGCGTCATGGAGGCCAGCTCGTAGCCGGCGCCTTCGGGTTTGCTGAGGAAACCGTCGACCGCGCTCTGGGCTTCCTGGAATGTGGCGTCCAGGCGGCCGGCCTTCATGTCGACGTAAGCATTGGTGTAGCTGGGATAGGCGATGACCTGGACCCCTTTGGGTGCCCAGTGCTTGCGGGCATAGGTTTCCATCGTGGTGCCCTGTTGCACGCCGACCCGTTTGCCCTTCAGGGATTCGGCGGTCGGTTCCAGGCCGCTACCCTTTTTCACCAGCAGCTTGACTGGCACGATGTACATCGGCGTGGAAAAGTCGATGACTTTCTTACGGGCCTCGGTGGCCGTCATGGTGGAATTGGCCAGATCGAATTTGCGGGCCTGCAGGCCCGGGATCAGGCTGTCGAAGGACTGGTCGATCCAGACGCATGTGCGTTGCAGGCGCTTGCACAGCTCGTTGCCGATGTCGATGTCAAAGCCTTCCAGCTGGCCGCTGGGATTGCGGTATTCGAACGGAGGGTAGCCTGCCTCGGTGGCGATTTTCAGTTCCGGGGTGTCGGCGGCCGAGCCGATGGCGGGAATGAAACCGGCTGCGATCAGCAGGGCGGCGCCCAGCAAGGTGGTTTTCATCGAGGGAATCTCCTGTGGAGCCGGGAACGGGGTCCTCCGCCCGGCGGTAGCAAGGCGTGATGTTAACTCAGGTGGGCACCGGGGCGCATCGAGCATTACCCGAAGGAGTGCCGGGGGCTTGGTCCTGCTGTCCCTTATTCCGGAAGCACGGGTTCGCGGTCGGGTTCGATCTGGACGGCTTCCTGGATGTGGCGGATGACCTCGTCCAGATCGTCGGTGACCACCAGCAAGTCCGCGTCGTAAGGCCCGATCATGCCGTTGGGGGCCAGTTGGTCGCGGATCCAGTCGATCAGCCCCGACCAGAAAGCGGTGCCCACCAGGATGATGGGGGCCGGCGGCTGCTTCATCGTCTGGATCAGCGTGACGGCCTCGAAGAGTTCGTCCAGGGTGCCGAAGCCGCCCGGCAGCACCACGTAGGCCAGGCTGTGCATGAAGAAGGACGCCTTGCGTGAATTGAAGTATTCGAAATGCAGGCTGTCGGTCTGGTAGGGGTTGTTGGTGGTTTCGCGCGGCAGGCGGATGTTCAGCCCGACACTGCGGCCGCCGGCGCTGAAGGCGCCGCGGTTGGCGGCTTCCATCAGGCCCGGGCCACCGCCGGCGATGACAGGAACGCCCAGTTGGGCGATCCGTGCTCCCAGTTCCAGGCCCAGATCATAGAAAGGGTGGCCGGGAGGGATGCGTGCGCTGCCGAAAATGCTGACGCCCATGCCGATTTTCTGAAAAGCGGCGGCCGCGGCGCGCATCTCTGCAATAATCGTGGGAATCTGTTGTTCTGCCGAAACTCGTTTCGTCTTGTTGTTCGTCATGAAAAAAACCTTGTTGCTCGTGGATGGGTCCAGCTACCTGTACCGCGCCTATCATGCGATGCCCGATCTGCGCAATGCGCGGGGAGAGCCCACCAGTGCCTTGTATGGCGTCATCTCCATGTTACGGAGGCTGATGCACGATTACAAGGACGCGGCGAAGTATGGCGCCTGCGTGTTCGATGCGCCGGGGGGGTCGTTCCGCGAAGCGATCTATCCGCGGTACAAAGCCAATCGCCCCTCGATGCCGGATGATCTGCGGGCGCAGATCGCGCCGATCCACGAGGCGGCCGCCGCCCTGGGCTGGACTGTCATCTCGACGCCGGGCGTCGAGGCGGACGATATCATCGGCACCCTGGCGCGCCAGGCTACTGAAGAGGGCTTTTATACCATCATTTCGACGGGCGACAAGGATCTGGCGCAGTTGGTGAACGATCAGGTCGAACTGATCAACACCATGTCCGGAGAGCGTCAGGACCGCGAGGGTGTGATTCGCAAATTCGGCGTGCCCCCCGATCGCATCATCGATTACCTGATGCTCACGGGCGACACCGTGGACAACATTCCGGGCGTGGACAAGGTCGGCCCCAAGACGGCCGCCAAATGGCTGAACGAATTTGGCGACATCGGCACGCTGGTGGCGCGGGCCGACGAGATCAAGGGGGTGGCGGGGGCCAATCTGCGCGCCGCGATCCCGAACTTTCCCATGACCCGCGAGCTGCTGACCATCAAACTGGATTGCACGTTGCCGCCGGAACATGAAGTCCCTGGGCTGGCATTCCGCGCGCCCGATCAGGAGACGCTGCTTCGGCTGTACGAGACCTATGGCTTCCGGACCTGGCTGCGGGAAGTCACCGGGGACCCCGAACGGATTCCGCTGCAGGATGGACGGGTCGAGCCGGTAGCGCAGGAACGGCCGCAGGCCCTGCGGTACGAAACCATTCTGGACCGGGACCATTTTGCCCGCTGGATGGCGAAGATCCAGGCGGCGTCGCTGGTCGCGCTGGATACGGAAACCACCAGCCTCGATCCCATGGCCGCCCGGCTGGTGGGCCTGTCCCTGGCGATCGAGCCCGGGCATGCCGCGTATATCCCGGTTGGGCATCGCGCGCCTGGAACGCCCGAACAGCTCGATCGGGCCTGGGTGCTGGACCAGTTACGCCCCTGGGTCGAGAATCCGGACGCGCCCAAGCTGTTGCATCATGCCAAATACGATGCCCATGTGCTGGCCAACGAGGGGCTGACGTTGCGGGGCGTGCGGCATGACACCATGCTGCAGGCCTACGTGCTGCAGTCCCACCGTCGTGTGAACCTGCAGGATCTGTGCATCCAGTGGCTGGGCCTGACCGGCACCACATACGAGGATCTATGCGGCAAGGGAGCCCGTCAGATCGGCTTCGAAGAGGTGGATCTGGAACGCGCAGCCCATTACGCAGCCGAGGACGCGGATTTCACGCTGCGGCTGCATCAGGTCCTGCTGCCGAAGGTGCAGGCCGAAGCGGGTCTGCGGCGGATCTATGAACTGGAAGTGCGCACGTCCGACGTGCTGACGCGCGTCGAGCGCAATGGCGTCGCCATCGACGCGCAGGCGCTGGCGCGGCAGAGCCACGAACTGGGCCAGCAGATGATCGACCTGGAGACCCAGGCGCATGCCCTGGCCGGCCAGCCGTTCAACCTGAATTCACCCAAGCAACTGGGCGAGATCCTGTTCGAGCGGATGCAGCTGCCGGTATTGCGCAAGACCGCGGGCGGTGCGCCTTCCACAGACGAGGAGGTCCTGACCCGGCTGGCGGCCGACTACCCGCTGCCGCGTCTGTTGCTGGATTACCGGGGAATTGCCAAGCTGAAATCCACCTATACCGACAAGCTGCCGCGCATGATCAATGCCCGCACCGGGCGGGTGCATACGCGGTATGCGCAGGCGGCGGTGGTCACCGGGCGCCTGGCGTCCTCGGATCCGAACCTGCAGAACATCCCTGTACGCACCGCCGAGGGCCGGCGCGTCCGGACCGCTTTCGTCTCCAGCCTGGGCAGCATTGTCTCGGCGGATTATTCCCAGATCGAATTGCGCGTGATGGCGCATGTGTCGGGCGATGCCAACTTGCGCCGCGCGTTCGCCGAGGGCCAGGACATCCACCGCGCCACCGCGGCCGAGGTCTTCGGCCTGGCACTGGATCAGGTCGATGCGGAACATCGGCGCGCGGCCAAGGCGATCAATTTCGGCCTTATCTACGGGATGGGGGAATTCGGCCTGGCCTCGAACCTGGGCATCACCCGTGCGGCGGCGAAATCCTACATCGACCGCTATTTCATGCGCTATCCCGGGGTAGCCGACTACATGGACCGCATTCGCCGGCAGGCGCGCGAGCAGGGCTATGTGGAAACGGTTTTCGGGCGGCGCCTGTATTTCCCGGAACTGGCTGGCGCGAAGGGGCCTCGTGCGGCTGCGGCCGAGCGCGCCGCCATCAATGCGCCGATGCAGGGCACGGCGGCGGATCTGATCAAGATGGCCATGGTGTCGGTGCAGGACTGGTTATCGGCCGAAGGCCTGCGCAGCCTCATGGTGATGCAGGTGCACGACGAATTGGTGTTTGATGCGGTGCCCGACGAGGTCGAGCGTCTGCGCGAACGGGTGCCGCAGCTGATGGCCGGGGTGGCGGAACTGGCGGTCCCGCTGGTGGCCGAGGTCGGCGTGGGCCGCAATTGGGGCGAGGCGCACTGATCGTCCGGGCGCGATGGCCCCGCGCCCGGCCCGTTCGCATCGTCGTTCGCGGCCCGGCCGATTCAGCGCGCCTCGCGTAGCCGGTTGGGGCGCAGTTCGCCGAAGCGCGCCAGGATCGGATAGGCGGCGGCATTGACCAGATAGGCGTTCACGCCGCCCGCGTCGCGCAGGATTTCCAGATAGAAGGCCCCCACGTCGGCCGCATCGATGCGGCCGAGCTTGAGGCGTTCCAGGTGGCGTTCGGCGGCCTTGGCCTCCAGATCGCGAAAAACGTCCTTTTCGAATGCCAGGGTGCGGGCGGCCTGGCGGTCGGCGGAGACGAACAGGGCTGCTGTCTGCCGCAGATTACGCTGCAGGCGGTCCAGCGTCTCGTTGAGTTCCGCCTGCTGTTCCGCGTCCAGTGCCCAGTGTTTCTTGTTCAGGTGGCTGGCGTGGCTCAGCAGGCCAGTCCCCAAGGCGCTGGCTGCGTGGGCGACGTTCGTGGAGAAGGTCAGGATGGACTTCAGATATTGTTCGTCGTCCGGACTGAGGCTTTCCCGGTCCTGGGTCGCCAGATAGGTGGTGATGGACTGATCCAGTTGCCCGATGGCGCCATTCAGATAGCGCGCGCGAGCGACTGCGGCGTTGTCCTCGTGCAGCAGGGCGCGCTGGGTCAGTTGCAGGGATTCACGCAGCAGGTCCGTCAGGCGCAGGGCCTCGCGCGCCGCCTGCCCGAGGGCGACGGCCGGGACCTCGTGGGCGGATTCGTCCAGGTAACGAGGGCGGGCCGGATCATCCGGATTGATGCGCTGCGGCAGAAAGCGCTGCAGCAAGTGGGCGTAGGGCTTCAGGGCCGGCATGAAGCAGGCCGCCACCACCAGGTTGAAGATCAGGTGAAAGTTGGCCACCCCGTGGGCAGGGTCGCTGCCCAGCGCATTCATGATGTCTTTTGACCAGGGCAGCAGGATCATGCCCACCAGACAACCCGCGATGCGGGTACCCAGATTGCCGATCGGCAGACGCCGGGATGCGGGGTTGTCGTCGTGGTCGCCTTCCAGCACCGGATTGATGGCGGTCCCCAGGTTGGCGCCCAGCACCAGGGCATAGGCCAACTGCGGGTCCGCCAGCCCGTGGTGCGCGAGCGACATGATCAGCACCACGACGGCGACGCTGGAATGCGACGCCCAGGTCAGGGCCGTGCTGGCCAGCAGCGCGATCAGCGGCGTGTCGCCCAGGGCACCCAGCGCCGTGCCGAGCATGGGGGCGCTTTTCAGCGGCTCGAACATGGTGACCAGTTCGTTCAGAGACAGCAGCACCAAGCCCAGGCCGATGAAGGCGCGCCCCAGGTCGCGCGTGCGCCCCGGGGCATAGTGGCGGAACATCCAGACCCCGGCCAGCACCAGGCCGGGTGCCAGAGCGGTGGGGTTGAAGGACAGCGCCTGGACGATCAGGGTCGTGCCGACGTTGGCGCCCAGCATGGCCGCCAGGCCAGGCACCAGCGACACCAGACCGTCGATGGCGAAGCCCGTGATCATCAGTCCGGTGGCGGTGCTGCTCTGGATGGCGGCCGTGATTACCAGTCCGGTACCGAAGGCTTTCGGCAGCGAGCCCATGGCGCGCCCCATCCAGAGGCCCAGCGACTTGCCGAAGGCGCGCTGGACGCCAGTCTGGACCATGTGGACACCCCACAGCAGCAGCGCAATGAAGCCGCTGAAGGCGAGGATGACCTGAAGTTCACGCATGGCCGGTCAGGTGGTTCAACCTTGTTGACGGCGCAGGGCCTCGATGCGTTGTTCGATCGGGGGATGCGAGGCAAAGAGCGCACCGATCGCGCCGCCTGTGATGCCGGCGGCCTGGAATGATTTCGGCAGCTCGCCCGCTTCGACGCCACCCAGGCGCGCCAGCGCGCGAATCATGGGTTCGCGGGCGCCCAGCAGATGGGCCGAACCGGCATCCGCCCGGAATTCCCGCTGGCGGGAAAACCAGGCCACGATGATCGAGGCGATCACGCCGAACAGGATCTCGCAGACGAAGACACTGATGTAATAGCCGATGCCGACATCGCGTTCGTTCTTCAGGACGGCCCGGTCGATGAAATATCCGACCGCGCGTGAAAGGAAGATCACGAAGGTGTTGACGACGCCCTGGATCAAGGTCAGGGTCACCATGTCGCCGTTGGCGACGTGGGCGACTTCATGTCCCAGCACTGCCGTGACCTCTTCTTCGGTCATGGATTCCAGCAGGCCGGTCGAGACGGCGACCAGGGCCTCGTTGCGGAATGCCCCGGTGGCAAAGGCGTTGGGTGCGCCTTCGTAGATGGCGACTTCAGGACGGCCGATGCCGGCGCGATCCGCCAGCTGGTGCACGGTTTCCACCAGCCATGCCTCCCGCCGGCCGCCTGGTGCCCTGGGGTCGATGACGTGGGCGCCGGTGCTGGTCTTGGCCATCCATTTGCTCATCAGCAGAGAGATGAAGGAGCCTCCGAAGCCGATCACGGCCGCGAAGATCAGCAGCTGCGCCGGGTTGATGCCGTTGGCCGTCAGGTAGCGGCCGACGCCCAGCAGGTTCATGGTGATGCTGAGCACCAGCATGACCGCCATATTGGTCACGAGAAACAGAAAGATTCTTTTCATTTGAAAGACGGCTCCGCGAGTCGGGTTTTCATGTGCCCAAAGTGTATAGTATCGGCTTTCCGGGCGGTGCCCTGTTGTGGTGACGAACATGCAGTCTTTGTGGATGTTGCTGGCCTGCGCAATGTTCGCCACGATGGGGGCTTTCGTGAAGGTGGCGGCCGGCCTGGGCGCCACTCTCCCGGAAATCGTCCTGTTTCGCGGCATTCCGTCCGTCCTGTTGCTGTTCTTCTGGGCGCGCTCCACCCGGCGGACGATCCGGCCCTCCAGCTGGCGCCTGCACGTCTGGCGCAACCTCAGTGGGATCACATCCATGTGGCTGGGGTTCTACGCGCTGTTTTATTTGCCGCTGCCCACCGCTACCAGCCTCAATTACACGGCACCTCTGTTCATTGCCGGATGGCTGTTGTTCTTTGGCGGCGCTCAGCGCGATCCGGTGCGGGTGCTGGCCGTTCTCGCCGGCTTTTTGGGGGTGCTGGGCATCCTGCGGCCCAGTATCGAGCACGATCAATGGTTCGCCGCGCTGATGGGGCTTGGGGCGGGCTGTCTGGCCGCGATCGCCATGATGCAGATTCGTCAACTGGGCCAGATCGGCGAGCCGGAATGGCGCACCGTGCTGTTGTTTTCCACCGGGGTGTGCATCAGCGGCATTGTGGGCATCGCGTTTCAGGGCTGGCACACGTCCAACCCCCTGGCCCTGCTGGCGCTGACCGGGCTGGGCCTGGCGGGCCTGGTGGGGCAGCTGACCATGACACGGGCGTTCGGACTGGGGTCAACCCTGTTGACGGCGGCGCTGCAGTACATGACCATCATCTTTGCCGCCCTGATTGGCATCGTGTTTTGGGGTGATCGACTGGCGCCGCTGGCCTGGACCGGCATCGCGCTGATCATCGGCTCCGGGCTGCTGTCGGTCTGGCGCACGCACTCCGAGTCCCGTACCCTGCGGGGTCGGGATGCGGCTGCGCCGCAGTTAGGGATTTCGCAGACGACCCAGGAGACCAATCCATCATGACCGACTTACTGATTCAAGCCGAAACCCTGCGCGATCGTCTGGCCCGGCCAGGTTGCCTGGTTTTCGACGTGCGCCATGATCTGGCGGATCATCATGCCGGCCGTCGGGCCTACGAGGCGGGCCATATTCCCGGCGCCTTGTATCTGGATCATGAAACGCAGTTGTCCGCGTTGCGTACAGGTCACAACGGTCGTCACCCCTTGCCCGATCGGGCGGATTTGGCGGCGTTGCTGCGCGCTCAGGGACTGACGGCGCGTTCGGACGTGGTCGTCTACGACGCAGGCAACAGCATGTTCGCCGCGCACCTGTGGTGGATGCTGCGCTGGCTCGGGCATGACTCCGTGTCCGTGCTCGATGGTGGCTGGGCCGCGTGGCAGGCTCTGGGCGCAGGCATCGAAACCGGGGTGCGGACCGCCGCGGTCAGTGAGGCGCAGGCCGTGCAAAGCCTGGCGTCATCGGGCAAGCCGTCCATGCCGGTGGTCGATGCGCGGGCCGTGCTGGCTAATCTCGACGAACCTCGCTTTACCGTGCTCGACGCCCGGGCGCCGGATCGCTACAGCGGCGAGGCCGAGTCCATCGACCCCGTTGGCGGGCATATCCCTGGTGCCGTGAACCGACCCTTTGCCCTGAATGTCGAACCTGATGGGCATTTCAAATCACCGGCCCGCCTGCGCCAGGAATTCGAGTCGTTGCTGGGTGACCGGCTGGATCATGGCATCGTGCATCAGTGCGGATCCGGCATCACTGCGTGCCATAACGTGTTTGCGATGGAACTGGCCGGCCTGCGCGGCTCGGCCCTGTATCCCGGATCCTGGAGCGAATGGTGCAGCGATTCCAGCCGGCCCGTGGCGCGCGGCAACTGATCCGTGCAATGCGCGGGCTACGCCTGCAAACCGTCGGTGCCGTTCATCATCCGGCGGTACCAGGCATGGAAGTGCGCCATGCCGTCTTCCAGCGGGCTTTGGTAGGGTCCGCATTCGCTGGTGCCGCGCTCCATCAGGGCGCGGCGCCCGGCATCCATCCGTTCCCCGATTTCGTCGTCCTCGATGGCGGTTTCCAGATAGGCGGCTCGTTGCGCGTCGACGAACTCGCGCTCGAAGGCCACGATCTCCTCGGGGTAATAGAACTCGATGACGTTGACCGTTTCCTGCGGGCCGACCGGGTGTAGCGTGGACAGCACCAGCACGTGCGGGTAGAGCTCGATCATGTGGGTGGGGAAATAGGTCACCCAGATGGCGCCGAAATCGGGCGTCGCTCCGGACCGGTATTGCAACAGGCGATCATGCCACTGCCGGTACACCTGGGTACCTGGCTGGCCCAGCGCCTGATTGACGCCCACGCGCTGCATGCTGTGGAACTCGCCGAATTCCCAGCTCAGGTCGTCGCAGGTCACGAACTGCCCGAGCCCAGGGTGGAAGGGGCCGACGTGATAGTCCTCCAGGTAGACCTCGATGAAGGTCTTCCAGTTGTAGTGGCAGGCATGGACTTCGACGTGGTCCAGCTGGTAGTCGGAAAAATCGAATTCCGGGCGGGCGAACAGGCTGCCCAGGTCCTGGCTGACGTTGCGCGGACCTTCAAACAGCAGGCCATGGCAGCGTTGCAGCGGGAACTCGGCCAGCTTCAGGTCCGGCTTCTCGGGGAACAAGGGGGCGTCCAGCAACTGGCCCTCGGTGTCGTAGCTCCAGTGGTGCACCGGGCACAAGATGCGCCCGCCCGTCTGGCACAGATTGCCCGAGGCGCAGGATGTGTCGCGGCCAGTCTGGCTGCCCAGCATCAGGGCTTGGCGATGGCGGCATACGTTGGACAGCAGGCGGATGTCATGACGGTCGCGCAGCAGCACGCGTCCGCCGCCTTCGTGGGTCAGGGTGCGCCAGTCGCCCGGTTCCGGGACCATGTGTTCATGCCCGACGTAGCGTGCACTGTGGGCGAAGATCCGCGCGCGTTCCTGTTCCAGGATCGCAGGGTCAAAATAATGCCGTACCGGAAGCTGGCTGGCCAGATCCGCACCGGAAGGGATGGTTGGGTAGCTCATGGTTCCCCCTGCGGGAAAGGAGCCGGCCGGCCAAAAATGCCACGGCTGGCAGGGGCCAAAATTGTACCTCAGCCCAAAAACACCGGAAAAAGCGGTTTCATGGCGCGTCGGGGTTCTCGTACAATCCAGTCTGGAACCCAAAGACGAAACCCCCATGGTCGACGATCAAAACTCGTTGCGCGCGGATGTGGCGCAACCCGAAGAGGCATTGCCGCAGGACTTCGAATCGGCGCTGGCCGAGCTCGAGTCGCTGGCCGGCCGCATGAGCGATGGCACGCTGGGGCTGGAGGAATCCATCGCCCTGTATCAGCGTGGTGTCGCGCTGGCGCGCGTATGCCAGCAGCGGCTCGAGGCCGCCGAACAGCAGGTCCAGGTGCTGCAGGGCCAGTTGCTGGAACCCTTTGCCGGCGCCAACGACCAGGACGCGTCATGAGTCCGGCACAGGGCGGTTTTGAACAATGGTTGCAGGATACCGTGGAGCGCACCGGCGCTGTCCTGGACGAACTGCTGCCTCCCATCGAGGACGCGGGTCCCGCGCGTTTGCACGAAGCGATGCGCTATGCCGTGCTCGGTCCGGGCAAGCGTGTGCGCGCCGCCCTGGTGCATGCGGCGGGCGAGGCCAGCCACATGCCCGGCGTGGCGGCGGGCGCCCAGGAACTCGCACTGGATGGCGCCGCGGCCGCAGTCGAACTCATCCATGCGTATTCCCTGATCCACGACGATCTGCCCTGCATGGATAATGACGATATGCGGCGCGGCCGCCCGACGGTTCATCGGCAGTTCGACGACGAAGCGCTGGCCATGCTGGCGGGCGATGCCCTGCAGCCGCTGGCGTTCGATTGTCTTGCGCAGATGCCGATCGCGCCGGCGCTGATTGTGCAGGCCGTGCAGCTGCTTGCGCGCGCGGCTGGCAGCGACGGTATGGTGGGGGGGCAGGCCATCGACTGCGCCAGCGTCGGGCAGCCCCTGCCGATCGAGGCGCTGCAGCGCATGCACCGCATGAAAACAGGCGCATTGCTCGAAGCCAGCGTGCTGCTGGGCGGTGTGGTGGCAGGGGCCAGTTCGACCGTGCGCACGGGTCTGGAAACCTATGCTTCGGCCATGGGGCTGGCGTTTCAGGTCGTGGATGATATTCTCGACGTGACGGCTGATTCGGCGACGCTGGGCAAGACCGCCGGCAAGGATGCCGCGCAGGGCAAGCCCACCTATGTGTCCATCATGGGACTGGATGGTTCCCGCGAACTGCTGCTGAATCTGCGCGAGGCGGCGCACGGCGCGCTGCTGCCGCTCGGCCCTTCGGCGTGCCGACTGCGGGAACTGGCCGATTACATCATCGGCCGCACGCATTGATCGGCCGCGCAGCAATGACTGAAAGCATCATGACAACAACTCTACTGGAAGAGATCGACTCGCCCGCCGATCTGCGTCGCCTGGATCGGCGCGCACTGAAGGATCTGGCGGTGGAATTGCGTGCGTTCGTGCTGGATTCGGTGGCGCGCACCGGCGGGCACCTGTCGTCGAATCTGGGGACGGTGGAACTCACCCTGGCGCTGCATTACGTCTTCAACACGCCGGACGATCGCCTGATCTGGGACGTGGGCCACCAATCCTATCCGCACAAAATCCTGACCGGACGACGCGAGGCCATGTCCGGCTTGCGCCAGCAGGGCGGGATCTCCGGCTTCCCGAAACGCGCGGAATCGCCATACGATGCCTTCGGCACGGCGCATTCCTCGACCTCGATCTCCGCCGCACTGGGCATGGCGGTCGCCTCGCGCAACGCCGGCGTCGACCGGCAGCACATCGCCGTGATCGGCGACGGGGCCATGACGGCGGGGATGGCCTTCGAGGCTCTGAACAATGCCGGCGTCACGCCCGACGTGAACCTGCTGGTCGTACTGAACGACAACGACATGTCGATTTCGCCCCCGGTCGGCGCGTTGAACTATTACTTCGCCCGGCTGCTGTCGGGTCAGTTCTATGCCCACGCCAAGCACATGGGGCGGGCCGTGCTGCAGCATGTGCCGCCCGTGCTGGCGCTGGCGCGCAAGCTCGAAGGCCACGCCAAGGGCATGCTGTCGCCGGCCACGCTGTTCGAGGAGCTGGGGTTCAATTACATGGGGCCGATCGACGGCCACGACCTGGACGTGCTGATCCCCACCCTGGAAAATCTGCGCCGCCTCGGCGGCCTGCAGTTCCTGCACGTGGTGACGCGCAAGGGCCAGGGCTACAAACTGGCCGAGGCCGATCCGGTCCTGTATCACGGTCCGGGCAAATTCGACCCCTCGGTCGGCATCCAGAAACCCGCCGCGCCCGCGCGCCGGTCGTTCACCCAGGTGTTCGGCGACTGGTTGTGCGACATGGCCGCCGCCGACACACGGTTGGTCGGCATCACGCCGGCCATGCGCGAAGGCAGCGGCCTGGTCGAGTTCGAGCGCCGTTTCCCGCAGCGCTATTTCGACGTCGGCATCGCCGAACAGCACGCCGTGACCTTTGCCGCCGGCCTGGCTTGCGAGGGCTGCAAGCCCGTGGTGGCGATTTATTCCACCTTCCTGCAGCGCGGCTATGATCAGTTGATCCACGACGTGGCCCTGCAGAATCTGGATGTGACCTTTGCCCTGGATCGTGCCGGGATCGTCGGCGCCGACGGGGCGACCCATGCCGGCAATTACGATATCGCCTACCTGCGCTGCGTCCCGAATCTGGTGATCGCCACGCCCTCGGACGAGCGCGAGGCCAGGCTTTTGCTCAATACTTGCTTTCTTCATCCCGGACCGGCCTCGGTCCGCTATCCGCGCGGCGCCGGCTGCGGCGCCGATCCGGGCGACAGCCTGGATCCGGTGGAGATCGGCCGGGCCGTGGTGTGCCGCGAAGGCCGGGACATTGCGCTGCTGGTGTTCGGCACCCTATTGCCGGAAGCCGCCCGGGCGGCCGAATCGCTGGACGCCACGCTGGTGGACATGCGCTTCGTCAAGCCCCTGGACGAGGCGCTGCTGCGGCGGCTGGCCGACGATCACACCCTTTTCGTCACGGTCGAAGAGGGCGCCGTCATGGGCGGCGCGGGCAGCGCCGTGGCCGAATGGCTGAGCCGGGAGGCGATCGTCCGCCCGATCCTGCAACTAGGCTTGCCGGATGAATTCATCGATCATGGGGACCAGAAGGCCATTCTCGCCGGGCTCGGCCTGGATGCCGATGGAATCGAGGCGTCGATACGCCAGCGCTTGAAAAGGAATGCTTCATGAACACCCTGCTGGACCCGGTGGCGATGGCGATGCCGGACGTGCAAAGCGGGCCGGACTCGCGCCGGGTCGCCATCCAGCGAGTGGGCGTGCGCGGCGTGCGCCACCCTCTGGTGGTGTCGGCCGGCGCCAGTCAGCCTCAGGCGACCGTCGCCGATTGGGAAATGACCGTGGCCCTGCCGGCCGACGAGAAGGGCACGCACATGTCGCGCTTCATCGCCTTGCTGGAATCGCGGCGCGCCCAGCCGATGACGCCCTCTGACTTGTGCGCCCTGGCGCAGTCCATGCTGGACCTGCTCCATGCCGACGCGGGCGATGTCGTGGCGGGTTTCCCCTATTTCATCGAGAAGCCCGCGCCGGTGTCCGGCGTGCGCAGCCTGATGGACTACCGGGTCCGCTGGTCCGTCCGCGCCCGTCGCGGCGAGACGCCGCGCTTCTCCCTGTCCGCCCAGGTGCCGGTGACCAGCCTGTGCCCCTGCTCGAAAGCGATCTCCGAATACGGCGCCCACAACCAGCGGTCACACGTGACCGTGGACCTGGAGTACGACACGGTCCAGTCCGTCGACCTGGACGCGCTGATCCGCGGCGTGGAATCCCAGGCTTCGTGCGAACTGTGGGGATTGCTCAAGCGCGCCGACGAGAAATTCGTCACCGAGCGCGCCTACGAGAACCCGAAATTCGTCGAGGACCTGGTGCGCGACGTCGCCGTGATGCTGCAGCGTCTGCCCGGCGTGGCGTCCTACCAGGTCACGGCGGAAAATTTCGAGTCCATTCACAACCATTCCGCCTACGCGGTGGTGAGCAGCCGCTAGATCTGCTAGAATGCCGGGTTACTTGCTCGACCGTGCCTGTGGCATGCCTTTTTTGGCGTGTCCGCGGCGTCCCGGAATGGGGGCCGCACGATGCCGGCGGGCTGTCTGTCAACATCACAGATATCCATAAGGAGTCTTACATGCGCCACTACGAAGTAGTGTTCATCGTGCATCCCGATCAGAGCGAGCAGGTGCCCGCCATGATCGAGCGCTACCAGGC
>JAHRWZ010000070.1 GCA_019104865.1 Castellaniella sp. | reverse complement strand
GCCGGCCGGCATGTCTTCCTTGAGCGCCAGATACAGCATCCCCAGGATGGCGTTCATCGGCGTACGGATCTCATGGCTCATGGTGGCCAGGAAATCGGATTTCACACGCGTGGCGGATTCGGCGGTTTCCTTGGCCTCCCGCAATTCCCGGGTCCGATCCGAGACAATAAATTCGAGATCGTGGTTCAGGGTATCCAGTTCCCGCATCGAGACCGACAGCTTCTGGCGGCTTTCGCGGAACGCGTCCACCAGTTCGCCCAACTCGTCGGCATGCGGGTAAACCAAAGGTTCCAGCCGGGCATCGTCATCGCCGAAGCGCCAGTTCTTCACGGCGGACACGACGGGCGTCAGCGTATCCGACAGGCGGCGCCGGATCGTCCAGACGAAAAGCAGCCACAAGAGGGCGCTGAGGACGACCGAATTTAGCACGGCGACCGCGAAACCGTATTTGAGCCGGTCCCAGATGACGGATGGCGAGGTATGGAGCCACAGCACTCCGAGCAACTGCATCGCGCCATCCGCTGTGGCATGGCGCAACGGCGTCGCGGCCGAGCGCCCGCGCACGAAGAACGCCAGATCGGACGTTTCGTCGGACTCGCGCGACCAGCCGCTGTCGGCCAGGATGCCGCCTTTGGGCGATTCGATCCGCGCGCCGGAGACGATCGCGTTCTGCCGCACCCCGTCCAGTGCCCGGGTCATCTGCTCCCGGTCGAGTTCCCAGACGGCATTGGTCACGGCGGGTTCGACCGTGCGGCCCAGCGAGGCCAGATCGTCCGCGATCGCCCGGCTGATGCCGACATACTGGATGCCCAGCTGCACCGCCACCAGGCCGATGGTCGCCAGCAAATACCAGGGCAGCATGGACCTCAGCAGGCGCCTGGCCAGGGTCGATCCCGTTTTCATCCAGGCCGCCCGCGCGTCAACGCCACCACCATTTCGTATCGATTTCCGCCGATCCCGGAGGCAGCAGGGGATTGTCCAGGCGGATCACCCGGCGACGGCTGCGGCCCAGGTCCTCGATCATCGACGCATGATAGGTCACGAACAGCTTCCGCCAGGAACCATCGGCCAAGGCCGCGCGCAGGCCGCGCTCGATCTGTCCGGCCAGTTCCGCATCCTGGCGGTTGACCCAGAAGTAGATGGGATAGGGAAAGAACAGGGCGCGGGTCTTTTCAAGGGCCAGCTCGGGGTAGGCTTTCCGGCGCGCGTCCAGTTCGACCGCCGCTTCGCCGATCCCCCGGGGCAGCGCGTCGAAGCGGTGCGCGGCCAGCATCCCGAACAGGCTTTCGTAATCGGTGGAGGTCAACACGGTATAGCCGTTGGCGCGCATGACGGGCAGATCGGCCCACTGGCTGTTCAGGCCGAAGGTCAGTTCCGTCCTGAACGCCTCGTCGTCCATGCCCGCGATCCTGCCCTGGTCGGACGCCGAGATCAGGAAGACCCGGTAGCCGACGGTGCCTCGGGAAATGTCGATCTTGATCGGCAACATGCGGGATTCGCGTTCGCCGTTGGTGCCCAGCGCGATGACGTCGATCTTGCCTGCTTCGAGCAGGCTGACGGCCCGGTTCTGGGTGACGTTTTCGTCGAAAGGCCGCAGATCGATCGCGGCGCCTTCGGATCGCCGGACGTGATCCAGCGCGAGTTCGAGGACTTTCCAACGGTATTCGTAGATGGGACCGACGGGAAAATAGGCGAGGGTCCGCTGCGCCGCATGCGCCGGAAACACGGACGCGCACGCGAGGAGCACAACCAACAGCGATCCGTGCATGAGGACCGCCCATCGCGGCATGCGGGAATTCCCGTTCGTGACCATGCATCGCACCCCGATCTCCCCATAAACGATGGAGAGTTTCAGAATAGCACATGAATGTATCAAAGTATCACCTGGATTCCGGCGCATGGACGCAACCGGAATCCGGGCGTTCATTCGTCCCGGGTCACGGTCAGGGCGGCGAAGGACTGCGAAGTCGGCATGACCTCGATCGCGTTCACATTGACGTGCGGCGGCAGGGACGCCACCCAGGCGACCGTTTCGGCGATGTCTTCCGGACGCAGCGGATGGGCGCCTGCATACATCGCCGCCGTCTTTTCCTGGTCGCCCTTGTAGCGGACGAGGGAAAACTCGGTCTCGCCCACCAGCCCCGGCTGTACGTCCGTCACCCGCACGCCCGTGCCGGTCAGATCCGCGCGCAGATTGCGGCTGAATTGCGCCACGAAGGCCTTGGTCGCGCCATAGACGTTGCCGCCCGGGTAGGGATATTTGCCGGCCACCGAGCCGATGTTGATCACCAGGCCGCGCTTTCTGGCGACCATGCCCGGCAGGAAGGCATGCGTCACCAGCGCCAGGCCGGTGACATTGGTGTCGATCATCGTCCGCCAGTCCCGGAAGTCGGCCTCATGCGCCTTTTCCTTGCCCAGGGCCAGGCCGGCGTTGTTGACCAGCACATCGATGTCGCGCCAGGCCTGCGGCAGGGACTCCTTCAGGGCGGCGACTGCCTGTTCGTCACGGACGTCCAGGGAAACCGGCAACACGGCGTCGCCGTACTTCCGCTGCAGTTCCCGCAGGGGTTCCATCCTGCGCGCGGTGGCGATCACCCGATATCCGTCCCGCAGGAAACGCTCGCTGATCGCGCGTCCGAAGCCAGCGGAAGCCCCTGTGACGAGGGCGATGGGTTGTGGTTTGGAGTCGTTCATAAGTCCTCTGGAAGCTTGGCCTTCGCGCCGGTCCGGCGACCGGCGCCCAAGCTTGCGATGGTACTACTTCAGGAAAAGCCCGGCCGACGCGCGCATCGCCGCATGATCGCCGTCACGGTTTAGGCGGCGAAGACCGGACCTTGTCGGCATACTTGACCAGGATATCCCCCATCGCCCGCATCATTTCGCCGTGCATCCGCATCGCTGTCCCGGGGTCCAGCCCCGCGCCGGTCATCGCGGGGCACGCACCCATCATGCCTCCCATATGCCCGCCCGGCCCCACCGGGCCGGGTTCCTGTGCTGCCCGCATCATGCCCTCGCCGCCCGCCTGGTTCTGGTCTTGTGCCGCCGCCACACCCGGCACACCCACGCCTATCGCCAGCGCGGCAAAAGACGCCATCACAATCATTCTTGTATTCATCGATATCTCCCGACTGTCAAACAAGGCCCGGGGCCGATTTCGCTGCTTGAAAAGGTATATGGTCAACGCGGCAATCCCCGGGTTCGGGCCGCGATGTCGTCCCGCGGGCTGGACACTCGTAAAAGCGAGGACGCCAGCATCCGAATGGACTTCTACAGCGTAATCCTTGACGTGGGGGAAAGGCCAATGGAATCCCCCCGGATTTTGAGGAGACGCCAAGCTTTCAGAGAACGGAGCCATGGCAAACCAAACGAAGTTTCCCCGGAAACGCTTCACCAGTGCCTTGCCCATGCTTTCAGCCTATGGATTCTTGTGGTCCAGGGTTGCTG
>JAHRWZ010000078.1 GCA_019104865.1 Castellaniella sp. | reverse complement strand
CTGGGAGTCCAGGTGGTCGGAATGCAGGTTGCTCAGCAGATCGGCCCGATAGCGCCCGCGCAGCCGCGCCAGGACCGGGATCATGACGTTCTGGCGGACGGTCAGATGTTCGAAGAGCTGGTTGATCTGGTAGCTCTTGCTCATGCCCAGCTGGCAGACCGAGGTCACGCCGATGCCGGTGATTTCCTGGCCGCGGAAAAAGACCTTGCCCGTCGTCGTCGGCAGTTCGCCCGCCAGCATGGCGAAGAAGGTCGACTTGCCGGCGCCGTTGGGGCCGATCACGCCGTGCAGCTCGCCTTCGCGCAAGGTGAAGTCGATGTCCGAGTTGGCCTTCAGGCCGCCGTAGTGCTTGCTGACGCCACGCGCTTCAAGCACCGGCGCGCCGGGACGTGTCGTGGCCAGCGGCGGCACGATGTCGAGGGCCCCGGCCACACGCGTGCCGGCCCCGTCGTCCACGTTGGCGGGCAAGCGCTGGCGGCGGCGGAACAGACTGATCAGCGCGCCCGCCACCCCGTGGCGGAACAGCGTCACCAGCACGACGAATACGATGCCCAGGATCAGTTTCCAGTACGGCCCCAGGCTGCCGACCTGTTGCAGGCCTTCGTAGAGGTAGAGCCAGATGGTCGCCCCCAGCAGCGGGCCCAGCAGCGTGCCGGCCCCGCCCATCACGGTCTGGATGACCAGTTGCGCGGAGGTGTCCAGCGCGAAGGCGTCGGGCGGCATATAAGACTGGAACAGGCCCAGCAGACCGCCGGCCAGACCGCCATAGGCGGCGGCGACCACGAAAACGATCAGCTTGTAGGATTGGATCGAGTGGCCCAGCGCCATGGCGCGCTTGGGGTTGCCCTGGATGGCCTTGAGCACGGCGCCGAACGGCGAGCGCACGATGCGACGGGCGATGAGATAGCCGACGAAGAACACCAGCGCCACGAACCAGTACATGGGCCAGCCGCTGCCGATCTTGATGTTGATGAAGCCCAGCGCGATTTCAGGCGACGGCACGCCCGCGATCCCGTTTTCCCCCCCGGTGTACTCCTTGAAGACCGAGTTTTCCATGAAGAAGAACATCTCGCCGAAGGCCAAGGTGCTCATGGCAAAGTAAATGCCGGTGCGCCGCAAGGTGAGATAACCGATGATCAAGCCCATGACGGCGGCCGCCACCGTGCCGATGACCAGTGCCAGCAGCATGTTGGGCACCACCCCGTCGGTCAGCAGGTACGCCGTGACGAACCCCCCCGTGCCATAGAAGGCCGCCTGGCCGAAGGACAGCAGGCCGGTGTAGCCGAACAGCAGATCGAAGCCCAGTCCGAACAGGCCCCAGATCAGGATGCGGGTGAGCAGGTCCGGGCTCATGCCCAGGGCCGGCAGGATGAAAGGGGCCACCAGCAGGCCGGCGCCCACCAGCATTTCCGGAAGCTGTCTGCGCATGGCGCCTCCCGTGTTGTGCGCGGCGGCGGACGGTTGCCGCGTCGCGGTCCCGGTGCCGGCCGTCGCCGTTGTCGATTGAGCCGAGTTCATTCCCGTCCCTCCTGTCCCATGAGGCCTTGCGGGCGGAAGATCAGCACCAGCGCCATGGCGATGAAAAGCATGACGTCGGAATACTGCGGATTGATCATGGCGGTCAGGCTGAGGATTTCACCGGCGATGATGCCGCCGATGATCGCCCCCGGGAACGACCCGACCCCGCCGATCACCACCACCACGAAGGACTCGACCAGATAGCGGAACCCCATGTCCGGCGTCAATGCGACGATGGGCGAATTGATCACCCCGGCAAAGCCTGCGGCCATGGCGCCGATGCCGAACACCAGCAGGAATGTGCGTTTGACATTGATACCCAGCGCGTTGACCATCTGGGCGTCCTCGATGCCGGCGCGCACGATCAGCCCCAGGCTGGTGCGGTACAGCACGAAATAGAGCAGCAGCAGCGTGACCGCCGCGATGCCCAGGGTTTCCAGACGGTACAGCGGGTAGATCAGGGTACCCAGGCGGGCGATCCCCTGCCCCCACTCGGGCGGCGTGACCGACAGGCTGACGCCGCCGTACAGGCCGCGCACGATTTCCACCAGGATGATGCTGATGCCGAAAGTGACCAGGATCTGGTCCTCCGGCGGCCGGTTGTAGTATTTGCGCATCAGGCCGCGTTCCATGATCAGCCCGCACGCAAGCGCGACGGCCGAACCGCCGGCGACCGCCAGTACGAAAGAATCCGTCAGTCCATAGACCGTGTATCCCGCATAGCCCCCGACGACGAACAAGGCGCCGTGGGCGAAATTGATGACACCGAGCGTGCCGTAGATGATCGTCAGGCCGGTACTGATGTGCGCCAGCAACAGGCCGGTGGCCAGCCCGTTGAATAGCTGCGAAAGAAACAAAGACATGCTCGGCATCGAGTTGCCTCCTGTGAGAGTCCCGGAACTCGTTTCCGGCCATTCCCCGGCAACGGGGAAATGGCCGGAAACCCGTGCTTAGACGTAATCGCCCATCTTGCAACCCAGCAAGCCGACCGGGGGCAGCACGCTCTTGCCGCTGACGACCTGGACGACTTCGAAGAAGTCTTCCGGATTCTTCATGTCGGCGGGCTTCTTGCCGCGCAGGATCGGGAAATCGACGATGCCCTGGTGGTCCTCGGCGCGGAACGTGACCTTGCCCACCGGGCTGTCGCGCAT
>JAHRWZ010000002.1 GCA_019104865.1 Castellaniella sp. | reverse complement strand
GGCCTGCTCGTTGCCCTTGGTGGTGGCTGCGACGGACGTGTCGATCAACGCCTTGATTTCCTTCGCAGCCCCCGCGGATCGCTGCGCCAGAGCGCGGACTTCGGCGGCGACCACGGCGAAACCGCGGCCTTGTTCGCCGGCGCGGGCGGCCTCGACGGCGGCGTTCAGGGCCAGGATGTTGGTCTGGAAGGCGATGGAATCGATCACGCCGATGATGTCGGACACCTGTTGGGATTTGCTGTCGATCTCACCCATTGTGCCCACCAGTTCGGCGACCAGCGCTCCGCCATCGGATGCGGTCTGGGCAGCGGTTGCTGCCAGGGTGTTGGCCTGGTGGGCATTGTCGGCGTTCTGGCGCACAGTGGCGGTGATCTGTTCCATTGTGGCGGCGGTTTCGGCCAGGGAACTGGCCTGCTGTTCGGTGCGCGAGGACAGATCCAGGTTGCCGGCGGAGATCTGGTTGGCGGCCGAGGCGATGGAATCGGCACCGCTGCGGACTTCGCCCACGGTGCCGCGCAGGTTCTGCGTCATGCGCCCCAGGGCATGCAGCAGCTGGCCGATTTCATTGGTGGATTCGGTCTGGACCCGGTGGCTGAGGTCGTTATGGGCGATACCCTCGGCAAGGGATACCGCATCGGCCAGCGGTCGCGTGATGGCCCGCATGACACGCCATGCAAACAGGGGCCCCAGGATGAACGCCAGGACGGTGGCCAGGATCAGCAGGTTCTCGCTGGTCCGAGCCTGGCTGGCGGAATGATCCTGCGCCTGGTTGACCATGTTCTGCTGATACTGGCGTAGCGCATCCAGGCTGGCGATGTAACTCTTGTTGGCGGCCGGCAGCTGGTCGCGGACGAGCTCGTTTGCCAGCACGGATTGATAGCTGTCCAGCGCCTTGAAGACCCGGTTCATGATCTGCAGGTACTGCGTGCGCTGATTCAGGATCTCGGTAAACAGACGCTTGGATTCCGGTGCGGTGAACAGCGCTTGACCCTTCTGGGTCTGGCTTTCGATCGTCTGCGTGGCTTTGTCGATCTCTTGCTTGAAATGGCCGATCATCTCCGGGTCGGAGATCAGTGCATAGGCCATGACCTGGTTCGCGCGCACTTCGACGGAGCGGGCCCAACTGGTCATCAGCTCACTAGCCTGGCGGCGTTGGCCAAGTTCCTGGACGATGGACTGGGTGCTGCGGGCGTTCCAGATGCCGATCGAGGCCAGGATCAGGGCGAGAAGCAATAGAAATGCAAAAGCCGCGGCAAGCCGTGTGCTGATCTTGAGATTTTTCATGTGATGTGGCGTGCAGGGTGCCTGAACGAGTTTTCAGGTTTTCCGTATGTTAGGGAAAACCCGCCCGTTCTGATCTGCTCAGCAAGCGCCGAAACCCAGCCTACTTTTCCGCGATCAGGAACGGTAGCCGTCCGGGTTGGCCGATTGCCAGCGCCAGGTATCGGCCATCATCTGCGCCAATCCGCGCTGTGCGCGCCAGCCCAGTTCGCTTGCCGCCTTGCCTGGATCGGACCAGCAGGCGGCGATGTCGCCCGGCCGTCGTGGTGCGATTGTGTAGGGAACCGGGTGGCCGCAAGCGATCTCGAAGGCCCGGATCATATCCAGGACCGAATAGCCGGTGCCGGTCCCCAGGTTCCAGGTGTGGATGCCGGCATGTTGCCGCAGATAGTCCAGGGCGGCCAGATGCCCCAGGGCCAGGTCCACCACGTGGATGTAGTCCCGCACGCCCGTGCCGTCCGGTGTGGGGTAGTCGTTGCCGAAGACTGAGACGCGTTCGAGCCGGCCCACGGCGACCTGGCTGATGTAGGGGAGTAGATTGTTGGGGATGCCGTGCGGGTCCTCGCCGATGCGGCCGCTGGCGTGGGCGCCAACCGGATTGAAGTAGCGCAGCAGCGCGATGGACCAACGCGGATCGGTGGCTGCCGTGTCCCGCAGGATCTCCTCGACCATGAGCTTGGATCGGCCGTAAGGGTTGGTCGGTTGTCCCGTAGGGCAATCCTCGCCGATCGGCATGCGGTCCGGGTTGCCGTAAACCGTGGCGGAGGAACTGAAGACCAGGCGGTGGACGCCGGCGGCCCCCATGGCTTCGCACAGGGCGATCGTGCCGGTGACGTTGTTGTCGTAGTAGCGTAGCGGCTCGCGGACGCTTTCGCCCACTGCCTTCAGGCCGGCGAAATGGACGACGCCCGTGATGTCATGATCGGCAAACAGCCGGTCGAGCAAGGCTCGGTCGCGGATGTCTCCTTCGATGAATCCCGGCTCCCGCCCTGTCAGCGCGGCGACCCGGGACAGCGACTCGCGGGAACTGTTGCTCAGGTTGTCCAGCACCAGCATGTCCTGGCCGGCCGCCAGCAGTTCCAGCACCGTATGCGAGCCGATGTAGCCCGCCCCGCCCGTGATCAATAAGGCCATGATGAAACGCCGGTCCGTTCAAAAGCCGTCATGCTAACAGTTGGTGCGGCATCTGGTGGATCCGTCGGGGGGAGGGACGTGCCGTGCAGGGCGTGTATTCAGCCCTTCGGTGTATACGCGCTGCACCAGCCTTTGTCGGAGACATCCTGGCCGCTGAAGATCGGACAGGGACCCCAGGCATCGCCCGGTTTTCCCTGATACAGCTGGCAGTTGGCGCAGTGTTCGCCCGGTTTGAATTTGGGCTGGGTGGCCTTGTCGACCAGGGTGGCATCGTGCTTGTACCCCAGTTGTTTGGCCAGCGGGCTGTTTTCATCGACGCGTTCGGCAGCCGTCGCGTGGCGCGACAGGGTCAGGCCGGATACCAGACCGGCGCTGGAGATCAGGAACGTACGGCGAGAGGTTTTCATGAGGAACTCCCAAGATTGGATTCCCCGCGAGCCAGTGGTCTTTTCCGGTCCATTATTCGCCTGACCCGCCGGTGTGGCAAGTCACCGGGCCCACCCACCCTCGACGCCTGCCGGATTGCCGTGGGTTCGCCCGTGTTCAGTGCGGGTCGGATGTCAGCGGGCAGTCAGTCGATATACGTTGGTATTCATGCGCGTGATGCCGCGTTCCGCGAATTTCGGCTCGGTAGCCAGTACGTCGCGGGTTTCCAGGCATTCGATTTGCCAGCGCGATCCGTAACGCGCCTGCACTTCCGTGTCGGGCACTGAAAACGGCGGGCCATCCATTTCGGCTTGGGGATAGTCCAGCGTCAGCAGCAAGGCCCGACAGCCGGCGGGCAATTGCCCATAGACGTGGTCCACGTAGCGCGCCCGCAGCTCGGGCGTCAGGGCGATCAGGGCGGCGCGGTCGTAGCAGGCCTGGCAGTCCGACAGCGTGGCCGCATCCAGTCCGAAGATGTCGCCGCACAGATAATCGATGCGCCCAGCGTGGTACAGCCGCCCGTGCGGCGTGTCCCGGACGGTGGGGGTCAGGTCGTGTTCGGTGAAGAACTGCTCGACCGCCAGCGAGGAGATCTCGACCGCCAGCACGGCATGGCCCTGGCCGGCCAGCCAGGCCACGTCCAGGGATTTGCCCGCCAGAGGCACCAGCACACGGGCCTGCGCGGGAAGGTCCAGTCCGGGCCAGTGCTTTTGCAGCAGGGGCATCACCCGGCTCTGATGAAAGCCGGTCTGTCCTTGTACCCACCGCTGCAGCCAGAAATCCGTGTCCATTGGTTTCACTCCATCCGAGAATCTTGGAGTTTCAGTGTAGCGGGTCGGGTGGGTGGCGTGGTATGCCGTTACAGGACTCAGCATTGGGAAACTTGAAACACCCCGGACCGGCCGCCATCATGAAACTTCATTCATGAAAGCCAGGAGTCAGAGATGAATCAATCGATGAAAGCGTTCATGGCCGCTTCTGTCATCGCCCTGGGGCTGGCGGGGCCGATCAACCCCACGCGTGTAGCCAGGGCTCAGGCAGCCTCCGAAACCATCGATGCGCCGACCGAGGAACAGCTGCAGCGGTACGCGACCGCCGTGCGTCAGGTCAGCAACGTGGCGGCCGAATATCAGCCGCGTCTGGAGGCCGCACAGGGAGATCAGGCCAAGCAGGCCGTGCGTGTCGAGGCCGATCAGCAAATGGTGGATCGGGTCGAGGCGGGCGGGATGAGCGTAGCCGAATACAACGGCATCAGCCACGCGGTGCGCAAGAACCCGGAACTGCGCAAGAAAGTCGAGCGTCTGGTGGCGCAGTAGGCGGTCCCGGGCGGTGCAAGGCCGCCCGGGTTTTCTCAGGTTTTTTCAGACCAGAGCACTCCACCGGTAGCCCAGTGATCCTTGCGGATCTCGGTCAAGATGATGTCGACCGCGCCAGGCTGGCAACCCAGGACTTCGCAGGTGCGTTCGGTCAGGGCCTGAACTAGTTCGCGTTTCTTCTCGGCAGGGCGGCCTTCGAGCAGTTCGATGTGCAGGGTGGGCATGAGGTAGCTCCTGGTGATCGTGGAAAGATCAGGAGCCTAGCACACGCGCCCGAAGACCTGAGTGGAGCAGCCGTTGTGGATAAGCCGTGCTCCCTGTTCTCATCATCCCGTCTCCTTCTGAAAGAGGGGGTTAGTTCTTGATATGTTGTAAATATATTTAAAGGATATTAGACTGGTCGCTGAATCCTGGTGTGGCTGATGTGCCCGCTACCGCCCCGTCTTGCGGGCATCCTTTTGTCGTTAGGAAAAGCATATGAATATCCAAGGCGTTCTGGTTCCCATCGTCACTCCGTTCACGGCGGACGGTCGCGTGAATGCCGACGCGCTACGCCAGCTGGTGGAGCGTTTCGTCGAGGCGGGGGTGGCCGGCATCGTCGCCTGCGGGACCACGGGGGAATACTATGCGCTGGATGGCGAAGAGCGCGAACTGGTGCTGCGCACCGTGGTGGAGACGACCAAGGGCCGGGTGATCGCAATCGCCGGTATCAACGCGCTGTCCACGCCGGAATCGACCCAGCATGCGCATCGCGCCCAGGCCTTGGGCTACGACGGGCTGATGCTGGCCACGCCGCCGTACAGTCTGCCCGAACAGGCCGGCATCCTGGCGCACTTTCGCACGGTGGCAGCCGCCACGCCGCTGCCCATCATCCTGTACGACTTCCCGCAGCGTGTGGGCGTGCAGATCGCCGTGGAAACGGTCGTCGAACTGGCCAAAATCCCCAACATCGTGGGTATCAAGGAAAGCAGCGGAAATTTCAATCGGGCGCTGCACCTGATCCAGGCCCGTATCCCGGATTTCCAGATCATCAGTGGTTCGGACGACATGGCAGCCGACTTTCTGTTCTGGGGCGTGCGCTGCTGGATCAGCGGGGGCGCCAACGTGTTTCCGGGCGAGCAGGCCCGCATGATCAAGGCAGCGGCCGACGGCCGCTGGGACGAAGTGCGCTCGCTGATGAACGGCATGTACCCAGTCATCCAGGCGATGGAATCCGGCGACTACAACCAGAAGGCGAAGCTGGGCTGCCGCCGTCATGGTGTCGAAGCCGGCACGGTGCGCTTGCCGCTGGCTCCGCTGTCCGACGAGGCTGCGCAGGAATTTCTGGCGATGCTCGATGCCTATCAGGTTTAAGGAGAGACTCCCATGCCGCACACCAAAGAACAGATTTTCGAACAGGCCCGGGCAGGTAGCCTGTGGGCTGGCAACCTGATTGCCGGGCAGGCGAAACCCGGAGCCCGGATGGACAACACCACGCCGATCGACAACAGCGTGATCGGTGCCATCGAAGCCGGCACGGCTGCGGATGTGGATCGTGCGGTGAAGGCGGCACGGGCCACCTTCAAGTCCGGCGAGTGGTCGGCGTTGTCACCCGCCGAGCGCAAGCGTGTCATGTTGCGCTGGACAGACCTGATGACCGCGCATGCCGAAGAACTGGCGGCGCTGGACTGCATCGATGCCGGCAAGCCGATCACGGAATGTCTGAACACCGACATGCCGGCGACGCTGGATACCTTCCGCTGGTATGCCGAGGCGATCGACAAGTGCTTCGGCCGCATCGCCCCCACCGGGCCGGATGCGCTGGGCCTGATCGTGAAGGAACCGATCGGGGTCGTCGGGGCCGTGCTGCCCTGGAACTTCCCGGCGCAGATGTATGCCTGGAAAGTGGCACCGGCCCTGGTCGCAGGCAATTCCGTCATTGTGAAGCCCGCCGAGCTGACCTCGCTGAGCGCCTATCGCATGACGCAGCTGGCGTACGAAGCCGGCGTGCCGGCGGGCGCCCTGCAGCTGGTCACCGGTCTGGGCGAGGAAACGGGCCAGGCCCTGGGCCGCCATATGGACGTGGACGTCGTGTCGTTCACCGGCTCGACCGAGGTCGGGCGTTATTTTCTGAAGTATTCCGCCGAAAGCAATCTGAAGGAGATCGTGCTGGAATGCGGTGGCAAGAGCCCGCAGGTCATTTTCGACGATGCCGATCTGGACCGTTTGGTCGATCACGTGCTGGCCGCGGCCTTCTGGAACATGGGCGAGAACTGCAGTTGCGGCTCGCGCCTGATCGTGCAGGCGGGCATCAAGGACGCGCTGCTGGAACGCTTGCGCGAGCGCCTGGCGACCTGGACCGTCGGCTTGCCGACGGATGAATCGGTGAAGATCGGCCCCATGGTCGAGCGCGCCCATTTCGAGAAGGTGCGCGGCTTCCTGGACGGTGCGGCGGCCGATGGGGCCCGGCTGGTGCATGGCGGTCGGATCCATGCCGATCTGGGCAGTGGCTGGTACGTCGAACCGACGATCTTCGATCAGGTGTCGGCGGACTCGCGGTTGTTCCGGGAAGAGGTTTTCGGCCCCATCCTGGCGGTGACGCCCTTCGAGACGGAAGCCGAAGCCATCGAACTGGCCAACGACAGCGCGTATGGCCTGGCTGCGTCCCTGTACACTCGCGACGTCGGCCGTGCGCAGCGCGTAGCGCGCGCGATCCAGGCCGGCACGGTGTCGATCAACGGTTTTTCGGAGGGCGACATCACCACGCCGTTCGGTGGCTACAAGCAGTCCGGCTTCGGCGGCCGCGACAACGGCCTGGAAGCCCTGGATCAGTACCAGCAGATCAAGACCATCTGGTATGTAAATTAGGCTTCGATGACCGTCCGCGTGAATTCCGTCAGATAGTCCATCAGCGCATCCGCCCCCGCGACCGCCTGTTCCGGGTTGTTGGCGTGGATGCCCTCGGCCTCCATCAGGTGGGATCGGGCGCCACGTTCCAGATCGCCTTCGTGCTGGTAGGCATACCAGAAGCGTCGGCACTGGATGATCATCGGGATGATCGCCTGGACCGCATAAGGGTTGCGGCAGGCCTCGTGGTTGATGCGGTCCAGTGCCTGATCGGCCTGCATGTATCCCGCCAGATCGCGACGCTTGGCCGCCGCCAGCATATCCTGCGCGTATTGCAGCAGTTTCGCCCGCTGGTCGGGTGTCGCCCGGCGCGCCGATGACGTGGCGATCAGGCGCTCCAGCACCCGGCGTGTGTCGATCAGGATCAGATGCTCGGCGATGCGGATCTCGCTGACCCGCAGACCCCGGCGGGGTTGCTGCTCGATCAGGCCGCTGGCGACCAGCCGCATAAGCGCCTCGCGGATGGGAGTGCGCCCCAATCCGGTCATCTGGATCAGGTCGCTTTCCACGATTGGCTGATTGGGCTCGAGCCGCAGCGTGGCGATCATCTGTTCGATCGCATCGTAGGCGGCCTCGGTCGCCCGGGTCTTGGTGGGGGTGGTTGCGATGGTCATGATCAGGCTGGGATTCCCCAGGCAAAGGGATCGTCGTCTTGCAGGATCAGCGTGGTTTCACCGCTGATGTGGGCGTTCCCTCGGATCGTGGGGATGACTGTGCCGTCGGGGCCAGTCTCGTAGCTGGCTTCGAAGCGGCTGCCAATGATGCTGGCCTGGCGCCAGATCTGGCCGGGCTGCAGCTTGCCGTCGGCGGCCAGGCAGGCGACCTTGGCGCTGGTTCCTGTTCCACAGGGTGAACGGTCGTAGGCTTTGCCCGGGCATAGCACGAAGCTGCGGCTGTCGGCCTCGGGATCCGCGCCGAACAGTTCGACGTGGTCGATCAGGGCGCCATCGCGCCCGCGAATCCCCTGATCGTCCAGGGCCTGGCCGATGGCGGCGGCATGTTCCGTCAGGGCGGCGGTGCTGGCGCCTGGATGGACGCGATCCGGTGCGTTCACCAGGAAGAACCAGTTGCCACCCCAGGCAATATCGCCCGTCACCGGGCCGATCCCTGGAACCTGGACCGTGACGGCTTTTTCCAGGCGGTAGGAGGGCACATTGCGCACGCTGACGCTGCCATCGGGGTGAAGCGTTGCATCGACCGGGCCGACGGGGGTTTCGATGCGGTGCACACCCGGCTGGATGCGTCCCAGATAGGCCAGCGAGACGATCAGGCCGATGGTGCCGTGGCCGCACATCCCCAGGTAGCCCGCGTTGTTGAAGAAGATCACCCCCGCGCTGGCCTTCGGATCCTGCGGCGGGCACAGCAGCGCCCCCACGATCACATCATGGCCGCGCGGTTCGAGGATGACGGTCTTGCGCCAGTCGTCATGGTGTTCCGCGAGGTGGGCACGGCGCTGAGCCATATCGCCCGGCCCCGGGTCGGGGAAGCCGTTCAGCACCAGGCGCGTGGGCTCGCCCCCGGTATGGGAATCCAGAATCGAGATGCGTTTCATGAGCGGGAACCGAAAAAGGAAAAACGTTGGGCGCGATACGGATGCAAATCGATGGCCGGCTGCTGGCCGGTCACCAGATCACGAATCAGCCGGCCCGTGGCGGCGCTCTGGGTCAGGCCCAGATGGCCGTGGCCGAAGGCATACAGGACGGCCGGCTGGCGCGTCGCGCGGCCGATGATCGGCAGGGAGTCCGGCAGGCTGGGCCGGAATCCCATCCATTGAGTGCCCCCGGAGGTGCGCAGATCCGGCAGAAAGGTTTTGGCTTTGTCCAGCATGACCTGGGCGCGGCGGTAGTTCGGGGCGCGGTCCAGGCCGGCGAGTTCGACGGCGCCGCCCACGCGGATGCCGCAGGTCAGCGGGGAGACCACGAAGCCGTGATCGCCGAAGGTGATCTGTTGACGCAGATCGAAGGCGTCCGGTGGCAGCGTCGTGTTGTAGCCGCGTTCCGTTTCCAGCGGAATCCGGTCCCCCAGATCGCGGGCCAGGAGATGGGATCGGGCGCCCGCGGCCAGCACTACCTGGCCGGCTTGCAGGTGGCTGCCGTCGTCCAGCGTCAGCCGCATCCCCGGCGCGTTGGGTGTCAGCGATCGGACCGAGCCGCGCAACAGCCGTACTCCTCGGGCGACGGCCTGCTGGCCGATCGCTTGACCCAGCGCGTAAGGATCCGCGACGTTTCGCCAGTCGGACACGAAGACGCCATGAGTAAAGCGGGGCGCCAGGCCGGGCTGCAGGGCGGCCAGTTCCGCCCCCTGCAGTAGCTGGCTTTCGATGCCATAACGCGCCCGCCAGCGGGCGGTTTCCTGCGAGGCCCGATAGCGGGCTTCCCCCTCGTAGAGTTCCAGGACGCCCCGGGAGTGCAGGTGGCCGGTCAGCCCGCTGCGGTCCAGCATGGCCTGCATTTCGGTGCGCGCCAGCCCCATCAGAGCGACCTGGGCCTGGATATTGGCCTGATAGCGGTCAGGCCAGCTGGATCGCCACAGGTGCAGCAGCCAGGGCGCGATGCGCGGCAGATAGGCAGGCGGCAGACTGAGCGGCCCCAGGGGGTCGAACAGCCAGCGGACCGCTTTGCGGATGATCTTCGGCGATGCCAGCGGCAGGATTTCGGCAAAGGCCAGCGCGCCGGCATTGCCTTTGCTGGCGCCGCCGGCCAGGTCTTGAGGTTCGATCAGGACCACGTCTCGACCGAGGTCGCTGAGAGCCAAGGCGCAATTGACGCCGATGATGCCGCCACCGACGATGGCGATGTCGCAAGAAGACGCTTGCATGAGATCCTTGATGCGTGGCACACCCCTGCGTTCGGGGCAGGTGCCTGCGAATTTTCAGATGAATGCGCATCGCGCGAGCTGACAATCCGGCAGCGAGCCTCGTGCGCTGCCATCATGGTGGCACAGCTCGATTAAATATGCAATTGATATATTTACTGGTCCACCACCCGGGAAACAGGGCCTTTTGCCGGCTCTGATGCATGGATACGGCGGTGGCCGTTGGCGTCTTAGTCTGTGCCCCAACGACGGGCCAAGACGGCGCGCTCGAGGGTGCCTACGTACTGCTGGATGGTGATTTCGCGGTTGGCTGGCAGTTTGAAGAAGCGGCAAGCCACCATCGCCAAGGGTTTGTCGCCCTCCTGGGCGAGTTGGGTGTGGCGCAGCAGGCGCAAGGTGACATCCAGCGTGCCGGCGCCAGGCAGAGTCAGTGTGCAGGTGTCGAAAAAGGCGCCGATGCCGTGGTCCGCCAGCAGGTTTGTCCGGTCGATCAGCTGCAGGCCGCCGGCACTGATGTTGGCCAGCTTGAACGTCGCCTGCCCCGACGGCAGGGTCGCGTCCTTGATCAGGCAGATGGCGGGATTGCTGGCCGGGATGTCCATGCGGAAGAATTCCCGCCGCTGCACGCGGCGCAGCTGGGCGGGCCAGGCCATGGAAAATGCCGGCCGGCCGTCATGCATGACAGGCTGCAAAGGGCCGTTGAATTCGATCATGACCCGGTCGAGCATGCCCTGCAGACGCACGGCGGGCGCACGCAACAACTGGGTGTTGAGGGTGTCCTCGGATGCGTTGTCGATCGTGAGGGTGCCTTGTTTCACGTCCACGTCGAGCAGGGTGGAGATGATGGACACGGCATGGCCCGGGACATCCAGGCGCACCAGTGCGCGCTTGGTCAGCAGACCCTGCAGGATGTTCTGGATGTCGAGCCTTTGCGACACCGTGAAGGGATCGTCTTCCTCGAAGGCCATGGTCGATCAGGTCAAGGTTCAAGTTGCGCCAAGCTGCGATTCTAAACGATTCCGGCCCGTCGAAACGGGCCGGAATCGTGGGGGAAAACCTGGGTTTGCGCCTCAGTCGAGCGCCTTGAGCATGTCCTCCAGGACCTTTTTGGCGTCGCCAAAGACCATCATGGTCTTGTCCATGTAGAACAGTTCGTTGTCCAGGCCGGCATAGCCGGCCGCCATGGATCGCTTGTTGACGATCACGTTGCGGGCCTTGTAGGCCTCGAGGATGGGCATGCCGGCGATGGGCGACTTGGGGTCGTTTTTAGCCGCCGGGTTGACCACGTCGTTGGCGCCCAGCACCAGCACCACGTCGGTCTGGCCGAATTCGCCGTTGATGTCCTCCATTTCGAAGACCTGGTCGTAGGGGACTTCGGCCTCGGCCAGCAGCACGTTCATGTGTCCCGGCATGCGCCCGGCCACCGGATGGATGGCGTATTTGACCGTCACGCCCATGTCCGACAGTTTGCTGGCGAGTTCCTTCAGGGCGTGCTGAGCGCGCGCCACCGCCAGCCCGTAGCCCGGGACGATGGTGACCGTTTCGGCATTGCTCATGAGGAATGCGGCGTCGTCCGGGCTGCCGGATTTGACGCTGCGCTGTCCGGTCGCAGCCCCGCCGCCCGAGGACGCCTCGGCGCCAAAGCCGCCCAGAATGACGTTGAAGAACGAGCGGTTCATGGCCTTGCACATGATGTAGGACAGGATCGCGCCCGAGGACCCCACGAGCGAACCGGCGATGATCAGCATCGGGTTGTTCAAGGAGAAACCGATGCCCGCCGCTGCCCAGCCCGAGTAGCTGTTCAGCATCGAGATCACCACGGGCATGTCCGCCCCGCCGATCGGGATGATGATGAGCACGCCCAGGACGAAGGCGATGAGGGTCATCAGCACGAAGGGCAGCCATGACTGCGTGCCCATGAACCAGAACCCGCAGACAAGCATCACGATGGCCAGCGCCAGGTTCAGCAGGTGCTGGCTCGGGAAAACCACCGGCGCGCCCTGGAAGAGGCGGAACTTGTACTTGCCCGAGAGCTTGCCGAAGGCGATGACCGAACCGGAGAACGTGATTGCGCCGACGAAGGTGCCGATGAAGAGTTCCAGACGGTTGCCCGTCGGGATGGGGGCGCCCGGCGCCGCGATGCCGAAGGCATGCGGTTCCGAGACGACGGCGGTTGCGATGGCGACGGCGGCCAGACCGATCATGCTGTGCATGAAGGCGATCAGTTCCGGCATCTTGGTCATCTCGACCTTGCGGGCGAGCAGGGTGCCGACGCTGCCGCCGATGAGCAGGCCCAGAATGATCCGGCCCAGTCCCAGGGCGGTTGCGCCATCGCGGGCCAGCCCGATGATGAGCGCCGCCGTGGTCAGGATGGCGATCACCATGCCGGCCATGCCGAAGGCATTGCCGCGCCGCGACGTGGTGGGGTGTGACAGGCCCTTGAGCGCCTGGATGAAGCAGACAGAGGCGATCAGGTAGAGCAGGGTGACGAGATTGGCCGAAATCATGCCTTGCCCCCTTTGCGTTCCTTCTTCTTGAACATTTCCAGCATGCGCTGGGTGACCAGAAAGCCGCCGAAGACGTTGACGGCGGCCAGTGCCACGGCCACCACGCCCATGATTTGCGCGAGCCCGCCGTCGGTCAGGCCCGTGGCCAGCATGGCCCCCACGATGACGATGGCGGAAATGGCGTTGGTGACCGCCATCAGCGGCGTATGCAGCGCTGGCGTGACGTTCCAGACCACGTGAAATCCCACGTAGACCGCCAGCACGAAGATGATGATGTTGATCAGGGTCGGATTGACGGCTTCCATCAGGCGCTCCTCAGAACCTTGCCGTCCTGGCATACCAGGCAGGCCTTGATGATGTCGTCGTCGGCCGGCAGCGCGAAGCGGCCTTCGGCGTCGATGACGAGCTTCAGGAAATCCAGCAGATTGCGGGCATACAGTGCGGAAGCGTCGGTGGCCAGCAGGGCGGGCAGGTTGGTCAGCCCCACCAGCGTCACGCCGTCATGGTCCACGACCTGGCCCGGCACCGACAGCGGGCAGTTGCCGCCGCGTTCGACCGCCAGGTCCACGATGACCGCCCCCGATTTCATGGCCGCCACCGTGTCCGGCTGGATCAGCACCGGCGCCGGGCGGCCCGGGATCAGGGCCGTGGTGATGACGATGTCGGCCTGTTTGCAGCGTTCGGCGACCAGGGCTGCCTGGCGCGCCATCCAGGATGCGGGCATCGGTCGGGCGTATCCGCCCGTGCCTTCCGCGATCTCGCGTTCCTCATCGGTTTCGTAGGGGACGTCGATGAACTTCCCGCCCAGCGATTCGACCTGTTCGCGCGCGGCCGGGCGCACGTCCGAGGCTTCGACCACGGCGCCCAGACGGCGCGCCGTGGCGATGGCCTGCAGGCCCGCCACACCGGCGCCCAGCACGACCACACGGGCGGCCTTCAGGGTGCCGGCCGCCGTCATCATCATGGGAAAGATGCGGCCATAGTAGTGCGAGGCCAGCAGCACCGACTTGTAGCCGGCCAGATTGGCCTGGGATGACAGCACGTCCAGGCTCTGGGCACGCGTGGTGCGGGGCGCGGCTTCCAGCGCGAAAGCCGTCAGCCCGGCATCGGCCAGGCTTTTCAGACCTTCGGCATCGAATGGATCCAGCATGCCTGCCAGTACGGTGCCGGATTTCATCCGGGCGAGTTCGTCGGCGTCTGGACGGCGGACCTTCAGCACCAGTTCGCTGCCCAGGGCATTCGCCGCGTCGACCAGGGTGGCGCCCGCCTGTTCGTAGTCGCTGTCGCGATACCGGGCCGCGGTGCCGGCCGAGCGCTCGACCCGGACCTGGTGTCCGGCCTGGACCAGCTTCCTGACCGTTTCCGGCGTGGCGGCCACCCGGGTTTCACCGGGCAGAGTTTCACGGGGGATGCCTATCTGCATGGCGGCCTCCCGCAGTCGGGGTGCAACGAGGTCATGTCTGCTCCTGTAAGATTTTTTTGTGACCGGTCGGTTAGTGGCTCGCGTCCAGCGCCTGGCGCAGATCGTCCAGGATATCGTCGATGTGTTCGATCCCGATGGACAGTCGGATCATGTCCTCGCCGACCCCGGCGCGCGCGAGTTCTTCAGGGCTCAGCTGCCGGTGTGTGGTCGAAGCCGGATGGCAGGCCAGCGATTTCGCGTCGCCGATGTTGACCAGACGCAGGATCAGCTGCAGCGCGTCGATGAAGCGTGCCCCGGCTGCGAGCCCGCCCTTGATGCCGAATGACAGGATGCTGGCGGGCAGGCCGCCCATGTATTTCTTCGCCAGGGCATGTTCGGGGTGATCGGGCAACCCGGCGTATTTGACCCAGGCCACCTGCGGGTGGGACTGCAGGAACCGTGCCACCGCCATGGCGTTGGCCGTGTGGCGTTCCATGCGCAGAGGCAGGGTTTCGATGCCTTGCAGGATCAGGAAAGAATTGAAGGGTGAAATCGCACCGCCGGTATTGCGCAGCGGGACGACCCGGCAGCGGCCGATGAAGGCGGCGGGCCCGAAGGCATCGGTGTAGACCACGCCGTGGTAGGACGGATCCGGCTCGTTGAGCATCGGGAAGCGGTCCTTGTGCTTGGCCCAGGGAAAGGAGCCGGCATCCACCACGGCACCCGCGATGCTGGTGCCGTGGCCCCCCATGTACTTGGTCAGGGCATGCACGACGATGTCGGCCCCCCATTCGATCGGGCGGCACAGCGCCGGCGAGGCGACCGTGTTATCCACGATCAGCGGCACGCCATGGCGGTGCGCCGCCTCGGCCATGGCCTGAATGTCGATGATGTTGCCCGCCGGGTTGCCGATGGACTCGCAGAAGACCGCCCGCGTACGATCGTCGATGAGCGCTTCCAGCGCATCGATGTCGTCGTGGGAGGCGAAACGGACTTCCAGCCCTTGGCGCGGGAAAGTATGCGCGAACAGATTGTAGGTGCCGCCGTAGAGCTTGGCGGTCGAGACGATGTTGTCGCCCGCCTGGGCCAGCGTCTGGATTGCATAGGTGATGGCCGTCATGCCGGACGCCACAGCCAGGGCGGCCACACCGCCTTCCAGGGCCGCCACGCGTTCTTCCAGGACCGCCGTGGTCGGGTTCATGATGCGGGTGTAGATGTTGCCGGGGACCTTCAGATCGAACAGGTCGGCGCCGTGCTGGGTGTCGTCGAAAGCATAGGATGTCGTCTGATAGATGGGCACGGCGACCGCCTTTGTGGTGGGGTCGGGCGCATAGCCCGCGTGGACGGCCAGGGTTTCGAATCTGCGGCTCATGGTGTCTCCTGCGTGGGATGTGAGGTGTCGGCGATCATCGGACATGGTACTGGTGATCGGTGCGGAAACGCAGCCGCCCACTTCCTATTTCAATAGACTAAAAAGTTATATAAAGTTTCATATATGACAGTGTGCCGGACTTTGAGGCAAAAACGTCCACCGCGCGGACTGGTTAGGGTTATCTCGGATGCGGGCATGGGTTAGCATTTCGGTTTACACGTCCGCGCGCGTCGCGGTTCGCATCGTTTACATGCGGGATCGATCATGAATGTCTGGTTGAAGCGGGGGCTGTTCGGCCTGGTCGTGGCCTTGCTGGCGGCCATCGTCGGTCTGGCTATTTTCCTGCTGACCTTCAATCCGAATGCCTATAAGTCCCGGCTCGAACAATTCGTGTTCGACCGGTATGCGCGTACGCTGACCATCGACGGCGATATCGAGCTGTCCCTGTTTCCCCGGATCGGCCTGTCGGTCAGCGACGTGTCCCTGTCCAACCGCAAATCCAAGGAAACCTTCATCTCGGTGGACAGCGCCCGGTTCGCGGTGGCGATCTGGCCGCTGCTGTCAAACCAGCTGGTCGTCGATCATGTGGCGATTTCCGGCCTGAAGGCCTGGGTGGTACGCGACAAGCAGGGGCGTTTCAATTTCAGCGATCTGCTGGAATCCGGCCAGTCGGACGCCTTGCGTGAGCATCCGACCGTGGCTGCGATGGCTGCCGCTGCAGGAGTGGCGCCTCCCGAATCGGGGCCGGTGATGGAAGCGCGCTCCGACCTCAACATCGACATCGCGGGCCTGGACATGAAAGGCGGGCAGATCCATTACGTGGATCAGTATGATGGCCTGTCGACCACCCTGTCTGGCATCGACGCCAGCACAGGGCGGGTCACCTACGATCAGCCCTTCGACGTGTCCCTGAAATCGCGGGTCACGGGCAGCGACCCGGTGCAGGACGCTCAGCTTCAGGCGCAGGCGCTTTTGCGCCTGGATCCGGGAACCCGCAGTTATTCGGCGCAGAAAATCAATGTGCAGGTGGTCGGCCGCCTGGGCAATCTCGATCAGACGACGGCTGTCCTGAAGGGCAGCCTGGCTTACAAGGGTAACGAACACCAGTTCTCCGCCGGCAATCTGGAACTGGCCATCAATGGCAATATCGTTGGCGCTCATCCGATCCAGGGGCTGAAGACCAGCCTCACGGCTGGCCAGCTGCGGCTCGATCAACGCAACATGGAACTCAAGATCGCGAAGCTGGCCTTGCGCGCCTCGGGTCAGGACGATGGGCGGCAGCTGGAACTCGCCCTGGATGCGCCGGCCATCTCGGTGTCACCCACGGCGGCTCAGGCAGATCCGGTGGCGGCTACCCTGAAATCGACCGGGGGCGACACCCTGGCTGTTTCCCTGGGGCTGGAGGGCCTGAGCGGCAATGCCAACGAATGGCAGTTCCGTTCCGTCAAGCTGGATGGCGCCCTGACTCAGGGCCAGCGTCTGCTGGGCCTGAAACTGGCCTCGCCGCTCAGCTGGAACACGACGCTGCGCAATGGCGCGCTCACCGCCCTCAAGGGCGACGTCAGCGTGCGCGATCCGTCCCAGTCGCAGGCGACCGACGAATTTCCGATGATCGGCAGCGTGCATCTGGATCTGGTGAAGGATACGCTGGACGCGGATCTGAACGCGGTTGTCGATGGTGGGCAAGCCTCTCTCAAGACCCGCCTCACACGCCTGGCCGATCCCAAAGTCCAATTTTCCCTCAGTGCGGAAAAACTGGATCTGAATCGCTGGCTGCCCGTGCCGGTGCCCGCGAAACCCGCGTCCCCCAAGGATGCTCCCACCAAGGACTCCACCTCCGGAACCGCCGCGGCGAAGCCGCCTGTGGCGGAACCCCAGCCCCCGGCAGGCGCGACGCCGATCGATCTGTCCATCCTCAAGGGGCGGGATGTCGAGGGCGAGGTCAAGATCGCCGATCTGCGGGTGCGAAACCTGCAGCTGACCCGGGTGGCAACGCCAGTCCGGCTCCAGGGGGGGATCCTGACCTTGCCGAAACTGACGGCCGGCCTCTATGAAGGCACGGTGGATGGCAATTTCCGCGTGGCGGCTGACCAGACGGTCGGCCTGAAGCTGAATCTGGACAAGGTCCTGGTGGCGCCGCTGGTGCAGGCTACGATGGGCCGCAATCTGCTGTCCGGGCGCGGCGCCGCGCAGATCGACGTCAAGACACACGGGGATACTCCGGATGCGTTGCTGCGCGCACTGTCCGGCAATGTGGCATGGCAGGTGCGGGATGGCGCCGTGCATGGGGTGGATGCCTCGCGGACGCTGTCCGATGCGGCCACATCCCTGGGCAATGTTCTCAAAGGGCGGCTGGGTGCGGTGGCGTCACCGTTCGACAAGCAGCGCAGCACGCCGTTCAGCACGCTCGATGGCCGCATCGACCTGAAAGACGGCCAGGGCACGGTTTCGAAGCTGCTGATGGTGTCCAGCCTGGTCCGTGTGACGGCCGGCAAGCCGGTGCTCATCGACGTGCCGGGGCAGCGCCTGGACCTGCAGCTGCTGGCCCAGGTGGCCGCCCACCCGCCCAAGGAACTGGCGGCGGCGTTGGGGCCCCTGCTGGGTGTGACCATTCCCGTGCGGATCACGGGGGCGTGGTCGCATCCCGATTATGCCGTGCAGTGGGATGCGATCCGCAATCAGACGATCCAGCAGGCCGTGAAATCGGGCTTGATGGACCTGATGAAGGGGCGCGACATGCTCGATCAGGTTCTGCCTGCTCCCGAACCGGAAACTCATACGCCGGCGCCCGAACCCAAGTCGCCGTCCGACGCGGTCGGGCGGATCGGCAATGCCCTGAAAGGGCTGCTGGGCCAATGATCACCCTGTCACAGGAGCACTTCATGACACTATACGATGCGCAGCCGATCGCGGGTAGCAAGGGCCTGCCGGACGCCGATGCCCAGGCATACGATCGCCGCTGGCTGGTCGTGGACGGCCAGAGTCACTGGCTCAATCGCGACCAGGCCCCCCGACTGGGTGAGCTGGATCTCAGTCTGCGTTTCGGCTATCTGGTCGTCCGGGCCCCCGGCATGCTGCGCCTGGACATCCCGCTGGATGTCATCGAGGATGATGACAGCGTGGAACGCACGGTGCGGGTGGGCGAGCAGGCGGTGCGCGCCGTGGACGAGGGCGACCTGGCGGCAGCCTGGTTTGCGGAATGGCTGGGTGTGCCCTGCCGCCTGATGAAAGTCCACCCTGATATGGCGGACATTGCGTGGCCGCTGTGATGGCCGGCTGACGCCGACCCGGCCTCTGGCCCGGCGATGCCGGTCAGTCGGGCTGCGTCCCGTGCTGTTCGCGCAGCGTCTTGGCCTTGGCGTGCAGCCAGCGCTCGACGGACGGAAACACGAATTTGCTGACGTCGCCGCCCAGGATTGCGATTTCCCGCACGATGGTGCCGGAAATGAACTGGTACTGGTCCGAGGGCGTCATGAACAGAGTCTCGACTTCGGGCAGCAGATGGCGGTTCATACCCGCCATCTGGAATTCATATTCGAAGTCGGACACGGCGCGCAAGCCGCGCACGATGACGCGCGCTTCTTGTTCGCGGACGAAATCCTTCAGCAAGCCACCGAAACTGCGGACCCGCACGTTGGGATAGTGGCCCAGGACCTCCTCGGCGATCTCGAGACGTTCCTGGACGGTGAAGAACGGACGCTTGTTCTGGCTGACTGCCACGCCCACCACGACCTGATCGAACAGGCCGGCGGCGCGCCGCACGAGATCTTCGTGTCCGCGAGTCAGGGGATCGAAAGTGCCCGGGTAGACGGCGGTAATCATGCGCTCTCCGTTAGCGTGAACGAGTCGGTGCCCGACTCGGATCGGGCATTATTACGATTTTTTTGCGTTGCAGCAAACTGTATCAGCGCGTAATGCACCTGCCCGGCCCGACCCTGGCGCAGGGGCAGCCAGTCGGCCGGCCATTCGTGACAGGCCGTGTCGGATTCCAGATACAACAACCCGCCCGGGACCAGCGCACGGCCGATCAGGGGACGCACCCGGGCCAGCCAGTCGCTGCCAAACGGCGGGTCGAGCATCACCAGATCGAATGCGGGGGCCGGCAGGCCTTGCAGGTAGGCGAGAGCATCGCCGGCATGGATGCGGATCGCCGGCGCGTTCAGGCGGGTCTGCACCGCACGCAGCCCGGCCAGAGCCCCGGGGGCCTGCTCGACGAGCTGCGCCAGGGCCACGCCCCGGGATGCGGCTTCGAAGCCCAGCGCGCCGGTCCCCGCGAACAGGTCCAGCACCCGCCGGCCTTCGAACGAACCGCCCCAGAAATGGGCCAGCCAGTTGAACAGCGTTTCACGCACGCGGTCGGGGGTCGGGCGCAGGTGATCGCCATCGGGAACCGAAATGGGGGTGCGGCGGTACGTACCGCCTACAATACGAATCTGATGTTTTTTCATGCGCGGCCCGTGATGATCGGCACGGCTGTCGGGCAATCGCCGGATCGTTCAGTGTAAAGCCTATGTTCAGTTTTTTTAAACGCAAGAAACCCCAGCCGCAGGTCGACGAGACCATCGTTCAGGCCGATGCGCCCGAAGTCGCGCCTGTCGCGCCCACGGAACTTCCCCCGGAATCGCTGGCGTCCCGCGTGTCCGAGGCGCCAGCGCCCGAGGTCGCCCCGGTGGCCCCGACGGAACTGCCACCGGACGCGCTGGCTGCGCACCGGGCCGAGCCATTGCCGCAGACTCTTGCCGGGACGGGGATTTCGCAGCCGCCGGACCCCTGGTCGGATCGGCCGGATGCCTTGGGCGATCCGCTGGTCCGCCTGGATCAGACTTTCGCGGCGGATGTGCCGGTTCAGAACAAGAGCTCCTGGCTGACGCGTCTGCGACAGGGGTTGTCGCGCACGGGCCAGAACCTGGGCAGTCTGTTTGTCGGCGTCAAGGTCGACGAAGCCCTGTTCGAGGAACTGGAAGTCGCGCTGATCATGGCGGATGCCGGTGTCGAGGCCACCGACAAGCTGCTGGCCGAATTGCGGGCCCGAGTGCGCAAGCAGCGCATCGATCAACCCGAGGCCGTGCGCGCCGCCCTCCAGGACATTCTGGCCGATCACTTGAAAGTGCTTGAAAAGCCCTTCGTGGTCGGGGAATCGGCCCCCATGGTGGTGATGATCGCCGGGGTCAATGGCGCGGGCAAGACCACGTCCATCGGCAAGCTGGCCCATGCTCTGCAGGCCCGCCAGGCCACTGTGCTCCTGGCCGCGGGTGACACCTTCCGCGCGGCGGCCCGTGAACAGCTGGTGGCCTGGGGGGCCCGTAACGGCGTCACCGTGATCGCCCAGGAAGGTGGCGATCCGGCAGCGGTGGCCTTCGACGCGGTCAACGCGGGCCGTGCGCGCGGGGCCGACGTGGTGCTGGTCGACACGGCCGGCCGGCTGCCTACGCAGCTGCATCTGATGGAAGAACTGAAGAAGATCAAACGCGTCATCGGCAAGGCCGACGCCAGCGCTCCGCACGAAATCCTGCTGGTGGTGGACGGCAATACCGGCCAGAATGCGCTGGCGCAGATCCGGGCGTTCGATGCGGCGCTGGGCCTGACGGGGTTGATCGTCACCAAGCTGGACGGCACGGCCAAGGGTGGCACCCTGGCGGCTGTCGCGGCGGGCAGCCAGGGGGTGCGCCCGGTGCCGGTGTACTGGATCGGCGTCGGCGAAGCCATGCAGGATCTGCAGCCCTTCGTGGCCGCGGAATTCGCCGAGGCGCTGCTGGGCGGCCGGTCGGGCTGATCGGGCCGGTGCCGGCGCGCCGACTTCGGCGAGTCGCTAAAATGGGAACCACTTCGGTCTTGAATGGACATCATTGAGATGAATACGGATACTGGCGCGGCGCGCGTGGCGTCGCCTTCCCTCGAAATTTCTTCCGTTCAGGAGATCGTGGCCGAGCTTCGAGCCGGCCATATGGTCATCCTGGTCGACGAGGAAGATCGCGAAAACGAGGGCGACCTGGTGATGGCCGCCGATTTCGTGACGCCCGATGCGATCAATTTCATGGTCACGCATGCGCGCGGACTGGTCTGCCTGACGCTGACCCAGGAACGCTGCGAGCGGCTGCAACTGCCCCTGATGTCCAATCAGAACGGCACCCGTTATGGCACCAATTTCACGGTCTCGATCGAGGCCGCCGAGGGTGTCGGCACCGGCATCTCGGCCTCGGACCGCGCGCGCACCATCCAGGCGGCTGTGGCGCGCGACGCCAGGCCCGCCGATCTGGTGCAGCCGGGGCACATCTTCCCCGTGCGCGCCGTGCCGGGCGGGGTGCTGGTACGCGCCGGCCATACCGAAGCGGGCTGCGACCTGACCGCCATGGCGGGCCTGACACCGGCCGCGGTGATCTGCGAGATCCTGAAACCCGATGGCACCATGGCCCGCCTGCCGGATCTGGTGACGTTCGCCCAGGAACATGGCCTGAAGATCGGTACGATCGCGGATCTGATCCAGTACCGCAGCGAACATGAAACCATGGTCGAGCGTCTGGTCGAGCGGACCGTGACCACGCCCTGGGGGGAATTCCAGGCGGTTGCCTACCGGGACCGCGCATCCGACGCGCCCCACCTGGCACTGGTGCATGGGCGGATTCATCCCGACGAGGAAACCCTGGTGCGGGTGCATGAGCCCACCAGCGTGCTGGACCTGCTCGTCGAGGGAGCGACCCGGCACAGCTGGACCATCCCGCAGGCGCTGCGCACGATCGCGGCTTCGCCACGTGGCGTGCTGGTGCTGCTGAACTGCCAAGGAGAAGCCAACCTGCTGTTTGCCCAGTTCGACGCGTGGGCACGCAGCACCGATGGCGCGCCGACGGCGGCTGCCGCGCCGGAAGGCGAACGCCATGGGCTGCGCACTTTCGGGATCGGCGCGCAGATCCTGCGCGACCTCGGGGTGGGGCAGGCGCGGCTACTGGCGCGCCCGCGCAAAATGCCCAGCATGGCCGGGTTCTCCTTGACGATTACGGGTTACCATAACGAACCCGGCGCCCCTGGCGCCACGAACTGACCACGGAATCACGACTATGAACCCTTATGTGATGACCCCCGACATGAACGGCGAAGGCTTGCACATCGGCATCGTGCGTTCCCGCTTCAACGCCGACATCGGCGAAGCCGAGCTGCAGACCTGCCTCGACGAACTGGCAGCCCTGGGCGTGGATGAACGCGACGTGATGGTCGTGTCCGTGCCTGGCGCGCTGGAACTCGGCGTCACGCTAGCGCAGATGGCCGAAACCTTTGAATTCGATGCCCTCATCGCGCTCGGCGCCGTCATTCGCGGCGAAACCTACCACTTCGAGCTCGTCAGCAATGAATCGGCGTCCGCCATCAGCCGAATCGCTCTGGAAACCGGCATTCCGGTGGCCAACGGCGTGCTGACCACCGACACCGACGAGCAGGCCCAGGCCCGCGCGGCCGACAAGGGCCGCGATTGCGCCCGCGCCGCCGTGGAAATGGCCAATCTGGTCGCCGCGCTTGAACCGGACTCGGAAGACGAAGACGACGAAGAAGACGACTTCGAAGAAGAGGAAGTCGATGACTGAACCCAAAGCGCGCAACGGGCGCGCCAACCCGCGCAGCGCGCGCCGCATGGCGCGCGAATTCGCGCTTCAGGGCGTTTATGCCTGGCTGCTGCGCGGCGGAAGCGACCTGGGTGAACTCGGCGAGATCGATGCACACGTGCGCGATGGCGAGGGCTTCGACCAGGCCGACACCCAGTGGTATCACACCCTGCTGCAGGGTGCCGCCAGCCAGTCGGAAGCCCTGCGTGCCCGTTTCGTGCCCTACATCGATCGTCCGCTGGCCGAACTCTCGCCCATCGAACACGCAGTGCTGCTGATCGGCAGCTTCGAACTGGTGCATCACCTCGAGGTCCCGTACCGGGTGGCCATCAACGAGGCGGTCGAATTGGCAAAATCCTTTGGCGGTACCGATGGCTATCGTTTCGTCAACGGCGTATTGGACAAACTGGCCGCTGAAGTCCGCGCGGCCGAAGTGCAATCCACGGCGCGCCGCTAAGGCGCCGGGGGCTGCCGTATGCAACCGGGTGGCGAATTCGATCTGATCGCTCGCTATTTCAGCCGTCCGGCCCCCGATGGCATGCTGGGGGTGGGCGACGATTGCGCGCTGCTGTCGACCGCCCCGGGTTGCGAGCTTGCCGTCAGCACCGACATGCTGGTCGAAGGCCGGCATTTTTTTTCCGACGTGGATCCGCGACTGCTGGGGCATAAGTCGCTGGCAGTCAACCTGTCGGACCTCGCCGCCATGGGCGCGCGGCCATTGGCCTGCACGCTGGCGATCTCCCTGCCGCGCATCGATCCCGACTGGCTCCAGGGCTTTTCCGAAGGCTTTCATGCCTTGTCCGCCGAATCCGGCTGTGCGTTGCTGGGTGGCGATACCACGCGCAGCCCGATGGGGGTAGTCATCAGCATCACGGTCCTGGGCGAGGTTCGCCGCAACCAGGCTTTACGGCGCGATGCCGCCCAGGTTGGGGATGATATCTGGGTGTCCGGCACGCTGGGCGCCGCCGACGTGGCGCTGCGTCTGATGCAGGGCCGGTTGCCCGCCGATGCCGCGCGGCTGTGCGCGGCACGCCCGTTCCTGGAGCGTCCGGTGCCCCGGCTGACGCTGGGCCGCTACCTGACCGGGGTGGCGCATGCGGCGATCGACATTTCCGATGGCTTGTTGCAGGATCTGGGCCACATTCTGGATGCCAGCCAGTGCGCGGCTGAACTCTGGCTCGATGCGCTGCCGGCCGACCCGGTGCTCGACGGGCTGGATGCCGCAGTGCGCCACGATGCGATCCTGGCGGGGGGCGATGCGTATGAGTTGTGCTTCACCGCGCCGCCTCGGCGGCGCGAGCAGATCCAGACGCTAAGCCGGCAACTGAATCTGCCGATCGCCCGGATCGGCGAGATCCGGCGCGGCGCCGGGGTGCGTGTACTCGATGCCGGCGGCCAGGTCCTGCCGATCCCGCATCGGGGGTTCGATCATTTTGTGGATGAAGGTTGACCATGGCATCAGGACGCGACCCACATGATTCCGCGCCCCCCAATCCAGAACGGCCGTCGGCCGCCTGGGTTTTCGCCCGACCGGAACGGATCGTCGCGTTTGGCTTCGGGTCGGGACTGATCCATCCCGCTCCGGGGACCTGGGGGACATTGACGGGATGGCTGCTGTGGGTCCTGTTCCTGCGCGGCTTGCCCGATGCGTGGATGGTGGCGGTGCTGATCGTGTCGTTCGGACTGGGCTGCTGGGTGGCTCAGCGCTGCGGCGATGCGCTGGGGATTCCCGATCACGGCGGCATCAACTGGGACGAGATCGTCGCCATCTGGCTGGTGCTGTGGCTGATGCCCGAAGGCTTCTGGTCCCAGCTGGCCGGGGTGGGCCTGTTCCGCATTTTCGATATCCTGAAGCCGCCGCCCGTCAGTGTGCTGGACCGGCGCTTCAAGAGCGGCTTTGGCGTCATGATCGACGACATCGTCGCGGCCCTGTACGCCTTGTTGGCGGCAGCCATCCTCATCCATCTGGGAGTTCTGCCATGATTGATCGTGACTTGCGCGCCCTGTCGGGCGAGTTGGGTGCTGCCCTGCGCGCCGTCGGCTGGATGTGCGCCACCGCCGAATCCTGCACGGGGGGGCTGCTCGCGGGTGCCATCACCGCGTGTCCCGGATCCAGCCAGTGGTTCGAACGGGGTTTTGTCACCTACAGCAACGCCGCCAAAGTCGAGCAACTGTGGGTGTCGGTGGATACGCTCGAGCGCTATGGCGCCGTCAGCGAGGAAACCGCCATGGAAATGGCCGGCGGCGTCCTGGGGGCGGTACCGGCGGCGCGCCTGGCCCTGGCGACGACCGGCATCGCCGGCCCGGACGGGGCGACGCCCGGCAAGCCCGTCGGCATGGTGTGTTTTGGGGTGGCGCGCCGAGCGGGCCCCGGCATCGTGACGCGCGCGGTAACCCGGATGTTCGAGGGGGACCGCGAAGCCATCCGGCTGGCTGCCGTGCGCTTCGCCATGCAGGCAGCCCTGGAAGATCTGAAACGGGGCTGATCCGATCCGGCATCCGATCTTCCGATCGGCTCAGCGCTGCGGCACAGGGTCAAGGTCGCGCATTTCTCCCGAAGACAGAGAATGCACCTGGTTACGGCCATGGTGCTTTGCGTAGTACATGGCTTGATCCGCTGTGGACAGCAGCGTGCTCAGGGAGGCATCGGGCATCTGGGAATCATGCACCACGCCGATGCTGGTTGTGATGCGCAAGGGTTCGTCACTGTCGTGGTACAGGCGGATTTCTTCGACGCAGCGACGCAGGCGTTCGGCGATGGACAAGCAGTCCTGACACGCGGTGTCCGGCAGCACGATACCGAATTCCTCGCCGCCCAGACGGCCGAACAGATCCTGGGGCCGGATTGCTGCGTGGATGACGCGGGCGAATTCACTCAGCACGCTGTCTCCGGCCGCGTGGCCGTGGTTATCGTTCAGCTGCTTGAAGTGATCGATGTCGAGCATCATGACACCATTGCCGTAAGATGCGGCGGGCGATTGCTGCAGATATTCGGTTGCGCCGCGCATGAAGGCCTGGCGAGCCAGGGCTTCGGTCAAATCATCGTGGTCCAGCGCCTGGTTCAACGCGTGCACTAGATCGTTGCGGGCGGCCAGCGAACTGGATACCAGCAAGGGGGTGGCCACCATCAGCTGCAGCCCCATTTGCAGCGAGATCTGAGACCAGATCGACGCCGGGCCGGACAGCATGAGGCCCCAGTGCAGGGTGTCGGACACTATCAAACTGAGCGTGGTCGCCAGCGTCAGCCAGGCGGTAGTCTGTTGATGGTAGGAATATGCGCAGAACAGCAGCGCCGGTATCGGGAAAGCGATCATGCTTGGTCCACCGAGCAGCACCGCCAGAGCAACCGCTACGGCCAGCGAGACCAGGGGCCAGGGGAGACGCTTGAAGTGCAAGTGCCTGAGCAGATGCCGCCGAGGGTGGCGGCGCTCGCCCGATTGCCTGGCGGTCGGTGAGAACAACAATAAGCAGGCGGGCAGGATCGCGCTATAGCCGAGCCATTGCCGCAGCAGCGCCTCGATGATGGTGGGGAGGTATGCATTTTGCCAGAGACCGGCCGTCAGGCCGGCTAGCGTGGTGCATGAGGATGCTGCCATGCCGGCAGCCAGGATCTTGAGGATGGCATGATGGGTGCGCAGTGAGCCCAGTCGCCAGACTCGCCCCAGCAGGTACCAGGCGACCCACACTCCAAACAGGTCGACCGCCACATTCAATAGTACGGCCTGTCCCGTGTCGTACCAGTGGCTGTATGCCAGCAGGGCGCCGACCAGCACCATGGCCCAGGACATGATCTGTTGAGGTGCGGCGACGCACAACAGCAGGCACACCAGCATGGCATTCGCGGGCCGGAAGCCGATCGGCCCCAGGGCGGATCGGAATACGAGACTGAAGTGAATCAGTAGAAAGGCAAGTACAGCGACCGGGATGAACCGCCCTAACCGTCGCGTACCGGACAGGCTACGGAAGATGGCTCGATACATGATGCACCGATTCTACTGAACAATTTTGTCTAGATAGCGATCGGTTGCGTGCTCGGGTGGCGTGTCATGCCATGGGCCGTGTCGCCCTCTGCTAATTATGCGAATAGGACATGGACTTTGGGATTAAAACGACACATCGCCGGTTCATGCCGGGTTGCTCAGGGCCTGGCGAATTGCGCTGCGCGTGGCGCGGGCCGTCTTGGCGGCCGCCTCGACCCAATTGTTGCCCTGGCTGGCGTACAGGATGGCGCGGGACGAATTGATCATCATGCCGGTGCCGGCGGCGGTCCGCCCCGCCTGAACGGTCGCCTGGATATCGCCTCCCTGGACCCCGATGCCGGGGATCAGCAGCGGCATGTTGCCCACCCGGCGTCGCACCTGGGCGATCTCTTCGGGGAAAGTCGCCCCCACCACCAGGGCGCATTGCTCATTGGTGTTCCAGACGCGCGCCACCTGGTCGGCCACGTGCAGGTACAGGGGGGTGCCATTGGCCAGGCGCATGTCCTGCAGATCGGCGCCACCCGCGTTCGATGTGCGGCACAGGATGATGACCCCGCGGTCGCCGTAGTCGATGTAGGGCTGGATCGAGTCGCGGCCCATGTAGGGGTTCACCGTGACCGCGTCGGCGCCATAGCGCTCGAAGGCCTCGCGGGCATACTGCTGGGCGGTGGAACCGATATCGCCCCGCTTCGCATCCAGCACGATGGGCAGGTGCGGATGATGTTCGCGGATATGTTTGCACAGGTCCTGCAGCTGCTCTTCCGCGCTCAGGGCGGCGAAATAGGCGATTTGTGGCTTGAAGCCGCAGACATAAGGGGCCGTGGCGTCGGCAATGCGCCGGCAGAACTCGAACACGGCATCCGGGCGTCCGGCCAGTTCAGCCGGGAAACGGCGCGGATCGGGGTCGAGCCCGACCATCAGCAAGGATTCCTGGCTGGCCCAGGCGCGGTTCAATTTTTCGGTGAAGTTCATGGGGCAGTCGCGAAAAGGTTCTGGCAGGATTGTAGAGCAGGCGATTGGCCGGATCGTGCCGTCAGCCCGGCCACCAGCGGGGCACCAGAACGGTCGCCCACGCGGCCCCCGCCAGCAGCAGGGCCAGCAGCACGGCGGCGCTGCCGATGTCCTTGGCCCGGCCCAGCATCGGGTGGTGGTCGGTGCTGATGGCATCGGCTAGCGCCTCGATGGCGGAATTGATCAGCTCGACGATCAGCACCAGGACCGGCATGCTCGCCAGCAGCAGCCGTTCGCCGGCCGTATTGCCCAGCCATAGGCCCAGCGGGATCAGGATGATCGTCAGCAGGACTTCCTGGCGGAAGGCGACCTCGTGGCGCCAGGCGGCGCCCAGCCCCTGCAGCGAATAGCCGAAGGCGCGGATGATGCGGATCAGGCCGCCAGTGTTTTTGTAGGATGAGGGTTGCGTCATGCGCGGGATCGTGGTTGGGACATGACAGGCATGATACGAAAAAATCTCCGCTGCGGCGAACCGCAGCGGAGATTCTTGTCGGATCGTCCCCGGCTGGCGCCGGCATTGCCATGGAAGGGCCTGGTCCGTCCGTTTCGCGGTAAGCTCAGGTGCTTCATTGGGTCGTTTTGTGTCCCTGGATTCGGTTGGTGGCACCAGGGTGCGTTGGTCGTCATGAAAAAAGGCTCATACCATGGACTGTCTGGACCGGCCCGTCCGGTATTTTCTGAAGATCGCGGAATTGTCTTCGCTGTCGCGCGCCGCCGAAGACCTGGGCTTGAGCCAATCTGGCTTAAGCCGTACGCTGGCTTCCTTAGAGTCCCATCTGGGAAAACCACTGTTTCTCCGTACCGGCAGGGGCATGGAGATCACCGAGGCTGGCCGCAAGCTGGCCGAGGCGGCCGCGCCGGCCTATACGATGATCGATGACATGCTGGCGCAGCTGCGCGACAGGGAAGGCCTGACGCAAGGCAACTTGAGCATCGCCATCATTCATACCGTCAGCTATTACTTTGCTTCTGCCCTGCTGTCGCGTTTTGTCGGCAAACACTCCCAGGTCAACCTGACTGTTCTGGCGCGCAGCTCCCCGGAAGTGGTCGAATTGGTGGAAAAGGGCAAGGCCGACATTGGCCTGGTTTATGACTCGGCCGTGGCCAGCGACAGGCTGGAATCGACTCCGCTGTTCATGGACGAGATGTGTCTCATTGCGCGTGCGCAGGATCTGCCTGACGGGGTCCCTGTGGATCTCGCCCGTTCGCCCTTGACGCTAGTGGGTTTTCCAGAGCCCTACGCCTTGCGACGCATGCTGAAAAGCGCCGGGCTGGATGAGCGCGTGGTCGTCGTGGCGGAAACGGTCGATGCCATGCTGCAGCTCAGCGCAACAGGCATCGGCGCCTGCGTGCTGCCGGCCAATATCCCGACGCCGCTGTTGCGGGATTATGGCCTGGTCAAGGCCCCGTTGCAGGCGCCTGGACTACAACGCTTGGTGGTCGCCATCGTGCGCCAGGATATCGGCACCGGCAGCCTGGCGCGCCAGCTGCTAAGCATGGCCCAGACTATTTCTACACAATGAATGACATAGCAGGTATGACCTGAAGTTCATGGTTCTGGAATGGCCTTGTCCCTAGAATGACTAATGTCAATCAACCACACAACTGGGACGAGTCATGACAGCGGTACTCAGAGAGAAATCGTATTTCGATCAACGCGCTACACAAGAAATGCGCGAACATCTGCACCCCGTTGAACGGACCGTCCAGGAAGACTTGGCGTATGCCTGTCAGATCCTGGCCGCAACCGGTCAGGAAGCCGGGTTGGCAGGGCAGATCAGCGCGCGCTCCGACACCCCCGGGGCCTACTGGACCTTGCGTTTTGGCCTGGGTTTTGACGAGGCCACACCCAATGACTTTATCGAAGTCGGCCCCGATCTGGAAATCCTGTCGGGGCAAGGCATGGCCAATCCGGCCACCCGGTTCCACCTATGGGTTTACAAGAACCGGCCGGATATCAACGCCATGATTCATGCGCATTCCCCGTGGGTCAGCGCCCTTGTGGCCGCACGGCAGCCCCTGGTGGTGGCGCAAATGGACGTGACGCCGTTTCACAATGACTGCGCATTTCTGGCCGACTGGCCCGGGGTGCCTATCGCCGACCAGGAAGGTGTGTTGATCTCCGGGGCGCTTGGCGGCAAGCGGTCCATTATCCTGGCGCATCATGGCTACCTGACGACCGGCGGTACGGTGGCCGAGTCCGCCTACCTGTCGGTCTACCTGGAGCGCGCGGCGCGCATGCAGATCCGTGCCCGTGCCTACGGCGAACTGACCCCTGTGCCCGACCACCTGGCACAGGAAGCTCACGACTATCTGCTCAAGCCCTCGATCGTCAAAGGCACGTTCGACTACTGGTGCCGCCAGATCGACCGGTCCGCAGTCTGACCGGTAATACCCACCTGATCGGGGCCTGATGCCCCGGCATACAAAATCATCAAAACACATGCTGGCCAATGCCGGCAGGGAGACATGCATGAAGAACCAACAAGCGTCGGGCAGGCCGCACGGATCTGGGTCATCGAAGCGATATGTGACTGCCGGTGTAGCCAGCATGCTCGGAACTACGATCGAGTGGTATGACTTTTTCCTGTACGGGACGGCAGCCGCTCTGATTTTCAACAAAATTTTCTTTCCAGCGTTCGATCCCCTGATGGGGACGCTGGCGGCGTTTGCCACGTATTCGGTGGGTTTTTTCGCCCGCCCGCTGGGCGGGATCGTGTTCGGACATTTCGGCGACCGGGTCGGGCGCAAGTCCATGCTGCTCATTACCTTGGTGATGATGGGGGTGCCCACCATCCTGATCGGGCTGATACCGTCTTATGACAGCATCGGCTACTGGGCGGCTGTGCTGCTGGTCATGCTGCGTTTCCTGCAGGGCGTGGCAGTCGGTGGCGAATGGGGTGGGGCCGTACTGATGGCGGTGGAACACGCCCCCGAAGGCAAGAAAGGCTTTTTCGGCAGCCTGCCCCAGGCCGGGGTGGCGCCGGGCCTGCTGTTGTCGTCTTTGGCCATGGCTGCCGTCGCGGCATTACCCGAAGAACAGATGCTCAGTTGGGGCTGGCGCCTGCCGTTTCTGGCCAGCGTGGTGCTGCTGCTGGTGGGCTGGTTCATTCGTATTCGCGTGGCTGAATCGCCTGATTTCGAGGCCATGCAATCCGCCGGCAAGAAAGCCGAAGTGCCCCTGCGAACGGTGCTCACCAAGCATCCCCGTAGCGTCTTGCTGGTGATTGGTGCCCGTTTGGGCGAAGTCACCTGGTTCTATACCGTGGTGACGTTTGCGCTGGCCTATGCCACCGGGACGTTGGGGATCCCGAAAATCACGGTGCTTGATGCCATCATGTGGGGGGCAGCGGTCTCGTTTTTCACCATGCCTTTGTGCGGCATGCTGGGTGATCGCATTGGGCACAAATACGTCTTCATGCTCGGCACCATCGGCGTGCTTATCGTCGGCAATGTGTTTTTCGATCTGCTGGCAACCGGTGAATTCAGCATGATCACCCTGGGCATGGTGCTGGCCATCGGCTGCGTCTATGCCATGCTCTACGGCCCTGAAGGCAGCTTGTTTTCAAGTCAGTTCCCGCCCGAGGTCCGCTATAGCGGCATTTCCCTTGCTGTGCAGATCTCCGGTGCCATTGGTGGCGGACTGGCTCCCTTGGTGGCCACTTGGCTGCTGGCCCTGGGTGGCGGCAATCCGCGCTACGTGGTGTGGTATCTGTTCAGCCTGGGGGCTATCGCTGGCATGTGCGCCTGGCGGATGCGTTCGCAGGCCCTCGTGCTCGAAGGGCGGCAATATGAAGCAGCTTGATTATTATTTCTGGTTGAATTCCGACTGGGCCTTGCTGGGAGCGGATCGACTAGCTCTGCTGGCCCAGCGCCATGGTGCCCAAGTGAACTACAAACCCGTGGATTTGTTGGATGTTTATGCGCGCACCGGCGGCATTCCGTTGCCCCAGCGCTCAGTACAACGCCGGGATTACCGGGAACAGGAATTGCGTCGCTGGATGCCATTGGTGGGTATGCAGATCCACGTGCAGCCCCGGCATATGTGCCCGGATGCCTCGCTGGCTTCGCGATTCCTGATCGCGGCTGCGCTACAGGGGCATCCCGTGCATTTGCTGCACAAGGAAATCCTGGCGGCACAGTGGTGTCACGAACAGGACATTTCCCAGACCGGTGTGCTGCTTGATGTGGCTGCCCGGCTAAACCTGCCCGGGCCTGCCATGATGCAGCGCGCTGCACAGTCTGATACGCAGCAGCAGTATCGGCGCTACACGGACGAAGCTGTGTCGGCTGGCGTGTTTGGCTCGCCCAGCTATGTGCTGGCGGGGGAAGTTTTCTGGGGCCAGGACCGGCTGGAATTTCTGGACCGGGCGCTGGCGGCATGAGACCAAATGCCTGCCTTGTGGAAAGCGCTTCAACACTGAGGATATATGCGCATGAATACTGTTATAAACCGGCCGGCGCGGGGGCAGGAGCAAGCTATCGTTCCGGTCTGGACGGGAGTTATCCGGCATCTGCACATCACGCCACGAGCCTTTTTGCCCATGGAATCCTTCCAGCAAATCACGTTGGTGGCCGGCAAGGGCATTATCGGCGACCGCTATCTGATCGGCCACGAAAAAGGGTTTTATTCGCATAAGCCCGAGGACGGACGGCAGATCACGCTGTTCGAGATCGAAACACTCGAAGCGCTGCGGCGGGATGCCGGCATTGAAATGCTGCCTCAGGAACATCGCCGCAATGTCACGGTTCAGGGCGTCCCTCTGAATCATCTGGTCGGACGGCGATTCTGGCTGGGTGAGGCGCTGCTGGAAGCCACGCGCCTGTCCACACCGTGCCGGCATATCGAGGAAATCCTGGATAAGGCCGTGTTCGACCCTATGATCAATCGGGCCGGGCTCAATTGCAAAATCCTGCAGGGCGGCGTCATCCGCGTGGGCGACATCGTTCAGGGGGCGTGATATGGCGCCTCCAATCAAACATCTCCAACTGGTTGTTCAGAGGATTGACGAGCCGGTTCCCGGCGTGAAGCGGCTGCTGCTGGCTGATCAGGACGGCTGGCGATTGCCTGCTTTTCAGCCCGGGGCGCATATCGATCTGCATCTGGGCAGCGGCCTGGTACGCACCTATTCGCTGTGTAATGACCCCGAAGACAATCGGCGATATATCGTTGCCGTGAAAAAAGAAGCGAATGGCCGAGGGGGGTCCCGCTATATCCATGAAACTCTGCAGCCTGGCCAGGTCATTGGCGTCTCGGTGCCCAGGAGCGGGCTGGAATTCGCCCATTCGGCGATGAATGTCTTCATTGCGGGCGGCATCGGTATCACGCCCTTTGTCTCGGCCATCCGCACGCTTGAGCGCCAGGGCAGGGACAACTATGTCCTGCATTGGACCAGCATGGGTCCGCCCAGCCTGAGCGACATGCTGCAGCCAGCGCTCGCTGCGGGGCGTGTGCATCTGTACGATACGCAACAGGTGGCGCCCCCCGACCTGGGGGCCCTTGTTACCCAGTATGGCGATGCAGCCAAAGCATTCTGTTGCGGGCCCAGCGGCATGCTGGACGCTTTCGAAACTCTGGTGGCCGACTGGCCCGAAGATCGCAAGCACATCGAGCGCTTTGTCGCGCCCGTCCATGCCCCGGATCCGCACGCCCACCCCTATCGCGTTGTCCTCGCCAAAAGCGGCCGTGAACAGAATGTGCTACCAGAAATCGGTTTGCTGGCTACCCTGGAATCCATGGATGCCGATATCATCGTATCGTGTGGGGGCGGGATCTGCGGAGCATGCCGTACACCCTGGAGCGAAGGGCCGCCCATCCACCATGATCGGGTGCTGACGCCTCGAGAGCGCGAACGTGAGGTCTGCGTCTGCGTCGCGGACTGCGGCGGCTCGACGCTGGTGCTCGATATTTAGGATTGTCGACGGTATTCAGGTCCGCCGATCACCACAGTTAGTTGTCCACGAAAAAATCCCCGCTGTAGCGAACCGCAGCGGGGATTCTTGTTGGATCGTTCCCGGCTGGCGCGAGGTGCGCCGGACCGGGAACCGGGAAGGCAGGAGCTTAGAAGCCGCCCATGCCGCCCATGCCACCCATACCGCCCATGTCGGGCATGGCGGGGGCCGGCTTGTCTTCGACGATCTCGGCCACGGCGGCTTCGGTCGTCAGCAGCAGGCTGGCCACGGAAGCGGCGTTCTGCAGCGCGGTGCGGGTGACCTTGGTCGGGTCGATGACGCCTTGCTCGACCAGATCGCCGTATTCGCCGGTGGCGGCGTTGTAGCCGAAGTTGCCTTCGCCCTTTTCAACCGCATTGACGATCACGCTGGCTTCGTCGCCGGCATTGCTGACAATGGTGCGCAGCGGCGATTCGATGGCACGCAGGACCAGCTTGATGCCGGCGTTCTGGTCGGCGTTGTCGCCCTTGACCTTGGCCACGGCGGCCTTGGCGCGGATCAGTGCGACACCGCCGCCGGGGACGATGCCTTCCTCGACGGCTGCGCGCGTGGCGTGCAGGGCGTCTTCGACGCGGGCCTTCTTTTCCTTCATTTCGACTTCGGTGGCGGCACCGACGCGAATGACAGCCACGCCGCCGGCCAGCTTAGCCACGCGTTCCTGCAGCTTTTCGCGGTCGTAGTCGGATGTGGCTTCCTCGATCTGCGTGCGGATCTGCTTGACGCGCGCTTCGATGTTCTTCGCGTCGCCAGCACCGTCGATGACGGTGGTGTTTTCCTTGGCCACTTCGATGCGCTTGGCCTGGCCCAGCAGGTCCAGAGTCGCCTTTTCCAGCGACAGACCGGTTTCTTCGGAGATCACCGTGCCGCCCGTCAGGATCGCGATGTCTTCCAGCATCGCCTTGCGACGATCGCCAAAGCCCGGGGCCTTGACGGCGGTGGTCTTCAGGATGCCGCGGATGTTGTTGACAACCAGGGTGGCCAGGGCTTCGCCTTCGACGTCTTCAGCCACGATCAGCAGCGGACGGCTGGACTTGGCAACCTGTTCCAGGACCGGCAGCAGATCGCGAATGTTGCTGATTTTCTTGTCGAAAATCAGGACGAACGGGTCTTCCAGGACGGCAACCTGCTTGTCCGGGTTGTTGATGAAGTAGGGCGACAGGTAGCCGCGGTCGAATTGCATGCCTTCGACGACGTCCAGTTCGTTTTCCAGCGACTTGCCGTCTTCGACGGTGATCACGCCTTCCTTGCCGACTTTGTCCATCGCGTTGGCGATGATTTCACCAACGGAGGTGTCGCTATTGGCCGAGATCGAACC
>JAHRWZ010000036.1 GCA_019104865.1 Castellaniella sp. | reverse complement strand
CGTCATCGGACCGTGACCGAACGACTCCAGCAACTCTGGAGCAATGGTCGGCAGCGCGGCTGGCTGGGTTCTTGGTTTGCGTGGCATAGACACTCCTTGGCGTCATGTTATGCCTCAAACACGAAATTAATGACAGCCCCGTTGCCCCCTTTGTCCTGGCCGACCGCGAGGCGGACTATCGCACCGCGTGGGCTTTCTTTAAGCAGCAGGAGGCTTCTCAATGAACCCTTGCGATATTTCAACCGTGACAATTCCCATCCTAATTGCTTCTTTATCTGCTCTAGCAGCCATAGCAGCCGCGTGTATGGCATACAAATCCGCCGAAGAAGCCAAAAAAGCAAATAAGATTTCCTTGCACAATCAGAAGCTGGCTATCTACGAAGCCTTTCGCGCACTCAGCATGCACATGACATCTCGTGGGCAGTCAGCAGATTTCGTCGAGGTCAACAAGTTCAACCGCTGCCAGGATATCGCACCCTTTATTTTTGAAAACACCATATCCACAGATTTAAAAAAATATTTCAGAGCGGCATTTGCTATTGCCGACGAATACCGCACCGACCAAAACTTAGCAACAACACCAGAAACCGTAAAGAAGAATCTAGAAATAATTAACAGCCTAACTGAAAGCTTAAATACCAGGCTTAGAGCTGAACTGAAAATTGAATAAATAACCCCATGCTGCCATCGCTGCTGACCCACGACATCAAGACCGGCCTCAAACAGTTTTTGACGACCGGTTTCGAGCCATCAGACGCATTTCTGCACGGTCTGATGCACCGCCTGACGCAGGACGAAGCCAGTTGGCTGAAAGGCCCCTATGTCCAAATCGGCCTGCCGTTTGTCAATGGGCAGCACGGCACTCAATTCTTTTCTGCCTTTCAGACCCAATACCCCGGTTACAGCCACCAGGAACAAGCCTGGAAACGTCTCTCGTCCCAGCACCTCGCCGCCAGCACCCTGGTGGCCACCGGCACGGGCAGCGGCAAAACAGAATGCTTTTTGTACCCCGTCCTGGATGATGCCGCCCGTGCACGGTCAGCCGGCGAGACCGGCATCAAGGCGCTGGTCATCTACCCCATGAACGCCCTAGCGGCCGACCAGGCACGGCGTATCGCCCAACTGGTGGACTCCGTGCCAGCATTCAGGGGACTGCGAGTGGGCTTGTATGTCGGGGGACAAACGGGCGCACCCGGCACCGGCATGATGATGACCCCTGATGCAGTCATCACAGACCGCGACACCTTGCGCAAGCAGCCGCCCGATATCCTGCTGACCAACTACAAGATGCTGGACTACCTGATGTTGCGGCCCAAGGACCGGCAACTATGGGCAGCCAACACCCCGGAGACCCTGCGCTACGTGGTGGTCGACGAACTGCATACGTTCGATGGTGCCCAAGGCACTGACCTGGCCTTGCTGCTGCGCCGCCTACGCGCTCGGCTGCAAACCCCAGCCGGCCATCTGATTTGTGCCGGCACATCCGCCACACTGGGCGGCGCATCCGATACAACGCCCCTGCGCGATTACGCCCGACAGATTTTTGGGGTACCATTCGAGCCTGATTCGGTCGTCACCGAAAACCGCCAGAGCGTGGGCGAATTTCTGGAAGACGCCACCGTCGACTATATCTTCCAGCCACGCCCGGAATCCCTGGCCCTGTTGGAACCCAGCCGCTACGCGTCAGCCGAAGCGGCCGTTCTGCACTGGTACGGCCTGTTCTTTGCTGACCAGCCTGCGCCTAAAGACGCTACAGACCCCGCCTGGCGTCAGCAGTTGGGCCAGCAGCTGAAGCAGCACCAGCTTTTCGTCAACCTGCTAAAGCACCTGAAAGACGGGGTGGCGGATGTCCAAACACTGCAAACTGCCTTTGCCCGCAACCTGCCCGAGGCCAGCGACAAGCAGCTAAGCCAAATCATCGATGCCCTGCTGGTGCTGGTCGCCTGGGCACGTCGCGAGGGCGACCAACCACTGGTCAATCTGCGCATGCAGCTATGGGTGCGCGAACTACGGCGTATGGTGGGCAAACTCAGCCCGCAAGCCGACGAGGTTACCCTACGCAGTGAACGTGACCTGCCCAGCCAACGGGACGGCGTGTATTTGCCCATGGTGCAGTGCCGCCAGTGCCACACCACCGGCTGGATATCCCGGCTGGTACAGGGTTCCAGCAAGCTGTCCACGCAGTTGGACGAAATTTATAATACCTGGTTTGCCCATCGTCCCGAAGCCACCCGCTTTTACGCGGCCCAAAGTGTAGGGCGCACCCATGTGGATGGCATCCACCAGTTTGTCTGCGTGGCCTGCGGCAACCTGCAGATGGGCAAAGACGCCTGCCTGGCCTGCGGCAACCCGTCGCTGCTAGCCATCTTCCGGGTCACGGCGCAGCGCACGCGGGTCTCCGGCACAGCCCAATTCACCCACCACGACACCACCTGCCCGGCATGCGGCGAACGCGACGAATTATTGCTGCTGGGGGCGCGTAACGCTACTCTGGGTGCGCAGGTCGTGGAAGCCACCTGGGCCAGCGTCTTCAACGATGACAAAAAACTCATCGCATTTTCCGATTCTGTACAGGACGCTGCCCACCGGGCAGGCTTCTTCGGCGCGAGAACCTACCAGAACACCGTCCGCACAGCACTGGCCCAGGCTATGGATGAGCTGGTCCAAGCCCCCCTGCCCTGGTCTGAATTTCTGACGCGACTCGAACAACAATTCCAGCAGCCAACGTCCGTCCTTCACATGGACGATGAACGCCTGGTGTCTGAGTTCATTGGCCCGAATATGACCTGGCAACGCGACTGGGCCACGGAATTGCCCCAGCACCAGCACCTGCCCCCCGGCAGCCGCCTGCCCGCCCGCGTCAAAAAACGGTTTCTATGGCAGGCATTCAGTGACATGACCTACCTGAGTCGACGCGGTCGCACCCTGGAGCGCATCGGCAAAGCCACCCTGTCCGTCCCTTGGGCTCGCTTGGCCGCGCTAGCTGAAACGCTGACACGGCGACTGCAAGAAGATTTCGGCGCACGAGGTCTAAGCCAAGCGGTAGTGACGCAATGGCTGTGGGGGCTACTGACCCACATGCGCCAACGTGGCGGGGTCATGCACCCAGAGCTGACCCACTACGCGGCAGACGGTAATGCCTTTGCACTCCCCAAAACCGCAGGGCGCAACGAATGGATGCCCATCATGGGCGAAAACACCCCAAGGCCCATTTTCCTGACCCTGGGGTCACAGGCAGCCTTCGACAAACTGAAGTACCGTAGCCGCGCAAGCTGGTATGAACGCTGGGCCACGGCCATCCTGAGTGAACAGGCGCTGCTGGTCGATGGCATGGCCGCTGAGATGACTCTGACGGCACTAACAGCCTTGGAACAGGCGGGAATTCTGCTGCGCAGCCAGCATCACCAGGGCGACACCCTGGCCCTCAATCCAGCCGCTTTGCTGCTGGATACGCATGTTGCCATGATTGCCACCTCGGGCAATCAGCGGCGGCTGGCCGTGCCCAGCAGCGACGCGCCCCAGCTACTGGGAATGCCGTGCCTGGATGCCCCCGAATCCCGTTATGACATCATCCAGCCTCAGGCAAGAAACTGGTGGGCCAGCCGCTACAGCCTGGGTAGCGTGCGGCGCGTCATCGCCGCTGAACACACAGGCCTGCTACAGCGCACCGACCGCGAGGCCCTGGAACAGCGATTCAAGGACAAGCAGCCCAAACCCTGGTTCGAGAACTTGCTGTCGGCCACCCCCACGCTGGAAATGGGGGTCGACATCGGTGATTTATCGTCCGTGCTGTTGTGCTCGGTGCCGCCGGCCCAAGCCAGTTTCCTGCAGCGGATTGGCCGTGCCGGACGCGTCGACGGCAATGCCGTAGCCACCACACTAGCCGATGGCAACAGCCCGCATGACCTGTATTTCTTTGCTGAAACGGAAGAAATGATGGCTGGCGAAGTCAGCCCGCCAGGGATTTTCCTGCAGGCTGCAGAAGTGCTGCGGCGCCAACTGTTTGCCTTCTGCATGGATGACTGGGTGGCCGGCCTCAGCAACGCAAACGCACTGCCGCACAAGACATCCCCCGTGCTGGATGCCGTGGAGCAGGCCCGCAAAGACCGCTTTCCCTATGTGTTCTGCGACCATGTGCTGCAACACGAGCAACGGCTGTTTGACGCCTTCATGGCCTTGTTGGCAGACGACGCCACGCCAAGAGTCCGCGAACGCCTGTGGAACACCTTGCAAGGCCAGGGGGAAGACGACGGCCTGCGCGTGCGCCTGGTGAAGGTCTTCAGCGACCTAGCGCAAGAACGGCGCACCTACAAGAAACGCAAGGACGAGCTGGACAAGGCACGGGCCCGGTTAGCGCAAAGGCCGCAGGACGAAGCCACCCGCAATGAGGCCGAGCAACTGACCCGCGAACGCGACTCCATGCTGGAACTCATCAAGGAAATCAATGGCCGAGACCTGTTGAACACATTGACCGATGCGGGCCTGATTCCCAACTACGCGTTCCCGGAAGCCGGGGTGGAATTGAAATCCGTACTGTGGCGCAAGCGCGCCTCGGATGAACCTGGCACAGGCGCCTATGTAACGCTGAAAACCCTGACTTACGAACGACCGGCCCAATCCGCTCTGTCGGAATTCGCACCGGACAACCGCTTTTACGCCAACCAGCGGCGGGTACAGGTCGACCAAATCAACATGAGCCTGGCCAAGGCAGAAACCTGGCGGTTCTGCCCGTCCTGCCACCACATGCAGAACCTGGATGTGGAGCCCATCGAGCAGGCCGTGTGCCCACGCTGCGCCGACACGATGTGGGCCGATGCGGCGCAGAAACGGACCCTGCTGCGGTTTCGCCAGGCGATTGCCAATAGCGATGACACGCAGGTGCGCATTGACGACCGGGCGGAAGACCGCGAACCCAAATACTACGTGCGCCAGTTGATGGCGGACTTTCAACCCTCCAGCATCCGGGAAGCCTGGAAAATTGCATCAGGCGAGCTGCCCTTTGGCTTTGAGTTCATCTCCAGGGTCACCTTTCGCGATGTCAATTTTGGCGAAATCGCCAAGCCAGGCGAGGCGTTCAAAGTGGCGGATGTCGAATCGGCACGCCCTGGTTTTTCTGTATGCCGACACTGCGGCAAAGTGCAAAAGCCACCACGCCGCCACGACACAGGCCCTGCCCAGACCCACAGCTTCGACTGCCCCAAACACGGCAGCGACGACCCGGCCAACCTGCTGGAATGCCTGTATCTGTACCGCGAATTTGATTCCGAAGCATTGCGTATTCTGGTGCCATACACCAAAAACGGGGTCGATGAACGTGTCGTGCAGTCCTTCATGGCAGCGGTACAGCTTGGTCTGAAAAAGCGTTTTGGCGGCAAGGTTGACCACCTGCGCATGGTCATGCAAGACGAACCGGGCAAGGACGGCGGACCGCGCAAACACTATGTGCTGCTGTACGATTCAGTGCCGGGCGGCACTGGGTACCTGCACCAACTGCTGGCCCAAGACGCCAAGACCCTAGCTGAAACCCTGCACATGGCGCTGGACACCCTGAAGCAATGCGCCTGCAATGCCGACCCCGACAAGGACGGCTGCTACCGCTGCCTGTATCAGTACCGCCTGGGCCGCAATATGCAGATGGTCTCCCGGGAGTGCGCCAAAACTGTGCTGTCCGAACTGGTGAAGTCCTTGGGCCAGTTGGAGCAGGTGGACACGATTTCGGATATCTACATCAATCCGAACTTCGATTCCGTCCTGGAAGGACGTTTCATCGAATGCCTGTCACGCATGAGCGGCGTGGCTGGCCTGCCCAACATCCAGGTGGTATCCGACATCATCAACGGCAAGCCTGGTTATGTGCTGGAAGTAGGCAAACAACGCTACCGCATCGAGCCCCAGTGCCCCTTGGGCACGGCCCAAGGGGTCACGGTGCCCAGTCAGCCCGACTTTGTCATCTGGCCCTGGGCCTCGGCCTCGAAACGCAAGCCCATCGCCGTATTCTGCGATGGCTGGCTGTACCACCAGCACAGCATCCGCGAAGATGCTCACAAGCGCAGCGCCATCGTCAACAGCGGCGCATTCTGGGTATGGTCTGTCACCCATCAGGATGTCGTCACGGCGCTGGCCGGCGCCTGGGAAACCGACCTAGAGTCACCCTTGACGGCGCTCTCCAGGCACGACGGCAGCCGTGCCCCTGCCCACATACCCAGGGCACAGCAAAACGCCTTCACGCAACACGCCATCACCCGCTTGTTGCAGTGGCTGGCCAGCCCGTCGGAGGCTGACCGCCCAGGCGATGCCGCACTGGATGCGCTGCAACGCAATGCCCTGTGGGCGTCCTTCCTGTGCATCCCGAACAGTGCCAGCGACAAGGCCGCCAGCGAACAAGACCTGGCCCATTGGTTGCCCCACCTGCCAGGCAGTATCCACGACCCCAATACGCCGTGGCCAAGAGCGGGATTTGCACCCTACCTATCCAGAACAGCCCCCTGCCTGTTGCTGGGCTGCTGGCCGCTGGCGCTGGCCAGCGGCACCCTACCCCAGCAAGGCTGGTCCGCCCCCGGCATGGTGGTGTTGGATGCCGCTGCCGCAAGCAATGACGAAACCCTGCATCTAGCCTGGCGCCGATGGCTGCAACTGTATAACGCTGTGCAGGTGCTGCCAGGGATGCTCCTGACCAGTCGCGATGGCTTGGAAGCCCACGACTACGACACGCTGCACCCCGTGACTGCCGGAGAAACAGTCACGTCGGCACATCCCGACAACCATGCCGCGCTACAGGAAGCCTGGCTGGCCGCACTGGAACAAACCTTGAGCGAACTCCAGTCTGGCCTTGCTCAGTTGGCCAGAGCAGGCGCCCCGATTCCGGAAATCGGACTGGAACTGCTGGACGACCGGGGTACCGTGTGTGCGGATGCTGAAATGGCCTGGCCCGATGCAAAGCTGGCTGTGCTGCGGCAGGACCAAATTGACCTGGAAGACGCCTGGCATGCGGCAAGCTGGACTACCCTGCTGCTAGACGAGACGTACGAACACATCGGTCACCAGCCTTGGCTCGTGGCCGTGGCAGCCGCCCTTGACTTGACGCTAGTCCCCGAGACACAGGAGTGATGTTGTGAGCTTCAGACCCAAAGTCGCCATTTCCCAGGATTTTTTGGGGCAATTGGCCAAGCTGCCCGCAGCCGCCCATGCGAAAGTCATGAAATGGGCCACACGCTTTCAAGCCGACCCGACCAGCCCCGGCATCAACTACGAGTCCATACACGCAGCACAGGACAACAATCTGAAGTCGGTTCGACTGGACCAAGACTGGCGCGGCATTGTGTTCAAACCGCCCAAGGGCGACGTCTACGTTCTGCTTTATGTGGACCATCACGATGCGGCCTACCGCTGGGCAACCAACCGCCGCCTTGCGGTCAACCCAGTCACTGGGGCCATGCAGCTTGTGGTGCTGGAACACGTCGTGCAAACGCCCCAAGAACTGGATGCGGGTGCCAACGCTGCCGATACACACGGCGATTTGACTGCGGCACAGACACGCGCTGTCCAGGCCGCTACCCCTTTGTTTGCTCACCACTCCGACCGCGAACTGATGAGCTTGGGCGTACCCGAAGGCATGCTTGCCGCCGTGCGTTCCGTCGCCACAGAGGACGCCTTGGACGCTCTGCAGCCATCTCTGCCTGTCGAAGCCTACGAAGGCTTGTTCCTGGTGCAGGCCGGCGACACCATCAGCCAAATTCTGGCAAGCCGCGAGACCCGCGTCGACCGGGCCATCGATACCGAAGATTTCGCAGCCAGCCTGGATACACCAGAAGCCCAGTCTCGCTTTGTCGTCGTGGAAAACGACGAAGCCATGCGTGCGATTGTCAATGCGCCACTGGCGCAATGGCGTGTCTTCTTGCACCCCACCCAAAACAAACTGGCAGTCGGCGACCGCAGCGGCCCCATGCGGGTGCTGGGCCAGGCGGGGACCGGAAAAACGGTGCTGGCCATGCACCGCGCACGCTGGCTGGCTGAACATCAAACCGGGCCGGGCCAAAAGGTGCTGTTCACGACGTTTACCCGCAATCTGGCCACAGACATCCAGCAAAACCTGCGCACCCTGTGCAGTGCTGAAACGATGGCCAACATCGAGGTCATCAACCTGGATGCCTGGGTGAGCCACTTTATCCGTAGCCACAAGCTGGAACACCGCATCATCTATGACCGTAAACAGGACGGTGCCCGCCAAGCCTGGGAATCCGCTCTGGCCACCCGAGACACCAGCCTGGCATTGCCCGAAGATTTCTACGAAGAAGAACTGGAACAGGTCGTCCTGGCACAAGGCATCACGTCACTGGCCAACTACCGGGTGGCACGGCGTACCGGGCGCGGCATCGTGCTGGGCCGCGCCAAGCGCGATGCCGTCTGGCCGGTGTTTGAAGAATATCGAGGACAACTGGCTTCCAGAAAACTAAAGGAAGTCGACGACGCCTACCGCGAAGTACGCGATATTCTTCAAGCCAAAACCACCGACACCGGTGCGCACCCATACAGTGCCATCGTGGTCGACGAAACCCAGGACTTCGGGCCACAGGCTCTGTTGCTGCTACGTGCCATGGTATCCCCCGGCGCGAATGACCTGTTTTTTGTCGGCGACGGCCACCAGCGTATCTACAGTCGCCATCGCGCCGTGATGAGCCACTGCGGCATTGAAATCCGAGGGCGCTCTCGCAAGTTGTACCTGAACTACCGGACCACCGACGAAATCCGCAAGCAGGCCGTGGCCCTGCTGGAGGGCTGCGAAATCGACGACCTGGACGGGGACCGCGATGAAGACTCCCGCTACAAGTCTCTGTCTCACGGACCAGCACCCGAAACCATCGCCGTCGCCGGTCTGGAAGCCGCTGCGCAAAAGACCCTCGAATTCATCCAGGCATGGCACAAGCAGGCCGGCGAACAGCCCCTGTCGCTTTGCGTCATTACGGCGAACAAAGCCGCACGCGACGCCCTGGCCCAGGTACTGAAGAACTCCGGCCTGCCCTGCGCCACGATAGAGGCACAAAGCAATCCCCAGCATGAACCAGGGACGATTTATCTGGCCACCATGCATCGAGCCAAAGGGCTGGAATTCGATGGTGTCGTAGTCGTAGCTCCCACAAGCTACCTTGGTGCCCCTGAAGAAACTGGCAACCAGCGTAAGCTTCTGTACGTAGCCCTGACCCGCGCCAAACGAGGGGCGCTATTGCTGAAGATGGGGTGATGCCCTGTCAGAAACCGGCCTTTAACGATTACCTGAAGATTGACCCAATGACGAAGCTGCGAAGGCGTTACCCAAGTGAAGCCCACGCCGCCTGACCTGCTCGGCTTTTGTCGGGCGGCCTCTGCGGGGCGGCACTTTAACGGGCTGCTCAACAGGGACAGACCTACGTTGCACTTGTTGTCTCAACCAGACGTCGACGTCGTCTTGCCGGAAGCGGACAAGTCGGCCCAATCTGAAAAATGCCGGCAGGTTGCCGCCCGTGCAGATGCGGTTGTAGATTGTCTGCTCCGAGAGTTCCAGCATAACGGCAAGGGTTTTCGGAGAAAGGAGTGCTTCCATAGGTATGGCTATACGGTACGCAATCACATGACTGCCTACCGTATAGCCACCGATTTACCGCGACCTACTTGACGTGTTTTTTAGGCTGTTCACGGCTGCAGCATTGCTGCAATTTTGCTGCAATTCACCCGGTAAACCGGGGTAAAATGAGGTAAGTCAGGGTAAGCTACATCGTTGATTTTATTGGATAAGCCACTGATTCATCAGGACTTTTTTCGGCCTCATAACCCGAAGGTCACAGGTTCAAATCCTGTCCCCGCAACCAGTTTTATAGATGGGCCGGAAACCGATGGGTTCCGGCCCATTTGCATATGCGATACTCGCGGCGACGCACGCGGTTACTGATTTCAGAGCCTTGATAGGTGCGGACTCGGGGCGATGGCTGGTATTCGCAAGGCAACGATGACGATTAGGGGCGATCGCCAACCTTGGTGTCCGACGCCCCCGAAGCATACTTCCCGCCCGCATTGAAATTCGCCGCCAGCATTTCAGTCCGGCAGGCGGAACTGCCGAAGAACACGACTTTGCCGTCCTTGGCGACGATGACGGCATCCTCTGTCGCCGAATAGACGCCGGCGTACTGGTAGCAGACATAGCCCTGCAGGTTGCCGGACTTTTCCTTCGGCGGCACGCCGATCGATTCCAGGACGGGCGCGACATCCTGGCCTACGCTGATGGAATTCATGACCGCCCGCGTGCGCTTCGCATCCGCCGAGTCGGGGGAATTCGTCAGGGTGGTTTTTGCCGCGTCATAGCCGGCCTGAGCCAGCTGCCCGGCGGTCACCGCCGTGCATCCCTGCAGGGCTGCCATCACGGCTGCCAGCCCTGCGACCGCCCCTGCCCGCAGCCATTGTTCGCACATCACTTCGTATCACCTCAAAACGGTCAAAACTTTGCTCGACCGCCACGATACCGCAAGGACCCGGTATCGCTCAATCATGACAGCCACGCATGGCACCCGGATGGGGACGGGGTAACCCATGGATAAATTTATTACACTTGGACCAGGCACCCAATCGAATCCACTGGTATCGTCGCCGGTGACTCATTCACCCACCCATCATCCCATATGAAAGCATTGATCCTGGCCTGCCTGCTTCTATCCTCTACACTGACCGGTTGCGCCGTCTACACGCCATCCGGCTCGGTGGTTGTCGATCCTGGCGGTGGCCCGGGCCGTGGCGGTTTCTGCCCGCCCGGACAAGCCAAGAAAGGCAACTGCTGATCCCGGAACGCCTCAGAATTCATCGTCGAACACGACCCCTTCGTCGGTGCGGCGCATGACGCCGACCTTGTAGGCGGCAATGTCCTGCTCCTGCGGCGAAGCCTGGGTCTTGCTGATGTTCAGCCACTTTTCCATGTATTTGAGCGGGTTGGCCTGCGGAAATTCATACCGGTCGGTCTCGATACCCAGGGTGTTGTAGACGTCTTTGGCGCAATACAGGGTCCACGCCGCCAGCCGGTCGCCATTCATGCCAACCAGTTCACGTCCCTCGGAAAACAGGTACTGGATCCAGTCCAGCTCGCTGTCGACCACTTCGGCGATCAATTGCTCGATCTCCAGCCGGCACTGCGCAAAGGCCTGCCGGCCGCGCTCGGTGCGCAGTTCATTGCGCAGCACGGCCCGATCCAGCTCGGCATGGATTTCCAGTTCGTCCTGGGCAATTTTCTGGATGGCCTTGCCGATGGGCTGGAACATGCCGGTGTCGCAGATGGCGAAGGTCACGGCGAAAGATGCCATGAACTGAATGCGTTCCATGCAGAACAGCGCCACTACCATCATGAACAGGGAGTTGTAGGTAGTCTGATCGTTTTTCAGATTACCCAGCGCGTATTGGTGCGACGCCTCGTAGCCCTCGCCGAAAGCTCTGACGACACACGAGAGCCGGTCATGCGCCTGCCGCACACTGAGAATCTCGTCGATGATGGCCGACGGATCGTCGAAGGAATTGCGCACGATCTCGGAATAGGTCGCTGCGTGGACGACCTCGTTGTCCGAAATCCGCTGCCAGGCCGCCCACAGTTCCGAGGACGTGATGAAGGGCGCCAGAACGGGGGCGATCGAGCGCGAGGCGACGCTGTCGGCCTCCCACTGCCAGGCGAGCGTCTTGACCATCATGTCGTAGGTTGCTCGCGGGCAGCTCTTGAAGTCGGCGTTGCAGGACGAATAGTCGAACTCGTTCTCGTCCCAATCAAGGGATTTCTGGGTCTTGTACAGCGCCCAGATGTCGGGATAGTGACGGTTGATGGTGTCGAACAGGCCCTGCTTTTCGCCCATGAAGAGCAGCGGCTTGGCGTAGTCCTGTTTCTGATAGTTGAAGACGTTGTCAGACATGGCGGATGTTCCTGGTGAAAAGTGAGGCAACCGCCAGCGCACGGCGCCCCGAAGGCGCGGCGGACGGTTGCCGGGTTGGATGAGCGCGAACAGGACGCTAGAGCGTGCAACCACCCGCGCAGACAGGGTCATCGGCGTTTTCCACGGCATCCGGCGCCGGGATCCGGGCGCTCAGGCCGACGCCGACGGTCCCGGCCAGCCGCACGAAGCCCTGGGCGGCCACCGAGAAATCGGCGACTTTCTTCATGCCGGCCGACGTCTTCTGGTTCATGTAGTACTTGGACTTCAGACCCATCTTCACGCGATACAGATAATTCTGGATCATCTCGGTGGATTCGATGCTGGCGTCGCCGATCACCTTGCGGTAGAAATCAGCCGAAATGCCCTGATCGGTCCATTTCTGGATGATGGCGTAAATGTCCGTCATGTCCTCTGTGGGAACGTCCCAGGCGGATTCGTACCACCGGCCCAGCGTGTCGCCCTCGGGCGCGGCCCAGTAGTTCACCCGCTGGTTGTCGGTCTTGATCATCGTCAGTTCGCGGATCGGATAGACGCCGTTGGTGGTGCCCGACGAATTGGCCGAAGTTTCGGTGGGCATGTGGGCGGCCACCACCGAATTGCGGATCCCGCCATTGGCGACGATCTCGGCGCGCAGACTTTCCCAGTCGTAGCGGTTCTCGAACGGCGCGATCTTGTCCACATTGCGGTTGTAGGTGTCGGTCGGCAGCCAGCCCTGAGGCCACCTGGTCTTGTGCATCCAGGGCGCGTTGCCCAGTTCCTTGCCCAGCCGCAGGCTGGCGCGCACCAGATGGTAGTAATGGCGTTCGGCGACCCAATGGACGAACTGCTTGCCTTCGGCTTCGGTGTAGCGCTTGTGGTTCTTTGCCATCAGATGCGCCAGACCAAGCATGCCGACACCGGCATTCAGACGGGCTTTGGACGTCACCCCGACGTGCGGCAGTTCGTAGTCAGCCAGGTGAATGCACTTGTCGATCATCAGCAGCGCATAGTAGGCGACTTCGTCGTATTGCTCGTCGGATTCGATGTTCGACACCACGATGCCGGCCAGATTGCAGGTCGCGACTTCCGGCGAGGAATACCGGACGATCCGTTCGACCCGCGTGCCGTCCGCCAGTTCGTCACCGGCCTTCAGGTCCTCCAGGTAGACCGTCCCCCGGCGGGTTTCCACCACACCGGTGCCCGGCTGCAGCGTGCGCTGCCGGCCATCGGCATCCAGGAATTCCACGAAGGACACGTCGCCCGACTGATAGAGCTCGGTGATGTGGTTGTAGGGCGCCGTGGGCAGCGCGATTTCCGAGCACAGATTGGAGCTGTAGATCGTGCCATTGAAGGGCGTGTGCCGGTTCATCTCGTAGATGTTGTGCTCGTAGACGCGGCCCGTCTCGTTCCACTCGTTGATGGCCGTGATCAGCAATTCACGCGCATTGACGTAGTGCTTCTTGAAATTCGCGTTCTGTTCGTACTGGGTGTAGAGCGCCTCGAAACGCGGCTCGTCGTCGCTGTACAGGGCGTCGTACAGATCGGGAGCGGTGTAGCAGTTGAAGAGAAACACGCTCTCGTTGCGCGCGACCTTACGTGCGAAGAACCGGTTGCCACCCCAGGAATAATCCATCCCACGGATCTTCTTGTCTTCCGTGGACATGGGGTTCTTCAGGCGCAGCAGGGTGTCGACTTCCGGATCGAAGATCGAGAAATAGCTGGTGCAGGCGCCGCCCCGTCCGTTCTGCAGATTCGCCTTGATCTCGGCCACGACCGCCCGTAGATAGGGCAGCTTGCCCTGATGGCGGATCACGCCGCCGCGCACCGGATCGTTGACCGAGCGGGTCTGCAGGTACGAACCGATCCCCGCACTCATGTAGGTCATGGTGTTGGCGATGTGGTTGCCCACCGCGATGGAACGCGCGGAATCGCCCGATGCGTACAGGCAGCAGCTGGCATAGCCGCGCAGCGGGGTGCCCAGGTTGATGTGGTTGGGCGTGGGCGCGTTAATGCGGTTTTTGGACAGGTGCTCGTAGAATTTTGCCACGTCGCGCATGCGGCGTTCGCGGGGCTGGTCCACCGCCAGGGCCATCGCCATGCGCATGTAGACGAACTGTGGGGTCTCGTAGTGGATGCCATTGACGCGGTCGGAAATTGCATATTTCGACCGGTGCGTATGGATCTGATAGTGGGCGTATTCGAAATCCCGGGTGTGGTCGATCATTCCTTCGACCTGGAAATATTCCTCTTCCGAATAGTCCAGACGTTCCATGTAACCCAGGCCTTCGAGGCGCCGGTGCAGGGCCAACACCGTGGGAAAGGCTCCGTCGCAGACGTCCTTGAGTTCCTTCTGGGCCAGCGCGGCGTACAGGCGGCCGGCCATGCGGTTATAGGACCAGGTGTCGGCATCCAGGCAGTGCCGGATGAGCTGCATCTGCAGGAATTCCGAGGAACACTCCTCGGGCATGTTGGTGACGGTCTCGAGCACCACCGACGGCCAGTCCACCCCATCGCCCAGAGTGGTGGCCCCCCATTCCCCCCAGCCATTCAGTTTCGACGGGATGAAGGGCTCTTTCCTGCCATCGCGTTTGATAACGGTCTTGATCATGGTGGTCGTCTTTTTTGAATGATGGATGAGGGGGGATCGGGTGCGTCCGTCGTGGAACGACATCCGATCCTGTGCACATGGTACACCAACCCTTGTGCGCAAACCACCTCAAAACACTACATGTAGTGATTCAAAAATTGACGATTTCCGACCGGCGGCAATCGCTGAAGTGCGTGCCCGCCCGTCTCCTGTGGCGGAGCCGGGCGTATCGTGCGGAAAGCAACCGCCTCAGACCCCAACGACCGACACGGCCTTGGTGTTGAGGTAGGCCTCCAGAGCCTCGGGGCCGCCTTCGGTGCCATAGCCGGAATCCTTGATACCGCCAAACGGCAGCTCGGCCGAGGGGGTCGCCGGCTGATTGATCCACAGCATGCCGGCCTCGACCCCGTCGGACAGCAGCCGCACGTTCTTGAACGAACGGGTGAAGGCATAAGCCGCCAATCCGTAGGACAGGCGGTTGGCTTCGGCGATAGCTCCCTCGAGACGATCGAAAGGCAGGATGCCGGCCACTGGGCCGAAGGGCTCGTTGTTGAACAGGTCGGATTGCGTCGTCAACCCACTGATCAGAGTCGGTGCAAAGAAGTTGCCGACCTCGCCGACCCGGTGGCCGCCAGTCAGGATCTCGCCGCCACGCCGCCGGGCGTCATCGACGACCTGGGCCATCGCCGTCAGGCGACGGGGATTGGCCAGAGGCCCCAGGGTTGTCCCCTCGTCCAGGCCCGCCCCGACCTTGAGGGACTGCGTCTGCCGCACGAAGGCCTTGGTGAACTCGCCCACCAGGCTGCTGTGCACCAGGAAACGGGTCGGCGAGATGCACACCTGGCCGGCGTTGCGGAATTTGGCCTTGCCGGCTGCGGACACGGCAAGCTCGACGTCGGCATCCTCGGCCACGATGACCGGCGCATGGCCCCCCAGTTCCATGGTCACCCGCTTCATGTGGGCGCCCGCCAGCGCGGCGAGCTGCTTGCCGACGGCGGTGGACCCGGTGAAGGTCACCTTGCGGATGACGGGATGCGGGATCAGATAAGCGGAGATCTCGGCAGGATCGCCATACACCAGGCCGACCGTCCCCGGCGGCACCCCGGCATCCACGAAGGCCTGCAGCAGCGCTGCGGGTGACGCCGGCGTTTCCTCGGCTGCCTTGCACAGGAAGGAACAGCCTGTGGCCAGCGCGGCGCCCAGCTTGCGCACCACCTGGTTGATCGGAAAGTTCCAGGGGGTAAAGGCCGCCACCGGACCGACCGGTTCCTTCAGCACCAGTTGTTGCGCCGCCGGATTGCGCGAGGGCACGATGCGGCCATAGACCCGCAGCCCCTCGTCGGCAAACCACTCGATGATGCCGGTCGCCGCCAGGGTCTCGGCCCGGGCCTCGGCCAGCGGCTTGCCCTGCTCCAGCGTCAGCAGTCGTGCGATATCGTCGGCGCGCTCGCGCAGCAGGGCGGCCGCCCTGCGCATGGTCGCGGCGCGTTCGTGGGCGCTGGTGGCGCGCCAGGCCTCGAACCCCTGCTGGGCAGCGGCCAGAGCACGGTCCAGATCAGCCTTCCCGGCGTGCGCCACGCGGCCGATCACCTGCCCGGTCGCCGGATTGACGACGTCGAGCGTGCGGCCATCCGCGGCATCGACCCAGGCGTTGGCGATCAGCAGCCGGGTATCGGGATAATGGGGCGTAGTCATGCAATGTTCCTCCGTCTGATGATGAGTGGCAGGCCCAAGCCCGGCCTGCTCCAGTGTGCCGCTGGCCGATCCTGATCATAGGCCGGCCACGCGGGACGCTACTGGCACTGTATCAAAACAAGGGGCACCGCACGCCCCACACGCCGGAGCCCGGCGTACGAAGATCGGATCACCATAGGACGAAGAACAGCATCCAGGCCCAGCAGAACGGCAGCAGCCCCGCCGCCACCGCGAGGACAGCAGATGCTCGCCGCAGCGGTTGCACCGTGCGCAAGCCGGCCAGACGCCACTCGAAGCGCAGGCTCCAGGCCAGAGCCAGCGTCAGCAGGGTGAAGCGCAGCGGATTGGCCCAACCGGTCGGCACGCCCTCATGTTGGAGCAAGGTCAGGGTAGTCGCCGACAGGCCCAGGAACACCCCGACGCCCGCAGCCGGAATCAGGCCCTGAGCCAGTTTGTAGACGCCGGCCAGGGGACTGCGCAACAGCAGCCCCGCCGCATCGCGGACTCCAGGCCGCTGCGCCGCCGGCAGCACCCGGTCGGCCAGCCAAAGACCGCAAAAAGCGGCACCGCCGACCACGACGGCTGCGCCAAAGATGAACATCAGGATGACCACGCCGTCCAGCCAGCTGAAGCTGTCGTTGACCTCCGGATAATGGGTCAGAATGAACCAGGGCGCATTGTCAGCCAGCGGCCAGTAGACGTCGTGGTTCACCAGCCAGGTGGCGATGGTCTGCTTGATCGTCACGAACCAGGGGCTGGCGCTCCAGAGAAACGCCCCAACGGCGATCCCCATCAAGCCAAAGACAATCAGCATCGTCTGCCAACCGCTGCCTTCGGCCACATGGATGATCTCGGCCTCGGGCGATCGCGGCGACAGCGTGATGGCCCCCCGGTAGTCGCTGCAACGGCCGCACATGTGGCATTCCGCCGCCCCCTGCATGTTGCGCAATGGCAGCAGAGGTGCACAGTTGATGGTCTCGGTGCGCCGCACCGGCGCGCGCCAGGCCTGGGCATCCACCCGGTAATACCAGGGAGCCAGCTTGGCCAACAGATTGAATACGCCACTGACTGGGCACAGGTATTTGCACCAGACGCGCTTGTTGCGACCGTACAGCCAGCCCACGATCATGGCGGCGATCGTAGACCCACCCAGCACGGCCGCCACGGCCCATGGGTACTGATAGACGCTGACCAGCTGCCCGTAGATCGTCGTCAGGCTGAAGGCCACGAAGGGCCAGCCGCCCCAGCGCATCCAGCGCGGAATGGCACCGCCTCGTCCATGCCGGCTGGCCCATTCGGTCAGGGCGCCTTCGGGACAGAACAGGCCGCACCAGGCGCGGCCCAGCAGCGGAATGGACACCAGCACGAACGGCCACCAGATACCCCAGAAAGCAAACTGGGCAACCACCGTCAGGTTGTTGAAAACAGACGCGGTGCGGTCGGGCAGAGGCAGAGCGGCCGGAATGATCAACAGCGCCAGGTAGACCCCCACGATGGACCACTGCATCCGCTGGATGGCGCGTTGGTGGTCGCGCAGGAAATCCCCGACACGCGCGACGCCCGCGCGAAACCCCTGCCCGCGCGCAGATGACCTGATCATGAAATCGTTCCCGGATACGCTCGTCGAAAGCACAGGGCGCAAAGCGCATACCGCCTGCCCCTTGCAAATCCCTGTTCATGGCAGCGACGATTCAGGTCGCCGCCGGTGTTCCCGCAGGTTGCGCAACCGCTCTGGGCACGAGCGAGGCGCGATGCAGCAATTGGGTGACGACACCCCAGTAGGCCATCCAGATCAGCAGTTGCGACAACGCGGGAGCTGCCCGGTAGCCAGCGAAATCAGCCAGGATTTTGCCCAGGCCGCCTTCGGTGCCGAGCAACCAGCTGCTATCCCAGACCGGATCCATCAGGGCCGGCAGCACATCCAGCGAAATCAGCCGGTCCGTGGCGGACACGAGCAGCGCGCCAGCCAGCAGCAACAGCAGGATCTCGGTCAGCTTGAAAAATCGCCGCCAAGTGATGATTCGTCCGCCCAGCTGCAGCAGCCAGAAGGTCATCAGCGCGACCGCGAAGCCACCCAGACCCGCCAGCGCCATCGACGCCATATGACCGTCATCCTGGGAGGACAAGATGGCGCCATACAAGAACACCACGGTTTCGCTGCCTTCGCGCGCCACGGCGATCATGACCAACGCGAGCAGTCCCCACCAATGATCCTCGCCGATCTGCTCGGAGGCGCCGGTCTCCAGTTCCCGCTTCAGGCCTCGGCCGTGACACCGCATCCAGACCACCATCTGGACCACCAAGCCGCACGCGATGAGTGCGATGACCGTCTGAAACCATTCCTGCCCGGTATCTGACAGCCAGGAAGCCACCCCCAGCAAAGCGAGAGCCAAGGCCCCGGCCAACAGGAGCCCGGCGCCAACGCCACCCCAAAGCCATGGCAGCCCGCGCCGCCCCTCGGGCGACATGCGCAGCCAGGAATACAGGATGCCGACCACCAGCATGGCCTCGACACTTTCACGCCAGACGATAAAGGCGACTTGTTCCATGGAAAGATACCTGAATCAGGGTTTGGGCAATACCACCAGGGTGCCCTTCACCTGGGGGTGGAAATCATCGAAGAAGGGGTATTCGCCTGGTCGCGAGAGGGTGAACACGATAAAGGATGTCACTCCCGGACCCAGGACCTTTTCTTTGCGCAAGGGCAGGCTTTCGAATTCGACCGCCTTGGTGCTTTTGTTCACCAGCACGATCTTGAACCGCCCTGCGGGGACTTCCAGCCGAGTGGGCTCGAAGGTTCCGTCCGCATTGAAGGTCAACGTATAGACCGGCATTTCGGCATGTGCCGCGGACAGCGGCGCCAGCCACCCGGCCAGCGACAGCAGCGCCAACGCCAGCCAGGCGCGCGCACCCCGGGTGACGCCGGCCGACCATCCCGGACTGTCATGGGTTGGAGAGAACTGAAACATGTGCGAAGTCATGACCGGTGCCACCTCAATAGCCGCCCTTCTTGCCCGTGCCGGCATAGACGAAGTCGTACTTCACTTCGAAGGTCTTGAACCAGGGGGCAACGCCCGTCTCCTTGTCCACATGGCGGCCGAAGTGGTTGTCGTGCGCGGTCTCGGGGGAACCGACAATGACAGTCAGCTGGTACTTGCCGGGGCCTTCAAGCTTGACGTTATCCCCATAATGCGTGCCGTCGTTGGCCACCATCGGCATCAGATCGCCCTTCAGGACCTTGTCGCTGCCTTGTTTCTGCAGGACATACTGAACATTCAGATAGGGAGCCCAGGAGCCTTCGGGCAAACCATTCTTGTTGTCAGCGGTCGCATGGATATCGGCTTCGAGGTGGATGTCGGAGTCCTTCGCCGCGCGCATCATGCCTTCCGGTGCCATCTCGACAGGCTGCAGGTACACCGCCGCGACTTCCAGGCCATTGATGTCTTTCGGCTGGCCGATAGGGTATTCAGCCGCAAATGAGGACGATGCCAGACTCAGCCCAGCCAGTGCTACGAACAACTTGTTCACCATGAATGATCTCCGAGATCGTAAGAAGAATGATTCTCGTTAATTTACCACCTTACAAAACCGGGAATCCAGAAAAGATGAAAAATTTTTGATGCGCATCAAAACCGAGGAATGCGATTCCCCGGTTCCGGCGATGGCCTAGCGCTTTTTCTTGCCTGTGTCGGGCTGGCTCGGGAAGGGAAAGCCGGTGAACAGGCTGCGTGTCTGGTCCTGCATCTGATCCTGCATCTGCACGAACAGGTTGCGGCTTTGCTCTATGTAGTTGTTCATCATGTTCTGCAGGGCAGGCGTCTGCATGTTCATGAGCTGCGCCCAGGCCTCGGGTCCGAAGTGCTGCTGATACAGTCCCTGCGACTGTTCCGTCATGCGATCCTGGATGTCCATCAGCACCTGGATGTTTTTTTCCAGGAAGGTGCCCATGACCCCCTGCATGGCATGCCCATAGAAACGGATGATCTGGGCCAGGGCATTGGCCGAGAACATGGGCACGCCGCCGGATTCTTCCTCGAGGATGATCTGCAGCAGGATGCTGCGGGTCAGATCGTCACCACTTTTGGCATCGACGACCCGGAACACCGCGTGATCCAGGACCAGTTGTTTGATGTCGGCCAGCGTAATGTAGGCGCTGGTCTGGGTATCGTAGAGCCGGCGGTTGGGATATTTCTTGATCAGTCGCTCGGACTGCGTAGCTGTCGTTTGTGGCATCTGTCTCAACCCATGTGCAGGCCGCCGTTGAGCGAGAAATCCGCCCCCGTCGAAAAGCCCGCGTCATCCGATGCCAGCCAGGCAACCATGGAACCGATCTCCTCGGGCGTCCCCAGGCGTTTCACCGGAATCGTGGCGACGATCTTTTCCAGCACGTCGGGGCGGATGGCACGCACCATTTCAGTGCCGATATAGCCCGGCGACACGGTGTTGACGGTGACCCCCTTGCCCGCGACTTCCTGTGCCAGGGCCATGGTGAAGCCGTGGATGCCAGCCTTGGCCGTGGAATAGTTGGTCTGACCGAACTGGCCTTTCTGTCCGTTGACGGAGCTGATGTTGATGATCCGCCCCCATTGGCGTTCGACCATGTCGTCGATCACCTGTTTGGTGACGTTGAAGAGACTGTTCAAATTGGTGTCGATGACCGCGCGCCAGTCTTCCTGGGTCATCTTGCGGAAAACACCGTCGCGCGTGATGCCGGCATTGTTCACCAGAACGTCCACCGGACCGAACTGTTCCTTGACCTGGACGAAGGCCTGGACCGTGGAGTTCCAGTCGGACACGTTGCCAACGGACGCATTGAATTTGTAGCCCAGGGCGGCTTGCTCGTCGAGCCATTTTTCGTGGTCCCGGCTGGGGCCGCAGCCTGCCACCACAGTAAAGCCTTCCTTGGCCAGCCGCTGACAGATCGATGTGCCGATCCCGCCCATGCCGCCTGTCACATACGCCAATTTTCCGCTCATAGGGTTCTCCTTCAGTCTGCTTTTACTTTGACATAGCGCCCGGGGGCGGGCTCTATGATGGGATAGTATCGATTTCCCAGGGCGCGACCGGCCCGGCGCACAGGCCCCGAATGGTCGGCCAGCCAGGCCAGCCAGTCGGGCCACCAGCTGCCGCGCGCATGCGTGGCGGATGCGAGCCAGTCGGCCGGGTCGCTGGGTAGCGCCGCATCCGCCCCTGTCCAGTAACCCCGGCGACCTCGTTCGGGCGGATTGACGACGCCGGCGATGTGGCCGGATTCACCCAGCACGAAGCGCAGCGGTCCGCGCAACAGGAGCGTGGAGGCGTAGGCCGATCCCCAGGGCACAATGTGGTCGTCATGCGAGGCGTACAGGTACGCGGGCATGTCCAACGTGCGCAGGTCGACGACCTGGTCGCACACACGCAGCTTGCCGGTCTTCAGGCGGTTTTCGAGGTAGGTGTTGCGGAAATACCAGGCGAAGAACGGCCCAGGAAGGTTCGTGCCGTCGGCGTTCCAGGACAGCAAGTCGAAGGCCCGCGGCGATTCGCCCATCAGATAGTTCGAGCCGACGTAGTTCCAGACGAGTTCGGACGGGCGCAGAAACGAAAAAGTGGTGGACAGTTCGCCGGCTGTCATCAGCCCCCCCGCCCCCATCTGCTGTTCGCGCGTGCGGGCATGCAGTTCGTCGACGAAGACATCCAGGATGCCGGTATCGCGAAAGTCGAGAAACGTGGTCAGCAATGTCAGTGCGGCCACCGGATCCTGGCCGCGGGCGCGGGCCACCGCCAGCGCCGTCGACAGCAGCGTACCCCCGACACAGAACCCCAGGGCATTGATCCGGGGCTGCCGGCTGATATCCTGCACAACCTGGATGGCGCGCAGCACGCCGTCCTGGATGTAGTCGTCCCAGGTGCGGGTATCGATGCCGTCCGTGTCGCCCGGGCGCGGATTGCGCCAGGAGATCATGTAGACCTGAAAGCCTGCTTGCAGGGCATGGCGCACGAGGGAATTGGCCGGCTGCAGGTCCAGGATGTAGTACTTGTTGATGCAAGGAGGGACCATCAGCAGGGGGATCTGATGCACCTGCGTGGTCTGCGGGCGATACTGGATCACCTGCATGAGGGGGGTTTCGTAGACGACGGCGCCGGGCGTGATGGCCAGATTTTCCCCCGGCACGAAGGCGGATTCGTCCGTCTGGGTGATCCGGCGTCGGCGCAAATCAGTCACCAGGTTTGCCAGCCCCTGCTGCAGCGAATCCCCCTGCGTGCGCACGAGCGTTCGCAGGGCATCGGGATTGCTGGCCAGGAAATTCGACGGCGCGGCGGCCTCGACCCACTGCATGACCGAAAATTGCAGGCGTTCACGCGCGGCGTCGCCCACGTCCGCAGCCTGTGCCAGGCGCTGCAGGGCGTCGGTCATGATCAGATAGGCGTGGGCGGAAAACAGCGCCTGAGGATTCGTCGACCAGGCGTCCGAGGAAAAGCGCCGGTCGGATAGCGGCGTCAATGCCCCCTGACGGGTCTGATCCAGCAGAGACTGCCAGGCCTGCAGAAAATCGGACTGGATGGCGGCCAGGCGTTCCGACGAAACACCGGGCGGCATTAACCGTCGAGATGAATTCGTATCGCCCACTGCGCCCCCCGCCCTGGCGAAACCCCTAAGGATTTCGTGCCCTTATGTGTGATTCATTCTGACATACTGGCTTGCCGCGTCAATCCGGGTAAGTCGCTAGGAACCAGAGACCGCCGTATGACGTTCGTTTTCGTGATCATACCAGCCAGGCCAGCGTGGCCTGGCGCCCCGTGCGCGCCTGTCGCCGGTAGGAAAAATACCGATCCGCTTGGCGATAGGTGCATTCGCCGCTATTTTCCACACGCCCCACCCCCGCCTGCGTCAACCGCCAGGCGGCCAGCCCGGCAAGGTCGGCCAGCCAGCGGTCGCTGTCCTGGCGGGCACTGAAATACGCCGCCAGCGCGGAATGTCCGTCCACGAAGGCCGAGCGCACGTCATCGCCGACCTCGAAGGCGGTCGGCCCGATACCCGGCCCGATCCAGGCCCGCCAACCGGATGCCTGAGGAGCCTGCCGTCGCATGGCGGACAGGGTGTTCTCCAGGACACCCGCGGCAAGCCCGCGCCAGCCGGCATGCGCAACCCCCAGCACGGTCCCTTCCTCGTCGGCCAGCACCACCGGCAGGCAGTCCGCGGTCATGATCGCAAGCGGCCGGCCCCGGCGCATCGTGGCCGCCGCATCCGCGCAGGGCGCCGCGTCGGCCGATCGCGATTCGACGCGCCCCACGTCCGCCGGGCAGGCCACCTGAATGGCCCCGTCGTCGCGCAACGAGGACGGATCCTCGCGGACGTCCGTGCCGTGCACCTGATTCAGCCAGAGGGGATCGCCCGGCAGTCCGGCCCTCAAGCGAGCCCGATTTTCCTGCACGGCAGCCGGGTCGTCACCGACGTGCAATCCCAGATTCAGGCTGTCCCAGGGTGCGGCGCTTACGCCACCGGTGCGCCACGTGCAGAAATACCGCACACCGGTCCACGGTTCGCCAGTTACCCCCGTCAGGCCGTTGGCCCACTCGACTGTCCTCATCAGGTCCCCTCATCCCACTGGATCCGGTCGCGCACCGCGCGGAAATCGTCCGGCGGATCGGCGAAAAAGGACTGCCACTGCCCGCTGCCCGGGTCCTGAAAGCTGAGCGCGCGCGCATGCAGCATCTGGCGCTCGGCCCCGGCAAGCGTGCTGCCGCCGTAGAGCGTGTCGCCCAGCAACGGATGGCGCAATAACGCCATATGCACGCGGATCTGGTGCGTGCGGCCGGTTTCCAGCCGACAGACGACCTCGGAAATGCTGGCATCATCGCAATGACCCAGCATCTGGGCGGCATAGTGCGTCACGGCCGGCTTGGGCGCGATGGGGCGGTCCGCGCTCATGCGCACCGGCACCCGTGCGTCGCGGCCGATGGGAGCGTCAACCGTCCCCTCGCCTTTCAGGGCGCCATGCACCAGCGCGCAGTATTCGCGTCTGACCGTGCGCGCCTGCAATTGCCGCACCAGATGGGTCTGAGCGGTATCCGTGCGAGCCACCACCAGCAGACCCGAGGTGTCCTTGTCCAGGCGGTGCACAATCCCCGCCCGCGCCACGTGCAGCAATTCCGGGTAGCGATGCAGCAGACCGTTGAGCAGTGTGCCGTGCCAATTCCCGGCCCCTGGATGCGTCACCAGGCCCGCAGGCTTGTTCACCACGATCCAGTCTGGCGCGTCGGCCACGACATCGAACGCCACGTCTTCGGGCGTGAACGCCAGATCCTCGGGGGCCCGCTGGGGCCAGACCTGGATGCGGGCACCGGGCCCCACACGGGTGCGGATCTTGCCCACCGCGCCGTCGACCCGGACGTGACCGTCCTCGATCCAGGACTGCAGCCGGCTACGGGAATGCTGCGGCAAAAGGCGGGCGAGCACCTTGTCCAGGCGGTCCGGCAGAACGTGCAGGGGAAGCTCGAACAGCTCGGGCTCTTCAGGGCCGGCGTCCTCGGTGGCGAACTCTGTGTCAGGCATGGCGACAAATCATATAATCTGCCGACAATGCTAACACCTTGATCAAGGATGCCCCGTGGCCGTGCATGCACCCGTTTTCCTGAAATCCCTGCCGTCCCCTGCCCGACTGGCCCTGGCCGGCCTGTTCCTGGCACTGGTAGCAGGCTGCAGTTCCACCTCCGGAAACGTGGATCCCACCGCCGGCTGGAGCGCCGAGCGTCTTTATAGTCAGTCCCGCACCGACATGAGTGCCGGCAGCTGGTCCGACGCCCGCAAGAACCTGGAAGCCCTCGAGGCACGCTACCCCTTCGGCATCTACGCCCAGCAGGCCCTGATCGACCAGGCCTATGTCAACTGGAAGGACGAGGAACCCGAACAGGCAAAGGCCGCCATCGACCGCTTCATGCAGCAGTATCCGAACCATCCGGGAACCGACTACATGCTCTACCTGAAGGGTATGATCACCTTCACGCCGCCCAGCGCGATCCTGTCAAACATCACCCGCCAGGACCCCAGCGAGCGCGATCCGAAGGGCCTGCGCGAATCCTACGAAGCCTTCAACGAACTGATCAAGCGCTACCCCGACAGTCGCTATACGCTCGATGCGCGCAAGCGCGTCGCCTGGCTGGTCAACACGATTGCCGAAAACGAAGTCCACGTCGCCCAGTACTACTACGAACGCGGCGCCTACGTGGCAGCCGCCAACCGGGCCCAGAAGGTCGTTACCGACTTCGAAGGCGCCCCGATCGTGGAAAAGGCGCTCTACCTGATGATGATCAGCTACCAGAAGCTGGATCTGCCGAAACTGGCCGACGACGCTAAGCGCGTGCTCGACAAGAACTTCCCCAACAGCAAATACTACAAACAGGGCCTGAACGAGCCGAAGAACTACTGGAACCCGGTCAACTGGCTTTGACGTCCACCGGGGGGTTCGCCAAAAAATCCAGCGCGACGGCGGCCTCCCGCGTACGCGCGAAGGGCGGCAGGCCCTGCCACAGCAGCCGGCCGTAGGGCTTGTCCACCAGCCGGCCATCACCCACCATCAGGACGCCCCAGTCCTGTTCCGACCGGATCAGGCGTCCAGCACCCTGCTTCAACAGCAGTGCGGCCTGAGGCAACTGGTATTCCATGAAGGGATTGCCGCCTTCGGCGCGGCAGGCGTTCAACCGGGCTTCCAGCACCGGATCGTCGGGCGGCGCAAAGGGCAGCTTGTCGATCGCCACCAACGTCAGCGCATCCCCCGGCACGTCGATGCCTTCCCAGAAACTGGTGCTGCCCACCAGCACCGCATTGCCCGCCGCCCGGAAGCGTTCCAGGAGTACGCCGCGCGTGGCCTCGCCTTGGCGCATGACCGGCCGATCCGAGGACAGCAGACCACGCAACAGCTGATCCGCCACGCGATCGACGGCGCGCAGTGTGGTGCACAGCACCAGCACACCGCCGGCACAAGCATCGACCAGAGGCAGCAGCGCCTGGGTGAAAGCGTCGATGAAACCTGGGTCATTGGGCCATGGCAGGGTACCTGGCACATACAGCAGCCCCTGGGCTGGATAGTCGAAGGGCGAGGACCAACTGGCGGTCTGCGCATCGTGCAGGCCGAGCTGATGCTGAAAATGCCCGAAATTCCCGCGCACCGACAGCGTCGCCGACGTCAGCACCCACGCCTGATCCGGGCGCCGGAATCCGGAAAAAATACGGGCCACCGACAGGGGCGCCCGATGCAGCCGCACGGAATGCTGACTGTGCTCGATCCAGCGCACGGCGGCCTGATCGGCCGGTTCCGGCTCTCCTCGGGGTGGCTCGGCCCACTGCAGCAGGCGCGCACGCAACGTACGTGCTGTGCGGGCGGCGGCGGCCAGATCCGGATGACGCTCTTCCTGCGTGCCCAGCGACTCCGCCAAGGCATCGAGTGCCTGCGCCAACTGATCGAGCGCGAGGTCGAACGCCGCTGAATCGGGAATCTGGTCGAAGGTCGCCCGCCCGCCGGGCATCCGACCGACAGGCGCGCTGACCAGCCGCAATTCGCGCGCGGCGGATTCCAGCGCCCGGCACAGGTCGCTCCAGCGAACCGTCTCGCGCGCATGGGCCAGGCCTGCGGCTTCGGCCAGACGGGCGCAGTCCAGCACCTGATGCAGGGACAGGCTTTGTCCCAGGAAGCGCGTCGCGGTCTCGGGCAACTGGTGCGCTTCGTCGAACACGACCAAGCGGGTTTCCGGCAGCAGATCGGGAATGCCCTCCTCGCGCAGGGCCAGATCCGCCATGAAAAGCGCATGGTTGACCACCACGACGTCGGCTTCCTGGGCATGGCGGCGAGCCTTCAGCAAGAAGCAGTCACGCACGTAGGGACATTCCTGTCCCAGGCAGTTTTCACGCGTGGACGTCACCCGGTTCCAGATGTCCGCCGTCTCGGGGACGGACGGCAGATCGGCCTTGTCGCCGCTTTCGCTGATCTGCGTGAATTGGCGGATCTGCCGCAGCTGCGCGGCTTCCTCGCGGGACTTGAGTCCGCGCTCATCCTGCTCGAGGCGTTCCAGGTGGTAATGGCAGACGTAATTGCTGCGCCCCTTCAGCAGCGCCACGTTCACCGACATGGACAGGGCCTCGCGCAGGCGAGGGATGTCCCGGCGAAACAGCTGGTCCTGCAGGGTACGGGTCCCGGTCGACACCAGCACCTTGTCCCCGGACAGGAAGGCCGGCACCAGATAAGCCCAGGTCTTGCCGGTCCCTGTCCCGGCCTCGGCAATCAGCACGCGGCTGGTGTCGATCGTTTCCTGGATGGCGGCCGACAGTTCCTGCTGGGCCGTGCGCGGCGCATAGCCCGGCAGTTGCCGGGCCAGCGGACCGTCAGGGCCGAAAATGTCGTTCAGATCGTCAGTCAGCATCAAGGAAACAGCCGGGTCAATGGGTGAAGTCCGGGGATGATACGCCAGGGACTCCATGGCCTGGGGACCCTGGGACATTTATCGCCCGCACGCGTGCTATGGCAAAATGCGCCGCTTGAACCCGCATTTTAGGACGTCCCCATGTCCACGACTTCTCCGACATCATCCATCCATGCAGTCGACCCGGCCCGCGTGCTGCGGCTGCTGACCGCCGAACTGGATGCCCGGCCGACCCAGATCGCGGCCGCCGTCGACCTGCTCGACTCTGGTGCGACCGTCCCCTTCATTGCGCGCTACCGCAAGGAAGCCACCGGCGGGCTGGACGACACGGTCCTGCGGCAGCTGGAAGTCCGGCTGCTCTACATCCGCGAACTGGAAGGCCGGCGCATCGCGATCCTGGACTCGATCACCCAGCAAGGCAAGCTGGACGACACCCTGCAGGCACAGATCCTGGCCGCCGACAGCAAGCAGCGGCTGGAGGACCTGTACGCCCCCTACAAACCCAAACGCCGCACCCGTGCCCAGATTGCCCGCGAAGCCGGCCTGGAGCCACTGGCCGACCGCCTGCTGGACGACCCTGCCGCAGACCCCGAAAGCCTGGCGACCGGCTACCTGAACGCCGACGCCGGTTTCGCCGATGCCAAGGCGGTGCTCAACGGAGCCCGCGATATCCTGGCCGAGCGCTTCGCCGAGCACGCGCCGCTGCTGGAGAGCCTGCGCAGCGAACTCTGGAATACGGGCCGAATCTACGCCCAGGTGGTTGCCGGCAAGGAAACCGAGGGTGAGAAATTCCGCGACTGGTTCGATTTCAGCGAAACCCTGCGCACCCTGCCCTCGCACCGCATCCTGGCCCTGCTGCGCGGCCGCCAGCAAGGCATCCTGGACCTGCGCCTGGGTCTGGACGCCGAGCAGGAAGCCCTGACGCCGCACCCCTGCATGGTTCGCGTGGCCGACGTGCTGCGGATCGATGCCCGCTTCGACGCCCAGGCGAACGCGCGTCAGCACTGGCTGGCCGATGTCTGCCGCTGGACCTGGCGCGTGAAACTGCTGACCGCCTTCGAGACGGAACTGATCGGCCGCCTGCGCGAATCCGCGGAAACGGAAGCGATCCGGGTCTTTGCCGCCAACCTGAAGGACCTGCTGCTGGCAGCGCCCGCCGGCCCCAAGGCCGTCCTGGGGCTCGATCCCGGCATCCGCACCGGCGTGAAAGTCGCCGCGATCGACGCCACCGGCAAGCTGCTGGACACCGTCACCATCTACCCCTTCGAACCGCGCCGCGACGTCGAGGGCAGCCTGCGTGCGCTCGCGGCCGTGATGAGCCGCCACAAGATCCCTCTAGTCGCCATTGGCAACGGCACGGCATCGCGGGAAACCGAACGTCTGGTGGCAGCCTTGCAGGAACGCCATCCCGAGCTGAAGTTCGACCGCATCGTGGTCTCTGAAGCCGGGGCCTCGGTCTATTCCGCGTCGGAATTGGCTGCCCAGGAATTCCCGGAGCTGGACGTCAGCCTGCGCGGCGCGGTGTCCATCGCCCGTCGGCTGCAGGATCCGCTGGCCGAGCTGGTCAAGATCGAACCCAAGGCGATCGGCGTGGGCCAGTATCAGCACGACGTGAATCAGCGCGAACTCGCACGATCCCTGGACACCGTCGTCGAGGACTGCGTCAATGCGGTCGGGGTCGACGTCAACACCGCCTCGGCGCCGCTGCTGACGCGAGTCTCGGGTCTGAATGCGACACTGGCGCGCAACATCGTCCAGTGGCGCGAGGCGCATGGCGCCTTCGCCAACCGCCGGGCACTGCTCGAGGTCCCGCGTTTCGGCGACAAGGCATTCGAGCAGGCGGCCGGCTTCCTGCGGGTACCGGGATCGGACAACCCGCTGGACGCCTCCGCCGTGCACCCGGAAGCTTATCCGGTGGTCGAGCAGATCGTGCTCCGGGCCGGCCGGCCCGCGGCGGATTTGATGGGTCAGCCCCAGGCCCTGAAAGGCCTGTCTCCAGCGGACTTCACCAACGAACGCTTTGGCCTGCCGACGGTGCGCGATATTTTTGCGGAGCTGGAGAAGCCCGGCCGCGACCCCCGCCCGGAATTCAAGACCGCCCGCTTCAAGGAAGGCGTCCACGACATCAAGGACCTGGTGCCGGGTATGGTGCTGGAAGGAGTCATCAGCAACGTCGCCAACTTCGGGGCGTTCGTGGACATCGGCGTGCACCAGGACGGTCTGGTGCACGTGTCGGCCCTGGCGGACAAGTTCGTCAAGGACCCGCGCGACGTGGTGCGCGTGGGGCAGACTGTCGAAGTCCGTGTCCTGGAAGTGGACGTGACGCGCAAGCGGATCGCGCTGAGCATGCGCAAGGACGACCCGGAACCGCGGCAGTCCGCGCGGTCGGACAAGCCCGCCACCGGCAAGCCTGGCGGGCGTACGGGTCAGCGTGGCGGGCGGCCGGATGGAGCAGCTGGCGCGCCGCAGGGCGCAATGGCGGAGGCATTCGCCCGTTTGCAGGGCAAACGCTGAATCCCCGCGAAAGACGGCTGGCACGGCAATCACCATCGGCGCGAGAGGAAAATCAGACCGATATCTTGATCTCGAGCAGGACTGGTCACCGAATTATCGGCTACAAAGTCGATAGGGGGGATCGCCATGTCACCAGTTTCGACCGACCATGTCATCGACACCCAGGCCGCAAGCCGGGAAACGGATCAATATTTCCACGCCAACCAGGCACGCACCTTTGCCTCGCTGTCGCCCGCGTCGATCAGCCTGGCCTGGCTGGACTGGGCCATGCATCTGGCCGCGTCGCCCGGCAAACAGACCGAACTGCTGCGTCTCGCCGCCCACCACCAGCGCGACCTGGGGCAATACCTGTTCGACAGCCTGCAGGCGTCCGGGAATCCTTCCCGCGCATGCGTCACCCCGCCCGAGACCGACCGCCGCTTCAGCGATCCGGCCTGGTGCCGCTGGCCCTTCAATCTCCTGCACCAAAGCTTCCTGCTGACCCAGGACTGGTGGGAAAAAGCCACATCCGACCTGAGCGGCGTCGATCCGCATCATCAGCGGCAGGTCAGTTTCTGGGCCCGCCAGTGGCTGGACATGGTGTCGCCCGGCAACCGCCTCTGGACCAATCCGGTGGCGCTGAACCGCACCTTCGCCGAACGCGGGATGAACCTGCTGCGCGGCGGCGGCTACCTGCTGGAGGATATCGTCCGCCACCAGGCCGGAATGCCGGCGGCCGGAGCCGACCGGTTCCAGATCGGCCGGGACGTTGCAACGACGCCAGGCAAGGTCGTCCTGCGCAATGGCCTGATCGAACTGATCCAATACGCGCCGACCACTGAAACCGTGCGCCCCGAACCAGTCCTGCTGATGCCGGCATGGATCATGAAGTATTACATCCTGGATCTGTCGCCGCACAATTCTTTGGTGCGCTACCTTCGCGACCAGGGCTACACGGTCTATTGCATTTCCTGGAAGAACCCGACGGACGCCGATGCCCAACGCGGCATGGATGACTATCTGCGCGAGGGTTTCTTCGCCGCCCTGGACACGATCAACAGGATCCAGCCAGAGCGCCGTATCCACGCCACCGGCTACTGCCTGGGAGGCACTCTGCTGTCCATCGCGGCGGCGGCCATGGCCCGCGACGGCGACGACCGTCTGGCCAGCATCAGTCTGCTCACCGCCCAGGTCGATTTCAGCGAACCGGGGGAAATCGGCCTGTTCATCGACGAGGCGCAGGTCCACATGCTGGAGGCCCAGATGCTGCGCCTGGGCTATTTCAGCGCCGACCAGATGGCGGGCGCCTTCCAGATGCTGCGATCCTATGACCTGCTGTGGTCGCGGGTCATCCATGAATATCTGCTGGGCGATCGGCGCCCCGTCAACGACCTGATGGCCTGGAACGCCGACACCACCCGCATGCCGGCCCGCATGCATTCGCAGTACCTGCGCCGCCTCTACCTGAACAACGACCTCAGCGCCGGCCGCTACCCGGTCAACGGGCGTCCCGTCTCGATCGGCGATATCCGCCTGCCGATCTTCGCGGTGGGCACCATCACCGATCACGTCGCTCCCTGGCGCTCGGTCTACAAGCTGCATCAATTCAATCCGGGCGAGATCAGCTTCGTGCTGACCAGCGGCGGCCACAATGCCGGCATCGTCAACGAGCCCGGCCATCCCCGCCGCCAATATCGCATCCGCACCCGCCAACCGGGCGCCCCATTCCTGCCGCCCGACGACTGGATGGCCTCCACGCCGGTCCACGACGGATCCTGGTGGACCGCCTGGACGCAGTGGCTGGCGGACCGTTCGGGTCCGCTCCAGGCCGTCCCCGACCTGGGTTGCCCAGGCTGCGCAGACCTGGGTGACGCTCCAGGCAGCTATGTCCTGGAGACCTGATCCATGCCATGGCACTCATCCGGCGCCCGCCACGGCCCAGGCCATCGCCAGCACCATGCCGGGCGCCCCCGGTGGGGACTGCGGCTTGCGCGCGCGGCAGGCACCGCCGGTCTGCTGCTGACGCTGTCGGCATGCATCAACCTGGCGCCCGAGACCCGGATTCCGCCCCCGCCGGTCGCGAACGACTGGCCTGCCGACACCGGGACGACCACCACCCGCGCATTGCGTAATCTGGACTGGTCCCATTATTTTCAGGATCCCGACATCCACCGACTGATCGGCTTGGCCCTGCAACATAATCGCGACGAACGCCTGGCCTTGCTGCGTGTCCGCGAGGCCGAAGCCGCCTACCGCATCCAGCGGGCGGACCTGCCGCCTTCGATCGGCGCTCAAGGGGGCATGGAACGCAGCCGCGTGCCCGGCGACCTCAATCCGACCGGTCAGCCTCAGATCCAGTCCCAGTACCAAGCCAGCATTGGCCTCACCCATTGGGAAATCGATCTCTGGGGCCGGATACGCAACCTGAACGAAGCCGCGCTGAATGACTGGCTGGCCACCGACGCCGCCCGCCAGGCGGTTCAGGTGGCGCTGGTGCGCCAGGTGGCCGATTCGGTGCTGGTCTTGCGGGAACTGAATCAACGCGCTTTCCTGGCGGATGAAGCGGTCCGCAACCGGCGGCAGTCCCTGGACATCTTCGAGCAGCGCAAGGCGATCGGCTCGTCTTCGGAACTGGAACTGACCCAGGTCCGCACGCTGCTGATCCAGGCGGAGTCCCTGCAGGTCCAGCTGAAACAGGAACAGGCCGCCGCCGTTCACGCCCTGACGCTGCTGACCGGAACGGACCCGGGGATCGCACCAGCCGGCGGCGCCGATCTGGCGTCAACCCAACTGGCGCGACTGGAACCGGGCCTGCCCTCCGAAGTCCTGGTGGCCCGCCCGGACATCCGGGCCGCCGAATACCAACTGAGATCCGCTCATGCCCGGATCGGCGCAGCCCGCGCCGCGTTCCTGCCGCGCATTGCCCTGACTTCGGCCATCGGCTCGGCCAGCGCCGAACTCGATGGTCTGTTCGCGAGCGGCAGCAAGGCCTGGACCTTCGCACCGGTCATCGACATCCCGATTTTCACGGCAGGCCGCCTGCAAGCCAATCTGGATGTGGCGGAAGTGCGCCGCAACATCGCCGTGGCAACCTACGAAAAAGCCATCCAGACCGCCTTTCGCGAGGTCGCCGATGCCTTGTCGGTCCGTCAGGGCACGGCCGAACAGATGGCTGTCCAGGCCCGCATGGCGCAGACTCAGGCCGAGCGGGCGAACCTGGCGCAGATGCGCTATGACAGCGGCGCCGCTCCCTACCTGGAGGTCCTGGATGCCAAGCGCGACCTGCTGACGGCCCAGCAACAGCTGGTGCAAGTCCGCCGCGCCTGGCTGTCGAGCCAGGTGGCCCTGTATGCCGCGCTGGGCGGCGGCGCCAGCCGGGTCCTGGCCGCTCCGATCGTTGGGCAGCCCGCCCCTGCAACCCCATCCGTCCCCTGAGCGATATGAGCCTGACCGACAGAATCAAGAGACCCTGGCCACTGATCCTGGTTGTCGCCGTCGCGATCGGCGCCTACGGCGCCTGGCGTTGGTCCGGAGACGACGGCCCCGGGCCCGGCTTCATGCAAGGCAACGGCCGCATCGAGGCAACGGAGATCGACATCGCCACCAAGCTGCCTGGCCGAGTCGATCAGATCCTGGTCAACGAAGGCGATTTCGTGAAGGCAGGCCAGACCCTGGCGATCATGAATCCGGATTCCCTGCGAGCGCAACTCGAAGAAGCCCAGGCCCGCCAGCGTCAGTCCGGCCATGCCGTCACCGCCGCTCAAGCGCAAGTCGCCCTGCGGGAAAGCGATGTCGCCACGGCGCAGGCCATCGTCAAACAACGCGAAAGCGACCTGTTCGCCGCCCGCCAGCGGCTGAACCGCTCGCAATCCCTAGTGCGGCGCGGGGCGGCATCGCAGCAGGAACTGGACGACGACCAGGCCCGGTTGCACAGTGCCGAAGCGGGCCTGGCGGCTGCCAGAGCCCAGGTCGTTTCGGCCCGGGCCGGCGTATCGGCGGCCAAGGCCGACCAGGTCGGCGCCGAATCCGCCGTCGCAGCGGTTGCCGCCACGGTGGCCCGCGTCCAGTCCGATCTGGAAGACAGCCGCCTGAAGGCCCCGCGCGACGGGCGCATCCAGTTGCGCGTAGCCCAGCCCGGAGAGGTCCTCGGGGCGGGTGGCCGGGTACTGAACATGCTGGATCTGGCCGATGTCACCATGACGTTCTTCATGCCCGAGGCGGTTGCCGGACGCCTGGCCATCGGCAGCGAAGTCCACATCGTCCTGGATGCCGCGCCGCAGTATGTGATCCCGGCCGAAGTATCCTTCGTGGCCAGCCAGTCGCAGTTCACCCCCAAAACCGTCGAAACCGCCAGCGAGCGCCAAAAACTGATGTTCCGCATCAAGGCCCGCATCCCGGTCGATCTGCTGCTGAAGAACCTGGAACAGGTCAAGACCGGCCTGCCCGGTGTCGCCTGGGTCCGCACGGATCCCGCGCGACCCTGGCCGGAATCGCTGACGGTCCGCCTGCCCGAGTAAGGCTATGACACTGCCTGCTTTCGCTGCCAGGGTCCGGGAATTGAACCACCGCTACGGCAAAATCCGGGCGCTGGATCATATCGATCTGGATATTCCCGCCGGCTGCATGCTGGGCCTGATCGGTCCGGACGGCGTCGGGAAATCCACCCTGCTGTCGATCCTGGCCGGTGCCCGGGTCATCCAGGACGGCCAGGTCGAAGTCCTGGGAAGCGACATGGCCCGGCGGGGTCATCGCCGGCGGACCTGCCCGCGCATCGCTTACATGCCGCAAGGCCTGGGGAAAAACCTCTACCCGACGCTCTCCGTCGAGGAAAACCTGCAATTCTTCGCCCGGCTGTTCGGCCATGAAGCCGCCGAACGGCGCCGGCGTATCGACGACCTGACCCGCAGCACCGGCTTGCATCCCTTCCTGTCGCGCCCGGCCGGCAAACTGTCCGGCGGCATGAGACAGAAACTCAGCCTGTGCTGCGCCCTAATCCACGACCCGGATCTGCTGATCCTGGACGAACCGACGACGGGCGTGGATCCCCTGGCCCGCGCCCAATTCTGGGATCTCATCGCCCGCATCCGCCGTGGCCAGCCGCGGATGAGTGTGATCGTCGCCACCGCCTACATGGACGAAGCCCGGCGCTTCGATCGGCTGGTCGCCATGGACGCCGGCAGGATCCTCGCGACCGGATCGCCGGCCGAACTGCTGACGGCCACAGGACAGAACACGCTGGAATCGGCCTTCATCCGCCTGCTGCCCGCCGCCCGGCGCGAAGGATATGCCCCCGTGGAAATCCCGCCGCTGCCGGACGACCGGGCCGGCGACATCGCCATCGAGGCGCACGACCTGACCATGCGCTTCGGGGATTTTGTCGCCGTCGATCACGTCAGTTTCCGCATTCGACGGGGCGAGATCTTCGGCTTCCTGGGATCGAACGGCTGCGGCAAATCGACCACCATGAAGATGCTGACCGGACTGCTGCCCGCCAGCGAAGGCCGGGCATGGCTGTTTGGCCGGGAGATCGATCCCGACGATCTGGACGTGCGCCGCCGGGTCGGCTACATGTCGCAGACGTTTTCACTCTACAGCGAACTGAGCGTGCGGCAGAACCTGGTCCTGCATGCCCGCCTGTTCCACGTCCCGCCCGAACACATCGATAAGCGGGTCCGGACCATGGTGGACCGTTTCGGCCTGACCGAAGTGCTGGACATGCTGCCCGACAGCTTGCCGCTGGGCATCCGCCAGCGCCTGTCACTGGCTGTTGCCATGGTCCATGCGCCCGAACTTCTGATCCTGGACGAACCGACCTCGGGCGTGGACCCGATCGCCCGGGATGAGTTCTGGCGCCTGCTGATCGCGCTGTCGCGGCATGATCGGGTCACGATCTTCATTTCGACGCACGTCATGAACGAAGCGGAACGCTGCGACCGCATGTCCATGATGCATGCCGGCCGTGTGCTTGACAGCGCCCGGCCAGCCGACCTGGTCCGCAAGCGCGGCGCCAGGAACCTGGAGGAAGCCTTCATCGGCTACCTGCTCGAGGCGGACGGCGAAGCCGCAGCCCCAGTCCCGGCGGTCGAGGCTCCCTCCAGCCTGCCTGCGGCCATCGCCGGCCACGCGACGCCGGCCGCCATGCGGCGCATCCCGCCATTCAGCCTGGCCCGGCTGCTCAGCACCACACGACGCGAATCCATGGAACTGCGGCGCGATCCGGTGCGCGGCACCCTGGCCCTGCTGGGATCCCTGGTGCTGATGTTCGTGATCGGCTTCGGCATCAGCATGGACGTCGAGAATCTGCGCTTTGCAGTGCTGGACCGGGATCAGAGCACCATCAGCCGCGACTACGTGCTGAATCTGTCGGGATCGCGCTATTTCATCGAACATCCGCCGATCCTCGACGATGCCGACATGGACCGCCGCATGCGCAGCGGCGAATTATCCCTGGCCCTCGAGATTCCTCCCGGCTTTGCGCGTGATCTGCTGCACGGCCGCACGGCCGAGATCGGCGCCTGGATCGATGGCGCCATGCCGCAACGGGCCGAGACCATCAAGGGCTACGTCCAGGGGATGCACCAGCAATGGCTGATGCAGCAAGGCCGCGAGCGCCTGGGCGTGTCGACCACCCAGCCGGCCAACTTGCAGACGCGCTTTCGCTACAACCCGGACGTGCGCAGCCTGCCGGCCATGGTGCCGGTGGTCATCCCGCTGCTGCTCATCATGCTGCCCGCCATGCTCACCGCCCTGGCCGTGGTCCGGGAAAAGGAAATGGGCTCGATCATCAATCTGTATGTCACGCCGGTATCCCGCACGGAATTCCTGCTGGGCAAACAGATCCCGTACATCGGCCTGGCATTGGTGAACTTCGTCGTCATGTGCCTGTTGTCGATCACCGTCTTCGGCGTTCCCATCAAGGGCAGCCTGCCGACGCTGGCGGTCTCCGCCATCCTTTACTGCATCGCGGCGACGGGCCTGGGGCTGCTGGCCTCAGCCATGACTCGCAGCCAGATCGCCGCCATGTTCTTCACGATGATTGCCACCATGATCCCTGCCGTTCAGTTCTCCGGCCTGATGGATCCGGTCAGTTCCATGGAAGGTCCGGGCCGCTTCATCGGTCAGATCTACCCGGCCGCCTACATGTTCACCATCAGCCGGGGGGTCTTCAACAAGGCCCTGGAGTTTCACGACCTGTGGCCCTCGATCTGGCCGATGGCGCTGTCCATCCCCCTCATTCTGGGCACGGCCATCGTCCTGCTTCGCAAACAGGATCGCTGACATGAAGCTGCATCGTTCCGTCGACACGATCTGGCGCCTGGGCGTCAAGGAGCTCTGGAGCCTGTGGCGCGACCCCGTCATGCTGGTGCTGATCGTCTTTTCGTTCACGGTTTCAGTCTATACCGCTGCGACAGCGATTCCCGAAACCCTGCATCACGTCCCCATCGCCATCGTCGACGAGGACCAGTCCCCCCTGTCCCAACAGATCACGGCCGCCTTCTATCCACCCCAGTTCATTCGGCCAGCCATGATCAACCATGAGCAGGTGGACCGCGGCATGGACATCGGCCGCTACACGTTTGTGCTGAACATCCCTCCCAATTTCCAGCGCGACGTGCTGGCCGAAAGAACTGCCGAGATCCAGATCAACGTCGACGCCACCCGTATGAGCCAGGCTTTCACCGGTAGCGGAAACATTCAGCAGATCATTCTGGGCGAGATCAATACGTTTCTACGCGGCCGCAATCCGGCGATCGCGCCGCCGGTGGACCTGATCCTGCGCGCGCGCTTCAACCCAGCCCTGGAGAAATCCTGGTTCGGCGGCCTGATGGAGATCATCAACCAGATCACCATGCTGTCGATCCTGCTGACAGGAGCCGCAATCATCCGCGAGCGGGAACACGGCACGATCGAACACCTGCTGGTGATGCCCGTGACACCAGCCCAGATCATGCTCTCCAAGGTCTGGTCCATGAGCCTGGTCGTGCTGGCCGCCGCCGCCCTGTCGCTCAACGGCATCGTCCGCGGCATCCTGCACGTTCCGATCGAGGGATCCCTGATGCTGTTCTTCGCCGGCGCCACGCTTCATCTGTTCGCCATGACAGCCATGGGCATCTGGCTGGCTACCCTGGCGCGCAACATGCCGCAGTTCGGCATGCTGATCATCCTGATCCTGCTGCCCCTGGAAATGCTGTCCGGCGGCACGACGCCACGCGAAAGCATGCCGCGGCTCGTCCAGGACCTGATGCTGGCCGCACCGACCACGCACTTCGTCGAGCTCGGACAGGCCATCCTGTACCGGGGAGCCGGATTCAGCGTTGTCTGGCCGTCGTTCGCGGCGCTGCTGTTCATCGGTTCGATCATGTTTCACTTGTCGCTGCGCCGTTTCCGGACGACCATCGGCAGTATGGCCTGACATCACCCCAAGGAGCCCATCATGTCCACTTCCCATACCGCACTCGTCACCGGCGGCACCGGCGGCCTCGGCCAGGCCATCGCCCGCGCGCTGCACGACCAGGGACACACGGTCCTGGTCGTCCATTCGCCCGGCAACGACCACGTCGCAGCCTGGCTGCAGGCCCAGGCCACCGACGGCTACACCTTTCACGCGTATGCCGCCGACGTGGCCGACGAAGCCTCGTGCCTGGATATGGCCGGACGCATCCAGGCCGACGGCCACCGGGTGGACATCCTGGTGAACAACGCCGGCATCACCCGGGACGGCACTTTCCGAAAGATGAACAGACAGACCTGGGACAGCGTGCTGCGCACCAATCTCGATTCCATGTTCAATGTCACCCATCCTTTCATCGACAGCATGATCGAATCGGGCTGGGGCCGGATCGTGAACATTTCCTCGGTCAACGGCAGCAAGGGCCAGTTCGGTCAGACCCACTACGCAGCCGCCAAGGCTGGGATCCATGGATTCACCAAGTCACTGGCCCTGGAACTTGCCCGCAAGGGCATCACCGTCAACACGGTATCCCCTGGGTATATGGACACCGCCATGGTCGCGGCCATCCCCCAAGAAGTGCTGGACACCCAGATCATTACCCAGATCCCGATGGGCCGCTTGGGCCGGCCCGAGGAAATCGGCGCTCTGGTCGCTTTCATCTGCAGTGACCTGGCTGCCTTCATGACCGGTAGTAACGTGGCCATGAACGGCGGGCAGCACATGGCCTGAGACCACGGAGCACGCATGATCGATCCCTCCACCTCCGAAGTCACCAAGGAAAACAGCCTGCGCACCCTGCTGGCTCGCGTGCGCGACCTGGATCCGATCCGGGTGGCCGTCGTCCATCCCTGCGATGAACTCAGCCTCCGATCCGCGCTGGATGCCCGCCAGGAAGGCCTGATCGAACCGATTCTGGTGGGACCGCGCCCCCGTCTCGAACAGGCTGCGCAAGCTCTGGGCGTGACGCTCGATGGGCTGGACATCCATGAAGTCCCCCATAGCCACGCGGCCGCCGATCACGCCGTGGCACTGGCACGCGCCGGCGAAGTCGAAGCCCTGATGAAAGGCAGCCTGCACACCGACGAGCTGATGGGGGCCGTGGTGTGCGCCGACGGACTGCGCACCAAGCGCCGGGTCAGCCACTGCTACCTGATGCGGACACCCCGTTACCCGCGCCCCTTCATCATCACGGACGGGGCGATCAACATTGCCCCGACCCTGGAACAAAAAGCCGATATCATCCGCAATGCCATCGACCTGGCCCATGCCATCGGGGTGCCCTGCCCCCGCGTGGCCATTCTGGCGGCCGTGGAAACCATCAGTGCCGCCATGCCCGCAACCTTGGATGCGGCAGCCCTGTGCAAAATGGCGGATCGCGGCCAGATCACGGGGGGCCTGCTGGACGGGCCGCTGGCCTTCGACAACGCGATCTCGCTGGCCGCCGCGCAGGTCAAAGGCATTCGCTCCGAGGTCGCCGGCCGAGCCGATATCCTGGTGGCACCCGATCTGGAAAGCGGCAACATGCTGGCCAAGCAACTGATATACCTGGGAGACGCGGCCAGCGCCGGCGTGGTGCTGGGCGCCCGCGTGCCGATCATCCTGACCAGCCGCGCCGACACCGACGAATCCCGCATCGCATCCTGCGCCATCGCATTGCTGCTCGCCCACTACTACAGGAGCACTCCCCCATGACCCACGAAAAAATGTCCCGGCAGGAACTCATCCTGGTGCTGAACTGTGGCTCGTCGAGCATCAAATTCGCCCTCTTCGACACCGCTAAAAGTCCACTGCCCCGGGCCCCCGTCTGGAACGGCAAGGTCCAGGGGATCGGCGGCGAACAGCCGGATTTCGGCGAAACCGGCGTGGCTCCGTTTCCCGTCACGCTCGACGAGACGCATCCCTATCGCAGCGCGCTGGCGATGATCCTGCGGCACATGCGCACGCGCCTGGGTGACGGTCACCTGATGGCCGTCGCCCACCGGGTCGTGCATGGCGGCAGCAAGTACTCCACCCCTGTGCGCATCGATGCGGCCGCCCTGGAGGACCTGCGCGGCTACATTCCGCTAGCGCCGCTGCACCAGCCCTTCGCACTGGAGGCCATCGACATCCTGCTGCGCGAGCGCCCCGATCTGCCTCAGATCGCCTGCTTCGATACGGCGTTCCACTACACGATGCCGCAGGTCGAACAGATGCTGCCACTACCCTATGGCGCGTGGGAACGCGGGCTGCGCCGCTACGGCTTTCACGGCCTGTCCTACGAATACCTGTCGATCGCACTGCCGGAACGCCATGGCGACTTGGCGCGTGGTCGCGTCATCGCCGCGCACCTGGGCAGTGGCGCCAGTTTGTGCGCCCTGCACGGCCTGCGCAGCCAGGCCACCACCATGGGATTCTCGGCGCTGGATGGCCTGATGATGGGCACGCGCACCGGATCCCTGGATCCGGGCGCCGTCCTGTATCTGATGGAAATCGAGCGGCTCAGCCTGCAGGAAGTTGGCCGCATCCTGTATCACGAATCCGGCCTGAAGGGGGTGTCAGGCATCTCGGCCGATCCGCGCGAGCTGCTGGCCGCCGAAGCGGATTCGCCGCGCGCCCGGCTGGCGCTGGACCTCTATGTCCAGCGCGTCGTGCGCGAAATCGGTGCGCTGACTTCCGTGCTGGGCGGCCTGGACATGCTGGTGTTCACAGCCGGGATCGGCGAACACAATGCCACGTTGCGCCAGAGGATCTGCGACCGCCTGGCCTGGCTGGGCATCCGGCTGAACGCCCAAGCCAATGCCGCCCACGCCACGACCTTGTCGGCTGCCGACAGCTCGGTTCTGGTCGCCATGGAACCGACCAACGAAGAATGGATCGCAGCCCGCCACGCCTATCGCCTGGTGGCCTGACCATCCCCCATCCACATCACACGGAAGCCTGCCGCCATGTTCCTCCACAGCAATGCGATTCTGGTCATCTTCATTCTCGGCGTGATCGCCATGTTCATCGGCTTTGGATTTCGTGATCGCAATCCCGGCATCATTTTGCTGGGAATCGGTTTGCTGGTGACTTTGTTCGCCGTGGTCCGCAAAGCGTTCGAAGTCTTCGGCTGACGCCCTGCCCGCGACATCAACCACGACTGAAACGTCCGACGCCCCATTCGATCAGCCGCCCGTCGCGCCGCAGCAGAAACAAGGCATCCAGCCCGACACGCCGGGCCAGCGCCGGGCCCTCGTCGGGGCCGGCCACCAACAGCGCCGTCGCCCAGGCATCGGCCGCCATGCATTCGTTCGCCAGGACCGTGACTGAAGCAATCGAATTGCGCACTGGCGCGGTCCGCCGGCCATCCATGGTATGGGCCAGACGTTCACCGCCCACCTGGATCCAATGGCGATAATCCCCCGAAGTCGCCACGGCCAGATCCGCCAGTTCGAGCACCCCATGCGGGGCCCGCAATCCGTCTGTGGGACTCTCCAGCGCCACCGCCCAGGGCCGTCCATCCGCACGGGCCCCGAGCGCCCGCAACTCGCCGTCCAGCGACAGCAAGGCGTGGCCTACGCCATGATCCCGCATCACGGCGGTCATCCGGTCCACCGCATAGCCTTTGGCGATTCCGCACAGATCCAGCGTCATGACCGACTGCTTGCAGACCCGGCCCAGCGTCGGGTCCAGCAGCAGGTCGTCATGGGCGAAGCGATGCGCCGACGCTGCCTCGCGGACTGCTACGGCGTCGGGCGCGTCCCGCTGCGCACCGAAGCCCCAGGCATTCACCAGATCGCCGACCGCGGCATCGAACGCGCCATCGCTGCGCCGACCGACATCCAGCGCGCAATCCAACACGTAGAGAATCTCCGCTGGCAGCGTCACCCATTCGCCCGGCGCAGCCTGATTCAGACGCATCAGATCGCTATCCGGCTTCCAGGGCGACATCTGCCGGTCCACACAGGCGACGGCCTGCGCCAGCCCCCGGAACAAGGCGGCATGATCGAACCCGGCCGGTGCCTGATAGCGCGCTGCCCACCGTGTCCCCATCGTCGGGCCGCTGAGCGTGGATTCGGCTCCGTCAGAACACGTCTTCGGCATAGCGCCCCCTTTCCCGCAACCGATGCACGCTCAGGCCCGCACCGGCCAGGATTCCGTCCAGCACCTCGGCCACCCCGGCAGCCATGGGCCGGCTGCCGCAGACCCGCAGGACCGCCCCCTTGGACACCAGGGCTCGCAGCTGATCGGCATCGCGGCACAAGGCGTCCTGCACATACCCGCCGCCATCCGGCACACGAGAAAATGCCGTCCGCAATCCCGACAGGCGGCCATCCGCAAGCCAGCCCTTGATCGACTTGCCAAAATAGAAGTCTTCGTCCGGATTGCGCGCCCCGAAGTACAGGACCATGGGAACCTTGCGGGTATTGTCCCGAATGAAGCCCGCCAGGGGCGCCACCCCCGTTCCAGAGCCGATCAGTACAACCGGAAGCCGCCGTCCATCCAGCTGGAAGCCAGGATTGGCCTTGATGAACGCACGGATGGAGCCCCCCGGTTTCAGATCGTGCAGAAACCCCGAGCAGGCCCCCCCGGGCATCCGTTTGACGCAGATCTCCAGGAACCCGTCGCGAAATCCCGATGCCAGGGAATAATACCGGGGCACGGGGCTGGTGGGCGGCACGATGCCGACCAAGTCCCCCGGGCGAAAGCGCGGCATGGCACGCCCCCGGATGCGGTCGGTCCAGCCATGGTCCTGCCAGCGGAAACGCAGCACCACGGTGGCACCGCTGTCACCGGGATAATCCTCGCGGCTGACCAGCTCCAGCGGGACAGTCGGCGGAATATACGGCACATAGTCCGGCGCAAGTGTTTCCCCCAGCGCCAGCGAAAGGGCGGCGGCCCAGCGGTCGAATTGCTGAGCGGACTGCTGGTGGACGCATTCCAGCGGCAGGGTTGCTGGCCAGTCGCGCTGCCGCAGCAGCCGATCCAACGCCTCGGCATAGCCGCAAAACGCGGGGAACTGGCGATCGCCGAAACCCAGCACCGTCACAGGGACGGACCCTGCCGGCAGATCCGCAATCCGGTCCAGTGCCCGGGCCGCATGCGCGGGTGCCTGCCCATCCCCATACGTGGCCGCCAGCACGAATACCTGGCGCGCGGCACCGGGTACCTGGAACTGCTCCAGCGGGGCGGTATGGACGGCATGGCCGTTGCGCAAGAAGGCGTCATGCAGCGCCTTGGCGAACCCCCAGGTGGTACCGCCCTCGCTGGCCACAAAAATCAGGATATCGGCACGCCCAACGGGCGCATTGCCGGCCAGATGCGGCCTGCGGGCCCGGCCCTGCCGCCAGACCATGTAGCCAGAAACCCAGAAGACCGGAATGCCGAGCCCCGCCAGGCCCAGTATCAGCGCCCAGAGCCACAGGCCCTGTCCGGTATGCAATGCATAGATCCAGTCATAGATGCGCCGGGACGGCGTTGCGGGTTCCCAGGCGAGCACGTGGCCACTGTGCCGGTCGATCCATCCATCCCCCCAATCGGTGGACAGCCTCCAGACATCCTCGGGGTCATCCGCGGCGGGGAAATTCAGTTTGCGCAAACCGTCGGCCGACAGCGCCCCCAACAGCGGCAGGTTGGCCACTGGAAGGTCGGGCCGCCCATCGGCGACGGAGATCACGTCCGGATCGGCTGCCGAATCCGCTGGAATCAGGCTGAAGGTCGTCGCGCTCATGTACAGCGCCGTCAGCGAAGACAGGGCAAGGATCGGCACCAGGATGCGGCCTGCCACCGCATGCACCCGCTGGGCAGGCGTTCCGCGGACGGGTCTCAGGAGATGGCGCCAGCCCCCAAGGCGCCGCACCAGCAGCAACACGCCCGACACCGACAGCAACAGCATGGACAACGCCACAGCGGCGGCCCCCAGACGCCCCGGATCATTCAGAAAGAACGAACGATGGAGATTGCGCACCCAGCGCTCCGTGGCGGACGCCGCGTAATCGCCCAGCACCCGGCCGTCGGCTGGGTCCACCCGGCTCGCACGCGCCTGGCCCCCATCGAAAGAATAGACGACGATGTCCCCTGACGGCAGCCGGCGGATCTCCTCGACCCCCGGCACGTGATCGACGACCCGCTGCGCCAGCAGGGCCACCGGCAGGCCATGGTCCGCCTGAATCGCCTGCCAGGAGTCACGCACCGGGAAGAACGCCAAGATAAGTCCGGTCACCCCGATGAGCAAGGCCAGGGTGCCCGCCCCCAGGCCCAGCCACCGGTGAATCCGCCGCCATTGCATGATGATCACTGAATCCGGTACGTGAAGGACTGGATGAACTGCCGCCCGGCGGTTGCCTTGCCGGCGCCCGCCGTGGTCAGCGGAACGCGGATCTCCGACGGACTGTCGCGCATGTCCTCGACGGCCGCATCCACATGCACCTCATAGCCGGCATCGAACAGTGCGTCGGCCAGATCCGCCGTGACCTTCAGCGTGCGGCCCTGGCCGACGCTGGCCCCCGTCACGCCATCGATGCGCGCCGCATCCCCGGCCGACAGACGCTTCCAGTCGGTCAAGTGCTTGTAGTATTTGGCCTTGCCACCCGCCACCCACAGCGTGCCAGCGTAAGCACCCTTGGCATCGGTCAGGTAGACCGCCAGGTAGGCGCCGTCGCCGCCATAATTCTTCAACGTCGTCGACAGCGTCACCGTGCGGCTTTGAGCCAGTGCGGGGATCGCCAGCGTGGTGGCCGCCAGCAAGGCGGCGATGGATACAGTCTTCATGATGATGCTCCTGTAAGGTCAGTGGAATTCACTCGATCTGGCCACGCGGCGCGGCGCCCGGGCCAAGAAATCCGCCCGGCGGGGCGGAGGAAGTGCCCGAACCCCGGACTGCGCCATCACCTGGACCGGTGGGGTTCTCCGCCTGGCCTCCATCGCGGTCGCGCTTCCGGTCACGGCGGCGATCGTCATCGTGGTCGCGATACTTGATCCTGACGATTTCCAGGGTCTCAGGATCGAGCTTCGCCTTGAAGGACCGGCCATTGGCGTCCCGGGCACGAATTTCATAGCAGCCGTCATCGATCTTCACGCGCTGCAGGTCCCAGCCCTTGCTGCTCGCCAGCTGACCGACGGCATCCCGGGACTGCCAGCGACCGACAGGCGCATCACAGTCATCGTCGGCCAGCGCCGGCGCGGCGGCCATGCCCAGCGTCGCGGCCATGAGACAGGCGCCAAGTCCTCGGATCATTCGCATGATGTGGTTCTCCCCATCCAAGATAACTGCCGGAGGGCAGCTGTCGGGGACATCGTAAGGGCCCGGACATTGACGCCAGATGAACGGCGGGGGTGGCAGGCGCATCCGCGAATGCAAGCCTTGATGTCGATCAAAGATCCGAATGAAAAACGGCGCCCGAAGGCGCCGTTTCAGGACTTGGCGACAACCCCCGCTCAGACAACGCCACGATCCCGCAAAGCCCCGATGGCGTCGGGCGTCAGACCCAGCACCTCTTCCAGGACTTGCACCGTATGCTCGCCAAGCGCAGGCGGCGCCAGACGATAGTCCACCGGGGTGTCCGACAACCGGATCGGGCTGGCGACCAGGGACACCGGGCCCGCTTCCGTCTGCGGCATCTCGATGCGCAGGCCGCGTGCTCGGACCTGCGCGTCTTCAAAGACCTGCTCCACCGCATTGATCGGCCCACAGGGCACGGCGCGCGACTCCAGCGCCTGGATCCACTGGGCGGTAGTCCGCGCCGTGGTCAGATGACGCAGGATAGGGATCAGCTCGACACGGTGCTCGACCCGCGCGCGGTTCGTGGCAAAACGCGGATCCTGAGCCAGATCGGGGCGGCCGGCCTCCTCGCAAAACCGCGCAAACTGGCCGTCGTTGCCGATGGCCAGGATCATGTAGCCATCGGCGGTCGGGAAGTCCTGATACGGCACGATGCTGGGATGCGCATTGCCCAGACGGCCCGGACTGCGTCCCGTGGCCAGGTAGTTCATGGCCTGGTTGGCCAGACAAGCCACCTGCACGTCCAGCAAGGCCATGTCCACATGCTGGCCAATGCCCGTCTGTTCACGCGCAGCGAGGGCTGCCTGGATGGCATTGGCAGCGTACAGCCCCGTCAGGATGTCGGTCAGCGCCACGCCGACCTTCATCGGCCCCCCGCCGGGCTCTTCATCGGGGCGCCCCGTGACGCTCATCAAGCCGCCCAGGCCCTGCACCAGAAAATCGTAACCGGCCCGCGCCGCATAGGGGCCGGTCTGGCCAAACCCCGTGATGGAGCAATACACCAGACGGGGATTGAGCGCATGCAGGCTGGCATAGTCCAGGCCATAGCGAGCCAGCCCGCCCGCCTTGAAATTTTCCACCAGCACATCGGACTGGCGCACCAGTTGGCGGATCAGGTCCTGGCCCTCGGCGGCGGCCATATCCACCGTGACGGAACGCTTGTTGCGGTTGGCGCACAGGTAGTACGCAGCCACCCTGGATTCCTGCCCCTTTTGGTCAGGCATCCAGGGTGGCCCCCAGCCGCGGGTATCATCCCCGGCACCGGGACGCTCGATCTTGATGACGTCCGCCCCCAGATCCCCCAGAATCTGCGTGGCCCAAGGGCCGGCCAGGACCCGGGACAAATCCAGGACACGGATGTGGGACAAGGCACCCATCCCCCGCTCCTCAGTTGGCAAACGCCGCAATGCCGGTGATGGCGCGGCCCAGGATCAGGGCATGCACGTCATGCGTGCCTTCGTAGGTGTTCACCACTTCCAGATTCACCAGATGGCGGGCGATGCAGAACTCGTCTGAAATGCCGTTGCCGCCCAGCATGTCGCGCGCCGTGCGTGCGATGTCCAGCGCCTTGCCGCAGGAATTGCGCTTGATGATGGACGTGATTTCCACTGGGGCAAGGCCCTGATCCTTCAAGTGCCCGACGCGCAGCACCGCCTGCAGGCCCAGCGTGATTTCCGTCAGCATGTCGGCCAGCTTCTTCTGGATTAGCTGATTGGCCGCCAGGGGCCGGCCAAACTGCTGGCGATCCAGCACATACTGGCGCGCAGTCTCGTAGCAGGCCTCGGCCGCGCCCAGCGCGCCCCAGGCAATGCCGAAGCGCGCCGAATTCAGACAAGTGAAGGGCCCCTTCAGGCCGCGCACGCTGGGGAACGCATTTTCTTCCGGCACAAAGACCTCGTCCAGCACGATTTCGCCGGTAATCGATGCACGCAGGCCGACCTTGCCATGAATGGCCGGGGCCGACAGGCCCTTCCAGCCCTTTTCCAGGATGAACCCGCGAATGTCGCCGGCCTCATCCTTGGCCCAGACGACGAACACATCGGCAATCGGGCTGTTGGTGATCCAGGTCTTGGCGCCCGTCAGGCTGTAGCCGCCGGGCGCCTTCTTGGCGCGTGTCACCATGGACCCCGGATCGGAGCCGTGATCCGGTTCGGTCAGGCCGAAGCAGCCGATCCACTCGCCCGAGGCCAGTTTCGGCAAATATTTTTCTTTTTGCGCTTCGGTGCCGAAGGCATTGATGGGCACCATGACCAGAGAGCTCTGCACGCTCATCATCGAACGGTAGCCGGAATCCACGCGCTCGACCTCGCGCGCGATCAGCCCGTAGCAGACGTAATTCATACCGGCGCCGCCGTATTGTTCCGGAATCGTGGCGCCCAAGAGCCCCAGTTCGCCCATTTCGCGGAAGATGGACGGATCGGTCTTTTCGTGGCGGAAGGCTTCCTGGACACGGGGCTGCAGGCGGTCCTGCGCGTAAGCGCGGGCGGCGTCACGCACCATGCGTTCGGTATCGGTCAGTTGCTGATCCAGCAGCAAGGGATCGAGCCACTGAAACTGAGGGCGGGATGAGGACATTCGATGGACTCCTGGAGAAATGACATGCGCCAACGACATGGCGGGAAATCTGTCGGGCTGAACACGACCGATTGCACGAGTGATTATTCAGCATCCTAATAACTAATCCCCTGCAGGACAATCGATATAAACTGTGTTATCTGTGATTTTTTCTCACTTCAGACATGCGCAAGAGACTCCCCAGCACGATGGCCCTGCAGGCCTTCGAGGCCGCCGCCCGGCACGAAAGCTTTACCCATGCCGCTCAGGAACTGTCCCTGACCCAGGGCGCCGTCTGCCGCCAGATCGCCAGCCTGGAAGCCTTCGTCGGTGTTCCGCTGTTCAACCGCGTCCGGCGCGGCGTGCGGCTTACCGACGCAGGCGAACGCTATGGCCGGCTGGTGCGCCGCCAGTTGGACGCCATCGAACGCGATACCCTGGCAATCATGGCGCACCAAGGCGGCGGCGTGGTCGATCTGGCGGTAGTCCCGACCTTCGCCACCCGGTGGCTGCTGCCCCGGCTGGCGCATCCGGATACGCGCTGCCCCGGCCTGCAGGTGAACATGGCCACCCGCACCCGGCCCTTCCTGTTCGACGAGACGGAATTCGATGCGGCCATCTATTCGGGCGATCCGGGCTGGCCCGGCACGCAGGCTCATTTTCTGATGCAGGAAAATCCGGTCCCCGTCTGCAGCCCCAGTCTGGCTGCCGGCCCGCTGGATGCGGCCGACATCGCCGCCCTGCCCCTGCTGCAGCAAAGTACCCGGCCCACGGCCTGGCGCGACTGGTTTGCCTCCACGGGTGTGCCCGCGCCCGGCGACATGGCCGGCACGCGGCTGGAATTATTTTCGATGCTGTCCCAGGCCGCCAGCGACGGCCTGGGCGTGGCCCTGATTCCGCCCTTTCTAGTCCAGCGGGAACTGGACGAGGGCCGGCTGCACGTTCTGAATCCGCACAGTGGCCCAGGACAGCGTGCCTTTCACCTGATCGTGCCAGAACGCAAGGCCGCTGTGCCAGCCTTGATCCAGTTCCGCGACTGGCTGATCGGACAGGCGCGATCCGCCAGCGGGACATAATATCGAAGGGATCAGTAGGCGGCGGTCACCCCAACAATGAAACGGGTGTCTCTGGAATGATCTTCCACATCGTGCCTGCGGTTGGCGCCTGCCACGGTTCCGGACACGGAGACATGCTTGGTCAGGGCATAACTCAACCCCATGCTGTAGTCGAATTTCCCGTGTAAGTCCGCATTATCGAAATGCTGATAGCCAACACCCACCAGGGCGTCCAACCGATCCATGATGGGTTGCGTATAGGTCAGTCGATAGTACATGTCGCCTTGATTGACATTATCTCGCACGCCACGATAAGTCTTGAACAAGAGTCTCTTATATCCGACCCCCGCATAGACTTCTCCGGAATTCCACGCCCCTTCCCCGGGATAGACGTAGTGAATATAGCCGACATCAAATTTCCAATCATGGGCAAATTCGAACCGATATCCCCCGTATAGGTCCATTTCCACATCCGCATGTTCGAACCGGCCCGTTGAATTCCAATTACCGATATAGAAACCACTGTCAAAACTATAATCCAGCCCCCCCTGGATGGCGGGGCGGACCGCCTCGTCCCTGCCCTCCTGATCAACGCCTCGATCCTTGTACAAAGACACGACACCGATATTGGCGCTCAATTCCGCATTCGACACCAAAGGCATGGAAAGGGCCAGGCACACAAAAACGCCCCTGACGCCGAAAGACATCTTCATTTCATTCATTTCCAGATTATTGAACCAACAGGTAACGATCAACGGAAAATGGTACCAAGGATGTCCGCCACCACTCCGACCGATCCGGTGCGAGCCAGCACTTTCGTTCCCATCATCTTGATGATTGTCATCAGCAAAAAAACCGGCAACGCCAGCAACACCCCACATCCGCATGTGCGCATCGCGCAGCGCTGCAATCCATCATCGGCAGCGGATCAAATACGCACGGCCCCGGAAACAGCACCACGCCCATCTGGCATGCGTGCCGTTTTCCGGAGCCGTATCGGACGGGGCCCCACTCTGGATGGATGAGGGCCCCGAATGGACGTGGGGTCAGAGGACCCGCGCCGCCGCCTCCAGCGATTGCGCGAACCGTTCCACCAGCGTCTCGACCTGAGGCTCGGTGATGATGAGCGGCGGGCAAAACGCCAGGCTGTCCTGAATACCACGCAGGATCAGGCCATTGTCCTGTGCCTGACGCACCACCAGGGCGCCCGCCTTGCCCAGCGGATCGAACGGAGCCTTCGACGCCTTGTCGGCCACCAGTTCCACTGCTGCGATCAGTCCAACGCCGCGGACCTCGCCCACCAGGGGATGGCCGGACAGATCCCGCAAACGGCGCTGCAGGACGGCACCAACCTTCGCCGCGTTGTCCACCAGGCCACGTTCCTCGATGATGCGGATGTTCTCGAGTGCGACGGCGGCCGCCACCGGGTGCCCGCTGGCGGTGTAGCCGTGACCGAACGTGCCCAGCTCGCCGCTGTGGCGCGCCAGCACCGAAGCGACCTTGTCGTTCATGAGCACGGCGGCCAGCGGCATGTATGACGAGGTCAGCTGCTTGGACAGCGTCATGAAATCGGGCTCGATGCCAAACAGGTCGGAGGCAAACATCCGCCCCGTACGCCCGAACCCGGTGATGACCTCGTCGGCGATCACCAGCACGTCGTACTTGCGGCACACCGCCTGCATCTTCGGCCAGTAGGTTTCAGGCGGGACGATCACGCCACCCGCGCCCATGACAGGCTCGCCGATGAACGCCGCCACGGTGTCGGGGCCTTCCTTCAGGATCAGCGCCTCCAGCTCGGCAGCCAGCCGGTCGGCAAATGCCGTCTCGGTTTCCCCCGGCAGCCCCTCACGGTACAGATGCGGACAGCGTACGTGCCGGATCTGCGGCAGCGGCAGATCAAAGTCGCGATGGTTGCCGGCCAGGCCGGTCAAGCTGGCCGAGGCGACGGTGACGCCATGGTAGGCGCGCTGGCGGGCGATGATTTTCTTCTTTTCCGGCCGGCCCAGAGCATTGTTGTAATACCAGACCATCTTGACGATGGTGTCGTTGGCCTCGGACCCCGAATTCGTGAAAAAGGCCTGGGCCATGCGTCCGCCCGTCAGACCGATCAGCTTCTCGGCCAGTTCGATCGAAGGGATGTTCGATTTGTGGCTGAAGGTGTGATAGAAGGGCAGGCGCTGCATCTGCTCGTAGGCCACCCGGGCCAGCTGGGGCTCGCTGAAGCCCACCGCTACGCTCCACAGTCCCGCCATACCCTCGATGTACTGCTTGCCATTCGTGTCATACACGTAGATTCCGTCGCCGCGATCCATGATGCAAGGCCCCTCTTCGCGGTGCCGCTGGGCATTGGTGTAGGAATGCAGCTGGTAGGCCACGTCGCTGCGGGCCAGGGTGTCGTTCGTCGTCATATCAGGATTTCCTTCGGGTTCAAGCCGTAAAAAGAATCAATGGGGTGGTGTCGGACGGAGCCTCAGATATAGCGCCGGATCACACGGGCCAGGGCGTCGAAAGCCGGCCGGATCTCATCGGGTGTCGCCCCGGCATAGCCCAGCAGCAGGCCGGGCTGGGCATTCGCCCGGTCCATGTAATAGTTGCTCAGCGGGCGCGTCACTACGCCCTGCTGCAATGCGTCCCGCTCCACCAGGACGTCATCCACGCTGTCAGGCAGGGCAAGGATCAGATGCAGGCCCGCGTCATCGCCCACGATCTCCAGCGCATCGCCGAAATGCCGGCGCACCTCCTCGATCAGGCAGGCGCGCCGTTCCGCATACCGGCGACGGACCCGGCGGATATGCGATCCGAGGTGATCGTCCCGGATGAACTCCGCCAGGACCGAGTGCGTCATCATGTTGCCTTCTCGGTAGAGTTCGGCCACCGCATTGGCAAAGGCGCCGGCGAGCACCTCGGGCACTACGAGAAAACCGACTCGCAGGCCCGGGCACAGGGTCTTGCTGAAGCTGCCGGCATACAGCACACGGCCATCCTCGTCCATGCCTTGCAGGGATGGCAGGGGTCGGCTGCCATAACGGAATTCACTGTCGTAGTCGTCTTCCAGAACCCAGCAGGCATTCTGGCGCGCATAATCAAGCAGCATGCGCCGGCGCGCCAGACTCATCACCATACCCAGGGGGTACTGATGCGAAGGCGCAACCACGATCAGGCGAGGCGGACTGGCATGTTCGGCATCGCCCAGGCACAAACCCTCGTCATCCACCGGCAGCGGCACGAGCTTCAGCCCGGCCGATGCCAGCAGATTGCGCACGCCCCAATATGCCGGTTCCTCGATCCAGACCGTGTCACCCTGATCGCACAGCAGCCGGATGGTGACGTCGATGGCCTGGTGGATGCCAGTGGTCATGATGACCTGCGCGGCCGTGCTGCGTACGGATCGCACGCTGCCGAGATAGTCGGACAGGGCCTGACGCAGGGGGCCGTAGCCGCCTGCGGGGGCATAACGCATCAGGTCCCAGGGACCCTCGCGCCACTGGCGGTTCTGGATGCGTGCCCAGGTCTTCAGCGGGAACTCGCGCACGTCCGGGATGCCAGGCATGAAGGCGCCCGACTGGCGGTTGGAAAACCCTAAATGCGCCAGCAGCTCGCCACCCCGACGGGACAGGTGTCGATCCGCCCCCAGCGGGGCGTGACCGCCGGCCGCCCCGTCGCGCGCCGGGGTCTCGATCAGATCCTGGCTGATGTCTTGCACATAAGTGCCTCGCCCCACTCCCGCATGCACATAGCCTTCTTCGGTCAACTGGTCATAGACCTGGAGCACGGTGTTGCGCGCAATGCGCAGGTCGCCGGACAGGTCGCGCGTGGAGGGCAGCCGCGAGCCAGCCGCCATGCGGCCTTCGAGAATGGCCCTACTGATCAGTACATAGAGCCGTTGATAGGCGGGACTATCGCCCGCAGGATCAAAGTGCTGCTGCAACCATTCTGAAAGGACAAAGGATTCCAAATTGGCCCCATTAATTTTAATTAAAATGGTTTAAACACAGAACCACATCGACAGTATAGGTGAAACCGATCGGCGGGGGAATAGCCCCGGGCGGGTCTTCGCACGGCTGTTCCTTCAGCGACAACAGGTCCGTCCTTCCCTATGCGCCAATTCTCTCCGGAGCCAAATCGATAACCCAGGAGACATCAAGCCGCACCAGGCAAGAACGAATCGTGCGGCTTCACATACCAAGAATTTTCCTGGAGACATGCATGACGAAGCAGCTCGACCCCATCACCCTGGCCGTCGTCCGGGGTGCGCTCGAAACCACGCAGCGTGAAATGACGATGACGCTGGAGAAAACCGCCCGCTCCAGCGTCTTCAACGTAGCTCACGACTACAGCAACGCCCTCTTCAACCACCGCCCGGAAATGATCCTGCAGGGCCAGGACATCCCCATCCATCTGGGCGGCCTGATCCCCGCCATGAAAGCCGTGGCCGCATACTTCGGCGACGACATCCACGATGGCGACATCATCTACCACAACGATCCGGCTTACATGGGCAGCCATATCCTCGACTGCTGCATGTACAAGCCCGTCTTTCACGAAGGCCAGTTGGTCTTCTGGACGGTCTGCAAGGGCCACGTGACAGACATCGGCGGCCCGGTACCGGCTGGCTACAACCCGGACGCCAAGGAAATCTTCGCCGAGGGTTTGCGCATCCCGCCCGTGAAGCTCTGGAAAAAAGGCAGGCCCAGGGAAGACGTCATCAACTTCATGCTCACCAATATGCGCTCGCGCCGCGACCAGGAAGGCGACCTGAAGGCCCAGCTTGGTGCGGTAAACGTGGGCGCGCGGCGCGGTCAGCACCCGGCCCGGACTGAAGGTAGTCCGCAACTGATATTCCGACCAGCGCGATCCGCGCAATCGAATCCGGCGGATGATCCCTGAACGCCGCGCTGACGCGACCGCTTCCGCGCCCATGAATTCCACGAAACCGGGTCGATTGGCCCCCGCAGACCAGAAGGTATAAGGGAAAATCCTAGGTCCATAGGTTGTCGCCATGATTTCCCAGTGATTCCAAGGGAAATCAGCCATTTTTTGTCAATTGGTCCTATCAATAATAATCAAATGGATCTATTTGACAAACCAAGGCCACAGTATATTGGCCGAAAGGATAGAACCACGCACCAATCAGCGGAGACAAGCATGACCGAACTCAACGAAGACTGGCAGGCCCGCAAGAACGCGGCCATCCCCAACGGCATCGGCATCACCTGCGACTTCTATGCCAGTCGCGCCCTGAACGCGGAACTCTGGGACGTGGAAGGCCGCCGCTACATCGATTTCGCCGCCGGCATCGCCGTGGCCAATACCGGTCACCGCCACCCCCGGATCGTCCAGGCCATCCGCGAACAACTCGACGCCTTCACCCACACCGCCTTCCAGGTGGCTCCCTATGGTTCCTACGTGGAACTGGCTGAACGCATCAATCACCTGACGCCCGGCGACTTCCCCAAGAAAACCGCGTTCTTCACGACCGGCGCCGAAGCCCTGGAAAACGCCGTCAAGATCGCGCGCGCCGCTACCGGCCGCACCGGGGTCATCGCTTTTTCCGGCGCGTTTCATGGCCGTACCTTCATGGGTATGGCCCTGACCGGCAAGGTCGCTCCCTACAAACAGGATTTCGGCCCGCTGCCGGCCGAGGTCTATCACATCCCCTTTCCCACTCCACTTGACGGCGTCACCACGCAGGATTCGCTGCGGGCGTTGGATCTGCTGTTCAAGGCCGACATCAGCCCAAACCGGGTGGCAGCGATCGTCATCGAGCCGGTCCAGGGCGAAGGCGGTTTCAACGTCGCTCCGCCGGAACTCCTGCGGGCGCTGCGCGAACGCTGCGACGCCCACGGCATCGTGATGATCGTCGACGAAGTCCAGACAGGCTTCGCCCGCACGGGGCGGATGTTCGCCATCGAACATTCGGGCGTAACGCCCGACCTGATCACCATGGCCAAGAGCCTGGCGGGCGGCATGCCGCTGTCCGGTGTCTGCGGCCGGGCCGAACTGATGGATGCCGCGCCGCGCGGTTCGCTGGGCGGCACCTACGCGGGCAACCCGCTGGCTATTGCCGCCGCCCTGGCCGTGCTGGACGTGATCGCGGAAGAAAACCTGACCGCACGCGCGGCGACCCTGGGCCAGCGTCTGCGCCAGGCGCTGGCGGGCTTCGCGCACCCGCGCATCGCCGAAATCCGTGGTCTTGGCGCCATGGTCGCCGCCGAGTTCCGTCATCCCGACGGACGGCCCGATCCCGACACGGCTGTCCGCATCCAGCGCCGCGCGCTGGAGCGCGGGCTGGTCCTGCTGACCTGCGGCGCATACGGCAACGTCATCCGGTTCTTGTTTCCCCTGACAATCCCCGATAGCCTGCTGGATGAGGGTCTGGCTATCCTCAAAGAAGCCATGGCCTGAGCCACAATAGCTCCCTGAGCCAGCCCCGCTTCCATTCATCTGCTCCGGAGGTTGCTTCCGATGTCCGCAGTTCCCACTCCCGAGCCACTGGTCCGATTCCAGGGCGTTCAGAAATCCTATGACGGCAGCCAGTTGGTCGTCCGGGATCTCAACCTCGACATCTATCCGGGCGAGTTCCTGTCCCTGCTCGGCCCGTCGGGCTCGGGCAAGACCACCTGCCTGATGATGCTCGCCGGCTTCGAATCGCCGACGCGCGGCGACATCTTCCTGGAAGGTCGGCGCCTGAATGATGTCCCGCCCCACCATCGCAACCTGGGCATGGTGTTCCAGAACTACGCCCTGTTCCCCCACATGACGGTGGAACGCAATCTGGACTACCCCCTGAAACTGCGCAAGGTACCGGCCGGCGAGCGCGCCGACCGCATCCACGAGGCTCTGTCCATGGTACGCATGCAGGACTTCGCCAAGCGCTATCCGGCCCAGCTCTCGGGCGGACAGCAGCAGCGCATCGCCCTGGCGCGCGCCCTGGTCTTCAAGCCTAAGATCGTGCTCATGGACGAGCCGCTCGGCGCGCTGGACAAGCAACTGCGCGAACACATGCAGCTCGAACTCAAGGCGCTGCACCGCCAGCTCGGGGTCACGTTCGTCTACGTCACGCACGACCAGAGCGAAGCCCTCACCATGAGCAACCGCATCGCGGTGTTCAACCAGGGCATCATCCAGCAGGTCTGCAGCGCCGACACTCTGTACGAAACCCCCTGCAACCGCTTCGTTGCCGGGTTCGTGGGCGACAGCAACCAGTTTCCCGGCACCGTGCGCGGGATCGACGGCGACTGGTGCCAGGTCGAGATCGCCGGCGGCATGCAACTGCGCGGACGCAACATCCAGAACCTGACGGCCGGCAGCCCCTGCATCGTCGCCATGCGCCCCGAACGCATCCTGCCGGCCAATGGCGACGACACCAACCACTTCCAGGCCAGCGCCGTCGACGAGGTCTATTTCGGCGACCATATCCGGCTGCGGTGCCGCCTAGACGACAGCGATACCTTCTTTGTCAAAATGCCCCTGACCTCGGATGCCCGGGAACATGCTCCGGGCACCCGGATTCCACTGCGGATCGACCCCGGGCACGTCCGCATCTTCCTTCCCTGAGATCCACCACCAAAACACAGGAGACACCCCATGAAACTTCAACCCACACTGAAGGCCCTGGCGCTCACCGTGCCGCTGGCCCTGCTGATCCAGGCCCCGACACAGGCGCGGGATCTGACGGTCGTCAATTTCGGCGGCGCCAACGGCAACGCCCAGAATGCCGCCTTCATCCAGCCCTTCGAAAAAGAATCCGGCAAGAAGGTCATCCCCGTGGCCTACAACGGCGAACAGGCCAAGGTCAAGGCCATGGTGCAATCCAAAAACGTCGTCTGGGACGCGGTCGAGGTCGAGACGGGCGAACTGGGCCGGGGCTGCGACGAAGGCCTGTATGAAAAAGTAGACTGGGCCTCGATCCTGAACAAGGGCGACCTGGTGCGTGGCGCCCTGAAATACTGCGGCGTGGGCACCTTCGTCTGGTCCACAGCCCTGGCTTACAACGCCGACAAGCTCAAGACCGCGCCGACCGGTTGGGCGGACTTCTGGAACGTGAAGAAATTCCCCGGCAAGCGGGGCCTGCGCAAGGGCGCGCACTACAACGTCGAATTCGCGCTGATGGCCGACGGTGTGCCGCCGCAGGATGTCTACAAGGTCCTGGCGACCCCCGAAGGCGTGGACCGCGCCTTCAAGAAACTCGACGAACTCAAGCCCTACATCCAATGGTGGGAAGCCGGCGCCCAGCCGCCGCAGATGCTCTCGGCGGGTGACGTCGTCATGTCCGCCGCTTACAACGGCCGCATCGACGCCGCCCAGCGTGAGGGCCAGCCCCTGAAGGTCGTCTGGAACCAGAGCGTCTACGACTTCGACTACTGGGTCATCCCGGCCGGCTCGCCGAACAAGGACCAGGCGATCGAATTCATCCGCTACGCCAGTTCGCCCAAAGCTCAGGCCGCCTACTCCCAGCACATCGCCTACGGCCCCATCAGCAAGCAGGCCATCGGCATGCTCAAACCTGACGTCCTGGCCAACGTGCCCAATTCGCCGGCCAACGCCCGCAACGCCCTGTTCAACGATCTGGAATTCTGGACCGACCACGGCGAGGAACTCGAACAGCGCTTCACGGCCTGGGCCGCCCGCTAACCTCCACAGGGGCCGGCCAGTCCGGCAGGCCCCTCACGTGAACCCCGCCAGGAACCCGCCATGGACACGACTCTCGACGACCCCGGTGTCATTCGTCGCTCGATGCAGGCCGCGCAGCGGCGCAAAACACGCCGCGCTCTGCTGCTGGTCGCGCCCCTGGCGCTGTTCCTGCTGCTCATCTTCGTCATTCCGATCGCATCGCTGCTGACCCGGGCCATCGACAATCCCGAGGTCATACAGACGTTGCCCCGAACCCTGCAGGCCCTGCAACAGTGGGACGGCCGCACCGAACCGCCCGATGCAGCATTCCAGGCACTCGCCCAGGATCTGGCCCAGGCAAAGAACTCCCCCGGCGCGGGTGAACTCGCCCGACGCCTGAACTACGAAATCTCTGGCTACCGCTCGCTGATCTTCAAGACCCTGCGTCACATGCCGATCCAGGCAACCGGCGACAACCCCGCCCGCAAGCAGCTGGTCGATCTGGACAAGCGCTGGGCCGAGCCCACCTACTGGGCCGTCATCGCCAGCAACAACAAAACCTGGACCCCCTACTACCTGCTGGCCTCGCTGGACCTGAAGCTGGATGCCAACGGCCAGGTGGCCGCCGTCCCGCCGGGCACCTCGGCTTTCCAGGCGATCTTCTCGCGCACTTTCATCATGAGCCTGGTGGTCACGCTGGTGACGCTGGTGCTGGGCTACCCCCTGGCGTACTGGATCACGCGCCTGTCCAAACGCCGCGCCAACCTGGTCCTGATCTGCATCCTGATCCCGTTCTGGACCTCCGTCCTGGTGCGCATCGCCGCCTGGGTCGTGCTGCTGCAGCGCGAAGGCCTCATCAACAAGGCGCTCACCAGCCTGGGTCTGATATCCGAACCGCTGCCGCTGCTGTTCAACCGGCTGGGCGTCTACATCGCCATGGTCCACATCCTGCTGCCCTTCATGGTGCTGCCGCTCTACAGCGTCATGCAGTCCGTACCCGCCAGCTATCAGCGCGCGGCAATCTCTCTGGGCAGCCATCCCTTTGCCGCTTTCTGGCGCATCTACGTGCCCCAGACCTACCCCGGCATCGTGGCCGGATCGCTGCTCGTCTTCATCATCGCCATCGGCTACTACATCACACCAGCCCTGCTGGGCGGCGCCGGCGACCAGATGGTCAGCTACTACGTCGCCTATTTCACCAACCAGACCATCAACTGGGGCATGGCCAGCGCGCTGGGACTGCTCCTGCTGGCCGGCACCCTGCTGCTGTATGCCCTGTACCGCCGGATCTCCGGCAGAGAACTGGCCCTGAGCTGAGAAGACCGAGAAGACGCCCATGTTCAAACCAGAATTCCCACCCTATCTGTCACTGACCGAGCGCATCTGGCACTACGCGCTGCGTATCCTGTGCGCGCTGATCCTGCTGTTCCTGCTGCTGCCCGTCCTGGCGATCGTCCCGCTGTCGTTCAATCAGGGCTCGATGCTGCTGTACCCGATGGACTCGTTCTCGCTGCGCTGGTATCAGGCGCTGTTCCAGTCGAGCGACTGGGCCAGAGCGACGACCAACAGCTTCATCGTGGCGCCCGCCGCGACCCTGCTGGCCACGGTGCTCGGCACCCTGGCCGCCGCGGGTCTGCACCGAGCGCAATTCCGCGGCAAGAGCCTGCTGATGGCGGTGCTGATCTCGCCCATGATCGTGCCGCTGGTGGTCACCGGCCTGGGCATCTATCTGTTCTTCGCCCCCTACGGATTGGTGAACAGCTACACCGGCCTGATCCTGGCGCTGGCGGCCATCGGCGCCCCCTTCGTGGTGACGACCGTGTCGGCGACCCTGCAGGGCCTGGACCCCAATCTGCTGCGCGCCAGCTACAGCCTGGGCGCAGGGCCCGCACGCACGTTCTTTCGCATCACGCTGCCCATCATCGCGCCTGGCGTCATCTCGGGCGCCCTGTTCGCCTTCGCGACCGCATTCGACGAAATCGTGATCACACTGTTTCTGGCCGGCCCCGAACAGGTCACCCTGCCGCGTCAGATGTTCACGGGTATCCGGGAAAACATCAGCCCCATCATCGCCGCCGTCGCGACGATCCTGATCATCTTCTCGACCGCGCTATTGCTGACGCTGGAATGGCTGCGCGGCCGCGTCGAGGCCAAGACCGTGCGGATCGATCCCTGACACCCGGCCTGACGGCCACACATCACCCGGTACAAGCCGCCCGCGATTGCCGGGCGGCCTTCGCGCCTAAACCTGCGCCAGTGCCATCCTCACGGCATTCACCCGATCGGCCGGACAACGCGCCCAGCACAGTCCGTCGGATTCCAGGCTGACCAGACCATCGATCCCCGCCACCAGGCTGCTCAGATCCCGCCCCGCAAACGAACGGCCCAGCGCATTGAGCACTTTGGGATCGCCAAAGGGTTCGGAGAGCAGCAGCTCCGTGCCGTCAGCGGCAAACAGACGCTGGCGGAACCGGCCGTCCTCGTCCCGGAAGGACACGAGCCGGGCCTGCCCGGCCTTGGCGCCCTTGCCCGTCCCAGCGGCCTTGCCGCCAGCCGTCGAGGCCGGCTGACGCAGGCCGACGGCTTCGCGCAACCGCATCATGAAGGGAACGGCTGTGCGCCGCGCCTTTTCCGCGCCCGCCCGCAGGATGTCCTCGATCCGCTCGGGATGCGCCATCAGGTCCGCATAGTGCGCGCGCATGGGACCGATCTGCGCCTCGATCCGCTCGCACAAAGCCTGTTTGGCGTCGCCCCAGCCCAGCCCATCTTCCAGAGATTTCCGGAATTCGATGGCCTGTTCGTGCGTGGCGAAGGCCCGGTACAGGGTGAACAGGTGCGAATTGTCCGCGTCCTTGGGTTCTCCGGGCAGCCGGGAATCTGTCACGATCTGCGCCACCGCCGATTTCAGCGCCTTGGCGCCGCCCTCGAACAGAGGAATCGTGTTGTTGTAGCTCTTGGACATCTTGCGGCCGTCCAGGCCGGGCAGCGTCGCCACGGCCTCGTCGATCTGGACCTCGGGCAGCACGAACAGATCGCGCCCACCGCCATACTGATGATTGAAACGCTGAGCGATGTCCCGCGTCATCTCCAGGTGCTGGATCTGGTCGCGTCCCACCGGCACCCGGTGCGCATTGAACATCAGAATGTCGGCGGCCATCAGGACCGGATAGGAAAACAAGCCCATGGTGATGCCGTCGTCCGGTTCCTCGCCCTTGGCCAGGTTGACGTCGACCGAGGCCTTGTACGCATGCGCCCTGTTCATCAGACCCTTGGCCGTCACACAGGTCAGCATCCAGCACAGTTCCGGGATCTCCGGCACGTCGGACTGCCGGTAGAACGTCACACGATCCGTATCCAGCCCTGCGGCGATCCAGGTTGCCGCGATCTCCATGCGCGACTGGGCCACGCGTGCCGGATCGGCGCACTTGATGAGCGCGTGGAAATCGGCCAGAAAGAAGAAGGCGTCCACCCCCGGCTCGGTGCTGGACTGGATGGCCGGACGGATAGCCCCCGCATAATTGCCCAGATGCGGTGTCCCCGACGTCGTGATACCGGTCAGGACCCGGGATACGCCCGGGGTATTCACTGAGGTCTTCGTATTCATGCGTCGATCATCCGGAAAATGGGGCGCCCGATCGGGCATTACAGGACCACAGCCGCCCGGCGGCTTTCCGCCAGATATTCGCGCGACTGCATTTCCATCAGGCGAGAGACGGTGCGGGTGAACTCGTTGGACAGCGGGCCCTGAGTATAAAGCGCATCGGCGGGGCATTGGGCCGACAGGATCAGTTTCACCTTATGGTCGTACAGCACATCGACCAGCCAGGTGAAACGCCGAGCCTCGGACGCCTGCCGTGGGGCCATGCGTGGCACGTCGGACAGGATGATCGTCTGGAAACGATCGGCCAGATCCAGGTAATCGTTCTGCGAGCGCGGCGTGCCACACAAGGTGGCGAAGTCGAACCAGACCACGGACCCCGCCAGCTTGATGGCGTGAACCTCGCGATTTTCGATGCTCAGCACCGGCTTCTGCTCGGCGGTATCCGCCAGATGATTGAAGGCGGACCGCAATTCCTCGTATGTCCCCGCGACGATGGGCGTGATGTAGGTCCGCAGCTGCGCCAGTGTGCGGCGGCGATAGTCCACCCCGGCGTCCACGTTCAGGACGTCCATCTTGTCCTGAATCAGGGCAATGGCCGGCAGGATACGGTCGCGGTGCAACCCATCGGGATACAGAGTGGACGGTTCGTAGTTCGAGGTCATGACAAACGAGGTGCCGTATTCGAACAGGCGCAGCAGCAACCGGTACAGAATCATGGCATCGGCCACGTCCGACACATGGAACTCGTCGAAGCAGATCAGGCGATACCGTTTCGCGATGGTGCGCGCGACGTGATCCAGGGGGTCGGGTTCCCCGCTGACCGCCCGGATCTCGCGGTGCACCCCACGCATGAATTCATGAAAATGCAGGCGGACCTTGCGCTTGACCGGCACTGTCAGGTAGAACGCGTCCATCAGGAAGCTTTTCCCGCGCCCCACCCCGCCCCAAAGGTAAACCCCACGGGGCACGGCTGGATGCAGGAAGATCTTCTTCAGGCCATTGGACCGCTGCCGCTTGAACTCGATCCAGTCATCGTAGTATTGCTGCAGGCGCTCGACCGCTGCGCGTTGGGCCTCGTCACCGACGAAGCCCCGCTCGCGCAGGGCCTGCGCGTAATACGCACTGACATCCATCGAATAGGCTTACAGGTTCAGTGTGCGCTTGTCGACTGCCAGCGCGGCTTCCTTGACGGCCTCGGACAAGGTCGGATGCGCATGGCAGATGCGCGCGATGTCCTCGGCGGCGCCGCGGAACTCCATGATCGTGACCGCTTCGGCGATCAGTTCGGAGGCCATCGGACCGACAATGTGCACACCCAGCACCTCGTCGGTCTTGGCATCGGCCAGGATCTTCACGAAACCGGTCGTATCGCCCAGCGCCCGCGCACGGCCATTGGCCATGAAGGGGAAGGAGCCGGCCTTGTAGTCGCGGCCCTCGGCCTTCAGCGCCTGTTCGGTCTTGCCCACCCAGGCCACTTCGGGCGAGGTGTAGATGACCCACGGGATAGTGTCGAAGCGGACATGACCGTGCTGACCGGCAATGCGTTCAGCCACCGCCACGCCTTCTTCTTCGGCTTTGTGCGCCAGCATCGGACCGCGCACCACATCGCCCACCGCCCAGACATTGGTCAGATTGCTGCGGCAATCCTCATCCACCACGACGAAACCACGCTCATCGAGCTTCAGCCCCACGGTGTCCGCGCCCAGGCCCTGGGTGTTGGGCACCCGACCGATGGACACGATCAGTTGGTTGACGGCGAGCTTCTGCTCGGCACCGGAGGCATCCGTGTACTGGACATTCACGCCCTTGGCCGAGGTCTTGACCTCGGTGATGCGCACGCCCGTCTGGATGCCCAGCCCCTGCTTGGTCAGGGCCTTCTGGGCTTCCTTGGCGACGTCACGGTCCACCGCGCCCAGGAAGTCCGGCAGCGCTTCCAGGATGGTGACCTCGGCTCCCAGACGGCGCCAGACGCTACCCATTTCCAGACCGATCACGCCCGCCCCGATGATGCCGAGCTTCTTGGGCACGGCCGGGATCCGCAACGCCCCGTCATTGGACAGAATCTGTTCCTCGTCGAACGGCACGCCGGGCAGTTCACGCGCATTGGAGCCGGTGGCCACGATGACGTGGCGGCCTTCCAGGTCTTCGTCGGTCGAACCGGAGACCTTCACCGACCAGCCGAAGTCGGTCTTCGCGGCCAGCGAACCTGTGCCGTGGAAGAAGGAAACCTTGTTCTTCTTGAACAGATACAGGATACCTTCATTGTTCTGCTTGACCACCGTGTCCTTGCGGCCGACCAGTTTGGCCAGATCCAGGCTCACGCCCTTGGCGGTGATGCCGTGCTCGGCGAAATGATGATTGACTTGTTCGTAGTGCTCGGACGACTGCAGCAGCGCCTTGGAGGGAATGCAGCCGACGTTGGTGCACGTGCCGCCCGGCGCAGGCTTGCCCGCCGGGTTGGTCCAGGCGTCCACGCAGGCCACGGCCATGCCCAGCTGGGCGGCGCGGATGGCGGCGATGTAGCCACCGGGGCCTGCGCCGATCACGATCACATCGAATTGTTTTGCCATGATTGTCTCTCAGAGAGGTTTCCGGACGCGCGGTGCGCGCGCCCCGGGAATGCCCGGCGGGATCCCGATCGCACAGGCCTTCAGAACGGATCGGAAGGCCTGGCGCCTGTCGCGCCGCGAGGGGCGACAGGGCTGGCGCCGGGCGGAGCGCACCCCATCGGGTGCGTGCGCCTTCGGCGGGATCAGACGCTCAACAGCAAGCGCTGCGGGTCTTCCAAGGCGTCCTTCATGGCGACCAGGGCCAGCACGGCTTCGCGGCCGTCGATGATCCGGTGATCGTAGGACAGGGCCAGGTAGTTCATCGGACGGATGACGACCTGGCCATTTTCCGCAACCGGCCGGTCCTTCGTGGCATGGATGCCCAGGATGGCCGATTGGGGCGGGTTGATGATCGGGGTCGAGAGCATCGAACCGAACACGCCGCCGTTGGAGATCGAGAAGGTGCCGCCCGTCAGTTCATCCAGGGTGAGCTTCCCGTCCTGCGCGCGACGACCGAAGTCGGCGATCTGCTTTTCGATATCGGCCAGCGACAGCTGATCGGCATTGCGCAAGATGGGGACGACCAGGCCGCGAGGGCTGCCGACGGCCACACCGATGTCGAAATACCCGTGATAGATGATGTCCTTGCCGTCGACCGAGGCATTGACGACCGGGTAGCGTTTCAGGGCGGCCACGGCCGCCTTGACGAAGAAGGACGTGAAGCCGAGCTTCACACCGTGTTCTTTTTCGAACTGGTCCTTGTATTTCTTGCGCAAGTCCATGATGGCCTGCATGTTGACCTCGTTGAAGGTCGTCAGGATGGCGTTCTCCGACTGCGACTGGAGCAGCCGCTCGGCCACGCGGGCACGCAGGCGGCTCATGGGCACGCGCTGTTCGGGGCGGCCGTCCAGGTTGACCGGAACCGGCGCGGCCGGTGTCGCGACAGCCGCCGGGGCCGTGGCCGCACCCGCATTCAGGGCATCAGCCTTGGTCACGCGACCGCCGCGGCCTGTGCCTTCGAGGGTGGCCGGATCGATGCCCTTTTCGGACAGGATCTTGCCGGCGGCGGGGGAAGCCACCGAGGATTTCGCAACCGGCGCGGCGGCCGGCGCGGCGGCGGCCGCAACGGGAGCTGGAGCCGGAGCCTTGGGGGCTTCGGCGGCCTTGGCTGCCGTGTCGATGCGCGCCAGAACCTCGCCGGCGACCACAGTGCTGCCGTCGCCCTTCACGATTTCAGCCAGCACACCCGAGGCGGGCGCGGGGACTTCAAGGACGACCTTGTCGGTCTCGACCTCGATCAGGATCTCGTCGGCCTGGACGGCCTCGCCAGGCTGCTTCTTCCAGTTCAGCAAGGTGGCTTCGGAGATGGATTCGGAAAGCTGCGGAACGAGGACTTCAGTAATGGCCATAATGTATTTTTCCGGTTTGTCTGTCTTTGAGGTTGTCGGATTACTTGATCAGCGAGAAGCTTTTCAGTTTCGGCGCAAACGCCTGTTCGATCAGGGCGCGCTGCTGCTCCTGGTGCTTGGCCATGTAACCCACCGCGGGCGATGCCGAGGCCGCACGACCGGCGTAGCCAAGCTTCTGACCGTCGTTCATGTTCTCGTAGAGATGGTGCTGCACATAGAACCATGGGCCCTGGTTCTGCGGTTCGTCCTGCACCCAGACCAGTTCCGTGGCGTTGGGATATTTCTGCAGTTCGGTCTGGAAGGACTTATGGGCGAACGGGTACAGCTGCTCGATGCGTACGATGGCCACGTCCTTGCGGCTCTGCTCGTCACGGGCATGCACCAGATCGTAGTAGACCTTGCCGGAGCACACCAGCACGCGCTTGATGTCGGCCGGCACGATGTCGGCGAGGACCTCGCCGATCACCGGCTGGAAGCTGCCATTGGCCAGGTCGTCCAGGGGGGATGCCGCGTTCTTGTTGCGCAGCAGGGACTTCGGCGTGAAGATCACCAGCGGCTTGCGGAACTGGCGGATCATCTGGCGGCGCAGCACATGGAAGATCTGTGCGCCGCTGGTGGGTTGCACGACCTGCATGTTGTTGTCGGCGCACAGTTGCAGGAAGCGTTCGATGCGTGCGGACGAGTGTTCCGGACCCTGACCTTCGTAACCATGCGGCAGCATCAGCGTCAGACCGCAGGCACGACCCCATTTGGCCTCGCCGGCGGCGATGAACTGGTCGATCACGACCTGGGCGCCGTTGGCGAAGTCGCCGAACTGGGCTTCCCAGATGGTCAGGATGTTGGGTTCCGCCGTCGCGTAGCCATATTCGAAGCCCAGCACGGCAGCCTCGGACAGCACCGAGTCGATCACCGTGAACGGCGCCTGATTGTCGGCCACATTCTGCAGAGGGATGTAGGTGCCGGCATCCCAGCGTTCACGTTTCTGGTCATGCAACACGGCGTGGCGGTGCGTGAACGTGCCGCGCCCCGAATCCTGGCCGGTGATGCGGATCGCGTAGCCGTTGGCGACCAGCGTGGCAAAGGCCAGATGTTCGCCCATGCCCCAGTCGACCGGGTGTTCACCGCGAGCCATCGCCAGACGGTCTCCCAGCAGCTTGTTGACCAGCGGATGTACGGTAAAGCCTTCGGGCACCTGGGTGAGCTTTTCGCCGATCCGGGTCAGTTCGGCCAGCGGCACGCCGGTATCCGCCTGATCGGTCCATTTGGCGCCCAGAAACTGGGACCAGTCGGTCGCGTATTTGTTCTTGTAGTCGGTCAGGACCGGTTCCACCGTGCGCTGGCCATCTTCCATCAGCTGCCGGTAGTTCTTGACCATTTCGTCGGGCTCGCCCTCGACCAGCGCGCCTTGCGCCACGAGGCGATCGGCGTATACCTTGCGGGTGCCGGGGTGCTTGCCGATGCTCTTGTACATGAGCGGCTGGGTCAAGGACGGCGTGTCCTGTTCGTTGTGGCCCAGTTTGCGGAAACAGACGATGTCCACCACCACGTCGTGCCGGAACTTCAGGCGGTAATCGAGCGCGAGTTTGGTGACGAACACCACGGCCTCGGGATCGTCGCCATTGACGTGGAAGACCGGCGCTTCGATCATTTTGACCACATCGGTGCAATACGTAGTGGAACGCGTGTCGCGCGGGTCGGACGTCGTGAAGCCAATCTGATTGTTGATGACGATGTGCAGCGTACCGCCCGTACCAAAACCGCGCGTCTGGGCGAGGTTGAGGGTCTCCATGACCACGCCCTGGCCGGCAAAGGCGGCATCACCGTGCACCAGCACGGGCAGCACCTGATCGCCTTCGGGATCGGCGCGCCGGTCCTGGCGCGCGCGCACACTGCCTTCGACCACCGGGTTGACGATTTCGAGGTGGGACGGATTGAACGCCAGAGACAGGTGCAACGGACCGCCACGCGTGGACAGATCGCTGGAAAAGCCGTTGTGATATTTGACGTCGCCATCGCTGAGCGCTTGCGTGTGCTTGCCTTCGAATTCGGCAAACAGGTCGCTTGGCATCTTGCCCATGACGTTGACGAGCAGGTTCAGACGGCCGCGGTGCGCCATGCCGACGACGATCTCTTGTACGCCGTTCTCGCCGGCGTGGTTGACGACTTCGTCCATGGCGGCGATGAAGCTTTCACCGCCTTCGAGGGAAAAGCGCTTCTGGCCGACATATTTGGTGTGCAGGAAGCGTTCCAGGCCTTCGGCTTCGGTGACCTGTTTCAGGATATTGCGCTTTTGCTCGACCGTGAACTCGGGCACGCCCAGGGTGGATTCCAGACGTTCCTGGATCCAGCGCTTGACGGCCGGATCGGCGATATACATGAACTCGGCGCCGATGTTGCGGCAATACGTGTCTTGCAGCGCCTTGATGATGTCCCGCATGGTCATCGTGTCGGCTTTGGTGAAGTACGTATTGGTAGCCGAATAGATTTGATCCAGGTCGGCCTCGGACAGGCCATAGAAAGCCGGATCGAGTTCGGGAATCTGGGGGCGCTCGCTGCGCTTCAGGGGATCGAGCTGGGCAATGCGCGTACCCATCGAGCGGTACGCGGCAATGATGGACTGCACATAGACCTGCTTGCCGGCGATGGCCAAAGCCTGGTCGGATGCCTGAGCCGGACGGATCTGGAAGGTGTTTTCGCGGGCGCGCTGCGCAAACGACGCGATAATGGGGGCGTGAGCCTGATCGCGGGTGGCTTCGCGGCCATCAGCGGCCGGCTGGTGCTGGAGCTGATCGAAGTAGGTGCGCCACTGGTCTGGAATGGAACCCGGGTTATCGAGATAGGCTTCGTAGAGGTCTTCTACGTAGGGGGCATTGGCCCCGAACAGATAAGAGTTGGACTGAAGTTCAAGTTCCGTAGACATTGTGCGCTTCACCTGACGGGTGCTTCACCCGAACGATGCAGATTGAAAAACCTTCCGCGGCTCGGCCAGACCGATGAGCGGATAGCAGGGGCAGAAGGCTGGAGTACGACGCCTTACATAAGCCGTATTAGGGCTAAAGTATACCCGTCTTGCCACACGGGTATAAACTGACCAGCCCAAAACGCCCGGTCAATGCCCCTTTTCACGAGATTGGCGTTGGTATTAACAAACACTTGCCCGGATCGCGACCAGCCCCGCGATCATGACGGCACACCACAATACGACTGGAACCAGCAGGAGCATTTGCAACCATGGATCTGAAAGACGATCGCGCCAAAATGGCGCTCGACTACCACGCATTCCCGACCCCCGGAAAAATCTCCGTCGTCCCCACGAAGCCGCTGGCCAATCAGGACGACCTGTCGCTGGCCTACTCGCCCGGCGTAGCCGCCGCCAGCATGACCATTCACGCGGAAGGCGAATCGGCGGCCGCCAAATACACCTCGCGCGCCAATCTGGTGGGCGTGATCACCAACGGCACGGCCGTGCTGGGCCTGGGCAACATCGGCCCGCTGGCGGCCAAACCCGTCATGGAAGGCAAGGGCTGCCTGTTCAAGAAATTCGCCGGCATCGACGTCTTCGACATCGAGCTCGCCGAACACGATCCCGACAAGCTGGTCGACATCATCGCCGCGCTGGAACCCACGCTGGGCGGCGTCAACCTGGAAGACATCAAGGCGCCCGAGTGCTTCTACATCGAAAAGAAGCTGCGCGAGCGCATGAAGATCCCTGTCTTTCATGACGACCAGCACGGCACCGCCATCATCTCCTCGGCCGCCGTCCTCAACGGCTTGAAGGTCGTCGGCAAAAAGATCGGCGAGGTCAAGCTGGTCTGCTCAGGCGCCGGCGCCGCCGCCATCGCCTGCCTGGATCTGATGGTCAAACTGGGCGTCTCACAGAAGAACGTCTTCGTCGTGGATTCCCGCGGCGTGATCTGGCAGGGCCGCGACGAAAACATGGAACCCAACAAGGCCCGTTACGCCCAGCAAACCGACGCCCGCACCCTGGCCGACGTCTGTAAGGGTGCGGATGTCTTCCTGGGCTGTTCCGCACCGGGCGTGCTGACGCAGGACATGGTGCGCAGCATGGCGGATCGCCCGTTCATCCTGGCACTAGCCAACCCCGACCCGGAAATTCGCCCTGAGGACGCCAAGGCGGCCCGCCCGGACTGCATCGTCGCGACCGGCCGCTCGGACTATCCGAACCAGGTCAACAACGTCCTGTGCTTCCCCTTCATCTTCCGCGGCGCCATGGACTGCGGCGCCACGGTCATCAACGAGGAAATGAAGCTGGCCTGCGTCAAGGCGATCGCCGAGCTGGCCGAGGCCGAAAGCAGCGCGGAAGTCGCCGGCGCCTATGCCGACCAGGACCTGAGCTTCGGGCCGGACTACATCATTCCAAAGCCCTTCGACCCACGCCTGATCATCCAGATCGCTCCCGCAGTGGCCGAGGCCGCCGCCGCATCAGGCGTCGCGCGGCGCCCGATCGAGGACATGGACGCCTACCGTCAGTCCCTGATGAGCATCGTCTATCACTCCGGACAGCTGATGCGGCCCCTGTTCCGCCAGGCCAAGGCCGCCCCCAAGCGCGTGGTCTACGCCGATGGCGAGGACGAACGCGTTCTGCGCGCCGCTCAGACGGTGCTGGACGAAAAGCTCGCCTTCCCGATCCTGGTGGGCCGTCCGTCCGTGATCAACATGCGCATCCAGAAGTTCGGCCTGCGCCTGGTGCCGGGCCAGAACATCGAGGTCGTGGATCCGGAAAACGACGCCCGCTTCAACGAAACCTGGGGCGCCTACTACAAGCTGCGCGGACGCGAGGGCGTCACGCCCGACATCGCCAAGGCCATGGTGCGCAAGCACAACTCGCTGATCAGCGTCATGCTGCTGCAAAGCGGAGACGCCGACGCCATGATCTGCGGCGTCGCCAGCCGCTTCGACAATCAGCTGAAGTACGTCGAGGAGGTCATCGGCTTGAAGCCGACCGCCGGTACGTTCGCGGCCATGAATGTGCTGATGCTGCCGACCCAGACGTTGTTCGTCTGCGACACGCACGTGAACGAAGACCCCAGCGCCGAGCAGATCGCCGACATGACGATCCTGGCCGCCGAGGAGGTCCGCCGCTTCGGCGTCGTCCCGAAGATCGCCCTGCTCTCGCATTCCAACTTTGGCAGCCGTCCTTCGGATTCGTCGCGCAAGATGGCGCAAGCCCGGCGGTTGATCGCCGAACGCGCCCCGAATCTGGAAGTCGATGGCGAAATGCATGCCGACTCGGCATTGTCCGAATCGATCCGTACGAAGGCCTATCCCGATACCACGCTGAAGGGACCGGCCAATCTGCTGATCATGCCGAACCTGGATGCGGGCAACATCACCTACAACATGCTGAAGATGACGGGCAGCCACGGGGTGGCGATGGGGCCGGTGCTGCTGGGCGCAGCGCGCCCGGTGCACATCCTGACGACCAGTTCGACGGTGCGCCGCATCGTGAACATGACGGCGCTGGCGGTGGTGGACGCGCAGCAGGAGGCGGGGCAAGCGGTTTGATCCATCAACACAGATAGCGGTATGACAGGCGGAGGTTCTCCGCCTGTTTTTTGGCTTCATCTGGGTTTTAAACACGTTTGGTGCGAAGACTGGAGTGTTTGGGCCAGGGGCTCGGCGGCCCTTCGGGCTCCCCCGACCAGGCAATGAAAACGGGCCAGATGGCCCGTTTTCATTGTAGCTACCGCGACAGCAGGAAATTACTTCACATCGCGTACCGCAGCGCCCGTGTACAGCTGGCGCGGACGGCCGATCTTGTAGTCGGGATCGGACAGCATCTCGTTCCATTGCGCGATCCAGCCCACTGTGCGAGCCAGGGCGAAGATCGCCGTGAACAGCGACGTCGGGATACCGATGGCGCGCTGCACGATGCCTGAATAGAAGTCCACGTTCGGGTACAGCTTGCGTTCCACGAAGTACGGGTCTTCCAGCGCGATGCGTTCGACTTCCATGGCCAGCTTGAACAACGGGTCGTCGTGCAGGCCCAGTGCGTCGAGCACTTCGCGGCAGGTTTCCTGCATCATCTTGGCGCGCGGGTCGTAGTTTTTATAGACCCGGTGGCCGAAGCCCATCAGGCGCACGCCCGAGTTCTTGTCCTTGACCTTTTCCATGAACTCGCCGACCTTCGCCACGCCGCCATTGGCCTGGAGATGTTCCAGCATATTCAGGCAGGCTTCGTTGGCGCCCCCGTGCGCGGGCCCCCACAGGCAGGCCACGCCGGCCGCGATCGCGGCAAATGGATTGGTACCCGAGGAACCGCACAGGCGCACGGTCGAGGTCGAGGCATTCTGCTCATGGTCGGCATGCAGGATGAAGATGCGATCCAGCGCCCGTTCGACGACTTCGTTGACCTGATAGTCGTCGCACGGCGTGGCAAACATCATGCGCAGGAAATTGCCGGTGTACGACAGATCGTTCTTCGGATAGATGAAAGGCTGACCCAGGGAATGTTTGTAGGCCATCGCCACCAGCGTCGGCATCTTCGCGATCAGGCGGATTGCGGAGACTTCCCGATGATGCGGATTGGTAATGTCCGTGGAGTCATGGTAGAAGGCGGACAGCGCGCCCACCAGCCCGGTCAGGACTGCCATCGGGTGCGCATCCCGACGGAAGCCCTGCAGGAAGGTGTGCATCTGCTCGTGCACCAGCGAGTGATGCGTGACCAGGTCGTCGAAGTCGCTCTTTTGCTGCGCGTTCGGCAGTTCGCCGTTCATGATCAGGTAGCAGATCGTCAGGAAATCACATTTCTGCGCGAGCTGATCGATCGGATAGCCACGGTACAGCAGCTGCCCCTTGTCGCCATCGATGAAAGTGATGGCCGACTCGCACGACGCCGTGGCCATGAAGCCCGGATCGTAGGTGAACATTCCGGTCTGGCCATAGAGTTTGCGGATGTCGATCACATCCGGGCCCACAGTGCCCTGATATACCGGGAACTCGACCGAGGGACTGCCGTCGGAGAACGAGAGCGTGGCTTTTTTGTCGGATAGCTTCATGTGATTTTCCTCAAACTCTAAATTACAGCGCTTTCATTTGCGCGACGAGCCGCCGGATGTCCGGGGTATCGTAATCCCCGGACAGATCAGACCGTCCCAGCAGGACATCGAGCAATTCGTTGTCGCCCATTTCAAAAAGCTGCGTCAGTGCCCGAACGTCACCCTCGCTCAGCTGCGCTTCGTGGGTATCCAGGAAACGCGTGATGATGAGATCGTTTTCGAGCAGACCGCGGCGCGCCCGCCAGCGCAGGCGCGCGCGATCCAGACCGGATAGTTCGCCAGACATGATGTGACCTAGACTGTGCGGCGAACGAGCATTTCCTTGATCTTGCCGATGGCGGCCGAGGGGTTCAGACCCTTCGGGCAGACTTCGGTACAGTTCATGATCGTATGGCAGCGGAACAGACGGTAGGGGTCTTCCAGATTATCCAGACGTTCGCCGGTCGCCCTGTCGCGCGAGTCCGCGATGAAGCGATAGGCCTGCAGCAAGCCTGCGGGCCCGACGAATTTGTCCGGATTCCACCAGAACGACGGACAGGCCGTCGAGCAGCAGCCGCACAGGATGCATTCGTACAGGCCGTTGAGTTCTTCGCGCTCTTCGGGAGACTGCAGGCGTTCCTTTTCCGGGGGCGGCTCGTCGTTGATCAGGTAAGGCTTGATCGAATGATACTGATCGAAGAAGAAAGTCATGTCCACGATCAGGTCGCGCACCACCGGCAGGCCGGGCAGCGGCTTGAGCACGATCGGTTCGCTGAGGGTCAGCAGGTTCGTGGTGCACGCCAGGCCGTTGTGCCCGTTGATGTTCATGGCGTCCGAGCCGCACACGCCTTCGCGGCAGGACCGGCGCAGCGCCAGGCTGTCGTCGACCTCGTTCTTGATGCGCAGAATGGCGTCCAGCAGCATTTTATCCGTCGGCTGAAGTTCGACTTCCAGCTTCTGCATGTAGGGCCGTTCGTCCTTGTCCGGATCGTAGCGGTAGATCTCGAATTTCACGATACGTTTAGTCATGACGATATCCAGTATTAGAAGGTACGCGGCTTGGGCGGAATGCTGTCCATGGTGAGCGGCTGCATGCGCACGGGTTTGTAGTCGAGACGGTTATCCTCGGCGAACCACAGAGTGTGCTTGAGCCAGTTCACGTCGTCGCGCTCGGGGTAGTCCTCCAGCGCGTGGGCGCCGCGCGATTCCAGGCGGTTGGCGGCGGATTTTGCCGTCGCGCGGGCCACCTCGATCATGTTGGCGACTTCCAGCGCCTCGAGGCGGGCGGTGTTGAAGACCTTGGACTTGTCCGAAAAATAAATGTTGTCGACTTCCGGCACGAGGCTGTTGATGACCTGCTCGCCTTCCTTCAGGGTATCGAGCTTGCGGAACACCCCGTAGTGGCTTTGCATTGCCAGACGCATCTTGTTGGCCACGTCCTGGGGCTTCTCGCCCGAAGCGCGGGTTTCCAGGCGGTTGACGCGATCCAGCGAGGCATCGATATCGGTGTCGGGAACAATCTGGTGACTGTGCTGGCGTTCCGGATGCTGGGACACGATGAAGTTGCCCGCCGAACGGCCGAAGACGATCAGGTCCAGCAACGAATTGGTGCCCAGGCGGTTGGCGCCGTGCACGGATGTGGCCGCGCACTCGCCGATGGCGTACAGACCGTTGACGACCTTGTCCTCGCCATTGACGCGGGTGACGACCTGGCCGTGATAGTTCGCCGGGATGCCGCCCATCTGGTAGTGGATGGTAGGCACGACCGGGATCGGGTCCTTGATCGGGTCGACGTTGGCGAATTTGATGGCGATTTCGCGGATCGAGGGCAGGCGCTTCATGATGGTTTCCGCGCCCAGGTGATCGAGTTTCAGCAACACGTAGCTGCCATCGCCGCAACCACGGCCTTCCTTGATTTCCTGGTCCATGGAACGCGACACGAAGTCTCGCGGCGCCAGGTCCTTGAGCTGCGGCGCGTAACGTTCCATGAAACGTTCGCCGTCCTTGTTCAGCAGGAAGCCGCCTTCGCCTCGCACGCCTTCGGTGATGAGCACGCCCGCCCCGGCCACGCCGGTGGGGTGGAACTGCCAGAATTCCATGTCCTGCAGCGGGATGCCGGCGCGCGCTGCCATGCCCAGACCGTCGCCGGTGTTGATGAAGGCATTGGTCGTCGCCGCCCAGATCCGGCCTGCGCCGCCAGTGGCCAGCACGGTGTGCTTGGCTTCCAGGACGTAGATCTCGCCGGTCTCCATTTCCATGGCGGTCACGCCCAGAATGTCGCCGTCGCCGTTGCGCAGCAGATCGAGCGCCATCCATTCGACGAAGAAATTGGTGCGGGCGGCTACGTTGCGCTGATACAGGGTGTGCAGCATGGCGTGGCCGGTCCGGTCGGCGGCCGCACAGGCCCGCTGCACCGGCTTTTCACCGAAATGCGAGGTATGCCCGCCAAACGGGCGCTGGTAGATGGTGCCATCCGGATTGCGATCGAACGGCATGCCGAAGTGCTCGAGCTCGTAGACCGCATTGGGCGCTTCGCGCACCATGAATTCGATCGAATCCTGGTCGCCGAGCCAGTCGGAGCCCTTGACCGTATCGTACATGTGCCATTGCCAGTGGTCTTCGCTCATGTTGCCCAGCGACGCGCTGACGCCGCCCTGGGCCGCAACCGTGTGCGAGCGTGTGGGGAAGACCTTTGTGAGCACAGCCACCGTCAGGCCGGCCTGGGACAACTGCAGGGCACAGCGCAGGCCGGCCCCGCCGGCGCCGACGACCACCACATCGAACTGGCGGCGCGGGAGAGATTTGTTGACAGCAGCCACGTTAGAGACTCCAGAGAATTTGACCAAAGAAGACCACCGAGGCCACCAGCCAGAGAATGGTCAGGACCTGCAGAAACAACCGCAGGCCGTCGGAATGCACATAATCCATCCAGATGTCGCGCACGCCGATCCAGGCATGCCAGGCCAGCGACAGGAAAGCCAGGGTAGCCAGCAGCTGGCCGACCGGCAGGGTGCCGAGGGTGAAGGAGAAGAAGGCTCGCCAGGATTGGAAATCCAGGCTGGGGACGAAGACGGCGTACAGGACCAGGATCAGCGTGTAGACCGCCATGATGACGGCGGTGGCCCGCTGGACGGCGAAGTCCCGGGTGCCGTAATGCGCGCCCACGACCAGGCGCTTGCGGCCGATGCGTTCTTGTGTCATTACCATGCTCCAAACAATTTCAAGCCAAACACCACGGTCAACGCCAGGGCCACGCCGATCACCAGGGCGCCAGAACGCTGGGACGGTTCGCGCGCGTTGCCGATGTGCAGGTCCAGCGTCAGGTAACGGATGCCGGCACAGAAATGGTGGAAGTAGCCCCACATCAGCACCAGGAGGATAACCTTACAGGCCGGATTGGCGACCCATTCCTTCATGGTCGCAAAGGTCTCGGGCGAGCGGACGCTTTGCGCAAACAGCGGCACCAGGATCAGGGGCAGCGCCAGGAACAACAGCGCGCCGCTGACGCGGTGCAGGATGGATGCTTTGGCGGCGGGCGGCAGCTTGTAACTCATGAGGTCGGTCAACCCCAGGTTACGAAACTGCGGGCGCGGCTTTGTGGCTGAGTCAGACATGATGGCCTCGTAGTTGGATGATGGAAGGATTTCGGGACTTACTCGGCATTTTCGCCGATCTGCAAGTCAATTCAAACTGTTGCGATAATGGTAGCGTTCGGTGACGTAATGGCCGCGCCGCAATTCCATGGGCCGATCGCCGTAGGTATAGGCGATGCGTTCGACCTGCAGCAGCGGGCTGCCTGAGGCGACCCGCAGCAGGTTGGCCTGCGCATCCGAGGCCGCCACGGCGCGGATTTTTTCTTCGGCGCGTACCATGCTGACCCCGAATTCAGTTTCGAACAAGGCATAGACCGGACCCCGGTAGCGCAGCAGCGATTCCAGTGTGAGGCCTTTGAAGATGCTGCCCGGCAGCCAGATGTCGTCCAGGATGGTGGGCACGTCGGCAAACGACAGTACGCGGCGCATGTTGACCACTGCATCCCCCGCCCGCAAATCCAGGGCGGCGGCGATTTCGGCCGATGCCTTGGCGCGCCGGCAATCCAGGATCTGACTGCTGGACACCGCGGGCTGACCATCGTCGGGTGTCAGGCGCAGGAAGCGGTAGCGGACCTTGGCCTCGTTGTGGGTGGCGACGAAGGTGCCTTTTCCCTGGCGGCGGATCAACAGATTGTCGGCGGCCAGTTCGTCGATCGCTTTGCGCACCGTGCCCTGGCTGACCTGAAAACGGGCGGCGAGTTCCAGTTCGCTGGGGATGGCCTCGCCGGGTTTCCATTCGCCGCGGTCCAGCCCCTGCAGGATCAGCCCTTTGATCTGCTGATACAGCGGGCTGAACGCGGCACTATGAGAAGTGCGGCCCAGCGGCTGTTGGCGGTCGATCGGGGAAGAGTCGGACATGTCGGACGGAAACGCTGCGGGGTAGCCCATGCTACAAAATGGAACTTATGCATTTTCGCATTTCCGGAATCAGATGTCTAATACTCTTCTGTCTTATATAAGATATAAGACCCTTGACGCTGACCGATGAAATACACTACTCTTTTCGGCGTTTTCGCAACCCCGGATACCCCTCTCATCCTATCGGAGAATAACCATGTCCAAACCCGCCATGCGCGTCGCGGTCACCGGTGCGGCCGGCCAGATCGGCTATGCCCTGCTGTTTCGCATCGCTTCGGGAGAAATGCTCGGCAAGGACCAGCCGGTCATCCTGCAACTGCTTGAAATTCCCGACGAGAAGGCTCAGAAGGCCCTGCAGGGCGTGATGATGGAACTGGACGACTGCGCCTTCCCGCTGCTGGCCGGCATGAGCGCCCACAGCGATCCGCGTACCGCCTTCAAGGATGCCGACGTCGCGCTGCTGGTCGGCGCCCGCCCGCGCGGCCCCGGCATGGAACGCAAGGACCTGCTGCTCGTCAACGCCCAGATCTTCACCGCGCATGGCAAAGCCCTGAACGACGTCTCCAGCCGCAACGTCAAGGTGCTGGTTGTGGGCAAC
>JAHRWZ010000008.1 GCA_019104865.1 Castellaniella sp. | reverse complement strand
GCGTTTCGGCCAGCTTTTCCGTGGCCCGGTGCAGCAGACCGATGTGCGGATCGGCGCGCTGGACGACTTCGCCGTCCAGTTCGAGCACCAGGCGCAGCACCCCGTGCGCGGCCGGGTGCTGCGGGCCGAAGTTCAGGTTGTAGTTCTGGATTTCTGCCATGTCAGTACCGCTCTATGCCGTAGTGATCCTCGCGCACCACGCGCGGGGTGATTTCGCGCGGCTCGATCGTGACCGGTTGATAAATGACGCGCTTCTGTTCGGCGTCGTAGCGCATTTCCACGTGGCCGGAAATGGGGAAGTCCTTCCGGAAGGGATGGCCGATGAAGCCGTAGTCGGTCAGGATTCGGCGCAAATCCGGATGGCCCTCGAAGACGATGCCGTACAGGTCGAAGGCTTCGCGTTCGTACCAGTTCACCGCCGGCCAGATATCCACCAGGGACGCCACCACCGGGAATTCGGCGTGTGTGGCGTAGGTGCGCACCCGCAGACGCCAGTTATGCGTGACCGACAGCAGATGGATCACCACCGCGAAACGGTGCGGATGGGGCGCATAACCGGGACCGTATGTGGGCGCCTTCCAGGCCGAATAATCGACCCCGCAGAGGTCCACACAGGTTTCGAAGCGCAGGCTGGCGTGATCGCGCAGCACCCGACAGGTGTCCACCCAGGATTCGGCGGGCAATTGCAGCGTGAGTTCGCCCAGGGACTCGGTCAGGTCGACCGAGCCGCCCAGGACATCGCGCAGATTGGATTCTAGAGTCTGTAACCGTGTCATATGCGGATCATCAGGATCGTCAGGCGGCGCCCTAGCGGGCGATGGTATTGGTCAGGCGGATCTTGTTCTGCATCTGCAGCAGACCGTAGACCAGGGCTTCCGCCGTGGGCGGGCAGCCGGGCACGTAGACGTCCACCGGTACGATGCGGTCGCAACCGCGCACCACCGAATAGGAATAGTGGTAGTAACCACCGCCATTGGCACAGGACCCCATGGACACCACCCAGCGGGGTTCCGGCATCTGGTCGTAGACCTTACGTAAAGCCGGGGCCATCTTGTTGCACAGTGTGCCGGCCACGATCATCAGGTCGGACTGGCGCGGGCTGGGCCGGAAGATGATGCCGAACTGGTCCAGGTCGTAGCGCGCCGCGCCGGCATGCATCATTTCCACCGCGCAGCAAGCCAGGCCGAACGTCATCGGCCACAACGAGCCGGTCTTTGCCCAGTTCAGGAATTTATCCGCACTGGTGGTCATGAAGCCTTTTTCCATGACGCCTTCAACAGCCATTTTGCTCACCCCCAATTATTCCCAGTCCAGGGCGCCACGGCGCCACTCGTAGATGAAACCCACCGTCAGGATGCCCAGGAAAATGGCCACCGCCCAGAAGCCCACCATGCCGATGGCGCCGTTGGCCATGGCCCAGGGGAACAAGAAAGCGATTTCCAGATCGAACATGATGAACAGGATGGCCACCAGGTAATAGCGCACGTCGAATTTCATGCGCGAGTCGCCGAATGCCTCGAAGCCGCATTCGTAGACCGACAGCTTTTCCGGATCGGGCACGTTGCGCCCCAGCAGGCGCCCGGCAGCCAGCAGGGCGGCGCCGATCAGCGTGGCAACGATGATGAAAAGCAGCACGGGAAAGTACTGTTCCAGATTCATGATGGGCCTCGGTTCCGGAAGATCAAACTACGGGATTGTAGCATTTCGACAAGCCCCGTCGCCGGGAAAACCCGGGGTTGAAACACATTTGATGGGGATCAATTCAGCTAAGCACAGATCGGCTTTCAGGCGCCTGAACTGGTGGCGTCAAACAGACGCAACTCTGGGCTGCCATAGGTCCAGCAGAGGCCTTGGCACTCGCCCGGAAGCTCGTTCCAGCCTACTGGGGCTTATGACGCATCACGTCCGATTCCAGCAGCATACGGACGTAACGAGTGTAGGGGATGCCCCTGGCTTTGGCTCGCGCCTTCACGGCATCGAGCAGGGTGGCAGGCAGGCGCATGTTCAGTGATGCTGTCTTGGGTTCCAAGTTCAAAGTGTAGTGGTCTGAACTGTGAAAAAATGCCGGACCACAGCCAGTCTGGCGCGGAAAGCAAGAAAGCCACCCCGAAGAGTGGCTTTCTTGCTTTGAAGGTCGAGACCCTCGCTGTTCGTGACGGCCCGGCGAACCGGGCCGCATCGCGGCGTGGACAAGCCACGCGTGGCGATTAGAACTTGTGGTTCAGGCCGATACCGGCTTCCGTACCCTTCAGGTCCTTCACGTAACCCACGTTTTGCATGTAGGAAGCGTAGGTGTACAGCTTGGTGCGCTTGGACAGCGGGTATTCATACTTCAACGAGTAGGCGTTGATGTTGCCAGCGTTGTCGCCCCACTTGTCGGCATCCTTCAGGTTCGAGTGCGAACCGTTGTAGAAGGCAAACAGGCGGCCCGGGCCAACCGGAGCGCTCAGGCCGACAGCCCAGTTGTTGGACTTGAAGTTCTGGTAGCCATTGCCGAGACCAAAACCAGCCGGGGCGGCGCCACCAGCCAGATCAGCCGCATCACCGTTCCAGCCGATCTTGCCGTTGCGGTCCTGACCGAACATAGCCGAGAACTTGACCACTTCGAAGTCATAGGCACCATTGATCTGCCAGGCGGACATCGCGTTGACGTTCTGACCGGCAGGATTTTGACCGTACACGCTCTGACGGTCGTAGGCACCACCCACGGCCAGCGGGCCGTTGGTGTAATTCAGACCCACGGACGCGCGGCTGCCACGATCCCGGATGCTCTCGCCAGTATTATTGTTGCGGGTGACCCAGGTCTGCTCGGTGGTATTACCACCAGTACCGTACAACAAGACAGCCTTGAAGCCGCTGAAGTTGGGGGTCGTGTACTTGAAGGAGTTGTTCACGCGGGTGCCGCTGGCCAGGCCAGCAGCGCCGAAGACCTTGTCGAAGTCGCCCAGGTTGTTGCCTTCTTCGGCAGCCATGGTGTCGATACCAGCGGAGTACTGGCGACCCATCGTGAAGGTACCCCAGTTGTCACTGGACAGACCCACGAAGGACTGGCGGTTGAACTGGTTGGTGGAGCTGCTAGCGGCACCGGTACCGATGTTGAAACCCTGCTCCAGTTGGAAGATGGCGCGCAGGCCGTCACCCAGGTCTTCGGAGCCCTTCAGGCCCCAACGGTTGCCGTTGAGTGTACCGTCGCGCAGACCCGAGGCACGCGCACGGAGGTCGTTGTTGTTGTGGTCGTACTTGAAATTCTGATAGCCGTAGCCGGTATCCAGGATACCGTACAGCGTCACGGACGTTTCTGCTTGAGCAACGCCGGCGGTGGCGAAACCGGCCAGCAGAGCAGCAGCGAGCAGAGTCTTTTTCATGTAAGAAATCTCCGTAGATTGGTGTGAATCAGAGCAGGCAAACAACATCCTGTGCTGCTGCTCCTTCTAACTCCGCGAAGGGAAGTTAGGGCTATTGCATCAAAAATCCGGGATGAATGCCATGCCGGACACATGAAAACCGCCAGTTTCCCAAAAAGCCGTTGCAGAGCTACAACACCAATGTATCTCGACCCTACAATGCCAGGCAACCGGAACCACCGCGCACCTTCATGTCCGTCATTCTGCTGATCCTGCCTGACTTCCTGCTGATTGCCCTGGGGTGGCTGCTGCTGCACCGGTTCGGGTTCGACCGGATGTTTTTCGTCCAGGCGGAAAAACTGGTGTATTTCGTGCTGTTCCCGGCCCTGCTGTTCCACTCGATCACGCGGGCGCCGCTGGCGCTGGGCAGCACCACGGTGCTGCTGGCGGCCACGGTCGGGATCATGCTGGGGGGTATCGCCCTGGCCTGGTTGGGGCGCCTGGCGGTGCGCGCCGATCCTGGCGCGCACGCCTCGACCGCGCAATGCGCCTTTCGTTTCAACAGCTATCTGGCGCTGTCGTTGGCGGCCAGCCTGGGCTGGGCCGGCGCCCAGGCGACGATGGCGGTGATCCTGGGGTTCGCGGTGCCCATCAGCAACATGGGTGCGGTGCATGCCCTGGCCAGCCGGCACGGCGGGCGGGCGCTGCGGGAAATGGCCCGCAATCCCTTCATCCTGGCGACGCTGGCCGCGCTGGCCTGCAATTTTCTGCAGATTCCCATCCCGCATCCGGCCGAGGTCACCTTGGGGCGTCTGGGCGCCTGCGCGATCGCCCTGGGCCTGCTGTGCGTCGGCGCGACCCTGTCGCTGGCCGGCGGACGGACGCATGCGCCGCTGATGGCCTGGATGATCGGCGCGAAACTGATCCTGCTGCCGCTGTGGACGCTGGCGCTGACCTGGATGCTGGATCTGCCGGTTCAGGAACGTATCGTGCTGCTGCTGTTTTCCGCGGTGCCCACGTCGTCGGCGGCCCATGTGCTGGCGGCCCGGATGGGCGGCGACGGGCGCCTGGTGGCGGTCACGATGTCGATTGGAACGCTGCTGTCGGCGGTGACGCTGCCGTTCTGGCTGGGGGTCGCCGGGTGATCGGCCACCCCGTACAATGCTCGGCAGTCTGGGAACCCGAATCATGACGACACCATCCCCCCCCTTGGAATGGCTTCTGCCCGATGAAGAGGCCACCGTGGCCCTGGCGCAACGCCTGGCCGCGCTGGTGTGTGGCCATGGGCCGGAAGCCCTTTCTCCTGGGGGACGCATCCATCTACGCGGTGAATTGGGAGCGGGCAAAACCAGCCTGGCGCGCGCCCTGTTGCGGGCCGGTGGCGTGACCGGTCGGATAAAAAGTCCTAGCTACGCGCTTCTTGAAAGCTATAATGTTTCTAACTTATACTTCTATCACTTTGATTTCTATAGATTTAGCAGTGCGCACGAATGGCGGGACGCAGGCTTTGGCGAACTGCTCGATGAACATGCTGTCGTCCTGATCGAATGGCCCGAACAGGCAGGCACCCGGTTGCCGCCTCCAGATCTGGATATTTTTCTGGAGTATGCAGGCACCGGACGACGCGCATGGCTCAGCGCTTGTAGCGAAAAAGGACACTTATGGCTGACGCATTTGACCCCGTCGCGCCGATGAACGCTCCCCAAGTTCCCCTGCGGCGCAAACTGATCGCTGGCGGCTGCACGCTGCTGGTGCTGCCCCTGATTCCGCGTCTCGCGCATGCGGCCACGATCGTAGCCGTGCGGACCTGGCCGGCCGACGAATACACCCGCGTCACGCTGGAAATGGACACCGAGCTGAAAGCCGAGCATTTCACGCTCGACAATCCCCACCGCCTGGTTGTCGACATCAACGGCGTACACCTCAGTTCCGCCATCAATGACCTGGTCTCCCGGATCAAGCCCAACGACCCCTACATCAGTTCGGTACGCGTCGGGCAGAATCGGCCCAACGTGGTGCGCCTGGTCTTCGATCTGAAGCAAGACGTCGCCCCCCAGGTTTTCACGTTGAAGCCGGTCGGCGACTACAAATACCGCCTGGTGCTGGACCTGTATCCGAAGGTCGCCCAGGATCCGCTGATGGCGCTGCTGAAGGACTCACAGAACGACCCCTTGGCCGGAATACTGGAAAATCTGGCGCAAAATAGCCCGTCGGATGCGCCGATCCCCTCGGTGCGCGGACAAAAATTGCCACCGCCGGAACTCACCCGGCCACCGGCACCCGCGCTGGCCAATCCCAGCCCCGGCAGCCGGCGCGACCGCCCGATCCTGATCGCGCTGGATCCCGGACACGGCGGCGAGGACCCCGGCGCCACCGGTCAGCGTGGCACCCACGAAAAGGACATCGTGCTGCAGATCGCGATGCGGCTGAAAAAACTGATCGACGCGCAACCCAACATGCGGGCGTACTTGACCCGTGACCGCGACTATTTCGTGCCGCTGAACGTGCGCGTCCAGAAGGCGCGTCGCGTTCAGGCGGATCTGTTCATTTCGATACACGCCGACGCCTGGATCAAACCCTCCGCACGCGGATCATCGGTCTGGGCCTTGTCCGAACATGGCGCGACCAGCACGGCGGCGCGGTGGCTGGCCAAGAAGGAAAACGATGCTGACCAGATCGGTGGCATTGACCTGGGCGCCCACAACCGGCAGGTAGCTCAGGTGTTGCTGGATCTGTCCACCGGTGCGCAGATCAACGACTCGATCAGAGTCGGCACGCAGATCCTGGAGGAAATCGGGAAGATCAACCGGCTGCACAGGAACCGCATCGAGCGCGCGGGCTTTGCCGTGCTGAAGGCGCCGGACATTCCGTCGATCCTGATCGAGACCGCTTTCATCAGCAACCCCGAAGAAGAATCGCTGCTGCGCACACCCGCGCATCAGCAGCGCATCGCCTCGGCGGTCATGAGCGGCGTGAAGGACTATTTCGCGGCCAGTCCGGCGCTGGCAAGACGGGCCTGATCAGGCGGTTCCCGTCTTCTTGCGCCGCAGCAGTTTCCACAACACCCCTGCCGCAGCCGGCACGGCGGCGGCAGCCACGCCGATCAGCACGATGGTGTTCAGGTGCTCTTTGATGATGGGCACGTTGCCAAAGAAATAGCCCAACGTGATCAGGCCGGCGATCCAGGCGATGGCGCCGATCGCGTTGTAGAGCTGGAACATGGCCAGGCGCATGCCGGCCACCCCCGCCACGAAGGGCGCGAAAGTCCGGAACAGGGGCACGAAACGCGACAGGATGATGGTCTTGCCGCCATGCTTTTCATAGAAAACATGGGTCTTCAGCAGGGCTTTCTTGTCCAGAAAACGGTAGTCGCGCGAAAAGACCTTCGGGCCGATCAGGCGGCCGACCGAATAATTGACCGTATTACCCAGGATCGCGGCCACGATCAGGATTCCGCCCATCAGCACCGGATCGAGCTTGCCGCTCGCGCCAAAGGCGCCTGCGATGAACAACAGTGAATCTCCCGGCAGAAAGGGCAGCACGACCAGACCGGTTTCGCCAAAAATGATGAGCGCCAGGATCAGATAGATCCAGGCCCCGTACTGGGCGACCCACACGCCCAGCGACTGATCGATATGCAGAACAAGATGCAAAAACTCGGCCATGATCGCCTGATTACCCCAAATCCAAGATATAAAACCCCGACCGCCGCAGCCGACTCGTGCCTCTGTATGAACGCCCGCACGCCTATCGCACGCATCCGCGGCCCCGTCGCCCGCACCGGTATGGCGGGCCCTCACTATAATCGTTTTCTCGAGGCCGGAACGAAACGGCCGCTGCCCGCCGATTGCGTTTTCCCGACGCTGCCGGCCGCCGTTCACCGCCGCATGACACCTCGGCCCGTGCCTGACATACTCACCACCGCATGACCGCTCCGATGACACGCCCCATCACCGCCCTGCCCGACACCTTGATCAGCCAGATCGCCGCTGGCGAGGTGATCGAACGCCCAGCCTCCGTCCTGAAAGAGCTGCTGGAAAATGCGCTGGATGCCGGCGCACGGGCGATCGAGGTCCGGCTGGACGGGGGCGGCATCCGCCGCATCCTGGTGGCCGATGACGGCCACGGCATCGCGACCGGGCAACTGACCCTGGCGCTGCAGCGCCACGCAACCAGCAAGATCGCATCCCTGAGCGAGCTGGAATCCGTGGCGACCATGGGGTTTCGTGGCGAGGCGCTGGCATCGATCGCCTCGGTGGCCCAGTTGACGCTGACTTCGCGCACGGCCGACGACACCCAGGCCTGGCAGATCAGCCCCGGCATGAACGAGCCGGCGCCGGCCGCCGGGCCGGCAGGCACGCGGGTGGACGTCCGGCAACTGTTCGACCATATCCCGGCCCGGCGGAAGTTCCTGCGATCGGAAGCTACGGAATACGGCCACTGCCTGGATGCCATCGAACGCATCGCCCTGGCGCATCCCGATGTGGCGCTGCGTGTCTTCCACAACGACAAGCCACAGCGCAACTGGCCGGTCACCGACATCCAGGGCCGCATCCGCGACGTGCTGGGGGCGGAATTCCAGGCCCAGACTCTGCCGGTGTCCACCGACCAGGGGTTGATCACCTTGGAAGGCTGCATCACGCGGCCCACCTTTGCCCGCAACCGCGCCGACCGGCAGTATCTGTATGTGAACGGCCGCTACGTGCGCGACCGCACCGTCTCTCACGCGGTGCGCCAGGCCTATGCCGACGTGCTGCATGGCGACCGTCAGCCCGCCTTCGTCCTGTTCCTCAGTCTGGACCCCACCGGGGTGGACGTGAACGTGCATCCCGCCAAGCACGAGGTCCGGTTCCGGGACAGCGGCGCGGTCCATCGCTACGTGTCGCAATCGCTGGCACAGGCGCTGGCCCTGCGCGGCGGGTCGGCGGACGGCCTCGCCGAGCCGCCGCCCGACTCGGGAAATCGCCCCGGGGCGCCCGGCGATATCGGGGCGGCGTCACCCGGGTCAGCCAATGGCGGAGCGCACAGCCCGCCACCCGCGCGCCCCGCCCCGGCGGGCTACCCAGGACAGATACCCGTCCAGCAACGATTCCCGTTGCGGGATGCGGCCGGCACAACGGACTGGCGCAAGCTCTATCAGCCCTTGCCAGGACTCGCACCGGGCGAACGCCCAGCAGCGACCGACCTGCCCCTGGGCCTCGCCCTGGGCCAACTGCACGGCATCTATATCCTGGCGCAGAATGCCCAGGGCCTGGTGCTGGTGGACATGCACGCGGCCCACGAACGGGTCGTCTACGAAACCCTGAAGCAGGCACTGGACGAAGCCCCCCTGCCCGCCCAGGAACTGCTGGTGCCCGTCGTCTTCACGGCTTCGGAAACCCAGGTGGCCATCGCCCAGGAAAACCAGGACATGCTCGACGGCCTGGGGCTGCGCATCCGCGCGACGGGCCCGGCATCGCTGGCCGTTCGCGCGGTGCCCGCCCTGCTGGCCCAGGGCGACGTCGAATCCCTGGCGCGCGGCGTGCTGGCCGACGTCGATCGCTTCGGGCATTCCGCCCGGCTGACCGAACAGCGCAACGAGCTGCTGTCCACCATGGCCTGCCACGGCGCCGTGCGTGCCAACCGCCGGCTGACGCTGGACGAAATGAACGCGCTGCTGCGCCAGATGGAACGCACCGAGCGCGCCGATCAGTGCAATCACGGGCGCCCCACCTGGTTCCAGTGGAGCCTGGGCGATCTGGACAAGCTGTTCATGCGGGGGCAGTAGATGCCGCTCCTGATCTGTCTGGCCGGCCCGACGGCATCGGGGAAATCCGCCGCCTCGATGGCGCTGGCCCGGCGCTGGCCCATCGAGATCATCGTCATGGATTCGGCCACTATCTACCGGGGCATGGACATCGGGACCGCCAAGCCCAGCGCGACGGAACAGGCGCAGGTTCCACATCACCTGCTGGACATCCGCGATCCGGCGCAATCGTATTCGGCGGCGGAATTCGCGCGCGACGCGGCCGCGCTGGCGCAGGATATCCGCCAGCGCGGGCGGATCCCGATCCTGTGCGGCGGCACCATGCTGTATTACAAGGCGCTGCGCGAAGGGCTGAACGAACTGCCGTCCGCGGACCCCGCGATCCGCCAGGCGTTGGACGACGAAGCGCGCGAACGCGGCTGGCCGGCGCTGCACGCCGAACTGGCCCGTGTCGATCCGGTCACGGCCGCCCGACTGGCGCCCAACGACAGCCAGCGGCTGCAGCGAGCGCTGGAAATCTGGCGCGGCAGCGGGCGCGCCATGAGCGACTGGCTGGCGCAGTCGCCCCGGCCTGTGCTGCCGGGCTGGGAATTTTTGACCATCAGTCTGGAGCCGTCCGATCGCGCGGTGCTGCACGCGCGCATCGCCCAGCGCTACCGGACGATGATCGAAGCCGGTCTGCTGGACGAGGTGCGCACCCTGCACGCGCGCGCCGACCTGCACCCGGGACTGCCGTCGATCCGCTGCGTGGGCTACCGCCAGCTGTGGGACCATCTGGATGGCCGGATATCGCTGGATCAGGCGATCGAACAGGCCATCGCCGCCACCCGCCAGCTGGCCAAGCGCCAGATCACCTGGCTGCGGTCGTTGCCGCAGCGCCATGCGGTCGATTGTCTGTCAGGTGATGCCACCGCCGAAATGACAGACCTGTGCGCCCGGCAGCTGAGTCGCTGAGGAGCTCGAGACCTGGGGACAGCAACACGGCGAAGCGCCAACCGCCGGTATCCCGTATCGATCAATCGACGATCGTCTGCGGCCCGCCAGCGGTCTGATCCTGGATCTGGCCCAGCGTGTGGACGGTTTCGCCCTGGGCCCGCAACGTGGCCGCCACGGCATCCGCCTGGGCGGGATCGACCACCAGCACCATACCGATGCCGCAATTGAAGACGCGCGCCATTTCGTGGTCGGACACACTACCCTGCGTCTGCAGCCATTGGAAGAGCAGCGGCCACTGCCAGGCATCGCGATGCAGATGTGCGCACAGGCCGGATTTCAGGATGCGCGGCACATTTTCCAGCAGACCACCGCCAGTGATGTGCGCCAGACCCTTGATGGCGCGCCCATGCGTGGCCAGTGCGGCCAGCACGGATTTCACATAGATGCGGGTGGGTTCCATGACCACGTCGCCCAATGGGCGCCCGCCCAGGTGCTGATCCGGACGAGCACCGGCATGCTGCAGGATTTTTCGCACCAGGGAATAGCCGTTGGAGTGCGCGCCGCTGGAGGCCAGCCCAAGCACGGTGTCCCCCACCCGGATGTCGGCCCCATCGATGATCGCGGATTTTTCCACCGCGCCCACCGCGAAACCGGCCAGGTCGTATTCGCCGTCGGGATACATGCCGGGCATTTCGGCGGTTTCGCCCCCGATCAGGGCACAGCCCGCCAGTTCGCACCCGCGAGCGATGCCGCCCACCACACGGGCCGCGGTATCCACGGAGAGTTTGCCGCAGGCGAAGTAATCCAGGAAATACAGGGGTTCGGCCCCCTGAACCAAGATGTCGTTGACGCTCATGGCGACCAGGTCGATCCCCACGGTGTCGTGCCGCTGCCATTCGAAGGCCAGACGCAATTTGGTCCCGACTCCGTCGGTGCCGGAAACCAGCACCGGTTCGCGCAGGTGCGGCGGAACCTGAAACAGAGCGCCGAACCCGCCGATCCCGGCCATGACGCCGGGCCGCATGGTACGGGCCGCCAGCGGTTTGATACGATCGACCAACGCGTCTCCGGCGTCGATATCGACGCCCGCATCGCGATAGGTCATGGGGGGGGTGGTGCCTTGTGTCATGAGAAAAGCCGCCGAATGTGCAAGAATTGCAGGTTTGGACAATATGCTCCCGATTTTACGATGAACTCCGGATGGACGACGATTCCCTCATCCGCCTGATGCCACGACCCGTTTTCCGTCCGGTTATCCTGACCGTCCGGATCCTGATTTCACCCAACGGGATGCGACCATGACGCAGCAACTGTTGCTGGATATCCTGCCCGGGGCGCTACCCACCCTGGAGACCTTCGTTGCGGGCGTCAACCACGCGGCCGTCGATGCGGTGCGCACGCTGACGCCGGGTCACGCCCTGTATCTGTGGGGCGGCCAGGGGTCCGGGCGCAGCCACCTGCTACGCGCCCGCGCCCAGGACCCTGACGGGCACTACCTGGATGCGCGCACGCCGGCCCACTGGCTGCAGTCCCTGGCCACCGACGAGGATCGCGTGCTGACGCTGGTGGCGGTGGACGACGTGGGCGAACTCAGCGACGCGGCCCAGGCGGCGCTGTTCGCCCTGTTCAACCGCTGGCGCGCGGCAGCCAGTACACCGGATGCATTCGCCCTGCTGACGGCGGGCGACCGGGCGCCATTGACCATGCCGCTACGCGAGGACCTGCGCACCCGCCTGGGCTGGGATCTGGTCTATCGCATCGAACAGCTGTCCGACGACGACCGGGCGCAGGCGCTGCATGACCGGGCCCTGCAGCGCGGCCTGAAATTGCCCGACGACGTCCTGCACTGGATCCTGACCCACTATGACCGGGACATGGGACGGCTGACGACCCTGATCGATACATTGGACCAGTATTCCCTGGCACAGCATCGTCCCGTCACCCTGCCCTTGCTGAAGGCGCTACTGACCCGCCAGCACCCGGACCCGGCATCCCACCATGCCGATGCCGGGCGCACCAGTCCCTGACCACTCCCGCGGAATTCCCATGCCATCCTTTTCCCACCTGGCCCTGTTCGACCTGGACCACACGCTCCTGCCCTTCGACAGCGACTATCAATGGGCGGAATTCCTGGCCCGCACGGGACGCGCCGGCGATCCCGATGTCGCCCGCCGGCGCAACGACGAACTGATGCGCCGTTACAACGAGGGCACCTTGTCCGCCGAGGAAGCCGCCGATTTCATGCTGGGGCTGCTGCGTTTGGGCGAACCCGACGAACTGATGCAATGGCATCGGGCCTACATGCGCGAGGTCGTCGAACCCGGCCTGCTGCCGGCGGCCCAGGCCCTGGTCAGCGACCATCAGGCGCGCGGCGGGCTGTGCGCCATCGTCACCGCCACCAATGCGTTCGTCACGCGGCCCATTGCCCACGCGCTGGGCATCGAGCACCTGATCGCGACCATCCCGCAACGCGATCCCGACGGCCGCTACACGGGTCGCATCGACGGCACCCCCAGTTTCAAGGCCGGCAAGGTGCTGCGGGTCCGGCAGTGGTTGCAGACCGAGGGACTGCTGCTGGAGGATTTCGCCGAGTCCTGGTTCTACAGCGACTCCGTCAACGACCTGCCGCTGCTGGAGGTCGTCACCCACCCCGTCGCCACCAACCCCAGCCCCGCCCTGCGCGAACTGGCCCAGAGCCGCGGCTGGCGCGTGCTGGAACTGTTCGAGGACATGCGGGATACAAAGTCTTAAAATACGCGCCATGCTCAAGCAGACCATCAAACATTTCGTCTCCCGCCTGTTTGCCACGCCGCCCAGCGGCCCGGCGCGCTTGTCCAGCGACAAGCACGGCATCGACCGGCGGCTCGTGTCGCGCCACGCGATCAAGGTCTGCGAGGTCCTCAACCAGCAAGGTTTCGATGCCTACATCGTGGGCGGCGCAGTGCGCGACCTGATTGTCGGGCTGCAGCCCAAGGACTTCGACGTCGCCACCAACGCCACGCCCAACCAGATCCGGCCACTGTTTCGCCGCGCCCGGATCATCGGCCGGCGCTTCCAGCTGGTCCACGTGGTGTTCGGTCAGGAAATCATCGAGACCTCGACATTCCGCGCGCCTGCCTCGGGCAATCAGGAAACCGACGAACACGGCCGCATCCTGCGCGACAACGAATTCGGCACCCACGAGGAAGACGCCGCGCGCCGCGATTTCACGATCAACGCCTTGTACTACGATCCCCTGAAGGAAGAAGTCATCGACTTCCATCAGGGGGTGGCGGACCTGAAGAACCGCGTGATCCGCATGATCGGCGACCCCGAAACCCGCTACCGCGAGGATCCGGTGCGCATGCTGCGCGCGCTGCGTTTCCAGGCCAAACTGGGCGCGCGCATCGACCCCGCCACCGAAGCCCCGATCCTGCAACTGGCCTCGCTCGTCGAACACGTCCCGGCTTCCCGGCTGTTCGACGAAACACTCAAGCTGCTGACCTGCGGCCACGCCATGGACTGCGTGCGCGAACTGCGCCGCCTGGGCCTGATCAAGAGCCTGATTCCGCTCATCGACCGCATCTTCGAGGAAGACGGGGGCGAGGCGTTCGTCGAAATCGCCCTATCGCGCACCGATGCGCGGGTCCGCTCGGGCAAGCCCGTCAGCCCCAGCTTCCTGTTCGCGGCGCTGCTGTGGCGCCTGGTGCAAAAGCGCTGGAGCGCCCTGCTCGCCCAGGACGTGCCGCGCAACGAGGCACTGACCCGCGCCGCCGATTCGGTCATCGACGAACAGATGGACAAGCTTGCCATCCAGCGCCGTCACCAGGCCGACATGCGCGAGATCTGGCTCATGCAGGCCCGCTTCGAACGCGCCACCGTGCGATCCATCTGGCGCATGATGGAACAGCCCCGTTTCCGCGCCTCCGTCGATTTCCTGCAATTGCGCGCCGAGGCCCGCGAGATCGACAGCGTGCTGGCCCAATGGTGGATGGACCTGGCCGACAGTGGCGACGAACGCCGCAGCCAGATGATCGACACCTGGCAGGCCGGTCATGCCGGCGCCCGTCGCACGAGCGCCGGCGCCAGCCGCAAACGCCGGCGGCGACACAAGCCGGGCGGCGGGACGGAATCGGATCCGTCCGCGCGCAGCGGCGCAGGCGCCGATGAATCCGCAGGCGCAACGACCCACACGAAGAAGCCGGCGCGGCTGTCCTGACCCGCCGCGCCCAGCGGCCTCAGGACCTCGTTAAAGTCTTGCTCATGGCCTTGTCACCCCACCATTCAGCCGCGCATTCGCCCGCAACCGCATCGCCCGCGACGCTGGCCTACATCGGGCTGGGCGCGAATCTGGGCGTGGCGGCCCAGACGCTGCGGGCTGCCGCCCAGGCCCTGGCCGGCACCGCCGGCATCGAGGATCTGCGCCTGTCGCCGCTCTACGACACATCGCCCGTCAGCTGCACAGGCCCCGATTACGTCAATGCCGTGGCTGAAATCCACACCCGCCTGGACGCCCCCGCTCTACTGGCGGTTTTGCAGGCCATCGAGCAGGCCCATGGACGCGAACGCCCCTATCGCAACGCGCCCCGCACGCTGGATCTGGACCTGCTCTGGTATGGCGGCCAGTCGCTCGACGCGCCTGGCCTGATCGTTCCCCACCCCCGCATGCACGAGCGGGCCTTCGTCCTGCGCCCGCTGATGGATCTGGCGCCCGATCTGGTACTGCTGCACGGGGAACTGGCCACGCTGTTGGCGGCCTGCACCGGGCAGACCATCCGGCCCGTGCCAGACCAGGATCCGCAAGAAGCGCCACAGACACCATCGCATCCAAGGAGCCCCATGCCCTCCCTTCCCCACCTGCGCCTCGTCGTGGCCTATACGGACAACCGCGTCATCGGCCGCGATGGCGGCATGCCCTGGCATCTGCCCGGCGACCTTGCGCACTTCAAACGCAGCACGCTGGGCCACCCCATCCTGATGGGCCGCAAGACCTGGCTGTCCCTGGGCCGGCCGCTGCCAGGCCGGCGCAATCTGGTGCTGAGCCGGGATGCCGGATTTTCGGCGCCGGGCGCCGAACGCTTCGAGTCCCTGGAAGCCGCCATGGCGGCCTGCGCCGGGGCCGAGCATCTGTGCATCATCGGCGGCGAACAGGTTTTCCGTCAGGCCTTGCCGCTGGCTGACGAACTGATCGCCACCGAGATCCACGCGACAATCGAGGGCGACACCTGGTTTCCCGAACCGCCGGCGGGACAATGGCAGGAAATCGAGCGTCTGCCACAGCCGGCGGACCATGGCCTGAACTACGATTTCGTCACCTACCGACGCATCCGCTAAAACGCCAGGCCGGGCATCCCCGGCATTGACAACCCACGTTCGGATAAACGGACTTGCTGACGAGGCAACCCGGACCGAGAATGGACTTGAGCCCACTCCCATTTCGAGGTTGCCATGCACGGATCATCGCCCACACTCGACCTGTCCAACCTGTGGATGCCCTTCACGGCCAACCGCCAGTTCAAGGCTCATCCGCGGCTGCTGGTCGGGGCCCAGGGCATGCACTACACTGCGGCCGACGGCCACCGGGTGCTGGACGGGACTGCGGGATTGTGGTGCGTGAACGCCGGCCATGCGCGCCCCGAGATCATCGAGGCCATCACCCGCCAGGCGGGCAAGCTGGACTACGCCCCCAGCTTCCAGATCGGCCACGAGGATTCCTTCCGGGCTGCCTCCAGGGTCGCCGCCCTGATGCCTGACGGCCTGGACCGGATCTTCTTCACCAATTCGGGGTCCGAATCGGTCGACACGGCCCTGAAGATCGCGCTGGCCTACCACCGTGCCCGGAGCGAGGGGCAGCGCACGCGTCTGATCGGCCGCGAGCGCGGCTATCACGGGGTCGGATTTGGCGGCATCTCGGTGGGCGGCATTTCACCCAACCGCAAGACGTTTTCCGGCGTCCTGCTGCCGGGCGTGGACCATCTGCCCCATACCCACGCCCCCGAACATAATGCCTGGTCGCGCGGGCAGCCGGCCTGGGGCGCCCACCTGGCCGACGAACTGGAACGCATCATCACCCTTCACGACGCTTCGACCATCGCCGCCGTCATCGTCGAACCCATGGCGGGTTCCACCGGCGTGCTGATTCCCCCTGTCGGCTACCTGGAACGCCTGCGCGAGATCACCGCCCGCCACGGCATCCTGCTGATCTTCGACGAGGTCATCACCGCCTTCGGCCGCCTGGGAGCAGCCACCGCCAGCGGGCGCTTCGGCGTCACGCCCGATCTGATCACCATGGCCAAGGGCATCAGCAATGCGGCGATCCCGGCCGGCGCCGTAGCCGTGCAGCGCGGCATTCACGACACGATCCTCGAGGCCAGCACCGGCGGCATCGAATTCTTCCACGGTTACACGTACTCGGCCCACCCCATGGCCACCGCTGCCATGCTGGCCGCCCTGGACATCTACGAGCACGAGGGCCTGTTCCAACGCGCCGATTCATTATCGGGCTTGTTCGAAGATGCCGCCCACAGCCTGCGGGGCCGCCGCCACGTGATCGACGTGCGCAACCTGGGGCTGGTGGCGGGGGTGGAACTAGCCCCTCGCGAGGGCGCTCCCGGCGCCCGCGCCACAGAGGTCTTCGCCCGCTGCTTCGATCGCGGCATCCTGGTGCGCTATACGGGCGATACGCTGGCGTTCTCGCCCCCGCTCATCATCGAGGAATCTCAGATCGCGGAACTGTTCGGGACGGTGGCTGACGTGCTGAGCGAGATCGACTGAGGAGGCCGGACTCAAGCCGTCCCTGTCTGCTTTGCGCGTGCCCGGATCGCCGTCACGGGTTCCCCCGCGATACCCCAGTTGTCGGTCTCGACTTCTTCGATCACCACGAACGTCGTCTTGGGGTTCTTCCCCAGCACATCCACCAGCAATTGCGTGGCGCCCTCGATCAGGCGCGCCTTCTGTTCGGCGGTCGCGCCCTCGCGGGTGATCTTGATGTTTACGTAAGGCATGGATCGACTCCTTTTACTGTATTAATTCAGAAGCTGGATATGAAAAGGCCCCACCCGATGGGAGGGGCCACGGACAGAGCCTATTCTAGGCCTGTTACACAACGGTTTTTCACACCACGGCCTGTTCCGCCGGTACATAAGCCTCGACCGGCGGGCAGGCGCAGTTGAGGTTGCGATCCCCCCAGGCGTTGTCCACCCGCGAGACCGGCGGCCAGTATTTACGAGCCGCCATGCCAGGCAGCGGATAGGCTGCCTGCTCACGCGTATACGGATGCGCCCAGTCCTGCACCAGCAACACAGCGGCGGGGTGCGGGGCATTGACCAGCACGTTGTCATCCACCGGCTGTTCGCCACGTTCGACAGCGGCGATTTCCTGGCGGATGGCGATCATCGCCTCGATGAAGCGATCCAGTTCCTCGACGCCTTCCGATTCGGTGGGCTCGACCATCAGGGTGCCGGCCACCGGGAAGCTCATGGTGGGGGCATGAAAGCCATAGTCCATCAGGCGCTTGGCGATGTCCTCGGCGCCGATGCCGCTGGCGTCCTTGATCGGGCGGATGTCCAGGATGCATTCGTGCGCCACGCGGCCCTTGGGGCCCGCCGCGTACAGGATCGGGTAGTGCGGCGCCAGACGAGTCGCCAGGTAATTGGCGTTCAGGATAGCCACCTGACTGGCGCGACGCAGGCCGGCCGCCCCCATCATCATGATGTACATCGTGGAAATCGGCAGGATGCTGGCCGAACCGAAGGGCGCGGCGGACACCGGGCCGGACTGGCCAGCCGGCAGGCGGCCGTCCTCGCCCACCACACCGGGCAGGTACGGCGCCAGGTGCTCGCGCACCGCAACCGGACCGACACCCGGGCCACCGCCGCCGTGCGGGATGCAGAAGGTCTTGTGCAGGTTCAGGTGCGAGACGTCCGAACCGAAGCGGCCCGGGCGCGCCACGCCCACCATGGCGTTCATGTTGGCGCCGTCCAGGTAGACCTGGCCGCCCGCCTGGTGAATCAGGTCGCAGATCTCTGTCACCGTGGTCTCGAACACGCCATGCGTGGACGGATACGTGATCATCAGGGCCGCCAGGTGGTCGCCCACCTGGGTGATCTTCGCCCGCAGATCCGCCATATCGATGTTGCCGTTGACGTCCGAGGCCACGACCACGACGTCCATGCCAGCCAGGTGGGCCGAGGCTGGATTGGTGCCGTGGGCCGAGGCCGGGATCAGGCAGACGTTGCGCTGGTGCTCGCCGTTGGCATGATGGTAACCGCGGATGGCCAGCAGGCCCGCATATTCGCCCTGAGCGCCGGCATTGGGCTGCAGGCTGACGCGGTCGTAACCGGTGATCTCGCACAGCGCGGCCGAAAGCCGTTCGATCATTTCCTGGTAGCCCTGAGCCTGGCCGGCCGGCGCGAAGGGATGCATGTGCGCGAATTCGGGCCAGGTGATGGGAATCATCTCGGCTGTCGCATTGAGCTTCATGGTGCAGGAGCCCAGCGGGATCATGGTGCGATCCAGGGCAAGGTCCTTGTCCGCCAGGGCTCGCAGATAGCGCAGCATGTCGGTTTCGGACTTGACCTTCGAGAAGGCCGGGTGCGCCAGGATGGGCCCCTGACGACGCAGGGCGGCCGGGATGACGTCGCCGGTTGCCGTGAAGTCGGGCGCCACACGCGCGGCGCCGGTGGCGGTGGCGGTGGCCAGGACCCCCAGCAGGGTTTCGATGTCGCTCTGACCGACCGTTTCGTCCAGGGACAGCGCCACGTGCGTATCGTCCACATGACGCAGATTCATGCCCCCCGCGACGGCGGCGTCCAGGACCGCCTGGGTTTTCGCCCCGGTATCCAGGCACAGGGTATCGAACCAGGTGTCATTGCAGACTTTGATGCCCATCGCGCGCAGGGCGGCGGCCAGCTGCGTGGTGTGCGTGGTCACGCGCTGCGCGATATGCCGGATACCCTGGGGACCATGCCAGACCGCGTACATGGCGGCCATGACCGCCAGCAGCACCTGGGCGGTGCAGATGTTGGATGTGGCCTTTTCGCGGCGGATATGCTGTTCGCGGGTCTGCAGCGCCAGACGCAGGGCGGGCTCACCGCGCGCGTCCTGCGACACGCCGACCAGGCGGCCGGGCAGATTGCGTTTATAGGTGTCCTTGCAAGCCATGAAGCCGGCGTGCGGGCCGCCATATCCCATGGGCACGCCAAACCGCTGGGCAGAACCCACAGCGATGTCGGCGCCCCATTCGCCAGGCGGCGCCAGCAGGGCCAGCGCCAGCAGATCGGTGGTCACCGCCACCACGGCGCCGGCATCGTGCGCCTGCCCGGCCAGCGCGCGGTAATCGGCCACACCGCCCAGGCTGTGCGGATATTGCAGCAGCACGCCGAAGCATTCCGGCAAGCCCTTGGCCTCGTCGCCCACGACGATCCGGATCTCCATCCCGGCGGCCCGCGTGCGCAGGACCTCGAGGGTCTGGGGATGGACGTGCGTGGACACGAAGAACTGATCGGACTTGGCCCGCGAGACGCGGCGCGCCAGAGTCATGGCCTCGGCGGCGGCTGTGGCTTCGTCCAGCAGGGACGAGTTGGCAATATCCAGGCCTGTCAGATCGGCGATCATGGTCTGGAAAATCAGCAGGGCTTCCAGGCGCCCCTGGGAGATTTCCGGCTGGTATGGGGTATAAGCCGTATACCAGGCCGGATTTTCCAGGATATTGCGCAGAATGACGTGCGGCACGTAGGTGCCGTAATAGCCCTGGCCAATGTAGCTGCGCATGACCTGATTGCGCGATGCGACGGCCTTCAGGTCGGCCAGTGCCTCGACTTCGCCCAGCGGCCCGGGCAGATCCAAATAGGGCGCCTCGGACAGGATGTTTTCAGGGACGACTTCGCGGATCAGAGCGTCCAGACTAGGCACGTCGATGGCCGCCAGCATGCTCTGCTGGTCGGCGTCGGACGGCCCGATATGGCGGGCGATGAATTCGGAATGCGTGGCGGGATCGCGCAGCATGGGGGTGTTCTCCAATTCGTTCAGGCTTGCGCCTCATAGGCGGCAGCGTCCATCAGACCGTCGATGTCGGCGGCATTGTCCGGACGGATCTTGAAGATCCATTGGTCGTAGGCGCCTGCGTTGATCAGGCCGGGCTGGTCGTTGAGCGCCTCGTTGAAGGCGATGACTTCGCCGGCCACCGGGGCGTAGATGTCGGATGCGGCCTTGACGGATTCGACCACGGCAGCCGTGTCGCCTGCCGACAGATGCGCGCCGACCTGAACGTCGCCGACGAACACCAGATCGCCCAGCTGATCCTGCGCGTCGTCGGTGATGCCGACCAGGAAGCAGTCGCCGTCAGCCTTCACCCACTCGTGGGAAGCCGTGTATTTGCGGTCATTGGGAATGGACATGGTTAACCCCGTCTATCGTGATGGTTTGAAATGAGGAAATGTTGGAACGCCACAGTCTGGCGGAACCACGCGGGAATCACTATAAAGGATGATGCATGAATGACGCCCCGGAACGGCGGGCGTCATGATCCAATTCGTTACACCAGCGCCTTGCCGTTGCGCACGAACGGCGGGCGCACGATTTCTGCCGGCAGCCACTTGCCGCGGATCTCGACTTCGACGCGGTCGCCCAGCGCGGCGCCGGCCGGCACGCGGGCCAGGCCGATGGAAAAACCCAGCGTCGGGGCCATGGAGCCGCTGGTGAGTTCGCCCTCGCCCTGAGCGGTGCGCACCTTCATGTGGCCCCGCATGATGCCGCGATCCAGCAGCTTCAGACCGACCAATTCGCGGGCATGGGACGCCGATTGCAGCGCTGCGCGACCGATGAAGTCGCGCGCGTCGTCCTTCAGGGACACGGTCCAGGCCAGGCCGGATTCCAGCGGGTGGACGGTTTCGTCCATATCCTGGCCGTACAGATTCATGCCGGCTTCCAGGCGCAGCGTGTCGCGGGCACCCAGGCCGCAAGGATGGGCGCCAGCGGCGGCCAATGCATCCCAGAAAGCCTTGACGGCCGTGGCCGGCAGGACGATCTCGAAACCGTCCTCGCCGGTATAGCCCGTGCGCGCCACCAGGGTGTTTTCATCGATCAGCGTGCCGGTAAAGGGCTTCAGGTCCTGGGTCGCGGGTTTCCAGTCGGGATGCACGGACCAGACGGTTTCGCGGGCCTTCGGGCCCTGGACGGCCACCATGGCCAGGTCGCGCCGGGGAGTGACCGTGACGCCGAAAGGCTGGGCCTGCTGGCGCATCCAGTCCAGGTCCTTGTCGGCCGTACCGGCGTTGACGATGACACGCCAGCGGTCCAGCGCGAAAAAGTAGACGATCAGATCGTCGATCACGCCGCCCTCGGGGCGCAACATGCAGGAATACAGGGCCTTGCCGGGGGTACCGACGATGCGGCCGACGTCGTTGGCCAGCAGATGGCGCAGGAAGTCCTGCGCGCGAGCCCCCAGGACGTCGACGTTGAGCATGTGAGAAACGTCGAACATGCCGACGGACTGCCGCACGGCATGGTGTTCCTCGAGTTGAGAACCATAGGCCAGGGGCATGTCCCAGCCACCGAAATCGACGATTTTCGCGCCGAGGGCGACATGGGTATCAAACAAAGGGGTCTGGGCGGGCATGGAGGGCTCCGGACAAGGAAACAGGGTGGCACGCGTGCCAGTAGCGCCCTTCTGTCCTTTTGCCTGAGAGTTGCCCCACGTAGCGAGGGTTCACCTTCGGCGCCCGCGTCCCCGGTTGGGGGGCGGATCTCTCCAGAATGCTGCGATGCGCACGCGGCATCATGCGAATGGTACAGGGTGCCTGAGCGATTCTGGGCGAATTGCGCCTTCGGCGGCCGCCTGATCGTCAAGCGGCGCTCTCCCACCCGCATCGAGTGACAGCAAGGGCAAAATATACTCTGAAATTGGGGTGGACAACAATCGGCTGAGGTTAGGGTTTTGTTGCTGAGCGAATAACGAGAATCGATGTGTCGCTGGGTCTTGCCTCAGATATAGCCAGCCTCGCGCCAGCGGGCGCGCGTACCCGCATCGACCCCCAGGCGGTCCAGGATGGCATCTGTATGCTGGCCTAGCGTCGGGGCGGGCGTATCGATACCGCCCGGCGTGGCGGACAGTTTGGGCACGATGCCGGGCACCTGGCAGGGGGTGCCATCCGGCAGCGGTTGATCCAGGATCATGCCGCGCGCCCGGTAATGCGGATCGGCGGCGATGTCGGCGATGTCGTAAATGCGGCCCGCCGGGATGCGGGCGACGTTGAGGATGTCCAGGACCTCATCCTGGGTGTGACGCGCGGCCCAGTCACCGATGGCCGCGTCGATGCGCGCAACCTGCGCCACGCGACCGGGGTTGTGTTCCAGGGCGGGGTCGTTGCCCAGATCGTCACGGCCGATGGCCTGCATAAGCCGCCGGAAGATGCTATCGCCATTGCCAGCGATCAAAACGTAGCCATCACGGCAGGCGTAGGCATTGCTGGGGGCGATCCCCGGCAGACTGCTGCCGGCGGGCTGGCGCACTTCGCCGAACACGGCATATTCCGGCAGCAGACTTTCCATCATGTTGAAGACGGACTCGTACAGGGCGACATCCACCATCTGGCCCTCGCCCGAGCGGTCGCGGGCGCGCAGGGCCAACAGCACGCCGATAACGCCATGCAAGGCTGAGAGAGAATCGCCGATCGACACGCCAACCCGCACCGGTGCGCGGCCCGGTTCGCCGCTCAGGTGGCGCAGGCCGCCCATGGCCTCGGCCACGACCCCAAAGCCGGGCCGGTCGCGGTACGGCCCGGTCTGGCCATAGCCCGATACCCGCAGCATGACCAGACGCGGATTCAAGGCATGCAGGTCGTCCCAGCCCAAGCCCCAGGCTTCGAGTGTGCCAGGCTTGAAATTTTCCACGACGACGTCGCATTCCTTGGCCAGCCTGCGCACCAGATCCTGAATTTCCGGCTGGCGCAAATCCAGCGTCACGGATTGTTTGTTGCGCGACTGCACCTGCCACCAGACGGATGTGCCTTCGTGCAGCAGCCGCCAGTTGCGCAAAGGGTCACCCTGCCCAGGCGGTTCGATCTTGATGATGTCCGCGCCGAATTCGCCCAGCATCTTCGCGGCAAACGGCCCGGCGATGAGTTGGCCCATTTCCAGGACCCGGATGCCATCCAGGGGTTTTTGCATGTCCGTCCTCCGATATCCCGGTGATTCTAGCGCCACCCGCTCAGCCCGCCACCAGCGCCCGCCCGCAAGCCACACCGGACGCCCAGGCCCACTGGAAGTTGTAGCCACCCAGCCAGCCGGTGACGTCCACGGCTTCGCCGACGATGTACAGGCCCGGGCAGCGATGGGCCTGCAGGCTGCGCTGGTCGAGCTCGCCGGTATCCACGCCACCGCTCATGACCTCGGCCTTCTTGTAGCCCGCCGTGCCCGTCGGCCACAAGGTCCAGTCCCGGATGCGATCACCTAGGGCGCGTAGCTGGCGGTCAGGGATGTCGGCCAGACGCCGGCCGCTGTCTTCGGACAGCCAGGCTTCCGCCAGACGCCGGGGCCAGATGCCGGACAAGGCCGTCAGCAGGGTCTGACGACCGCCCGACTTGGCGGCGATCAGGATATCGGCCACGGCTTGGCCAGGCGCCAGATCAATGTGGATCGGGTCGCCCGGCTGCCAATAGCTGGAAATCTGCAGGATGCCAGGGCCCGACAGACCTCGATGCGTGAACAGCAGATCTTCAAAGAATTCGGCGCGAGCCGGGCCGCGGTGCCGCTTCGTCCGCTCCTGCGGACTGGATGCTTCGTGCGACAGACGGACTTCCAGCGCAACACCAGACAGGGCCGCAAAGGGCTGCCAGGCCTGGGCGTCGAACGTCAGCGGCACCAGCGCCGGGCGCGGCTCGACGATCTTCAGACCGAACTGGCGCGCGACGCGCAGGCTGAAGTCGGTGGCGCCCAGCTGGGGGATCGCCATGCCGCCGGTTGCCAGCACCAGTTGCTCGGCACGGATCGTCGCACTCTCGGTGGCCAGCATGAAACCTGTAGCCTCGCGCGCCACGGACCGCACGGCGCAGGGCATGCGCCAGGCGACACCGCCCGCCTCGCATTCCCGCCGCAGGACATCGATGATCGATTCGCTGGAGTCAACGCAGAACAATTGCCCGCGATGTTTTTCATGCCAGGACACGCCATGCGTGCGCAGCAGATCCAGGAAATCCCGCGGCCCATAGGCGTGCAGGGCCGAGCGGCAGAAATCCGGATTGCGCGACAGGAACTGGGCCGGGCTGGTCCCCAGGTTGGTGAAATTGCAGCGCCCCCCCCCGGAAATGCGGATCTTTTCCGCCAGCCGTTCGGCATGATCGATCAGCACCACCCGCAGCCCGCGCTGACCGGCCACCGCCGCCGTCATCATGCCGGCGGCGCCCGCGCCGATCACCGCGACGTCAAAAATACCATCGGAACGCGGCATCGGATATCCGGGTTCGTCCAATCAGTCTTGCTCGCGGATGCAATCCACGTAATAGTGCCGCAGGCCTTGTTCGTCGGTCTCGTAGGCCAGGCCATGAACATCCGTTTCAAAGCCCGGGAACTGCTGGTTGAATTCCTGGGTGAACTTCAGGTAATCGACGATGTCGCGGTTGAAGCGTTCGCCCGGGATCAGCAGAGGGATGCCCGGCGGGTACGGGGTCAGCAGAACGCCGGTGACGCGGCCTTCCAGGTGTTCGACCCGCACTCGTTCGACCTCGCGGTGCGCCATGCGCGCATAGGCATCGGCCGGGCGCATGGCCGGGACCATGTCGCTGAGATACACCCGCGTGGTCAGGCGCGCGAAATCGTAATGGCGGTAGGCCTCGTGGATCTCCTGGCACAGATCGCGCAGACCCATGCGCTCGTAGCGCTTGTGCGCGCGGTTGAATTCGGGCAGCACGCGCCACAATGGCTGATTGCGGTCGTAGTCGTCCTTGAACTGCTGCAGCGCGGTCAGCAGCGTGTTCCAGCGGCCCTTGGTGATGCCGATGGTGAACAGGATGAAGAAGGAATAGAGGCCGGTCTTTTCGACCACCACGCCATGTTCCACCAGATAGCGGGACACGAGCGCCGCCGGAATCCCGGAGTCGGCGAACGTCCCCGAAATGTCCAGGCCCGGCGTGACGACGGTGGCCTTGATCGGGTCGAGCATGTTGAAACCCTCGGCCAGATCGCCGAAGCCATGCCATTCGTCGCCCGAGCCCAGGATCCAGTCTTCACGGTTACCGATGCCTTCGGGCACCAGGCGGTTGGGCCCCCAGACCTTGAACCACCAATCGTTCTTACCGAATTCGGATTCGACCTTGCGCATGGCGCGACGAAAGTCCAGCGCCTCGCGGATGGATTCCTCGACCAGCGCGGTGCCGCCGGGGGGTTCCATCATGGCCGCCGCCACGTCGCAGGACGCAATGATGGCGTACTGCGGCGAGGTCGAGGTGTGCATCAGGAAGGCTTCATTGAAGATGTTGCGATCCAGCTTGCGGGTTTCCGAATCCTGCACCACGATCTGGGACGCCTGCGACAGGCCCGCCAGCAGCTTGTGCGTGGAGTGCGTCGCATAGATCATCGTGTCGTGGCTGCGCGGGCGGTTGGGCCCGATGGCGTGCATGTCCTCGTAAAATTCATGGAACGCGGCATGCGGCAGCCACGCCTCGTCGAAGTGCAGGGTGTCGATGTACGAACCCAGCTTTTCCTTGATCATCTCGACGTTGTAGATCACGCCGTCATAGGTGCTCTGGGTCAGCGACAGGATACGGGGACGCTTGTTGACGGCTTCCCGCGCAAAGGGGTTGGCCTCGATTTTGCGCCGGATGTTTTCCGGATCGAATTCTTCCAGCGGGATCGGCCCGATGATGCCCAGGTGGTTGCGCGTGGGACGCAGAAACACCGGGATTGCACCCGTCATGGTGATGGCGTGCAGGACGGATTTGTGGCAGTTGCGGTCCACCACGACCACGTCGCCCGCCGCTACGTTAGCGTGCCAGACGATCTTGTTGGATGTGGACGTGCCATTGGTGACGAAGAAGCAGTGATCCGCATGGAAGATGCGGGCCGCGTTTTTTTCGGATTCGGCCACCGGACCCGTGTGATCCAGCAGCTGTCCCAGTTCGTCGACCGCATTGCAGACGTCGGCGCGCAGCATGTTTTCGCCGAAGAACTGGTGGAACATCTGCCCGACCGGGCTCTTCAGGAAGGCCACCCCGCCCGAGTGCCCAGGGCAGTGCCAAGAATAGGACCCATCCGAGGCATAGTCCAGCAGTTCGCGGAAAAACGGCGGCGCCAGGCTATCCAGATAGGCGCGGGCCTCGCGGATGATGTGGCGCGCCACGAATTCCGGCGTGTCCTCGAACATGTGGATGAAGCCGTGCAGTTCGCGCAGGATGTCGTTGGGGATGTGCTGCGAGGTCCGGGTTTCACCATACAGATAGATGGGGATGTCCTCGTTGCGAAAGCGCAGCTCGCCGATGAAGGAACGCAGGTTCTTGATCGCGTTGGCGACATCTTCCGGGGAATCCTCGTCGAATTCTTCGTCGTCGATCGACAGGATGAAGGCGCTGGCGCGGCTTTGCTGCTGCGCAAACGAACTGAGGTCGCCATAACTGGTGACGCCCAGAACCTCCACCCCTTCCGCCTCGATGGCGGACGCCAGGGCCCGGATGCCGAATCCGGAGGCATTCTCGGAACGATAGTCTTCGTCGATGATGACGATGGGAAAGCGAAATTTCATGGCAATCACCGTAAGGGCCGCGGGTGCGACCCGAAACGCCTCGGCGGGCTTTGCGACACCCGCCAAGGACTTTCAGCGTTCAGAACATTCCCGTTCCGCGTGCGGACGGGACACTAGGTGCGCGGCAGCGTCACCCCTTGTTGCCCCTGATATTTGCCGCCCCGATCCGCATACGAGGTCTCGCAGACTTCGTCGCTTTCGAAGAACAGCATCTGGGCGCAACCCTCGCCGGCGTAGATTTTCGCAGGCAGCGGAGTGGTATTGGAAAATTCCAGCGTCACATGGCCTTCCCATTCGGGTTCCAACGGTGTGACGTTGACGATGATGCCGCAGCGGGCATAGGTGCTTTTCCCCAGGCAGACCGTCAGCACGGTGCGCGGGATGCGGAAATATTCGACCGTGCGCGCCAGAGCGAAGGAATTCGGCGGGATCATGCACACATCGCCTTCGAAATCCACAAAGGACCTGGCATCGAAGGCCTTCGGGTCCACAATCGAGGAATTGATGTTCGTGAAGATCTTGAATTCGCGCGCGCAGCGCACGTCGTAGCCATAGCTGCTGGTGCCATAGCTGACGATCTTCTGGCCATTGACCGTGCGCACCTGCCCGGGCTCGAAAGGCTCTATCATGCCGGCCTGCGCCGCGCTGCGGATCCAGCGGTCGTTCTTGATGCTCATGGACACCCTCGATGCAATGTTGCGGTATTTTAAGAGAAAATCCAGGTCCGTCGAACCCGATCCGGCACCGATGTGTGATTCCGGCGACTGATAGGGTCAATCCATCGAGAACCAGCGATACACCAGCGCCAGGCCGCTGACCGTGCCGACCGTCGCCTCCGCCTGCAGGCCGCGCATCAGCCGATAGCTCAGGCGCGCGACGGTTCCCGTCTGCGCCAGCGCCTGTTCCGCGCTGATCTTCAGGTTCTCGCTCAATGTCTTGCTGGCGACCACGAAGCGCTGTTCGATGGGGCTTGCCGCAGTATCCAGGCCGCTGACCACGCTTTGCACCGGCAGGATGCTGCCCGTGCTGCCCAGCTCGCCCGTGCGCATGCTCAGCTCATCCAGACCGAAGCGCTTGTAGAACGGCTCGCCGCCCGACAGGAAGGAACTGCCCACGGAAAAGAGCAGCGACATGTCCCCACCCCCCTCATCAGGGCCATGCCCCAGCAGCAGCCACGTGAGTTTTTCGGTTTCGCTGACGACCGGAATCGAGACCAGATCGATGCGCGGCCGCCGTGCGGTGCCGGCCACCTGCACACCCGCCTGCACGGCCACGTCGGTGCGCAAGGCCTGGATGTCCAGCACCGGATTGGCGATGTCGCCCTGGAACGTCACCGTGCCGCGACGCAGCTGCAGATGCTGGCCGTACGCATCGATCGACCCGCCCCGGGTGCGCAGCGCGCCCAGGGCGGTCAGCTTGCCCTCGCGCAGTCGCAGATCCAGGCGGCCGATCAGGCCGGAATTCACGCCATATCCGGTCAAATAGAAGCGCGGCCCCAGATCGATGGCCAGGTCGGCGCGTACGTCCAGAGGCGGCGCAGCCGGCACCGGCGCCTTTTGCCCCGGCTCGAGGATCACCACATCGCTGTCGAGCGAGGGAATGTTGCTGAGCATGTCCAGGTCGAACCAGCCCGCGTCGGCCACGATCTTGCCCGTCAGGTCGATCTGCGGCAATGTCGCTCGCACCTGCAGGTCGCCCGTGATCATGGCGTAGCGGTCGGAACGCTGCAGAATCGGGTAGCGGCGAAAGGCGACATTGACCTGCCCCTGCTGCGCGGACAGGTCCCATTGACCGGTGACATCCAGGTCGCCGTTCTGAGCATCGGGATTTTCCGCCACCCAGGTCGCGGTCCGCCACTCTTTGGGTGTCACACGGCGCACCGCCGGAAACCGCAAATGGTCGAGCACCACCTGCATGCCATCGAAATGCGCCTGCAGGGTGCCGTCGAGCAGCCGCACCCCTTGGTCCACCATCAGCAGGCGCAGGTTCTCGCCACGCAGCGGCCCCGTCAGCACCCAGCGGCCATTGGGCTGGCTGCGCCCCTGAATATCGGCATGCACTGTTCCGCCGATCTCGGCGGCCCCGCCCAACAGCAGGTTGACCCAGGACAGGTCCTCGGACTGGGCTTCCAGGTGGATGTGCTTCTCGTCCTGCGGCCGCACGCCCAGTCCCCCGCCCGGCATGCCGTGGATCGGCGTATCGGCGCGCAGGCGCATGCTCCCCATGTCCCGCGTCACGACCTGCAGATCCAGCGCCGCCCGGCTGACTGTGGCCGCCGTCGGCCTGATCGCCACGTCCAGGCGCGCGGTATCCAGTTTCAAGTGGATGGGCACGTCGCCCGGCACGATCAGTTCGCCATTCTGGCGCGTCAGATGGATGTCGCCCGCGAGCGCGCCGGCGAATTTCAGGTCCCAGTCCAGCCGCAGGTCCAGCCGGCTGCGTTGCGCCTGCTCCGACAGCGCCGTTCGTACTCCGCCTGTCCGCTGCCCGGCCTTGCCTAGCCAGGACTGGATCCGCATGATGCGTTCGGGCGTCACCGTCAGCGGATCAATCCGGCCTCGGGTATCCCACTTGCCGGCCTGCCCGCCGGATGCCTGATGCCGCACCTGCAACAACGTCTGTCCGTCCAGTGACAGGTCCAGCAACGCCTGGCCGACCTGCCAGCGCAGCACCTCCGGGCGGCTGGTGCCGCTTGCCGATAGGCCGTCAGCAACCATGGACAACATCACCGGGATCGCGCCCTCGCTGCGCAGCTGCGCACCGGCATGACGAACCTGCAGCCCCGAGATCCGCCCCTGCCAGCCCTTGTCCGATGACCAGTCCCCCTGAAGCGCCAGTTGCAAATCCACCGGCGCGCTGCCGGGGATGTCCGCGCGCGAGGCGTCCGGCACATAGCGGCCCTGCAGGGACGCCCGATGCCGGGCGGGCGAGCCATCGGCATCCAGTTTGAGTTCGGCGCTTCCAGGCAGCCCAGGCCACACGGCCGCCAGCGACGGCAAACCCGCATCGAGCTTCAGCCGGCTGTGATCGGCCGACATACTGCCGGCCAGCCGGATACGATCGCGGCCGAGATCGAGCGCGACATCCAGGCCATCGGCCCGGATCTCCAGCGGATTCAGGGGCGCCCCAGCCGCCACGTCCAACAGCGGCCCCTGCGCCCGGAAGAGTCTGGCCAGCCGCAGATGACCAGCCAGCGGCTGACCGTTCCAGCGGCTGGATTTGTCCACGGCGACCGTCAGCCCCGCGTCCTGAAGCTGGTGGTCGCCCGTCAGACGCGCCCGCAGTTCGCCCTGCACATCCAGCCTCGACGGCCCGAGTTCCCTGGGCAGCCAGGGGGTAAGGACCAGTTGCCGGGCCTCGAACACGGCCTGTAGCGGCCGCAGACCATCGGCATCCGGCTGTCCGGGCCGGACGTTCAGCGTCAGGCCCGCCTGATCCGGCAGGGTCAGCTCGACCTGGGTGGTCCCGAGCGGAAACGTCTGCGTCGGAAGGATGTCCGCATCCGCCTTGAGCGTCAGGCCCTGACCCTGGGCATTGGCTCGCAGATGAAAGGCATCCGGCGTCCCCGCCAGCCGCAGGTCCAGATCGACGCGGCAGGGTTGGCTGACGGCTTCCGGCCCTTGCGAAATCCGCCGGAGGCACACCGGGGAGTGCGCACTTCGGTCCTGCGCCGACCCATGCAGATTCAGCTCGAAGGGCCAGGGCTGTGCCAGCCCGCGCAGGGCCAGGTTGCCATTGAACGACAGCAGCGTGTCGTCGTGCGCCACCCGCAGTTCGTCCAGCATCACGGTGGCCGTCCGCGCATCCAGGGTCAGCGCTGTGGACAGGGACAGCAGATCGACCGGCGGCTTCTCCCCATCGACCGTCAGGCCCAGCCCCCCCAGCGACAAACGGTCCACCCGCAGGCTCAGCGGCAGCGCCGGCATGCGAAAGGGTGCGGACGACGCCGGCGCGGCGGCCGGTGGCGTCCGCACCGCCACGTCCACGCGCACAGCCGACAGGTCGTTGATGTGCAGACGGCGATCCCGGAGTTCCGACCACAGCGCCTTCAGGTGCAGACCCACGATCCGGATGTCGGCGTCCGGCAAAGACAGCGTCAGGCCTTCGACGTACAGGCCATCGCGGATGGATCCACGCACGCCCTGGACCTGGCCGTCGAACTGGGCGGCCGCCGTGCGCAACAGCCACCGGGTGCCGGACTGACTGTCGACGCACCACCAGGCAAATCCCAGAAGCAGTACCAGCGCCGCCACCAGCGGCGGCAGTCCCCACAACCCGAAGACCCGCAGGCCCCGCCAGCAACGGCGAAGGATCCATTTCCCGGGGTTCAAAACGCGATCCCCAGAGAGAACTGCAGCCGCAGGCGCTGATCCTTCTGGGCCCAGGCGACATCGACGTTGAAGGGCCCGGCCGGGGTGCGCACCGCCAGCCCCACGCCATAGCCCAGATGCCAGCTGAAATCCTTGAAGGACGGCGCGGCATCGCCGGCATCGATGAATACGTTGGCCCCGAGCAATTCCGTGAAATAGTGGGTGTATTCGATACCGGCCACCCCCAGCACGGGCGCGCCGATCACCGCATCGCCACGCTGCAGGCCGATGCTGTCATAGCGGTATCCCCGGATGCTGCGCGAACCGCCGGTGCGCCAGGAAAAATCCTGGGGCAGACGATCGGTATGCGACCAGACCTTGCCGATCTCGCCGCGCACGGTCAGCACGTCACGATCGCCAATCGGCCACCATTGCTGGGCACGCAGACTGCTGCGGTAAAAGGCCTTGCCCGTGTCCAGCGTGGTCCCCACGCCCAGTCCGAATTCGACCAGGTTGCCCTCGCGCGGATCGTATTTCGCGTTGACGTCGCGCCGCAGCCATTGCCAGGTTGCCGCCCAGCTGGGGACCTCGTATTTGTTCGCCCCTGAAATCCGAGTCTTGTCGTAGGCGACCAGCGCCCCCCAGGTCACCTCGTATTCGACCCGGCTGGCGCCCGCCGCCTTGCGCTGCTGGGTGCGTTTCCAGCCCAGCCCGGTGCGGCTGTTTTCCAGCCCGCGGATGTCGGAATGGTCGTACAGCACGCCCACGCTGTCCTTGTTGCCATCGCTGGCGGGGGGCAGGTGGACGTCGAAAAACGCACGCTGGCGGTCGATATCCACACCCGCCCCGGTTTCGATCCAGACCGGCAGGCCATGGACCACGTTCTGGCGGTACAAACCCTCGACCCGCACGCCATGGTCGCTGTCGGCGCCCAGAGACCCACTGACATGGCGGGCAGGCGCCTCGGTGACCTGAACACGCACTGGCAGCGTCACCGGCGCGTCTCCTGACGGACGGGATGTCTGCCCCGGCGCCGGTGTGACAGGCCCGGCACCGGCATGGGGCGCCTGCCCCGCGGCACCCGCCGAGGCCTCACCGGTCGCGCCATCGGCCAGCGTCACGAAAGCCCCCCGAAAGAACGTCGTGGACTGCAGCGCCTGCTGCCAGTCTTCCAGCTGCCGCTGATCGTAGGGATCGCCCGGTTCGTACTGGACATAGCGGCGGATCAGGGATTCGGGGACACGTTTCAGACCGATGACCTGCAGATTCCCCAGGCGCACCGGCGGACCGCTGTCCACCGTCACGGAAAGATCGGCCTGCGCCGCTTGCGGGTCGACCACTGCGCGGGTCGGGTCAAGGCGTCCGTAATAAAAATCGTGCTCGGTCACGGCATCGAGCAGACCCGATTTGGCGCTGCTCCAGTCGTCGTTGATGAAGGGCATGCCCGGCTTGAGCAGCCAGTCTTTCTTCAGCGCCTCGCGCCGTGCCACGTAGGCCGGCGCGGCCAACGCGCCCTGGAAAGACAGCCCGAAACTTCGCACCCGGGCCCGGGTACCGGGCTCGATCGTGATGTCCCAGAATTCTCCGCCCCCTGGCGCCCCCCCGGACACGTCCAGCGTGACGGTGGCGCCGAAATACCCCTGGGTCCGCAGTGCGGCCTGCGCGGCTTCCCAAGCGCGCCGCCGCAGACGGGAGACCTCGCGAACGTCCTGGTCTTCGGCCAGCCGCGTGATGGCGCCGACCGCCTGAGTGATCGCCTGCAGGACTTTAGGAGGTGCGCCGCCGGGATCGATGATGACCTCGGGGGGCACCGCCAGCGCGGGCCGGCACAGGGCCAGCCCCACCCACAGCACCACCAGGCGCGGATCCACGAACGATGTCCTGACGCGCCACCCGCGCTTGCCGCCCCCTTGGCGGGAAAGCAACGACCGGGCGGACTGGCTCAGGACATCCCGGGGCATCAGGTCTTGCGCGCCACGACCTTGGGGCGTACGCCGGAATCATCCAGCGGCTGCCCCGCGACATGAACGGCGAGTTGATGAGCGATCTGATGATAGAGCTGGGCCGCCTTGCCATCGGGGGAGGCCACGACGCTGGGGCGCCCGGAGTCGGTTTCCTGGCGGATGTCGAGCTGCAGCGGCAAGGCGCCCAGCCAAGGCAGGTGGTAGGTGGCGGCCAGCTGGCGGCCGCCGTCCTGCCCGAAAATCGGTTCGACATGCCCACAATTCGAGCACACATGCACCGACATGTTTTCGACGATACCCAGCACTGGAACATCCACCTTCTGGAACATGATCAGACCCTTGCGGGCGTCGGCCAGGGCCAGATCCTGCGGGGTGGTGACGATCACCGCCCCCGTCAGCGGGACCTTTTGCGCCATAGTGAGCGCAATATCGCCCGTTCCGGGCGGCATGTCCACGATCAGATAATCCAGATTGTTCCAATTCGTGAGCGACAGCAGCTGCGTGAGCGCCTGGGTGACCATCGGGCCACGCCAGATGGCCGGCCCGTCGTCGTCCATCAGGAAGCCGATGGAATTGGACTGCAGGCCATGGCCAATCATGGGTTCCATGGTTTTGCCGTCGGCGCTTTTGGGCTTGCCCGACAGCCCCAGCATGATGGGGACGCTGGGACCATAGATGTCGGCATCCAGCAGGCCGACCCGCGCGCCCTGGGCTTGCAGGGCCAGCGCCAGGTTGACGGCCGTGGTGCTTTTGCCCACCCCGCCCTTGCCCGAGGCCACCGCGATGATGTTGCGCACGCTGTCCAGGGGCCGCAAGCCGCGCTGCACCGCATGGGTGACGATCCGCGTATCAAAGTTCAGGGCCCCCAGCCGGATGCCGGCCCCCGCCAGCGCATCCTGGATCGCCTGGCGCAAAGGCTGCTCGCCATTGAATACCGGGTAGCCGAGGGTTACAGTGATATCAAATGCATCGCCCGCCGCAGCGATCCGCAGATCGGCGTCGGTCACCGCCAGCGTTTTCCGGGTATCGGGATTGATCACCCGCGACAAAGCCGAGCGGATGTCCTGGGAAGTGGTGCTCATGGGGGGTCCGAATGAAAACTATCGATACCAGAAGCATAGCGGATTCCCCTGGAAATCCGTAGATTGACCCCGATATGGACACGACGATGCCGCTGTTGCCCGGCAATATCCGGGCTGCGTGAACCGCATCCCGACGCAACTTTTTCCGGCCCCGGGAGTCTTATTACTATGAACATCATCCAACGTACCCTGCGCGCCGTTCTGTTTCTGATCCTGGCTTTCTTCGGCCTGATCATGGCGCTGATTTTCATGGCCTCGACCGCGCTGGCCATCGGTGTGCTGTACATCGTGGCACGGCTGCAGGGCCGTCCTTTCGGGGTCAAGGCCTATTGGGCCGAACGACGCCGCCCCCCGATGCCGCAGCATCCTGGCGCCCGGCCGCGCCACGACGGCACCTCGCGCCACCAGGACGTCACCGACATCGAAATGCGCGAGATCCATTGATTCGCGAGGGATGCCTTTGCCCTGGATCCGGCGTAGCGGCGCCGGTCCGTTGCGCAGGATGACCGGGCATCGGGGTGGCTGCCTGGCCCTGACACCCGACCGTTGACGTCGGGCCACGCCGACGGGCTGCTAGAATCAATTCTTTTCGCCCATTCTTCGCCCGTCATGCCGCGCACGATCTTCGTCACCACTGCCCTACCCTACGCCAACGGTTCCTTTCACATCGGCCACATCATGGAATACATCCAGGCCGATACCTGGGTGCGGGCCATGCGCATGGCGGGCCACACGGTGCATTTCGTCGGCGCCGATGACGCCCACGGCGCGCCCATCATGCTCAAGGCCGAAGCCGAAGGCATCACCCCCCAGGCACTGGTGGCCCGCTATGCCGACGAACGGCCCAGATACCTGAACGGCTTCCATGTCCGCTTCGACCACTGGCACTCCACCGATTCTCCGGAAAACGTCGAACTATCCCAGGATATCTACCGTGCCCTGAAATCAGCCGGTTTCATCGACAGCCGCGAGATCGAGCAGTTCTACGATCCGGTCAAGGGCATGTTCCTGCCCGATCGCTACATCAAGGGCGAATGCCCGCGCTGCCACGCGAAGGACCAGTATGGCGATTCCTGCGAGGTCTGCGGCGCCGTCTACAGTCCCACCGAACTGATCGAACCGTATTCGACCCTGACCAAGGCGCGGCCGGTGCTGCGCAGTTCCGAACATTTCTTCTTCCGCCTGTCCGACCCGCGCTGCGTGGCTTTCCTGCAGGAATGGACCAACGGGCGGCGCGCCGACGGCACACCCCGGCTGCAATCCGAGGTCCTGGGCAAGACCCGCGAATGGCTGGGCACCACGGAAGGCGCCGAGGCGAATCTGGCCGACTGGGATATTTCCCGCGATGAACCCTATTTCGGCATTCCCATCCCGGATGCGCCGGGCAAATATTTCTACGTCTGGCTGGACGCCCCGGTGGGCTATCTGGCGTCCCTGAAGGCGTACTGCCGCAAGCAGGGCCTGGACTACGACGCCCTGCTGGCCCCTGACGGCACGACCGAACAGGTGCACTTCATCGGCAAGGACATCGTCTACTTCCACGCGCTGTTCTGGCCCGCCACGCTGAAATTCTCCGGACGTAAGGTGCCGGACATGCTGCACGTGCATGGCTTCATCACGGTCAGCGGCGAAAAAATGTCGAAAAGCCGCGGTACCGGCATTTCGCCGCTGCGCTATTTGGACATCGGCATGGATGCCGAATGGCTACGCTACTACATTGCCGCGAAGCTGAACGCGCACGTGGAAGACCTGGACTTCAATCCGGATGATTTCATCGCCCGCGTCAACAGCGACCTGATCGGCAAATACGTGAACATTGCCAGCCGGGCGGCCACCTTCATCACCCGCCATTTCGACGGCGCGCTGGCGTATACAGGCGACACCGATGCCTTGCGCGCCGAACTGCGTGCAGTGACGGCCGAAGTCCAGGCCGATTTCGAAGCCCGCGAATACGGCCGTGCCATCCGCCGCATCATGGCGCAGGCCGACCGCATCAATCAGACCTTCGACGCGGCCCAGCCCTGGGTGCTGGCCAAGGGCTTCGCCCAGGCCGAGCCGGCACAACAGGCGGCGCTGCAGGATATCTGCTCGCGCGCTCTGGCCGGTTTCCAGACGCTGTCAGTGATGCTGGCGCCTGTGCTGCCGGCGCTCACCGAACGCGTCGCCCGTGACCTGTTCGACCGTGCGCAGTCCTACGTCTGGGCCGACGCCGACGATCTGCCCACCCGGATCGCCGCCTTCAAGCACCTGATGCAACGCGTGGACCCGGCCCAGCTCGACGTCCTGTTCGAGCCCCCCGAGGAACCGGCCGCCATTCCGGGCGGCGAACCCATCGCCGACATGATCGACATCAAGGATTTCAGCCGCATCGACCTGCGCATCGCGCGCATCGTGGAATGCGCCGAGGTCGACGGATCCGACAAGCTGCTGCGCCTGTCGCTGGACGTCGGCGAAGGCCGGCTGCGCCAGGTCTTTTCGGGCATCAAATCCATGTACAAACCCGCGGATCTGACGGGCAAGCTGACTGTGATGGTCGCCAATCTGGCCCCACGCAAGATGCGCTTCGGGGTATCCGAGGGCATGGTGCTGGCCGCCAGCCACGCCGACGAAGGCACGAATCCCGGGATCTACATTCTGGAACCCTGGGAAGGCGCCCAGCCGGGCATGCGGATCCACTAACCCCCGCGAAGCGGCTTCTGATCGCTCGTATACTGGCACCCATGCCTTCCAACCAGCCTTCCCCCACCGTCGAAACACCCGAACGCCAGGCTGCTGCCCGCCGCAGCACCTGGGTCAGTGTCTGGGTCAACCTGGTGCTGACCGGCGTCCAGCTGGTGATCGGCCTGTTCGCCCACTCCCAGGCGTTGGTGGCCGATGCCATCCACTCATTGTCCGATCTGGTGTCCGACGGCATCGTGCTGGTCGCCAACAAGCACAGCGGCAAGGCCCCCGATGCCGACCACCCCTACGGGCACCTGCGCTTCGAAACCGCGGCCACACTGGGCATCGGCGTGTTGCTGGCCGCTGTGGGCATCGGCATGCTGTGGCGCAGTTTTGAACGCCTGCAGGCCCCTGACCTGATTCCGGTCGTCCATCCCATCGCCTTCTATGTCGCCCTGCTGGCCCTGCTATCCAAGGAACTGCTGTTTCGGTACATGCTGCGTGTGGCCCACCGGGTACGCTCCACCCTGTTGGTGGCCAACGCCTGGCACGCGCGCTCGGACGCCGCCTCGTCCCTCGTGGTCGCCCTGGGGATCAGCGCCAACCTGGCGGGTCTGCCGCTGGCCGATCCGTTGGCCGCCGTGGTCGTCGGGCTGATGATCATCCGCATGGGCTGGAAGTTCGCCTGGCACGCCTTCAACGATCTGGTGGACCGGGCCGCCGACGCGGAAACCGAACAGGCCATTCGCGAACGTATCCTGGGCACCCCTGGGGTGCGTGGTATCCACGACCTGCGCACACGCAAGATGGGCGATCTGATCTGGGTCGAAGTCGATATCGAAATGGACGGTCAGCTGACGATCGAGGCCGGCCATGCCATCGCCGTCGAAGCCCGTCTGCGGGTGATGGCCGACCTGCCGGTGCTGGACGTCATGACGCACTTCGATCCGGTATAAGGATCCCGGTTCATCCAATATGCGTGTTGTGGACGGGGCCTTCGGCCGTTTCCATGCGGTTCAGGCCTTGGACGATGCCGCAGGCATCGACAGCCTGTTCGCTGCCGCACTGTTCCCGCAGGCCCACCAGGTGACGGCGCAGATCCTGCAGTTCTCGTAGACGCACCTGCACATGGGCAATGTGCTCGTCCAGCAGATGATTGATGGCCCCGCAGTCGCGCGCCGGGTGATCGATCATGCCCAGCAGTGCGCGGATTTCGTCGTGCGCCATATCCAGCCCCCGGCAGTTGCGGATGAACCGCAGGCGCTCCAGGTGCTGCGGACCGTACTGCCGGTAATTGCCCTGGCTGCGTTCGGGCTCGGGGAGCAGACCCGCCTTTTCATAGAAGCGGATGGTTTCCGTGGAACAGCGTGCGGCGCAGGCCAGTTCGCCGATTTTCATGAGTGTCCCCCTGATGCCTTGACCTTGTAGTAACTACAAGGTGTCCACTGCCATCATAGATCGCTCTCCGGAAAATCGCCATGGCGCACACCACGCGCACGACACCCGCCCGACTCGCCCCGACCGTCGTCGAAGGCACCGATCGGCGCACTCAGCTGCATATCCTGCAAATGGACTGCCCGACCGAGGAAACGCTGATCCGCCAGGCACTGGGCCGCCTGCCTCAGGTGCGGCACCTGGAATTCAACCTGATGCAGCGCGTGCTGACCATCATCCATACCCCGGACGCGCTGGATACTGTCCTGCGGACCATCCGGGAACTGGGCTTTACCCCGGAACAAGCGTCGGCGGAAACCCCGCCCGTTGCGGAACCGCCAGCCTCCTGGTGGCCGCTGGCCGTCGCCGGCACCGCCGCACTGGCCGCCGAGGCAGCCCACTGGGTGGATGCCCCTTGGCCCGTCCCCGCCATTCTGGCAGTGCTGGCCGTGGCAAGCTGCGGACTGGGCACCTACCGCAAAGGCTGGACCGCCCTGCGGCACGGCCAACTGAACATCAACGCCCTCATGAGCATCGCAGTGACTGGCGCCCTGGTCCTGGGACAATGGGCCGAGGCGGCCATGGTCATGGTGCTCTACACGCTGGCCGAACGAATCGAGGCGCGCTCGCTGGACCGGGCCCGCAGCGCCATCCAGGGTCTGATGCAGCTGACGCCCGATCTGGCGACGGTACGCCAGCCCGACGGACAGTGGCGGGAAATGCCTGCCAATGCCATACCGGTGGGCGCACAGGTCCGCACGCGCCCCGGCGAACGCATCGCTCTGGACGGGTGGATCGAATCCGGCTGCTCGACCGTGGACCAGTCCCCCATCACCGGCGAAAGCCTGCCGATCGACAAGACTGTGGGCGATCCAGTGTACGCCGGCACCATCAATGGTGCCGGCACGCTGGAATACCGGGTATCGGCCCTCGCCGGCGAATCCACCCTGGCGCGCATCGTCCGCGCGCTCGAATCGGCGCAATCGGCCCGTGCGCCCACGCAGCGCTTCGTCGACCGCTTTGCCCGCGTCTACACGCCGCTGGTCGTGCTGTTGGCCCTGGGCATCGCCATCATCCCGCCGATACTGGGGATGGGCGGATGGCACGACTGGGTCTACAAGGCGCTGGTCCTGCTGGTAATCGCTTGCCCCTGCGCTCTGGTGATCTCGACTCCGGTGTCCATCGTCAGCGGCCTGACGGCCGCCGCGCGCCAGGGGGTTCTGATCAAGGGCGGCACTCACCTGGAACAGGGGCGGCTGTTGCGCTGGATCGCACTGGACAAGACCGGAACCCTCACACAGGGGCGTCCGGTGCTGACCGACCGGCAGATTCTGGGCAACCAGGAAGCCGCACGCTGCCACGCCCTGGCAGTCAGCCTGGCCGTTCATTCCGACCATCCGGTCTCGCAGGCCATCGCCCAGGGGCTGACCGCAGCCGGCAACCCGTCTTCGGCACGCCCGGTCACGGACTTCGCCGCACTGCCAGGGCGCGGCACACAAGGCTGCATCGACGAGGAACGCTACCATCTGGGCAATCACCGCCTGATCCACGAGCGGGGGTTGTGCTCCCCCGCATTGGAAACACGCCTGAAAGCCCTGGAACAGGCCGGCAAGACCGTCGTCCTGCTGGCCGACCAGAGACAAGTCCTGTCCCTGTACGCGGTCGCCGACACGGTGAAACCCGAGAGCGCCACGGCCATCCGGGCCTTGCATGCGCAAGGCGTGCGCACGGCCATGCTCTCGGGCGACAACCCGCACACAGCCGCTGCCATCGCCGCGCAGGTCGGGATCGATCGGGCGGAGGGCAACCTGCTGCCGGAAGACAAGCTGCGGGCCGTGGAGCAGCTGGCATCCGACGGCACCGGGGTCGGCATGGTGGGCGATGGCATCAACGATGCCCCCGCACTGGCCCGGGCGGACATCGGCTTCGCCATGGGAGCCATGGGCACCGATACCGCCATCGAAACCGCCGACGTCGCCCTGATGGACGACGATCTGCGCAAGATCCCATGGTTCATCGGGCTGTCCCGGGCCACGCACCGGATCCTGGTCCAGAACATTACCCTGGCGCTGGGCATCAAGGTCGTCTTCCTAGCCCTGACGGTCGCCGGCGTGGGCACCATGTGGATGGCCGTATTCGCCGACGTCGGCGCCAGCCTGCTGGTGGTGGGCAACGGGTTGCGGCTGCTGCGGCACCACACCGGAGAATGACCGCCGGAAGCGATCAGCCACCAAAGCACGGTATTTGACGGAAGTCAACTTGCTCCGCGCCCAGGCGATCACCATATGAAGCACGACAGGCAATCGCCTGAGTCGCAACATGAGGAGATTTCCATGCGAAGCTTAATGCCATATCCGCTGTCATTTTCGTCCGAATCCTTGCCCGACGTGTTTCAGGCCCTCCTCAGGCCCATCCGCTCGCAGATGGAGGACGGTGTCGCCGGCATGGACCTCGACATCACCGAAGCCGATCATGAGTATGTCCTGAAGGCCGAGATCCCCGGCGTCTCGAAAGAAGATCTCACGGTAGAGGTCGACGGCAACACGGTCACGATCCGGGCCAACAAGGAACAGAACAAAGAAGTCAAGGACGAAGGACGCGTCATTCGCCAGGAACGATTCTGGGGCCAGCTCGAACGGACGGTCGCGCTGGGAAGCCCCATCGACGAATCGAAGACCCGGGCGACCTACGAAAACGGTCTGCTCACGCTGACCTTGCCGAAAACCGAAGGTCACGAGAACAAGAAAATCCTGATCGAATGACCCGCGCTCTCACTGCCCGAAACCTTCGGATCACGAGAGGTCCCGGTGTTCCGGAGAAAACTCATGCTTGCACGCGATCTGATGACGCTCAGCCCGCTGTGCGTCCATGTCGGCACGCCCGTATCGGGGATCATCCGCGCGATGCTGGACCGGAACATCAGCGCGGTCATGGTCACGGCCGACGATGGCGCGCTGATCGGTCTGGTCAGCGAAGGCGATCTGATACGGCGCAAGGGCAGCGGCCATCAAAAGAGGCTGGATCGCTGGCTCGATCTGCTGGCCGAAGGCGAACCGCTGAATCTGGAATTTCTGCACAGCCTGCAGCTCGGCGAGATGAGGGCCGCATCCGTCATGACGACTCCGGTCATCACGCTGGATGAGCAGACGGACCTCGCCGATATCGCGGACGTGCTGCTGCGGCACAGCATCAAACGCGTGCCGATCACCCGAAACGGCAGGCTGGTGGGTATCGTCAGCAGACGCGACATCCTGTATGCCCTGATGAATCAGGAATCCGGCACCACTCTGGTCGACAAGGGGGGATCATGAATCGGATCGGCATTGTCTACTATTCCCGTTCCGGTACCGGACGGGCAGCAGCGGAGCGGCTGGCTGAGATCTCGCACTGGCCAGTCTACGAAATACGGGACCGGCACCCGAGAACGGGACTGGGCGGGGACATGCGCTGCATGATGGACGCACTGGCCCGCCGATCCCCCGACATCCAGTACGAGGGCCCCAGTCTCGGGGGCTTCGGCCACGTCGTTCTGATCACGCCGGTGTGGCTGCGGTCGGTGGCGGCACCCATGCGAACATTCCTGCAGCGGCACGGTTCCGAGATCGCGAGCTACTCAGTCGCTTGCGTTCTCTCGGGCTACGGCGGACTGCGCGCCGTGGACGATATCGCAACGATCATCGGCGCGAAGCCCAGATTCATCCTGCTCCTGAAACAATACGACGTCATCGCCGAAGAATCCGACGACGCGCTCTACAAACTGACGGAACAGCTCAAGACAGGCACGGCCTTCGACGAGGCCCCTGCCGAAATCTCCACCATCGGCTGATCGCAGTAGACCACCTGGCCCGGAACGGGATATTGAGCAGCCTCCCGAAGGGGCGTATGCTGGGGCAGATTCAAGGGCCCGGTCTGCCGGAGGGCAGGCCACGCATGGGATGCATGCAATGCAGCATTCACCCCCACCTCCTCTGCTCGATATCATCCAGTCCGCCACCGAACCGATCATCACGATCGACTCGACGCAAAGGATCGTGATGTTCAATCCGGCGGCGGAGAAAGTCTTTCTGTACACCGCGGAACAGGCGATCGGAGCAAGCGTGGATATCCTCATCCCCCCCCGCTTTCGCCAGGTCCACGCGGAACACATCCTGGGTTTTCAGCGCACCGGCCATTCGAAGCGCCAGATGGGAACCGGCATGCCACTCTGGGGACTGAAAGCGAACGGCGAGGAATTCCCCATGGAAGCCTCGATTTCTCAGGTCCGGACACCGACGAAAATCTACTGCTCCATTTTTCTCCGTGACATCACCGAGCGGCAGCAGATCGACCAGGCGCTGCGCGCCTCGCGCGACGAGCTGACGCGGCTGTCCAATGCGCTGCTCCACGAGCGGGAACAGGAAAAGCGACATATCGCGCGCGAACTGCACGACGATATCGGACAGAGCCTGACGGCCCTCACGATGGAACTCTCCCAGCTCGAGGCCTCTCTGCCTTCAAGGCCTGCGGACGCATCCGGCCATGTTGCCGCCATGCGCACCCTGATCAAAAGTTCTTTCACGTCCCTTCGCCGCATCGCATCCGATCTGCGCCCCGTCATGCTCGACGACCTCGGTCTGCCCGCCGCAGTCGAATGGCTGATCTCGGATTTCAGTTCCCGCTATGGCATCGATGCAGAGATCCACGTCGACGGCGGGCCGAGGTGCCTGTCGACCCTGGTGAGCACCACGCTGTTTCGCGTCGCTCAGGAGGCGCTGACGAACATCGTGAAACATGCGAACGCGACGCACGTCCTTCTCGACCTGCACTGCACCGACACCAAATGCACGCTGATCCTGCAGGACAACGGCAGGGGCACGACACCCGAACACCTGGCCAGCGCATTGCCAAAGCGCCTCGGCCTGCTGGGAATACGCGAGCGTGTGCGCCTGCTGAACGGCACGGTATCAATCCACACGCGCCCCGATCAGGGGCTTCGCCTGGAGGTCGTCGTGCCGCTCGACCAGCCCACTTCATAGGAGACGGTCATGATTGAGCTATTGCTCGCCGACGATCACACGCTGCTGCGCGAAGGCCTCAAGCGCGTGCTCCACCAGACCAGCGACATCCTGGTGGAGGGCGAAGCGGGCAACGGCCAGGAAGCGCTCACCCTGCTGTCCCAACGGCACTGGGACGCGCTGGTGCTCGACCTGTCCATGCCGGGGCGCGATGGCATCGACCTGATCCGCCAGATCAGGAACGACTATCCGAAGGTTCCCATTCTGGTGCTGACGATGCACGGCGAACAACAATATGTGACCCGGGCGATCAAGGCGGGCGCGGCAGGCTACCTGACCAAGGACAGCGCCGCGGAGGAGCTGGTTCAGGCAGTGCGCAAAGTGGCCATAGGAGGGCGTTTCCTTAGCCGGACGCTGGCGGAGAACGTTGCATTCGAGAAGCATGGCAATCATGAGGATCTGCCGCATCTCCTGCTGTCCGACCGCGAATTCTCCGTGTTCAGGCTTCTAGCGGCCGGCCTGAACAACTCCGAGATCGCGCAGCACCTGTTCATCAGCGTCAAAACGGTCAGTACATACAAGGCCCGGCTGCTCTTCAAGATGCAGCTGCGCAGCCAGACGGATCTGGTGCGCTATGCGATCAAGCACCACCTGATCGACGAATCGGACGCATAGATGCTGCCGCGATCGACGGCCATCGTAGGCACATTCCGACAACCGTCAGCCATTTCGACGAAAACTCACCCAGAAACACCGATAGCGCGCGCGACCGTTCATGACGACACTAGCGTGACCATCGCCATGAAAGCGACAGCGATCCACATCCCACGAGGCACGCGATGAACACCGACCACCCGTCAGCCGGCACCCGAGAACCGCGCGATCCCTATATTTCTTCCCACCGGTACACCGTCGGCACCCCGGCGCCCGACCCATGCCGGCTGGCCGCCACGGGCGCATGTCCGGTATCGGATTTGTGCCCGACCAGACCCGATGCATTCCACCAGCTATTCCAGAGCTCAACGGTCCTGCGCCGTGTGATACACCGGGGACATGCGCTGTATCGCGCCGGCGACCCGCTCGTCAATCTCTACGAGCTTTACGCCGGATCCGTGAAATTGCGCAGCACCAGTCGCGTAGGCCTCGAGCAAATCGTCTCCTTTCCCATGGCCGGCTCCTTGCTGGGCCTCGACGGCATAGAAAAGGGAACCTATGAATGCGACGCCATCGCGCTGGAGGACTCACTGGTGTGCGTCCTGCCCCTATCCGAACTGGCGGCCAGGTCCGGTAGCGACGCGGCCGCTGCGCTGAGCCTGAACCGGGCGATCGCCCACGAAACAAGCCACTACAGACAATTGCTGATGGCCATGGCATGCCTGAACAGCGAAGAACGCGTCGCCCATTTTCTCGTGGAAATCTCGGAGAAGATGGCAGTCAACGGCTATTCTCCACGCGAATTCATGCTGAAAATGACGCGCGAGGACATCGCCCGCCATCTCGGCATGCAGCTCGAGACCGTGAGCCGGATCTTCACGCACCTGAGGGCTACTCACGTGCTGGACGTACGCAGGCGGCACATACGCATCCGCAGCCCCGAGGCGCTCAGAAGCATCGGCGCCACCCATTGACCCCCACCACGCGCGGCACACAAAGGCAGCATCGCACACGGCTCGCGGGCCAATCACTTTGTTGACCGTCGTCAACATCCCCCGACTGGAGCGCCGCACAATGGCTTGTCGGTATGGTGACCGATTGCATTGACGTGACTCTACTCATATACGGAGATCATCATGAAAGATACGGAATTACGCGACACAGTGGAACGGGCGCTGGATTTCGAGCCCAGTATCGATTCCGCGGATATCGGTGTCGCCGTGGAAGACGGCGTCGTGACGCTGACGGGGCATGTGAAGACCTACGCGCAGAAGTTCACGGCGGAGCGCGTGGTTCAGGGTGTGGCCGGCGTCCGCGGAATCGCGCAGGAAATCGAGGTCCGTGACGGAACGGTCAAACAGCCGGCGGACGACGAGATCGCCGAGCGCGCGCTCAACAGCATTGCATGGGACGTCACAGTCCCGTCTGACAAGATCAAGGTCAAAGTGCAAAAAGGCTGGGTGACGCTCACCGGGAAAGTCGACTGGTATTTCCAGCGGGTCGCGGCGGAGCACGCGGTCCGGAAACTCGTCGGGGTGCTCGGCGTATCCAACGAAATCGTGATCCAGCCCACCATCAAGGTCAGCGACGTGAAGCGCCGCATTGAAGACGCCCTCAAGCGGAGCGCAGAAGTCGAAGCCGGCGCGGTCACCATCAGCGTCAACCACAACAAGGTCACCCTGGAAGGCAAAGCGCGCAGCTGGACCGAGCGGGGCGCCATCGAACGCGCGGCATGGGCGGCACCCGGCGTCGCCAGTGTGATCGACCGGCTGGTGGTCGGCTAACGCGGGGACATCATCCGGACCGTCCGGGGCCACCCGGATAATGTCCGGATCGCCGCGTTCGGATCAATGCGATCCAGCGGGAATCAGCATGACGGGCACCGGGGACCGGCGCACGAACGCCTCGGCCACGCTACCCAGCATCAGGCGCTGAAAGCCCCGCCGCCCATGGGTGCCCATGACGACCAGGTCGGCCCCCAGGGTCTTCACGGCATCCTCGAGTTCGTCGGCCACGCTGTTGCCGATGTTGCCGGAGTCGATCGTCTTGACCTCGCCCTGCACACCGGCCTGGCTCAATCGGGCCTTCGCCTTGTCGAGCACCGTCTTGGCCTCGTCGAGCATCGCCTGGTAAAACGGCCCCACGTCGAAGGCCTCCGACGCATACACGGTCCTCGGATACTCGACGATATAGATCACGAGCAGTTTCGCGCCGACCTGCTGCGCCAGGCCAATGGCATGTTCGAATGCCTGATTGGCGACCTCGCTGCCATCCACTGCGACGAGAATTTGACGGTACATATGTGTCTCCATAGCCGCACAGGCGATCAATTCACTGATGCACCCACGATAGCAGGCCAGTTGCACGCCTTGTTGATTTCAATCAACAAGAACCCTGTTGATTTGCAGGGAGTCCGCATGGTAGTTGGATGTATCATGCTTGCTTGCCGCGACGCTGGCAGCGCGGCAGATGAAAGGATCGACATGAATATGGCATCGACCGCGAAACCGGGGTTCCGCGAACTGTTTACGCCCAAAATCGTCACCGTACTCAAGCAGGGTTACGGTCTGGCCAGCCTGAAGGCGGATGCCATCTCCGGGCTGACGGTCGCCATCGTCGCACTGCCGCTGTCCATGGCAATCGCGATCGCATCGGGCGTCTCCCCCGACCGCGGGCTCTACACGTCCATCATCGGCGGGTTCATCGTTTCGGCCTTCGGGGGCAGCCGCTTCCAGATCGGCGGGCCGGCGGGCGCCTTCATCGTGCTGGTTGCGGCATCCGTCGCGCAGCATGGCGTGGAAGGCCTCCTGCTGGCGACCCTGCTCTCCGGGCTGATGCTTGCCGCCATCGGGCTCCTGCGCCTGGGCACCTTCATCAAGTACATTCCCTATCCGGTGACCGTGGGCTTCACCGCCGGTATCGCGATCATCATCTTCGCCAGCCAGATCAAGGATCTGTTCGGCCTGCAGCTCGATCACGAGCCAGGCCCCCTGCTGCCGAAATTGCAGGCGATCGCCGGCGCCCTGCCAACCACAAGCCCCATGGCGGTTCTCGTTGCCGCCATCACCATCGGTGTCATCGCCGCCGTCCGGCGGTACCGCCCACATTGGCCCTCATTCCTGATCGCGATCACGGTGGCTTCCGTGGGCGCGGCACTGCTCGGCCTGCCGGTGGAAACGATCGGCACCCGGTTTGGCGGTATTCCCCAGGCCCTGCCCGCTCCTCATCTGCCCGAGATCACCTATGCGAAAGTGATCGCCGTACTGCCCGACGCCTTGTCGTTCACCTTGCTCGGCTGTATCGAGAGCCTGCTGTCCGCCGTCGTGGCCGATTCCATGACAGGGCGGCGGCATCGCTCCAACTGCGAACTGGTGGCCCAGGGGCTGGCCAATATCGCTTCGCCGTTGTTTGGCGGCATCTGCGTGACCGGCAACATCGCCCGGACCGCAACCAATATCCGTTCCGGCGCGCGCGGGCCGATTTCGGGCATGCTGCATGCCGTCTTTCTGCTGCTGTTCGTTCTGATCGCGGCACCGGCCGCATCCTACATTCCGCTGGCCGCATTGGCCGGCGTGCTGGCGGTCGTGGCCTGGAACATGGTCGAGAAACACGCATTCGCGCTACTGCTGCGCGCGTCCTGGGGCGATGCCGTCGTGCTGCTCGTCACCTTCCTGCTGGTCATCTTCCGCGACCTCAGCGAGGGCATCATCATCGGCTTCACCTTGAGTGCGCTGCTGTTCCTGCACCGCATGGCCCAGACGGTGGAAGTCGAACACATCAGCCCCCGTGTGGAAGACGATAGCGCCGACGATGTCACGGACAGCGCCCTGAAGGACGCCGAGTTGGCGACAGAAACCGACCCGAATATTGCCGTCATCCGCGTGACTGGGGCGTTTTTCTTCGGTGCGACGTCCGCGGTCGAGGCAGCGCTGGATCGTATCGGCGATCAGCGCAAGGCCTATGTCATCGACCTGTCCGCCGTCTCCATGCTGGATTCGACTGGCGTCGCCACCATCGAAGGCTTTGCCCAGAAGGCGGGCCGCCGGGGTGCAGCCGTCTATATCACCGCAGCAACCCGGGCGGTACGGCATACGCTGCTGAGCCACGGGATCCGGGAAACCTCGGCACGATTCCGCAAAGACGTGAAAAGCGCCATCGAATCGGCCCGGCAGAAAACCAGCATGGCGTAGATCCCGGAGAGATGCGTCTCGAATGCACGGCGCGGGCATTGGCTCAGGCATCCGGCGGCGTTTCGAAGAAGAGGCGCTCCGGCGGTCTAACGATTTCTGGGAAGTCGAAGTGGAGCGGGTGATGGGAATCGAACCCACGACGTAAGCTTGGGAAGCTCAAGTTTTACCATTAAACTACACCCGCAATCGATGCAATCGATTGATGCACAAGGATTTGTGGGTAAAATTGAAGGCCACGGAAATCCCTGAAGCCTTGCATTTTACCTCATTTTGAATCTTCCCAAAGCCCCCCCACCCATCGTCACGGCGCAATCCCCGTCGGGCAGCACGCATATCCGCAGCTTCGTCCACCGCCGCGCCCACATCACCCCCAGCCAGGAACAGGCGATCGCGGAATGGCTGCCGCGCTGGTCCATCCCCTATCAGAATGCGCAAATCGATCTGGCCACCGCGTTTGGCCGGCAGGCGCCAACGATTCTGGAAATCGGCTTTGGCATGGGCGAAACCACCCAGCAGATCGCGCAGGCCCGGCCAGGCGACAATTTTCTGGGGGTCGAGGTCTTCAACGCCGGTGTGGGTGCGCTGCTCAAGCGCATCCATGACCACGCGCTGGACAACGTCCGCATCATCCAGCATGACGCGGTCGAGGTGCTGCGCGATATGATCGCGCCGGGTTCGCTGGCGGGAGTACACATCTATTTTCCCGACCCCTGGCCAAAAAAACGCCATCACAAGCGCCGCCTGATCCAGCCGGCGCTCATCGAACTGCTGGTCAGCCGCATGGCGCCCGGCGCCTATTTGCATTGCGCGACCGACTGGGAGCACTATGCTCAGCAGATGCTGGAAGTCCTGTCAGCCGAACCGGGCCTGCAAAACACCTGCGCCGACTATGCGCCGCGCCCCGACTACCGGCCACTCACGAAGTTCGAGAACCGCGGCCTGCGCCTGGGGCATGGCGTCTGGGACTTGATCTTTACGCGGCGCATGCCAGCTGACGCCACGCACGACACAGAGGCAAACTGATGTACCCGGAAATCGAACCTTACGACCAGGGCATCCTGGACGTCGGCCACGGCCATCGCGTGTACTGGGAACTATGCGGCAATCCGCGCGGCACGCCGGCCGTCTTCCTGCACGGCGGTCCCGGTGCGGGCTGTTCCACCGCGCATCGCCGCCTGTTCGACCCCAGCCGCTACAACATCCTGCTGTTCGATCAGCGCGGCTGCGGTCGATCCACACCATCGGCCTGCCTGGAACACAACACAACCTGGGACCTGGTGGCCGACATCGAGCGGCTGCGCACCGAGGTGCTGAAGACGGACGCGATGGTGGTGTTTGGCGGCTCCTGGGGCTCGACCCTGGCGCTGGCCTATGCCGAGACCCATCCCGCCCAGGTGCGGGCCCTGATCGTGCGCGGCATCTTCCTGCTGCGCGCGGCCGAGCTGCGCTGGTTCTATCAGGAAGGTGCTTCCTGGATGTTCCCGGATCTGTGGGAAAGCTATCTGGCCCCGATCCCGGAATCCGAACGCGGCGACCTGATCGCGGCCTACCACCGCCGTCTGACCGGCAAGGACCACGAGGCGCAGCTGCGGGCAGCGCACGCCTGGACCCAATGGGAAAGCCACACGATCAGCCTGCTGCCCAATCCCGCGCACCATCAGTCCCACGCATCCGACCAGGCGGCACTGGCGTTCGCTGGAATCGAAAACCACTATTTCGTGAACAAGGGCTTCATGGACGAGGCCCAGCTACTGCGCGATGCGCACAAGCTGGCCGACATCCCGGGGGTGATCGTGCAGGGGCGTTACGACGCCTGCACCCCGGCTCGATCCGCCTGGGAACTGCACCGCGCCTGGCCCAAGGCCGAATTCCATCTGGTGCCGGATGCCGGCCACGCCTTTGACGAGCCCGGGATCCTGGCGCAGCTGCTGGCGGCCACGGACCATTACGCTTAATACCATCATGAACCTGACCATCCGTTTGAATGGCCACGACACGCATCTGGACGACGTGCGCACCGTCCAGGATCTGGTGGCCCACCTGGGCTACCAGGGCAAGCGCATCGCCGTGGAACGCAACGGCGACATCGTGCCCCGCAGCCAGCATGGTGACACCCTGCTTACCGATGGCGACCGCCTGGAAATCGTCGTCGCCGTGGGGGGTGGGTGATTTACCTGAACCCGCCCCGCCCAAACCCGCCCAGGCCTTTGAGCCCACCCATGGCGCGCATCATCTTTGCCATGCCGCCCTTTTTCATCTGCTTCATCATGCCCTGCATCTGCTCGAACTGCTTGAGCAGGCGGTTGACCTCCTGGACGGGGACGCCGGAACCGGCCGCGATCCGGCGTTTGCGCGAGGCCTTGATGAGTTCGGGCTTGGCGCGCTCCAGCGCGGTCATGGAATTCAGGATGCCTTCGGTGCGAGCCAGCTGCTTTTCCGCCTGACCGCCCTGCACCTGCGCGGCCGCCTGGGCGAACTGGGCCGGCAGCTTTTCCAGCAGCGATCCCATGTCGCCCATTTTCTTGACCTGCTGCAGCTGATCGCGAAAATCGTTCAGATCGAAACGGTCGCCGGATTTCAGCCGGGCAGCGAGCTTCTGCGCCTCGGCGATGTCGATGTTTTTTTGTGCCTGCTCGACCAGCGACACGATATCGCCCATACCCAGAATGCGCTGGGCCATGCGTTCCGGATAGAAGGGTTCCAGACCGTCGAGCTTTTCGGACATGCCGACGAATTTCAGCGGCTTGCCGGTGATCTGGCGCACCGACAGCGCCGCGCCGCCACGCGCATCGCCGTCGAGTTTGGTCATGACCACGCCGGTCAGGGGCAAGGCATCCGAGAACGCGCGCGCCACGTTGACCGCATCCTGACCCTGCATGGCATCGACCACGAACAGGGTTTCGATCGGATCGAGCAGGCGATGCAGGTCACGGATCTCGTCCATCATCGCCTGATCGATGCCCAGACGGCCGGCGGTATCGACCATCAGTACGTCGTAGTGATGGCGGCGGGCGTGATCCAGGGCCTGCAGCGCGATGTCCTGCGGCTTCTGCGAGGATTCGGTGGGCAGGAAGTCGACACCCACCTGCGCAGCCACGGTGCGCAACTGATCGATGGCGGCCGGACGGTAGACGTCGGCGCTGACCACCAGGACCTTTTTTCGGCCGGTCTTGCGGCCATGCTGGACGTGATTGCCCTCGGACAACCATTTGGCGAGCTTGCCGGTGGTGGTGGTTTTCCCCGCCCCCTGCAGGCCTGCCATCAGGATCACCGCGGGTGGCTGCGTGGCCAGGGACAGTTCCCCTGCCTCGGCGCCCAGATCGCCACCCATCAGGGCGGTGAGTTCCTTGTGCACGATCCCGACCAGTGCCTGGCCCGGATTCAGGCTGCCAATGACATCCTGACCCAGCGCAGCTGTCTTGACGCGCGCCACGAAGTCGCGCACCACGGGCAGCGCGACGTCGGCTTCCAGCAGCGCCAGGCGAACCTCGCGCAGCATGTCCTGGGTATTGGACTCGGTCAGGCGAGCCTCGCCCCGCATGGTCTTGACGACGCGCGACAGACGGGAGGTCAGGTTATCGAGCATGATGGCGTATCCGTAAAACTGGTTGATCTGTCGGCCTGCGCATAAAATGGATGCTTTTGGGGCGCAGGCTGTGTGCGCCGGATACCGACAGGACTATGTCAGTCAGCATTGTATTTCACTTGCTTGCCGCACTGGCGTATGCCGTGCTGGGCCTGGCCCTATGGCGCCCGATCGTACGCGCGAAACCGGTACGGACCACCGGCACGATCGGCCGCAGCTGCCTGCTGGGCGCCATCGCCCTGCACGGCATCGGGCTGGTCAGCGCCGTCATTGTGCCCACAGGCCTGCAACTGGGCTGGGTCCTGGCCCTGTCCACCGCCATGTGGCTGGGCATGATCGTCTTCTGGATCGAAAATTTCCTGCTGCGCCTGGATAGCCTGCTGCTGGTGCTGCTGCCCGCCGCCGCGCTGATCAGCCTGCTGACTGCGATCTTTCCGCAGGGGTACCTGGTACCGCACGCCAACAACGACTGGCTGCGCGTCCATCTGCTGATCGCCATGGTGGCCTACGGGCTGATCACGGTGGCCGCCCTGCACGCCATGCTGATGACGACGCTGGACCGCCACCTGCACCGTCCCATCGCGTCCGAAGGCGAACAGGGCGTGATCGCCCGCGCCATGAGCGCCATGCCGCCGCTGCTGACCCTGGAACAGTTGCTGTTTCGCCTGATCGGCATCGGCTTCGCCGTCCTGACGCTGACCATCATCACCGGCATCATCGTATCGCTGCGCCTGGGCGGCAACGCCCTGCCCATGGACCACAAGACGATCTTCACCCTGCTGTCCTGGGTGATTTTCGGCGTGCTGCTGGCTGGGCGCTACATCCAGGGCTGGCGCGGGCGCATCGCCCTGCGCTGGACGCTGGTCGGTTTTGCGTTCCTGCTGCTGTCCTATACCGGCAGCCGGTTCGTCCTGGAAGTCATCCTTCAACGAGGCAGTCTTGGGTAAATTCCTGCTGTGGGCGATCATCATCCTGGCCGTCCTGTTCGTCTCCCGCATCCTCAGCCACCAGAAGGCGCAGGCCCGCCAGGCCGCCGACCGCCGCCAGAACGCCGCATCACGCGACGCGGCGGAATCCATGGTGCGCTGCGCGCATTGCCAGATTTATCTGCCCCGATCCGAAGCCTACATGAGCCAGGGCAAGACCTGGTGCTGCGCGGAACACGCCAAGCTGGGGCTGAAGCAGTGAAGATCCGCCCGGATGGCTGGCTGCCCCCCGGGTCAGGCGTCCTGCGCCGCCCATCCCCCAACCATGACCAGCGCCCCGACGACGAAGACCCCTACCTGCTGGTGATCCACAACATCAGCCTGCCGCCCGGCGTGTTCCAGGGCGACGCCATCATCGACTTCTTCCAGAACCGCCTGGACATCAGCGCCGACCCCTGGTTCGAGAACATCCGAGATCTGCGGGTGTCCGCGCACTTCCTGATCCGACGCGACGGCACGATCGTGCAGTTCGTGCCGACGATCCTGCGCGCCTGGCATGCGGGCGTATCCTGCTTCGAGGGCCGCGAACGCTGCAACGACTTTTCCATCGGCATCGAGCTGGAAGGCACAGACACGCTGGCGTACACGGATGCGCAGTATGCGCGGCTGGACGCGCTGGCCGCCGCGATCCGCGCGCGGCATCCGATCCGCTCCGTGCAGGGACATGAACATATTGCGCCGGGGCGGAAGACGGATCCCGGCATGGCGTTCGATTGGGCACGGTTCCAGCGAGGGGAAAACAGTCATGAAACCACGCATCACAGTCATCAGCCTGGGAGTCGATGACCTGGAACGGTCCCTGCGGTTCTACCGGGACGGCCTGGGGCTGGCGACCGAAGGCATCGTCGGCGAACAATTCGAAAACGGCGCCGTCGCTTTTTTCGATCTGCAGCCGGGGTTGAGGCTGGCCATCTGGCCCCGCAAAAGCCTGGCGAAGGACTCGGGCCTGCCGCTGGGCTCGGCCAGCGCCACGGAATTCAGCCTTGGGCACAATGTCTCGTCCAGGGCCGAGGTGGATGAGGTCATGGCCCAGGCACGAGCGGCCGGCGCGGTGATCGTGAAGCCGGCGCTGGATACATTCTGGGGCGGATATGCGGGGTACTTCCAGGACCCGGATGGGCATCTTTGGGAGGTGGTTTGGAATCCGGAGATGTTGCCTGCGCAGTGAAGGATTGCCAGGACTTCTAATGGCTGGTGTCGGCCAGGAGCCGTCATTCGCCGGACGTGTCTCTCCGTCATTCAACGCCGGCTTCGCTCAGCAAACTGCCGATCGAAACGAAGGACTGGGCATCCTTTCATCAGCCTGCGAGTTAGCGAGATCCTAGACGATCACAATTCAGACGGCAGAGTGATCGACTTCCAAGCGCCCCAGGCCTTCATTGGCATGCTAAACGGCAGCGATTTTAGTAAGCTGGTGGTTCGCGTCGCCAGCGAATGAGGCCTCGTCAGCAAGACCCCTCGCTTTCCCATCCCCCATTCAAAGAAGACAATTCATGAAAATTCTGATGATTCTCACTTCGCACGATCGACTGGGTGACACCGGCAAGAAGACGGGTTTCTGGCTGGAAGAATTCGTCGCGCCTTACTACGTGTTCAAGGACGCTGGCGCACAGATCACAGTGGCCTCGCCGCATGGCGGGCAGCCGCCGCTGGATCCGAAGAGCGACGATCCGTCGGCGCAGACCGATGCCACTCGCCGTTTCAAGGATGACCCGGCGGCTCAGACCGTACTGGCTAGCACGCAGAAGCTGAAGGATGTCTCGGCCACCGACTTCGACGCAGTGTTCTATCCGGGCGGCCACGGTCCGCTGTGGGATCTGGCCGAAGACGCCACATCGATCGCGCTGATCGAAGCCACGCTGGCCGCCGGCAAGCCGGTCGCTGCCGTATGCCACGCACCCGGCGTGCTGCGCCACGTTAAGTCGGCCGATGGCAAACCGCTGGTCCAAGGCAAGTCGGTCACCGGCTTCACCAATACCGAGGAAGAGGCCGTCGGCCTGACCAAAGTGGTACCGTTCCTGGTGGAAGACATGCTGAAAAAGAACGGCAGCAATTACAGCAAAGGCGGTGACTGGCAGCCGTACGTGGTCAGCGACGGCCTGCTGATCACCGGTCAGAATCCAGCGTCATCCGAGCCCGCCGCCAAGGCGTTGCTGAAGATGCTGGACTGAGCAAACCTCGTCAACGATGCTGTCTGCGGCATCGTTGACGCAGCTGTTCTCTCTGCTTCGTCGTGCGTATCAGCGGTGAGCGAGGATTCGGCACGCACAGCGAATATGTCCGAGAACTGATCCGCAAGGATCAGGAACGCACCCAATTGCAGATGCGCTGCTGGCTGGCGCCAAATCTCCTCCTGCCGCCTCTGCGGACAAGACCTACTTCGATACGCTACGCCAGCGCATACATCAGCAAGCTGACAATCACTGCTGACCCGCAGGCCGATCATCCTACACGCGCTTGCGACCTATCCCTTCAACGCCGCCGCATGAAACGCCACATGATCGCCAATGAAGCTGGCGATGAAGTAATAGCTATGATCATGCCCGGCCTGCCTGCGCAGGGTCAGTGGGTAGTTGGCGTCGTGGCAGGCGGACTCCAGCAGGTCGGGGCGCAGTTGCACGTCCAGGAATTCATCCGCCAGACCCTGGTCCACCAATAAGGGCAGGCGTTCGGTATCGGCGGGCAACGAACGGATCCGTTCGACCGCATCCCACTGCGCCCATGCCGCCCGATCCCCCCCTAGGTACGCGGCAAACGCCTTCTGGCCCCAAGGCACCTGAGACGGCGCGACGATGGGCGAAAAGGCGGACACGCTGCGGTAGCGCCCCGGATGGCGCAAGGCCGTGACCAGCGCGCCGTGTCCGCCCATGGAATGGCCCGATATGCTGCGCGCGCTGGAAGCTGGGAAGTGCTGCTTGATCAGGTCGGGCAGTTCCTGCGCGACGTAATCCTGCATGCGGTAATGCGCGGCCCACGGTGCCTGGGTGGCATTCAGGTAGAAGCCTGCACCCTGCCCCAAGTCGTAAGCAGGGTCGTCGGCCACGGCTTCGCCGCGCGGGCTGGTGTCGGGGACGACCACGATCAGACCGTGCAGGGCGGCATAGGCCTGGGCGCCGGCCTTGGTGATGAAGTTCTGTTCCGTGCAGGTCAGGCCCGACAGCCAGTACAGCACGGGGCAGGGTTCGCCGCGCACGGCGGCGGCGGGCAGGTAGATGCCAAAGCGCATGGTGCAGCCGAGCACGGCGGATTCATGCCGCCAGACCTCCTGGCGACCGCCGAAGCTGGTGTGGCGCTCAGTGATTTCCATAATGCACCACCGACCGGATCGACTTGCCCTCGTGCATCAGGTCGAAGGCATCATTGATGCCGTCCAGCCCCATGGTGTGGGTGACGAAGGGCGCCAGGTCGATGTCGCCGCGCATGGCTTCCTGGACCATGCCAGGCAGTTGGGACCGCCCCTTGACGCCGCCAAACGCCGTGCCGCGCCAGGACCGGCCGGTGACCAGTTGGAAAGGCCGGGTGGAGATTTCCTGTCCGGCCCCGGCCACACCGATGATGATGGACTGCCCCCAGCCCCGGTGGGCGGATTCCAGCGCGGCGCGCATGACGTTAACGTTGCCGATGCACTCGAAGCTGTGGTCCACGCCCCAGCCGGTCATGCCTACGATGACCTGCTGGATGGGTTCGGCATGGTCCTTGGGGTTGACGCAGTCGGTGGCACCGAAGACCTTCGCCAGGGCGAACTTGTCGGGATTGGTGTCCACCGCGATGATGCGGCCGGCGCCCGCCTGGCGCGCGCCCTGCACCACAGCCAGGCCGATGCCGCCCAGGCCGAAGACGGCCACCGTGTCGCCCGGCTGCACCTTGGCCGTGTTGCGCACGGCGCCGATGCCGGTGGTCACGCCGCAGCCCAGCAGGCAGACCTGTTCGGGGTTGGCCTCGGGGTCGATCTTCGCCAGAGAGACTTCCGCCACGACGGTGTATTCGCTGAATGTGGAACACCCCATGTAGTGGTAGATCGGCTTGCCCTGGTAGGAAAACCGCGTGGTGCCGTCAGGCATCACACCCTTGCCCTGGGTGGCGCGCACGGCCACGCACAGGTTGGTCTTGCCCGATTTGCAGAACAGGCATTCGCCGCATTCGGCGGTGTACAGGGGGATGACGTGATCGCCGGGCGCGACGCTGGTGACGCCCTCACCCACCTGCACCACCACGCCGGCGCCTTCGTGTCCCAGGACGGCCGGGAAAACGCCCTCGGGGTCGTCGCCGCTCAGGGTGAAGGCATCGGTGTGGCAGACGCCCGTGTGGGTGATTTTGATCAGGGCTTCGCCCTTGCGGGGCGGTTCGACGTCGATTTCGACGATCTGCAGGGGTTTGCCAGCCTCGAAGGCCACGGCGGCGCGGGATTTCATCAATCGGTCTCCAGTCGGTTCGATGCCGTGGATGGCCCGTCATCGGACGGGGCATCCACGGCAGGGATCAGGCCGATTATGGCCAGAACCGGACTGGAAGACAAACCGAACCAACGTCGGTCTATCAGGCCAGCGCCTGCACTAGTGCGGGCACGGCCTCGAACAGGTCTGCCACCAGCCCATAATCCGCGACCTGGAAGATGGGCGCCTCGGGATCCTTGTTGATGGCCACGATGACCTTCGAATCCTTCATACCCGCCAGATGCTGGATGGCGCCCGAAATCCCCACCGCAATATACAGCTGCGGCGCCACGATCTTGCCGGTCTGCCCAACCTGATAATCATTCGGTGCGAACCCTGCATCCACCGCTGCCCGCGAGGCGCCCAAGGCAGCCCCAAGCCGATCAGCCAGGGGCTCCAGAACCTGATGATAGTGCTCGCTGCTGCCCAGGCCACGGCCACCGGACACGACGACGTCAGCGGCGGCCAGCTCGGGGCGCTCGCTCTGGGTCAATTCCCGACCCACCAACCGGACCAGCCCCAGATCGGGTCCGACGCCCAAAGTCTGGATAGGCGCGGACGCACCGATGGCGACTGGGTTGAATGCCGTCGTGCGGACGGTCAGGACTTTGACTGGATCGGCACTGCGAACCGTCGCAAGCGCATTTCCGGCATAAATCGGCCGGACAAAGGTGTCCGCGCTCTCAACCGAGACCACATCCGAAATCTGCGCGACGCCCAGCAAAGCCGCCACGCGCGGCAGCGTGCTTTTGCCGACCGGTGAAGCGGCGGCCAAAATATGGCTGTAGCCATCGGCATGCGCCATGATCAGGGCTGCCAGATTCTCTGCCAGTTGGTCCCGATATCGCAGGTCATCAGCCAACAAGACTTGGGCAACCCCCGCCAGGCCGCTGGCCTGCTGGGCAACCGCCTGGCAATCGGCACCGGCCACCAACAGATGGACGTCGTTTCCCAGTGACGTTGCGGCGGCGACGGTATTGAACGTGGCGGCTTTGAGGTTCTGATTGTCGTGTTCGGCAAGGACGAGAATAGTCATGAAATCACCTTGGCTTCATTCTTGAGTCGATCGACCAGTTGGGCGACATCCGAAACCTGGACACCGGCGCTGCGCCGGGGCGGCTCCGCCACCTGCAACACGGTCAGTTGTCCGGTCACCGGGATGCCAAGCTCGTCCGAGGTCAGCGTGATCAGCGGCTTTTTCTTGGCCTTCACGATATTGGGCAGAGTGGCATAGCGCGGCTGATTGAGCCGGAGATCGGTCGTCACGACCGCCGGCAAGCTCAGCTCCAGGGTTTCCAGACCACCATCGACTTCTCGTGTGACCGTCGCGCGGCCATTCTGCAGAACCAATTTCGATGCGAAAGTTGCCTGCGGCCACCCGAGCAGCGCCGCGAGCATCTGCCCGGTCTGACCAGCGTCATCATCGATTGCCTGCTTGCCGCAGATGATCAACTGAACCTGCTCTCGCTGGCAGACTGCGTGCAGCAGCCGGGCGACCGCCAGCGGCTGCAATTCAGCATCAGTCTGCACCAGAATGCCCCGGTCGGCCCCGATGGCCATGGCGGTGCGCAGCGTTTCCTGACAGACGGCGGCACCACAGGTGACCGCAACCACTTCCTCGACCAGGCCGGCTTCTTTCAGCCTCACCGCCTCTTCCACGGCGATCTCATCGAACGGATTCATGGACATCTTGATATTGGCCAGATCGACCCCGCTGCCGTCGCTCTTGACGCGGACTTTGACGTTGTAATCAACCACCCGCTTCACGGGCACCAGAACTTTCATGGGTCATTCCTTTATAGGCGAAGAATGTGACGTGGCCCCTTCGCTGCCGCGTCGATAACGATTGACGGCATCTCCATGCGCGATCGGGTGTCCTGCCGAATCGAAGACCTCGGTCCGGGAAAAGAAAACGCTGCGGCCGGCGGACTGCACCTTTCCGTATGCACGCAGCGTTCCAGCAGATACCTGCCCCGTATAGCTGATGTTCAGCGACAGGGTGACGGCCCCACGTACCCGATCGGCCGAACCGGTATACAGTCCCGCCAGAGCGCCGGTCACGTCGATCAGCGTTGCCAGAACCCCGCCGTGGACGGTACCGCCCCGGTTCAGATGCCGGGGCTCGATATCCAGCGCCAGTTCAGCGCGGCCGTCTTCCCAGGCAACGATCCGGCAACCGGTCTGTGCGGCAAAACCGGCACCGATCGCGCTGTCGCTGAGCCTGGCGGCGAGTTCGGCGGGCAGCATGTCAGCGGGCGAAATAGAGTTCATGCAGGGCCTCGATATCAACGTCGGCTGCCGCCTGTGAGAGCTGGACCTTGCCACCCTGCATTAGATGAACCTGATCGGCCACACCGACTGCCTTATGTGTGTTCTGTTCGACCAGCACGATAGTGCGGCCTTCCTGCTTGAGCCCGGCCAGCACATCGAACAGCTCGTTGACCACCACGGGCGCCAGGCCCAGCGATGGTTCATCGATGATGAGGAGACGTGGATCGGACATCAGCCCGCGTGCCATGGCCAGCATCTGGGCTTCGCCACCCGACAGGGTACCCGCCAACTGATGGCGGCGTTCCTTCAGGCGCGCAAACATGGCGTAGGCCTTGTCGCAATTGGCGCGGGCCGCGGCCCGGCGTGTCTTCGGATAAGCGCCGAGCATCAGGTTTTCCTCGACCGACATGTCCTTGAACACCATCCGGCCTTCGGGGATCATCGCGATACCCTGCCCGAGCAGATCCCAGGTCGAGCCGCCAGCCAGCGACCGGCCATCGAAGACGATATCGCCTTGACTCAGGGGAATCAGCCCCATGATGGCGCGCAACAGTGTGGTCTTGCCAGCACCATTGGGCCCGACAATGGTGGTCAACTTGCCCTGCGGGATGGACAGCGAGACATCCCACAGCACGTTGATGGCCCCGTAGCCGGCCCGGACATTGGTAATCTCAAGCATGGCTGGCTCCTGTATAGCTTGTAATCACTTCCGGATTGTGGAAGACCTCGTCGGGGGTCCCATCTGCGATCAGTTCACCGAAATTCAGCACTGCGACGCGATCGCATAGATTGCTGATCGTCTCGATGTCGTGCTCGATGATCAGTATCCCGACCGAAAATTGCGCATGCATGTCCTTGAGCATGCCCATAAAGCGTCGTTTACCCGATGTCTCCAGGCCTGCCAGCACTTCATCGAGCATGAGCAGCTTTGGGTTGGTGGCCAGGGCCTTGGCCACTTCGAGCGCCTTGAGTTCCGTCAGTGCCAGCTCGGTCGCCGCATCGTACTCCGCCTTACCCGACAGATTGGTGAACTCCAGCACCTCGTCGATCCGCGCGTCATCGACGCGTCCGGTGCCAAAACGCTGGGCCACGATCAGATTTTCCCGCACGGTCAGTTCGTGCATGGGCTGAGGGATCTGAAACGTACGCCCGATTCCTATCCGCGCCCGACAGTGCAGCGGCATACGCACGATGTCGCGCGCCTCGAACAAGATCCGCCCGCTCGACGGCCGGACCAGCCCAGAAAGCGCGTTGAACAGTGTGGTCTTGCCGGCGCCGTTGGGGCCCACCAGGCCGACCACCTCATCTGAACGCACCGACAGGCTGACCGAGTTGACGGCGGTCAGTCCGCCGAACCGAACTGAAAGATTTTCCAGCTTCAGCATGTCTGTCCTCCGGTGGAACCCGCGGCGACCCGTTTCATACCTGGAATCTTGCGCACCAGCGGCACCAGGCCCGCCGGGCTGCCGATAATCATGGCCACCAGCAACGCGCCCAGCACCAACTGGTGACCGGTCGGCATGATGTTCTTGAAAATGAGCTGATCCACCAGGTAAACCGTCACTGCGCCGATAATGGGACCTGCGATCGTGCGGTACCCGCCGAAAATGGCAGCCACGATGGGCAACATCACCCACGTGCTGTTGAAGGCATAGTCGGGTTCCAGGAAGTTGATGTAATGTACGTTGAAGGCCCCGACCACACCGGTCATGAAGGCCGACACGAACAGCATCATTGCTTTCAGCAAGACGCTGTTGACCCCCACGACCCGGGTGGCATCCTCGCTGCCGAGCATGGCACGCAATGCAATCCCGTAGTGGCTGGTGCGGATGATCTGATAGGCCAGTACGAACAGCACGAGCAGGGTCAGGATGAGCAGATAGCTGCCCGTCTTGCTGGACAGATCCAGGCCCATCAGCACCGGCAATTGTGGGACGCTGGACAGACCGCCCGAGCCGCCTGTGACGGACTCCCATTCGGTGGCCACAATCCTGAAGATGTGGGCGTACGCCAGAATGGCCAGGGAAAAATAGGGCCCCTTCAGCCGTAACACCGGCAACATCACCAGCGATGCCAGGACAGCGCCAACACCGCCCAGCAGCATGGCCAGCAGCACCGGCACGCCGGCATTCATCGTCAACAGCGCGGACACATAGGCCCCCACGCCGAAAAATGCGGAATGACCGAAGCTCACCATGCCGCCCAGGTTACCCAGCAAGGCCCAGGCCAGCGCAATGCCGCCGATGATCAAAGCAGCCACGATCAGGCTCATGACATAGTTATTGTCGCCCAGCAGCCACGGGACGGCCACATAGGCCAGCACCACTCCAATCAGTGCGGATTTTGATATTTTCATGATCATCCTCTCCTTGCCTTGGCGCCAAACAGACCATTGGGCATGATGAACAGCACCAGCAGGAACAGCACCATGCCGACTAACTCCTGCAGGGCCGAGCTATACAGAGTGACAGTCAGCGCCTCGGCGATACCCAGCAGAAGCCCGCCGATCAGTACGCCCGGAATCGAGCCGATCCCGGCCAGGACTGTGATGATGAACGCCTTGATCGTCAGCGCATGGCCGAAGGCCGGCTGGATGACGCCGTAACTGAAGATGGCTACACCGGCAAAGGATGCCAGGATTCCCGCCACGACGAAGGAGACGATTTCCGTTGTGCGCGGATTGATGCCCATCAGCTTGGCAGCCGCGCGGTTGCTGGAAACGGCCCGCACCGCGCGCCCGTACCAGCTGCGCGACAGCCACCACCAGAGTCCAGCCATCAATATCAACGCGACAATGAAGAACAGCACCTCGCCACGCATGCTGTACAAGGGCCCGAGGACCACAGCATCCTGCAGCCAGCTCGACGACGTCGAATGCACATCCGCCGACCAGGTCAGCAGGATCGCATTGGTCACAATGACCCCGACGCCATAAGTCAGGATCAGTGAATTCAATTCCCGGTCTGCGCGGATCATGCTGACCAGCCAATAGACCAGCACCGAGCAGAAACAGACCAGAACCAGGGCAATGGGAATAGCGAAGATCGGACTGACGCCCAGGTTCGCCTCCACCGAATACGCAATATAAGCGGCCAACAGGACGAGTTCCCCGTGGGCCAGGTTGATCACCTTCATCGTCCCGAAGACCAGTGCCAATCCCAGGGCGATCAGTGCGTACGACCCCCCCTGCAACACCCCGGAATACAGCGACTGAAAAATGAGTTCCATCATGGAAGGCTTGCTCCAAATTCAAATGAAGCCCATCAGTCCGGCAGCGCGATGTTGCGCAACTGCCGGCACATCAAGGTGCTGGAATGCTTACCAGGGCACTCCGGGGTAGACCATCTTGCCGTTGGCCCCCTCTGCGGGCCACACGAGCACGATCTTTTCGCCCTGAACCTGGCCGATGCGGTGCGAAAAATTGACGTTGTCACCCTTGGTGTTGAACTGCACCCGCCCGATCAGGGTCTGCGCATCGGTCGCCGCCAGTTCCTGGGCGACACCGCCCGATTTCAGCGTGCCCTTGTCAGCCGCACGGGCAATGGCCTCGAAGAGCACCTGGCCCTGGACGTAGCCGAACTGCTGCAGATAGCCGACATCCTCTTTGAACCGCGCCGCGTAGGCGGTTTCGAAGTCCTTGCCTTCCTGCGAGGTGAACTCCACCGGATACGACAGAGCGGCCGTCCCATAGATGTTCTGGGCGATGTCCGGGAATTCCTTGATCATTTTGGGCGTGACCAGGCCCCAGACGCCGACCATGGCCTTGACCTTGGGCTTCAGGACTTTCGCGGCGCGCAAAATACCCACGTAATCGTTCTCATAGCCCACCATCAGGATGATGTCGGCCTTGTCCTTCAGACGCACCTTGTTGATGAGCGGCTTGAAGTCGGTCGTGGCTGGATCGAAGGCATGCATGCTGACCTTCACGCCCTTGCCCGCCAGCTCCTTTTCCGTATCGGCGGCCAGACGGGAATTGGCTTCCTTGGTCGAATACAGGATGGACACAGCCTGGACCTTCATGGTGTCCATCAGGCCAACCAGGGCCTTCTGATAGCCGGCCGTGTTGTTGACCCGGAAAAATGTCTTGAAGCCGCGCTGGGTCAGACCATCGGCCACGGCGCCGGACGTAATGTACGGCAGGCCCAACTTGTTGGCTGCGTCGGAAGCCGGCCCAACGTTGTTTGAACCATACCCGCCCGTAATGGCGACGACACCGTCGCCCGCCAGTTTCTCAACCGCCGCCACGGCTTTGGCCGGCTGCGACTCGTCGTCGATCTTGATCAGCTTGATGGTATGTTTGCCATTGGACTTGTTGAACAGTTCAGCAGCAATTTCAACCCCCTGGATCATGCCGCCACCTTCACGAGCCAGGCTGCCCGTCATCGGACCTTCGACCCCAACCAGGATCTCATCCGCCGCTGCCGAGCCCATCTGCAGGCACAGGGCGACCGCCGACAAGGCACACAATTTGCCAATTTCTCGAACCATCACATCTCTCCTTTTGTAAGATTCATGGGTTCCTTCCGGGAACCTGCTGTTGCGACCCGAACTCCCGTGTCCGGACCACTGACGCCGCATCCGAGTCGCGGCAATACCACCGGATCTCATCCTGTGCGGGATACCACCTGAAAACCTTGTCTCACGCCGCCAAGACCTGAGTTTGCAGCTGGTTCAGGCGCTGACTCGCCCGATCCATTTCGGTCGCCAACCGGCCCACGATGACTGCCAGCGGCTCAGCCCGGTCCACAAACGCCAGAGCGTGACCCGCGGCCAGCAACCCTCGGGACCAATCTCCCGTCTTGTAGGCATTACGCCCGATCTGGCCAGACACCAGTGGCATCAGATCCGAAATGGTCACCTGGGGATTTTGAGTCTCCATGGCCTTGACCAGCGCAGTCGTTTCATTGCGAAGGGTCCGCACGGTGTTCTTCACCGACTGCATGCATAGATCGGTGTCGGTCGGCTGCGCCGTGATCAGCCGCTGCTTGAATTCCTCGTGTGCCCAGATCTCGTCGGCCACCAGGAAACGGGTTCCCATCACGACTCCAGACGCCCCCATGGCCAATGCAGCCACAATCTGGGATCCGGTACCGATGCCGCCGCCCACCAGATAGGGTATGTGCAGCGATTGCTCGGCCCAGGCCGCATTGACGATCGTACCCACCATGTCCATGCCCGGATGACCACCACATTCCGCCCCCACGATGGCCACGGCATCCACACCCAGGGACTGTGCCTTGACGGCGTAGCGGACAGCCGGAACCTTGTGCAGCACCTTCACGCCAGCCGCCTTCAGCAGCGGCAGATAAGCCTCAGGGCTACGCCCTGATGTTTCGACGAAACGCACGCCCTCGTCGACGATGATCTCGAACACCTGCTGCGTCTTTTCGCCAGGCACCAGCTTGGGCAGCATCGAGACGTTGACGCCAAAGGGTCCACCCTCGCACAGATCGCGGCACCGACGAATTTCATCGCGTAAGGCACGCTCCTCGGGAAAGGTCGCAGCCGTGATGAAGCCCATGATGCCTGCGCGCGATGCAGCGGCCACGTACTCTGCATTGGCCAGCCACATCAGCCCGCCCGCCACGATCGGCAGCCGAATGTCATACAGCCGGGTGATGTCCGTCCGGTATCCGGTCTTCATGGTGTGTCTCCTTCCATGTTCTGATCCCGTCGATGTCCGACGGTTTAAATCACCTTGCTGGCCTTGAGCCGCTCCAGGTCATCCTCGCCCAGATTCAGCAGAGTGCGCAGGACCTCCCCGGTGTCCGCTCCCAGCTGCGGCGGCGCTCGACGGACCGGAGGCCGCTGCCCATCGAAACGATACGGGGGCGCCAGCACATAATTGGCATCCGCATGCGGGTGCGGCAAGTCCCGGACCAGCCCCCCACCCACCGTACGGCGAGACGTCAGGGCCTCATGCAGGCCCAGCACCTCGCCGCACGGAATGCCGCAGTTCGCCAGCCGCTGCAGTAGCTGCGCACGGGGCCGCAGGCCGATCTCGCGAATCAACTCGGGATTCAGCGCGTCGCGGTTGGCCGCACGCTGCAGATTGGTCTTGAACCGCTCGTCATCAGCCAGGTCGGGACGCTCAATGACTTCGCGGCAGAAACGTTCGAACTGGCTGTTATTGCCAACCGTGATGACCAGCGGGCCATCCTGCGCCTCGAACACGCCATAAGGCATGATGGACGGATGATTGTTGCCGTATTTCGGCGGATCTTCGCCGCGCAGCAGCGCTTCAAGCCCATAGTAGGAAGATATCGTCAGGCCGCAGTCGAACAGTGCCATCTGAACGTGACGCCCGCGCCCGGTACGTTCCCTGTCGTAGAGCGCAGCCAGCACAGCCTGGGCAGAATACATGCCGGTAAACATATCGACCACGGCCACGCCGAACTTCAACGGCGGCTGGCCGAAGTCGCCATTCAGTGCCATCAGCCCGGTCTCGCCTTGCACGACCAGATCGTAGCCGGGCCGAGTAGCCTCCGGGCCATGGCTGTTGTAGCCGGAAATCGAACAGTAGATCAGCCGTGGATTCAAGGCACTGAGTTCCTCATAGCCCAGTCCCATGCGGTCAGCACCGCCGACTTTGAAATTCTGTATGACTATGTCGCACTGCAGCGCCAGTTCACGAGCCAGTCTCTGACCCTCGGAAGACTTCAGATCCAGGGTAATAGACCGTTTGTTGCGATTGGCGCTGTTGAAATACGCCGTCTCCGTCAGGCCAATGCGCACGCCCCAATCCCGCGTATCGTCGCCCCGATGGGGGTGCTCGACCTTGATCACTTCGGCACCCAGATCCCCCAGCGCCATGGCGGACATCGGGCCGGCCAATACCCGGGAAAGATCCAGGACACGCACGCCCTCAAGCGGCAGTCGGGAAGTTTCCATCGTCATGATGCTTTCCTCAAGGAGGAAAACGCAGCGGGACGCTTGTCGAAGAAGGCCCGGATCCCTTCGGCGGATTCGGTATCCCCAAGCGATACCGTCATGTTGCGGGCTTCCGCATCCAGCTGGGATTCCACGCTGTCACGGTATGCACTAAGCGACAGCGCCTTGATGCGGGCCATGGCCCGCTGCGGCCCCTGCGCCAGACGGGTTGCCATCGAAATGGCTTCCTGCTCGGCACCGCCTGGTTCCGCGACCCGATTGACCACACCCAGCATCGCCAGACGTTCAGTCGGAATCCGGTCGCCGGTCAGCACGAGTTCGGCAAGCAATTGGCGCGGCATGAACTCGGACAAAAACGCCGTCGCCCCGCCATCCGGGCTCAGGCCGACCTTCACATAGGCCAGCGATAGATAGGCGTCACGAGCCATCACCAGCAGGTCGCAGGCCAGCGCGATCGACACCCCCGCGCCGGCGGCGCCGCCATCGACAGCAGCAATCACCGGCTTGGGGCAATTGCGGATGGCACGGACCGTATCGTGCAGGGCTTCGATCCTCTCGCGGCGCTGCGCTTCGGTCAGTTCACGGCGCTTGGCCAGCTGTTTCAGATCACCACCCGCGCAAAAATAGCCCTGAGCGCCCGTCAGGACGACAACCCCGACGTCGGCATCCGCAGCCGCCTCGTCCAGCGCCTGGCGCAGGGCCGCGTAATATTCAGGCCTCAGCGCGTTGCGCGCCGCCGGATTATGGTTGATCAGCACCGCGACCGGCCCAGTGCGACGGACAATCAGCGCATCGCTCATGACCGGACCTCGCCCAACGCCATGAATCGTTGCAGGTGAAAGTCCTCATCGCCTAGCTGATGATCGATCATGATCAGACGCTTGGCATAATGCGACAAGGGCAGTTCCCAGGTCATACCGATCCCGCCATGCAACTGGATTGCCTCCTCGGACACCAGGGTACCGATCCGACCGATCGTGAACTTGGCGGCCGACAAGGCCTTTTCCCGAACCAGACGATCCTCTTCATCAAACGCCGCAGCTGCACGGATCACCGCCGAACGCGCCTGCTCGATCTCCAGCAGCACATCCACCATGCGGTGCTGCAGCGCCTGAAAGCCGCCAATCGGCACACCGAACTGCTTGCGGGTTCGCAGGTATTCCAGGGTTTCTTCCTTGGCCACTTCCATAGCGCCCAGACTTTCCGCGCACAGGGCCAGGACACCGGCGCCGATCACCCGCTCGATCACCGCAAAGGCGTGATCCGCCGGCCCCAGCAGGGCATCGTCAGGCAAGCGGACGTTGGACAACATGACTTCCGCAGCTCGACCGCCGTCCACCAAAGGGTAGCCGCGCAGGCTCAGGCCGGCAGTCTTCGCTGGCACGAGGAACAAGGAGATGCCCCGTTCGTCAGTTGCATCGCCGGATGTCCGCGCGCTGACAACGAAGACGTCGGCCGCCTCGGCCTGCGACACCACGGCCTTCGCACCGTCGATCACCCAGCTGCCTTCGGCTCGGACCGCCTGTGTCGTCACCCGCGACAGCTCGAAACCGGAATCCGGTTCGGCATGGGCAAAGGCGGATTTACAGGTACCTCGGATGATGGCACTCAACTGTGCACGCTGCGCATCCGAGCCGGCCTGCGCCAGCGCATGGCCAGCCATTAAAGCCCCCAGAAAGGGTTCCACCACCAGTCGCCGCCCCAGTTCCTCGAAAACTACGGCTACATCGAAGCCGGTCCCACCATAGCCACCCTGGTCCTCACGGAACAAGGCCCCGACAATGCCCATGTCAGCCATCTGCCGCCAGTGGGGTTCGCTCAGGCCGGCATCCGATCGCGCGATCCGGTCGCGCGTCTCGAAAGAATACTGTTCCCGGAGATAGCGCCCCAGGGATTCCGCCATCATGCGGCGGTCTTCGGTATGTTCGAAATTCATGCGCTGATCTCCCTCACAGTCCGAGAATCATCTTGGAAATGATGTTGCGCTGAATCTCATTGGACCCGCCAAAGATCGACAGCTTGCGATTATTGAAGTACTGCAGGGATACCGGAGCGGCCTCCTCCGGCCCCACAGGGACTCCGGCATAGCCTTCTTCCAGGGCTTCGGGGATCAGCGGCCGGGCATACGGCCCCATGGCACGGCGCATGATCGAAGTGATTTCCTGACGAATCTGGGTACCACGGATCTTCAGCATGGAACTTTCCGCACCTGGCACACCGCCCCCCGCGACTGCGGCAATCACGCGCAGATTGGTGAGCTTCATGTTTTCCAGGTCGATCTCCACCCGGGCGAGCCTAGCCGCAAATACGGGGTCCTGATCCAGCGGGCGGCCATTTTTCAGCAGCTTGGCCGCCACACGCTTAAGCCGGCCGAATGCCGCCACTGATATGCCAACCCCGGCAATGTTCGTGCGTTCATAAGTCAGCAAGTATTTGGCGCAGGTCCAGCCACGATTTTCTTCACCCACCAGGTTTTCCGCCGGAACGCGGACGTCGGTAAAGAAGACCTCGTTGACCTCATGTTCGCCGTCCAGCGTGATGATGGGCCGCACCTCGACACCGGGAGAATTCATGTCGATAAGCAGAAAGCTGATACCCGCCTGCTTCTTGGTGGTCGAATCCGTCCGCACCAGGCAGAAGATCATGTTCGCGTGCTGGCCCAGTGTGGTCCAGGTCTTCTGTCCATTGACGACATAGTGGTCACCATCGCGCACAGCGCTGGTCTGCAATCCCGCCAGATCAGATCCCGCTCCCGGCTCGGAATAGCCCTGACACCACCAGTCGGACCCATCCAGGATCCGGGGAAGCCAGTATCGCTTTTGAGCCTCGGTCCCGTATTTGATCAGCACGGGGCCCAGCATGTTGACACCAAAGGGCACGACCCGCGGCGCATTCGCAAGGGCGCACTCGTGATCGAAAATGAACTTGCGCACCGCATCCCAACCCGTACCACCGTATTCGACGGGCCAGTGACTGGCCAGCCAGCCCTGCTCGTTCAAGATGGCATGCCACGCCTGCATGTCGGCCTTGCTCAGGTGCTTGCCACCCGCAACCTTGTCGGACAAACGGTGTGGCAACTTTGCCTGCAAAAAGGCGCACACCTCCCGCCGGAAGGCTTCCTCTTCCGGAGTGAACTTTAAATCCATTGGATTTCCTTGCGATCAGTAAATCTCGAACAGCCCCGCTGCCCCCATGCCACCGCCAATGCACATGGTGGCGACGGCATACTTCACACCGCGCCGCCGGCCTTCCAGCAGGAGATGACCCGCCAGCCGCGCGCCAGTCATGCCGAAGGGATGGCCGATGGAAATGGCGCCACCATTGACGTTCAACCGCTCGTGCGGGATGCCCAGGGTCTGCTGGCAGTACAGGGCCTGCGAGGCAAAGGCCTCGTTCAGTTCCCATAATCCGATGTCGTCGGCCTTCAGGCCGCAGCGTTCCAGCAGGCGTGGCACGGCGAACACCGGGCCGATGCCCATTTCATCGGGCTCGCAGCCAGCGACCGCCAGCCCCCGGAAGGCTCCCAGGGGCTCGAGGCCCAGACGTTCGGCTTCCCGCGCTTCCATCAGAACGCAAGCCGAGGCGCCATCGGACAGCTGGGACGCATTGCCCGCCGTGACAAACTGGTCCGGCCCCATGATCGGAGCCAGCTTCGCAAGGCTTTCGACGGTCGTCCCGGGACGGTTGCAGGTATCCTGATCCACCGTCACCTCGACCTGGGATACCACCCCGGTTTCCTTGTCCTTGACCGCCATGATGGTCGTGCAGGGGATGATTTCGTCGCGGAACACGCCGGTTTCCTGAGCCAGCGCCGTGCGGCGCTGGCTCTCGGCGGAGAACCGATCCTGGTCCTCGCGCGCGATCCCGTAGCGCCGGGCGACGATGTCGGCCGTCTGGATCATCGACAGGTAGAGTTCGGGCTTGTGCTCGGCGATCCACGGGTCGATCCCAGTGGTCCCGGCATCAGTGGCGCTGCGTCCCTGGATCTGCGAGCAGCTTTCCACGCCGCCCGCGATCATGGCGGGCACGCCTTCCAGCACGATGCGTCCGGCCGCCATGGCAATGGCCTGCAGACCCGACGCACAGAAGCGGTTGACGGTCGTGCCTGCCGTGGTAACTGGAAGCCCCGCGCGAATCACGGTCTGGCGCGCCACATTGCGCCCCGTCGTGCCTTCCGGATAGCCGCAACCCAGGATCATGTCCTCAAAGCGGGCGGGATCGATACCCGAACGCTCGACGGCCGCGCGCACGGCAAACGCCGCCAAGGTCGGTCCCGGCGTGATGTTGAATTCGCCCCGGTGCGCCTTGGTCAGCGGCGTCCGGGCCGTCGAAACAATGACTGCCTCTCGCATGTGGTGTCTCCTCAGATTTTTTTGAGCTGGTTCAGGTCTTTGAAATGTCCGCCCCGCCCGGCCAGATCGACCAGCAGAGGCGACGGCTTCCAGAAATGGGGATCCTCCGCCGCAAAGGCGCGAATGTCCGCCAGGATGACGTCCAGCCCCACCTGATCGGCATAGTGCATCGGGCCGCCACGGTGACGCGGGAAACCGTAGCCGTACAGCATGGCGACATCGACATCCAGCGGCCGTAATGCGATACCTTCGTGCACGACGTTGGCACCCTCGTTGATCATGGCCGCCATGTAGCGGCGCAGGATGTCATCATTGGTGAAGCTGCGTTGCACGGCACCCATCTTGTTCCGTTCCTCGGCCACAATCGCCAGAACTTCAGAGTCTTCCTGACCAGTTCGGCTGCCTTCCGGATACAGGTACCAGCCGCGCCCGGTCTTCTGCCCAAACCAGCCGCGTTCGCACAAACGATCGGCGACCGGCACGTAGCGCAGCAGGGGATCCCGCGTCGCGGCCCGGCGTTTGCGGGTCGCCCAGCCGATGTCGCCGCCCGCCAGATCCGTGACCTGGAACGGCCCCATGGGGAATCCGAAATCGCGCACGGCACGGTCGATCTGATACGGCGAAGCACCATCGGCCATCATATAGTCGGCCGCCTGGCGATAGACGGCCAGGATACGGTTGCCGATGAAGCCATCGCACACGCCAGCCCGCACGGCCACCTTCTTCAGCCGCCTGGCCAGCGCAAAGCCGGTGGCCACGACGTCGTCGGCGACCGAGCCCGGTACCACGATTTCCAGCAGCTTCATGATGTTGGCGGGCGAAAAGAAATGCAGGCCGATGACATCCCGCGGCCGGGAAACCGTTGCCGCGATCCGATTGATGTCCAGATACGAGGTATTGGTGGCCAGAACCGCCCCGGGCTTGCAGACCCGGTCCAGCTCGGCAAAGACGGCGGACTTGACGCCCAGATCCTCGAACACGGCCTCGACCACCAGATCCACAGCCGACAAAGCCATGTAATCCGTGGCACCGGAGAAGCCGCCCAGGCGCCGGTCACGTTCGGCCGGATCCAGCCGACCACGCGACACCAGGCTGTCATAGACCTTGGCGACATTGGCGCGACCACGATCCAGGCTCTCGACATCCCGCTCGACCATGACGACCGGCAGGCCCGCGTCCAGCATGGCGACGGCAATGCCCGCCCCCATGGTGCCGCCGCCCACAATGCCGATGCGATCGACGGGGCGTGGCTGCGCTCGGCTGGCTTCAGGAATTTTGGCCGCTTCACGCTCGGCAAAGAACGCATGGACCAGTGCCTGCCGCTGCGGGGTATCCAGGCATTGCAGGAAACTGTCACGCTCCAGGCGCAGGCCGGCGTCGAACGGTTGATCCAGCACCGCCTCGACGGCATCGATGATCCGGGCCGGCGAAAACAGACCGTGATATTTCTTGTCCAATGCGGCACGCGCCGCAGCGATCGCCTGACGCGCCGCATCGGCATCGGACGCGGCAATCCGCCGGTCCCGGGTGGGTCGCGCGGGCGCGCCGGCCGCCAGCAATTCCTGCGTATACACCAGCCCTTCCTGCAAGGCGTCGGCGGTCGATCCCAGTCGATCGACCAGACCCAATTGCAACGCCTGAGGCACGCCCATCGGTTTGCCATCCAGCATCAGGGTCAATGCCGCCTGGATACCGATCAGGCGCGGTGCGCGCTGCGTGCCACCGGCCCCCGGCAGCAATCCCAGCGTGACTTCGGGCAAACCGAATTTCGCGCCCGGCAACGCCAGCCGGTAATGCGCGGCTAACGCGACTTCCAGGCCGCCGCCGAGCGCGGCACCCTGGATGGCGACGACCACCGGTTTGGCGCAGGCCTCGACGCGGTTGCAAACATCGGTCAGCAAAGGCGCCTGCGGCGGCTGGCCGAATTCGCGGATGTCAGCGCCGGCGATGAAATTGCGACCGGCGCCCAGCAGCAGTACGGCCTGGGTGCTTGCGTCAGCCTCTGCTGCCTCGATGGCCGCCAGCAACCCGCGCCGAACCTCGACACCCAGCGCATTGACAGGCGGATGATCGATGGTTACGACCAGCATCGGGCCTTCACGCCGCCAGGTGACGAGCGGCTGTGTCGGCGAGTTCTGGGGAAGCGTCATGTCAGGGTCTCCTTCATCGAGCACTCAAGTGCTTCGAACGTGGGACCATTTTTTCATCGATCAATGCGCTTTACAATGACATAGATTGTTGACACACTGTCAAATAAATTTTTCCTAATATCGTATAAACGCTAGGACTACCTGCAATCAGCCGGTCCCGGGCGACTTTGATCGACAGCCTTCATGAACGCGGAATCCCTGATTTTTCTGGTCGAAATCCTGGACGCGGGCAACCTCAGCGCGGCCGCCCGGCGCCTGAAAATGACCCGTGCCAATGTCAGCTATCACCTGAACCGGCTAGAACGCTCTCTGGGCCAGCAACTAGTGCGCCGCACCACCCGGCGCATCGAACCGACGGAAGTCGGCCTGCGGCTTTACGAGCACGGCAGCAAAATCCAGACTGAACTGGCCATTGCCAAAGACTCGGTCCGCGAACTCGGTCACATGCTGCGTGGCCGGATCCGCCTGAGCATTCCCAGTGGTTTTGGTGAAGTCGTGATGACAAGCTGGCTGCTGGACTTCAAGCGGCTATACCCCGGCATCGTGCTGGACGTCATGTTCGAGAACCATATTCTCGACATGCTGCGTGACGAAGTCGACATCTCCGTTCGAGTCATGTCCAACCCTCCGCAGAATCTTGTGGCCCGCTCGATGGGCCGGGTACGTTATGTCGCCTGTGCCTCTCATGCCTATGTGGAACGCAATGGCCTTCCCGACTGTCTGGAAGATCTGCCCAAGTCACCGATCATTACGTCGGGCGTAGCGGGACGACAGTTGCGCCTGTCCGCCTATCGGGAACAGCACCGTCAGGAAGTACTTCTGGAACCCACGCTGATGTCGGAAAACTTCCTGTTCCTGCATCGCGCGATCCTGTCCGGTCTAGGGATGGGGATCGTTCCGGATTATGTGGTCCAGAGCGACATTGAGCGGGGCGAGGTTGATACCACCCTGAACGATTGGTACCTGAGCATCTTCGGCACGGAGATGTTCATGCTGTATATGCCCAACCGCTACCACACGCGCTCGACATCAACCTTCATCGAATACATCCTGACCCGCGCACAGGCCAGGATGTCGCCGAAAATGGCAGGCCCGGCCTGACCGGATGGCCCTCCAGTTCCCAGCAGCAGGGCCAATCGATCATCCGGCCAGACGACACTTGCGCTGAACGCAAGGGGTCATGCCACCATCACGCCAGCAGCAGCGCGTTCATCCGCTTCACGAACGACGCCGGGTCCTTCAGCGCCGCGCCTTCGGCGAGCAGGGCCTGATCCAGCAACAGTTCGGCCCAATCGCCAAAGGTGGCATCCGGCTGCGCTTCCAGGCGCTTGACCAGGGCGTGCTGCGGGTTGACCTCGAGGATCGGCTTGACCTCGGGGGCTTCCTGACCGGCGGCCTTCAGCATGCGCAGCAGGTGCGGGCTGAGCTCGTTTTCATCGACCACCACGCAGGCGGGCGAATCCACCAGGCGGACGGTGGCGCGGACCTCTTTGACCCGCCCGTCCAATGCCGCCTTCAGGCGCTCGATCGTCGGCTTGAAGGCTTCGGCGACTTCAGCCTGCTGCTTCTTTTCCGCCTCGTCGGCCAGCGCGTCCAGATCCAGACCGCCCTTGGCGACCGACGCCAGGGACTTGCCTTCGAATTCGCGCAGGTAGGACAGCATCCATTCGTCGACACGGTCGGACAGCAGCAGGACTTCCAGACCCTTGCGTCGGAAGACTTCCAGATGCGGGCTGTGCGCGGCGGCGGCGTAGGAATCCGCCGTCAGGTAGTAGATCTTGTCCTGGCCTTTCTTCATGCGGCCGATGTAATCGGCCAGCGAGACGGTCTGCGCGGGGCTGTCGGACTGAGTCGAAGCAAAGCGCATCAGGCCGGCAATGCGGTCCTTGTTGGCGGGGTCCTCGCCCGCGCCTTCCTTGAGCACCTGGCCGAACTGCGTCCAGAACTCGGTATATTCCTCGGGCTTGTCCTTCGCCAGATCTTCCAGCAGACTCAGGATGCGCTTGGCGCAGCCCTCGCGAATCGATCGCACGTCGCGGCTTTCCTGCAAGATCTCGCGCGAGACGTTCAGCGGCAGATCGGCGGAATCGACCACGCCGCGCACGAACCGCAGATAGGTGGGCAGCAGCTGTTCCGCATCGTCCATGATGAAGACGCGTTTGATATAGAGCTTCACGCCCCGGCGCGCATCGCGGTCGTACAGGTCGAAAGGCGCGCGCTTCGGGACATACAGCAGTTGGGTGTATTCGCTGCGGCCCTCGACGCGGTTGTGCGTCCAAGCCAGCGGATTTTCGGGGTCGTGCGCGATGTGCTTGTAAAACTCCTGGTACTGCTCGTCGGTGATGTCGGATTTCGACCGCGTCCACAGCGCGTTAGCCTGATTGACGGTTTCCCATTCGTCCCGGGTGACCTGTTCGGACTTTTCCGCATCCCATTCTTCCTTCTTCATCTGGATGGGCAGGGAGATGTGATCCGAATAGCGGCGCAGCACCTCGCGCAGTTTCCAGCCTGACAGGAAATCGTCCTCGTCGGCGCGCAGGGTCAGCGTCACGGACGTGCCACGCGCCGCCTGTTCAATGGCGGAGACGGAAAATTCCCCCTGGCCATCGGATTCCCACAGAACGCCTTCGGAGGCCGGCAAATCGGCGCGGCGGCTGCGCACCGAAACCTTTTCAGCCACGATGAAGGACGAATAAAAGCCCACGCCGAACTGGCCGATCAGCTGGGCGTCCTTTTGTTTGTCGCCGGTCAGTTGGGAAAAGAATTCCCGTGTGCCGGATCGCGCGATCGTGCCCAGGTTGGCGATGGCCTCGTCGCGCGACAAGCCGATGCCGTTGTCCGTGATGGTGATCGTGCGCGCGGCCTTGTCGAATTCGACCCGGATGTGCAGCTCGCCATCGCCCTCCAGCCATTCCGGATGGTCGATCGCCTCGAAGCGCAGTTTGTCGCAGGCATCGGACGCGTTCGACACGAGTTCGCGCAGGAAGATTTCCTTGTTGCTGTACAAGGAATGGATCATCAGGTGCAGCAGCTGTTTGACTTCGGCCTGAAAGCCCAGGGTTTCGGCCGTTTGGGTATCTGTTTGGCTCATGGTGCGGATGATGGGATGGTTCGTTGAAATCGCAAAACGCCCAGACACCGCGCAGGATAGATGCGAGGCGGGGCGGACTGTCCGGACAGTTGGGGATGATGGCCAGGGTTTTCAAGAGCCGCGACAGGCCATCCCGGGCGGATCTCAACCCTGACGCCGCCAATATTGGCCACCGGTAATAAGCTGTATTTCGTATTGGCAATATCGGATCGCCACCCGACATGTATCGTTATGCTACGGGGACAAGTGAACATTGCATGCCGCCGTCCTGCCAATCAAAATACATTGCAGTCCGGAGACTACCCATGTTCAAGCGACGTCGCGGCACCAGCCGCATGTCCCATGCCACCCTCGGTACGCAGCTGTTCGTGGCCGCCACGCTCATGACCGTTCTGGTCATGGTGGCCCTGGCGTCCATCGTCACCTGGCAAAGCCGCCAGACAGCCATTGCCAACGTCGGCGCGACCAACCGGATGGGCCTGGAAGACTACGATCGCATCCTCCAGCTGATCTACAACATCGGCAAAGAACGCAGCAAATCCCTCTATCCCGTCCTGATCCGCTACCTGGGCGGCGTTCCCGAACCCACGGGCCAGACCGAAAACGGCATGCCGGTCCTCGCCGCCGGGGGCAAATCACTCAACGGCAATCGCGCGCTGATGCGCAGCGTCACCGGCATGACGACCGAACTGTATGCCCGCACCCCAAAGGGCTGGATGCGAATCGCCAGCGCATACCAGGACGAGCCCGACCATGCTCTGGGACAGATCCTGAATCCCGCCGATCCCATTGCCCAGGCACTGGATCACGGCGTCACCGTGGACGTGCCCGAGCTGGTGGACCGGAAATGGCACCTGGTGACCACCAACCCGCTCAAGAGCACGGATGGAACCATCTATGGCGGTATCGTCGACCGCCTGGACATCAGCGCGCAAATCGACCCCGTCCTGAAAGACCTGACCGCCGCCCTGCTGGCGGACCATGGACAGCTCTTCGTTATCCGTCCCACGCTGGACAAGACGGACTGGGTCCGGGTTGCCGGCCAGTTCGGCAAGCCCGGCGACCTGCTCAGCGTCGGCAATCCACCCGACGATTTTGCCACCATGAACCAGGCTTTCCGCAGCGCACCCATCGGCGCCCAGGAGGTCTACGTCACGAGACAACCGATCTTCCTGTCCTGGAAAACGATCCCCAACTGGAACTGGGTGATCTACGGCTTCGGCCCTGTCGACGATTACCTGGCCGACAGCAACCGCCAGATGTGGGTTCAGCTGGGCCTGATGCTGGCCGGCACGCTGCTGATTGCCCTGTCGATCTTCTGGCTGGCCCGCCGCACCCTGCGGCCTGTGCATGAAGTCGTCACCGGCATGCAACGACTGGGCAATGGCGACCTCGGTCAAGCCGTCCCCGACAGCCCACCGGATAGCCACAACGAAGCGCATCTGTTGCTCAACAGCCTGCGCAGCACCCAGGATGCCTTGCGGCGGATGATCCGCCAGGTGCGCCACAGCGTCGGCGAGATCCATACCGGGGCCCAGGAAATCGCGGCCGGCAACACAGATCTGTCGAGCCGCACGGAAGAGCAGGCGGCATCCCTGCAGGAAACTGCCGCCAGCATGGAACAACTGGCGGCGGCCGTGCGCCAGAACGCCGACAATGCCAGCCAGGCCGACCAGCTCGCGGCGGGGGCTTCGGCCACCGCGCAGCGGGGCGAACTGGCGGTCGATGGCATGGTCGCCACCATGCGGCGCATCACCGAAAGCTCCGCGCGCATCACCGACATCATCGGGGTCATCGACGGAATCGCCTTCCAGACCAATATCCTGGCACTGAATGCGGCCGTTGAAGCCGCCCGCGCCGGCGAACAGGGCAAAGGCTTTGCCGTCGTGGCCAGCGAAGTCCGCGCACTCGCCCAGCGTTCGGCCGAGGCAGCGCGCGAAATCAAGCAGTTGATTGAAACCACCTCGCAGGAAATCCAGTCCGGCTCGCAGCAAGCGAGCCAGGCCGGTACCACGATGCAGGAAGTCCTCACCGCGGTGGAGCGCGTCACCCACATCATGGGCGAAATCGCCTCGGCATCGCACGAACAGTCCACCGGCATCGACCAGGTGAATCTGGCCATCACCCAGATGGACCAGGTGACCCAGCAAAACGCGGCGCTGGTGGAAGAAGCGGCTGCCGCAGCCGATTCGTTGAGCAGCCAGGCCGACCACCTGGCCGACACCGTGGCGGTCTTCAGGACTGGGGATGGCGATACCCTGGCATCCCTGCCTGCGCTGCCGTCCGCCGCGCCAGACCGCGCCGTCCCCAAGGCGGACCCGGTGTTCAGCCGCCTGCCCGCAGCTTGCTGAGCGTCGTCGTCGGGGTGACGGCCTCGGGATCCAGCAGGCAGTGCAGGATCGACGGCAGGCCGCTGTCGAAGGCCCGCTGCAGGGCCGGGGCGAATTCGGCGGTCGTCTCGACGCGTTCGCCATGGCCGCCGAAGGCGTGCGCATAGGCGGCGAAATCCGGGTTGCGCAGCGTCGTAGCCGATACCCGCCCTGGATAGCGCCGTTCCTGGTGCATCCGGATGGTGCCCAGCATCCCGTTGTCGATCAGGATCACGATGATCGGCAGGCCATACTGCACGGCCGTGGCGAATTCCTGGCCGTGCATCATGAAGCAGCCGTCCCCCGCGAAGCACACCACGCGCCGATCCGGATGCAGGCGCTGTGCGGCCACGGCCGCCGGCAAGCCATAGCCCATCGAACCGGACGTGGGCGCAAGCTGCGTGCCATAGGCACGGAAACGATAGAAGCGGTGCAGCCACGTGGCGTAGTTGCCCGCCCCGTTGGTCAGAATCGCATCATCGGGCAGCACGGCGTTCAGATGCTCCATCACCAGCCCCATCTGCAGGGCCCCGGGATGGCGCACTGCGGACGGATTGCTCCAAGCCTGACGGTCGGCATGCAGCCGTTCACAACGCAGGCGGCGCGATGCTGTGGCGGTCGGCGCACAGGCCTCGATGGCGCGCAGCCAGTCATCCGGCGCGCACGCCATGGCCACGTCCGCCTGATAAACGCGATTCAGTTCACCGATGTCGGGATGCACGTGGATCAGGGTCTGTGACGGATCCGGGATGTCGAGCAGGGTGTAGCCCTGGCTGGGGACTTCGGACAGGCGCCCGCCCACGACCAGGATCAGATCCGATTCGCGGACGGCCGCCAGCAGCCGGGGATCGGCTCCCAACCCCAGATCGCCGATGAAGCAGGGATGATCGACAGGGCACAGCATCTGGCGACGGAACTGCACCGCCACCGGAATCGCGTGACGCTGCGCAAAGGCGCCGAATGCCCGGACGGCCTGATCGTTCCAGCGGCTGCCGCCCAGGATCGCCAGAGGGCGCTCGGCGCGCGCCAGCCTGTCGGCCAGATCGCGGACCTGCGCCGGCGCCGGCAACGTGCCCGGCACCCGGCAAGGACGGGCGTCGGCCACCGCGATGGTTTCGCCCAGCATGTCTTCCGGCAGCGCCAGCACCACCGGGCCGGGTCGCCCCGACAGCGCCACATGAAAAGCCCGCGACAGGTATTCCGGGATGCGTTCGGCCTGATCGATCTGAGCCGCCCATTTGACCTGCGTGCCGAACACGGCGCGATAGTCCATTTCCTGGAAGGCCTCGCGGTCGCGCATGGCCCGGTCGATCTGCCCCACCAGCAGGATCATCGGGGTGGAATCCTGCGACGCCACGTGCACACCCGCAAACGCATTCGCGGCACCGGGCGCGCGTGTCACCAGACAGACCCCGGGCCTGCCGGTCAGTTTTCCATAGGCTGCGGCCATGATGGCCGCCCCGCCCTCCTGGCGGCAGACCGTGACCTGGATGTCGGCATCGAACAGGCCGTCGAGCACCGGCAGGTAGCTTTCCCCCGGCACGCAAAACACATGATCGGTGCCATGGATGCGAAGCTGGTCCACCAGGACGTGGCCGGCGAGGCGCGCAGGCAAGGATGACGGACTCATGATGTGTTTTCTCCTGATCAAAGGCCCTGCCTGTCGCGGGCCATGGTTATCCAGCGGATGTTCAAACCACGTTTTTTTCGATGATCGGCTGATTTTCCAGGATGCGTTGCCAACCCATGCGGCGCAAGTCCAGCGTGCGGTAGCCACCGTACACGATCAGTTCCGCCAGCGCGCGGCCCACCGCCGGTGCCTGCTGCAAGCCATGGCCGCTGAAGCCATTGGCGAAATACAGATTGTCCAGCGCGGGATGCAACCCCAGGATCACATTCTGGTCCACCAGATTCATGTCGTAATGCCCCGCCCAGCCGCGGATGCAGCGCAAGGCTTCGAAGGCGGGAACCCGCGCGGCCAGCAGCGGCCAGAGCCGCTCTTCAAAGAGCGCGTGCTGCACCTCGAAGTCTGCGCATTCCGGGTCCTGGTCTGGCGGCGGCGCAATCCCCATCACGAACCCCTGGCCCTCGGGCCGGAAATAGGCGCCGCTGGGATCGATCACCATGGGGCACCCCGGCAGGGATTGCGGGCAGTGTACGTAGAACATGCTGCGTTTGCGTGCCTGAACCGGCAGATCGATACCGACCATCCGGGCGATGGCCGGCGCCCCTATGCCCGCCGCATCGATCACCGCGCCACAGGACAACACTCGCCCATCGTCCAGACGCACCGCGCCAACCCGACGCTCCTGGCGGTCAAGCGCGACGACCCGGTGCGGCAGGTAGCATGCGCCCTGGGCGATCGCCTTGCGGCGCAATCCCTGCAGCAGGCTGTAGGCGTCCAGCCACCCTTCACCCTGCAGCCCCAGGGTGCCGCCGGCCAGATCGTCGACCCGCAACCAGGGGAAGCGACCGCGCAGGGCCTCGGCATCCAGCAGGGCGATATCAGCCCCCAGGCTGCGCTGCAGGGCCTGATTTTCCCGCAGAACAGGCCAGCCATCCGGTGTCGCCAGAAACAGGTAACCGCCCTCGCGAAACGCGGGATCGGGACAGTCCCCGTCCACGACCAGCATCTCGGTGAAATGCCGCAGGAACTGCGTCCCGAACAGCGACATGCGGACGTTTTCCGCCGTGGAGAATTGATGTCGGATAGACGCGGCCGACAGCGCCGTCGCGCATTTTCGGTAGGTTGGGTCGGGCTCGATCACCGCGACCGATCCCCGAGAGCCGGCATCGGCCGTCAGAAAATAGGCGGCCGCGCTGCCCACGGCTGCGCCGCCGGCGATCACCACGTCGAACCGAGTCCGCGACATCCTGAAATCTCCTGATGCCCCACCCTGCAAGCCTGCCCGCCTGCGCGGCAACGCGCATCGTGGGCGGATCCTGACTTCTTCAGACACAGGATAGTGCACCGGGGCTATCCTGTCTCCAGACCCATCGCCACGCGGAGGCACCCCCATGAACGCCCAGGATCTGCTGCAATCCCTCGGTCTGGATACCGACACATTGATGGGCGGCACCCTGCCTGTCCGATCCCCCATCGACGGCGCGCGCCTGGCTGATCCGCATCCGCACGACGCGGCCGGCGCGCGGCACATGATCGCCCAGGCGCACGCCGCCTTTCTGGCCTGGCGCGAAGTCCCGGCGCCCCGGCGCGGCGAGCTGGTGCGCCTGTTCGGCGAGGAATTGCGCGCGTCAAAGCGGGATCTGGGGCGCCTGATCAGCCTGGAAGCCGGCAAGATCACCGCCGAGGGGGAAGGCGAGGTTCAGGAAACGATCGACATCTGCGACTTCGCAGTGGGTCTGTCGCGCCAGTTGCACGGCGTGACCATCGCCTCCGAACGACCGGGCCACCGCATGATGGAAACCTGGCACCCGCTGGGGGTCGTGGGCGTGATCTCCGCCTTCAATTTTCCCGTTGCGGTCTGGTCCTGGAACACGGCGCTGGCTCTGGTCTGCGGGGATCCGGTCGTCTGGAAGCCATCCGAAAAGACGCCGCTCTGCGCCTTGGCCTGCGAGGCCATCTTCCGACGCGCCCTGGCTAGATTCACGGATGCGCCGGAGCACCTGATCCAGGTTCTGATCGGCGGCCGCGACATTGGCGAAGTCCTGATCGACGACCCCCAGGTGGCGCTGGTGTCGGCCACGGGGTCCACGCGCATGGGCCGCCAGGTCGGGCCGCGCGTGGCGCAGCGCTTCGGCCGATGCCTGCTGGAACTGGGCGGCAACAACGCCATCATCGTGGCGCCCTCCGCCGATCTGGATATGGCCGCGCGCGGCATCCTGTTCGGCGCCATCGGCACGGCCGGCCAGCGCTGCACCACCACACGCCGCCTGATCGTGCACGAAGCCGTGGCCGATGCTCTGATCGTCCGCTTGAAGGCGGCCTACGCCGGCGCGACCATCGGCAACCCGCTGGAACACGGCACGCTAGTCGGTCCCCTGATCGATCAGGCGGCCTACGACCATATGCAACGAGCCCTGGAACAGGCCCGTGCGCAAGGCGGCATCGTCACCGGCGGCGAACGTGTCCTGGCCGACCGCTATCCACAGGCCTGGTACGTGCGTCCGGCGCTGGCGGAAATGCCAAGCCAGACGGACCTGGTCTGCCAGGAAACGTTCGCACCGATCCTGTACGTGATGCGCTACCGCACGTTCGATCAGGCGCTGACCCTGCACAACGCCGTCCCGCAGGGCCTGGCCTCGGCAATCTTCACCACCGACCTGCGCGAGGCCGAAGTCTTCATGAGCGCCAGCGGATCGGACTGCGGCATCGTCAACGTGAACATCGGCACCTCGGGGGCCGAGATCGGCGGGGCCTTCGGCGGTGAAAAGGAAACCGGCGGCGGACGCGAATCGGGGTCCGACGCCTGGAAGGCCTACATGCGCCGCGCGACGAACACCATCAACTATTCGCGCGAACTGCCGCTGGCGCAGGGCATCCGGTTTGCCTCGGACCTTTGAGTCACTGCCAGCCCCAACGGCGGCAGTAGATGCCCTTCATCCACTGGGTCAGGGCTATGTAGCCCAGCACGATCAGCGGCAGCAGTACGAAATACAGCGGCGGCAGGGATTCCAGGCTGAGCGCGGGTGCCAGCGGCCCCAGCGGCAGGAACACCCCCACGGCAATGATGGTCACCGTCATGAACAGCAGCGGCCAAGAGGCGCGGCTCTGGATGAAGGGCACCTTCGCCGTGCGGATCATGTGCACGACCAGCATCTGGGTCAGCAGGCTGACCACGAACCAGCCGGACTGGAACAAGGTCTGGTGCGCTGCGGAGTTCGCGGCAAAGACGAACCACATCATGAAGAAGGTAAGGATGTCGAAAATCGAACTGATGGGCCCGAAGAACAGCATGAAACGGCCCACCTCGCCCGGTTCCCAGCGCTGCGGACGCTGCAGCTGATCGTCGTCCACATCGTCGAATGGAATCGCGATCTGCGAGATGTCATACAGCAGGTTCAGCACCAGCAGATGGATCGGCAGCATCGGCAGAAAAGGGATGAACGCGCTGGCCACCAGCACCGAGAAGACATTGCCGAAGTTCGAGCTGGCGGTCATCTTGATGTATTTGAGCATGTTGACGAAGGTGCGCCGCCCTTCTACCACGCCCGCCTCCAGCACCATCAGGCTCTTTTCCAGCAGGATGATGTCGGCTGCCTCGCGGGCGATGTCCACGGCCGAATCGACGGAGATCCCGATGTCGGCCGTGCGCAGCGCGGCGGCATCGTTGATGCCATCGCCCAGAAAGCCGACGACGTGGCCGTTGGCCTTCAGCAGGCGCACGATGCGGGCCTTGTGCGTGGGCGTCAGGCGGGCGAACACATCGGTGGTCTCGACCGCGCGCGCCAGAGCGACGTCGTCCATGACCTCAATATCCCCCCCCAGCAGCACGTTGCGCGGCACCAGCCCAACCTCGCGGCAGACCTTGGCGGTGATGCGCTCGTTGTCGCCCGTCAGCACCTTGACCGCGACCCCGTGCGCCGCCAGCGCGGCCAGGGCTTCGCGAGTGGATTCCTTGGGCGGATCCAGAAAGGCGATCGTGCCGGCCAGCACCAGCGCCCGCTCGTCGGCCACCCCATAAGTCTGGCGCACGGGCGCCAGCGTGCGCGATGCGACGGCCACCACGCGCAGGCCCTCTTCGTTCAGGCCGGTCGTCACGGCGCGGATGCGTTCGAGCAGTTCGGGCGTCAGCGGCACCTCGACGCCGTCGTGCATGACACGATCGCAGACCTGCAGGACCTCCTCGACGGCGCCTTTGGTGATCACGCGGTGGTTGCCATCCGGACCGGACACCACCACCGACATGCGCCGACGCACGAAATCGAAAGGCATCTCGTCAACCTTGCGGAAACGCCCGGCGACATCCGACGGCCCATCGACGCCGCCGCGTTCCAGCACGGCGACGTCCAGCAGGTTCTTCAGACCGGTCTGATGGCGGCTGTTGAGCCAGGCCAGTTCCAGCACCTCCTCGGATTCCTCGCCCCAGGCGTCCACGTGCCGCTCCAGGAAGATCTTGTCCTGGGTCAGGGTGCCGGTCTTGTCCGTACACAGGACGTCCATCGCCCCGAAGTTCTGGATGGCGTCGAGCTGCTTGACCACGACCTTGCGGCGCGCCAGGGTGACCGCCCCCTTGGCCAGGGTGGAGGTCGCGATCATGGGCAGCATCTCGGGGGTCAGTCCGACCGCCACCGAGACGGCGAACAGCAGCGCCTCGCCCCAGTCGCCCTTGGTAAAACCATTGATCAGGAGCACCACAGGCGCCATCACCAGCATGAAGCGGATCAGCAGCCAGCTGATGTGGTTCACCCCCACCTGGAACGACGTGGGCGCGCGGTCCTGAGCCAGGACCCGGCCCGCCAGGGCGCCGAAATAGGTCCGTTCACCCGTGTTGACGACGATGGCGCGGGCCGACCCGGATACGACGTTCGTGCCCATGAACAGGATGTTTTCCAGTTCCAGCGGATTCTGAACCGACTCGTCGCGCTGCAGCGCGAATTTTTCCACCGGCAGGGACTCGCCCGTCATCGCCGCCTGGGCCACGAACAGATCCTTGGCCGACAGCACCCGGCAATCGGCCGGAATCATGTCACCGGCAGCCAACAGCACGACGTCGCCTGGCACCAGCAGGCGCACCTCGACCTCGGACTGGTGGCCCAAACCATCGTCCAGCCGCACGCCAAACGCCTCGCCGGCTGGCACGCCCGCATCCACCGGCGCCACCGGACGCACGACCGTGGCGGTATTGGTCACCAGCGACTTGATCGCATCGGCCTCGCGATTGGACCGCGCCTCCTGCCAGAAACGCAGCAGCGTGGACAGCACCACCATGGTGCCGATCACCACCAGTGCCTCATAGTCGCCGGTGACGCCCGACACCACGGCCAGCAGCGTCAGCAACAGATTGAACGGCGTGCGGAAGCAATGCCACAGGTGTTTCCACCAGGGCAGCGGCTTCTCCTGCTCGACCTCGTTGAAGCCGACGGATCCCCGGATCTCTTCAGCCCGGGATTCGGCCAGACCGTCGATCCGGCTGTCGAGCCGGGCCAGCACGGCTTCCGGCTCGGACAGGGCAGCCGCCCGCAATTCCTGACCCAGAGCGTGCGGAACCTCGTGGCTGACTTCGGGCAGGACACCGACATCTGGCAAAAACCGCCGACGGAAATGCCGGGTCATGTGGCGGGCACGCAAAAAGCCCACGAATAAGTCTTTCAGAATGATCAAGCGCATTTTTTATTCTCCTGGTCGCCGTCATTCCGAAGTGAACTCAGAATGACGGCATTCGAGGCTGGGGTTCCAAGGACATAAGTTCGGATTCCAGGGAATGAGCCAGGAGGACGCACGCCGACTGCCCCGGCAACAACGCGTTGGCCGGACATCATCGGGCCGCCCGACGGGCGGCAAACGTCAAGACAGGATCAGGAACGATCGGATATGGCCACAGGGCCAAGACGCCCCATCAAGGGATCCGATCGGAAAGCCCGCTACCTATCCGCCACAAAACGGCGCGATAGCAGCGAGCATGTGAGACTCGCGGTTACCCCGCCTGCGGCTGATCGATACTAGATCGACAACTGGCACTTTCCACAGGAAGGCACTCCGGAAATTGAAGACGCGCAATTTTAGCGCTGCAGTGATGGACCACGCAAGCACATGACGTCGCTGACGCAATTCTGACTGGATTCTTACATTTCTCTGACGTTATTGGATGATCGAACGGAGATCCACGAAGAAGCCTCAGGACTGGCTGAATTTTTGGCATCTCTTCCGGGCAGTGAAACGTCGGGGCGGACCGTACACTGACCGACGATGAGCACCTTGGAGCATGACATCATGGCACGCCCGCGCCTTGCCTGGACCCGCACGACCTCGTTCAAATTCACCCTGTTCACCGCCCTGGCGATCCTGGGCATCGCCATCCTGACGGGCGCCCTGCTCTGGATGGAGCGCAACGCCCTGCTGCACGAACGCCAGAACGGCGCCCGTCAGGCAGTGGAATCCGCTTATGGTGTCATCACCTATTTCCACGATCAGGCCCAACAGGGAAAAATCCCCGAGGCCCAGGCCAAGCAGCAAGCCATGGATACGCTGCGCGGCATGCGCTACAGCGGCCAGGAATATTTCTGGATCAACGACATGCAGCCGCGCATGCTGATGCACCCGATCCAGCCCAAGCTCGAAGGCCAGGATCTGTCGAACATGAAGGACCCCAACGGTCTGAAACTGTTCGTGGCCTTTGTCGACACGGTCAAGGCCAGCCCCACCCATGACGGCTTCGTGTTCTACCTGTGGCCCAAACAAGGCGCCGCACAACCCGTCGCCAAAGTCTCCTATGTCAAGGGCTTTACTCCTTGGGGCTGGGTTCTGGGGTCCGGCGTCTACCTGGATACCGTCAACGCCATCGTCTGGGGTCAAGCCGGCCAGTTCGCGCTGGCTGCCGGCGTGCTGGCCCTGATCCTGCTGGCGGTTGGCATCTTCCTGGCACGCCGCCTGGTGCGCCAGCTGGGTGGCGAGCCGGATGCCGTGATCGCCATCGCCCACCGCATGTCCCAGGGCGATCTGCGGGCGGAAATTCCTGTGCGCGAAGGCGACACGACCAGCCTGCTGCACGCCATGCGGGTGATGCGCGACGGCATTGCCCAGGCTGTGGCGCAGGTACGCCAGGGCACCGAATGGATCGCCCAGTCCGTGGGCCAGATCGTCAACGGCAATCTGGACCTGTCGGCACGCACAGAGCAGCAGGCGGCATCTCTTCAGGAAACCGCGGCCAGCATGGAGGAAATCACCAGCACGGTGGGGCATAACGCCGCCAATGCGCAGCAGGCCAATACGCTGGCCGCCACAGCCTCCGAGGTCGCCGCACAAGGCGGCCAGACCGTGGCCCAGGTGGTCGAGACCATGGATCAGGTCGACGCATCCACCCGGCGGATGTCGGACATCGTCGGGGTGATCGACAGTATCGCCTTCCAGACCAATATCCTGGCCCTGAATGCAGCCGTCGAGGCGGCCCGCGCCGGGGAACAGGGCAAGGGCTTCGCCGTGGTGGCCACGGAAGTCCGCGCACTGGCCCAGCGATCCGCCGGGGCTGCGAAGGAAATCCGCAGCCTGATCGACGAGACCGTGCGGCGGATCCACGCCGGGGCGACCCTGGCCGATGGCGCAGGCCAGACCATGTCCAAAGTCGTGACCAGCGTACGGCAGGTTGCGGACATCATGTCGGAAATCACGCTGGCCAGCCGCGAGCAGGCCGCCGGCATCGAACAGATCAATCTGGCCATCGCACAGATGGACCAGGTCACCCAGCAAAATGCCGGGCTGGTGGTCCAGGCCGGCGAAGCCGCGCAGTCCCTGAATCAACAGATGAACGGACTGGACCGCGCGGTGGGAGTCTTCCAGCTGCGGCACGAGACCTTGTCAGAAGGCATGATTAATGCCTGACATAAGGCGGGTAGTCGTCCCCTGGCCCTGGACCAGCTGCTCGTCCAGTGCATAGCGCGTCGCAATCCCTGCCATGGCATACAGCTTGGTCCGCTTGGACAGTTCGTGGACGAGGCCCACAGAGGCCACTTGCCCCGGCCGTGCCTTCCGGCCATCGCGCCAAGCCCAGCCCGGCCTGACCAGCGACCACTGGGCCAGCACCGTATCCGACGGCGTCACCGGCACCGCGGCGCCGATCAGGTAGGCGTCCAGATGTCCGCCATCGGCGAACTCGGCGGCCCCCAGGCCCAGCCCCAGTTGATCGGGATCCCCGCCATTCAACCCCACATAGCCGTTGCTCTGCCGGCTCCAGGCGGCTGAAACCTTGACCGTCTCAAAGTCATAGGACCCGCCCAACTGCCACGCCTGCGGGTCGCGCGGCCCCGGACGATCACGACCGGACAGATAGGTCCTGTCCCAGGTGACCAGCAATAGCAACGGACCTTGCGCATATCGAATGGCGCTACTGACCGCCGGCGCACTCTGGCCGCTGATCTGGTTGCCCGCGACGTCGAAACTGTACCCCGCAGCCATGCTGAACCCTCCGAAGTCTGGCGAGCGGTAGCTGACCGCGTTCGGGACCTGATAGCTGTCGGACGCCTTGAACGTCGATCCCATCCCCATATCTTTCCAGGGGGCCAGTTCGAGCTGAATGGCGGTTTCCTGTGCCACGGTGTACTGGCGCCCGAGGCGCAGTTCCCCGGCGGCCGGGTTGGACACGCCCACCCAGGACGAATTGCCGAACAGAGCGTCCGGATTCGATCGTCCGCCGGTACCGACATCAAACGATGTCTCCAGCATGAACCCAGCTGACCAGCCATTGCCCAGGTCTTCGCTGCCGCGCAGGCCGAAGACCGAATCCCCGTACCCGCTGGAAATCATGCCGGCCGACGACGACTTCAGCCCACCCGGCCCCGAGACCCGCGTGGTGCCCACGGCCGCATCCACCACGCCGTAAAGGGTCACGCCGCTATCGGCGGCCTGGGCGCCGCCGGCGCATAGTGTCAACGCCAGGGCCATCAATCGTTGCGTATTCATCCAGAGGATTCCTTGAGAGTGAAGATGAAACCATGATTCGGGGCCACCCGCGAAGAACCAGTCCTATCGCGGTTGCAGCCAACCCGGGCGAAATATTACCGCAACTGTTAATAATTCTCATTATTATAAATATATTATTTTCTGGATGTCGGCGGCGCGCCACAAAAGACCCTTATGGCCGACCTCGGTATGAGGGATCCGAGCGGCCGCAGTGGTTCCCGTGTCGGAGCGGAACCGATTGAAAGCACACTTTTCGGGCGCCCATCCGGCCCGCCAGCCCGTGCTATGGTGGGTCATTCGTACCTCGAAAGGACGATGCCATGCAGCACACTTCACCCGGAACTCAGCCCAAGGCCGGCCGCTATCTGGTGCTTCTGAGCCAGGACGATTTCGATGGCGCCGTCCAGCAGCTGGGCAATCTGGCTCAGGTCCAGATCCACCGCGCGCCAGCCCCAAGCCGAACGACACAGGCGATACCTGGGGCGTGGGCGCCGTCGGCGCCGACGCGTCGACACAGACCGGCCAGGGCATCCGAATTGCCGTGCTGGACACTGGCCTGGATCTATCGCACCCCGACTTCGCCGGGAGATCCATCGAAACCAAATCTTTCGTCGCGGACCAGCCAGTGCAGGACGGCAACGGCCACGGCACGCATTGCGCGGGCATCGCGGTCGGCCCCGCCAAGCCGGCGCGACAAATCCGCTACGGCGTGGCGGGCGAGGCCGAACTGTACGTGGGCAAGGTCCTCGGCGATGAAGGCAGCGGCGGCGATGGAGGCATCCTGGAGGGCGACGGTGGCGAGATCGATCTGGCCGCGCCCGGGGTCGACGTCCTATCGTCCTGGCCGGCGCCCGATCTATACCGCACCCTCAGCGGTACCAGCATGGCCACGCCGTTCGTCACCGGCGTGGCGGCACTGTATGCCCAGAGCGACCCTAAGGTCCGCGGATCCCAGCTTTGGGAGCAGCTGCTGGGCCATGTTCGCCCGCTCCAGGAAGCCCAGCGCGACGTCGGCGCGGGCCTGGTGCAGGCACCTGGCGCGGTCACCAGGAAGCACTGAAACCATGGCACTGATCCATCTGACGGTCCTCGTCCATGAAAACTGGCGCGACCGCTACCCGGTCGTCCTGGAAAACTGCCGGCAGGCGGGTCTGAGCGTGGAGCGGGAACTGGCCACGATCGGCGCCATCGCCGGCACCATCGAGGAAGACCGCCTGGCCGACCTGACAGCAGTCGAAGGGGTATCCGCGGTCGAACCGGAACGGACGAACCGGGGCTTCACGTAGGGTCGGGGACACCCACGTCAGACGTTGATCACACATTTAAACGTTGATCGGTGGGCAAAGGGCCGTGAATGCTAGGTTTCGCGGGGAAATCGCGCCACGGGCTTTGCGGGAATCGCTGGAAGTACCCCCAGTTGTACCCCCAAGGGGGTATCGGGATGATAGATCAGTCTGGATGCTGGTGCCAGGGCTGTGCATGCAGGATAAAACGGTTATGGCGCAGACCGCATTGTTGGCTGACGCAAGAAACGGTACGCGACGAGATGGGGGGAACGGGCCGCTGTGGCTCAGACCTCGGAGAACTCTCATGGCAGACCATCACACTCACCGCAACCCGCTAGGGCAAGACACCCTGTTTACCACGCCCGCCTCGCTCATGCTCGATGCTCGCCTCACGCCGTTGGAGCGCAATGGTTGGCAGGTGCTACGCATGCTCCGCTCTGCGGAGGGCATCAGCCCTCTGGCGAACCTGGGGCAGTTGCGCCGCTATCTCACCTCTACCCCGCTGGGGCAGTGGGCCGGGTACGAGACGGCCCGGCGCGTTCTCGTTGTGCTTCGGCTGACGGGCTGGATCAGCCTGGTAGGCCAGTACCGCGATCCTCTAACCGGCCATGTGCTCAGCGAGCTGTATCAGGTTCACGAAAGCGCCCTGCACTTCCAGCAGGCTTGCACGCTCAATGCCAGCCTGCCCGCGCTTCTGCAAGCGTCTATCGGCCACGAAAACAATCAGGTCGATCGGGTGGCCGTCCACATTCAGGCAACTTTGGCGCAGGCACCTGAAGCCACTTCCATTACGGCCCACAATCAGCCCCGCGATGACGATGATTTGCCCCCGACGCCGCCGTCGCAGGTGAACGAGGCAGCCTCCCCACGGCAATTGCCTGGCGATTCCGCTGGCAGCACGCTTGTTCCGCAACAGACCGAACACTCTCGCCACATGACGGCTGAGCAGGGCAGTACGTATAAGACGTATATGTATAAAAAGGAACGTACGTACCGCGCGCGCGAAGGCGACGGCGATTCGGCATCGCAGTCGGTGAGCTTGCCGCCTTGCCTGAGCAATGCCCAGGCAGATCAGCAAAAAGACGTGCAGGCCGCCTTGCGGCGGCTGCCGCCGCAGCATCGCCAGGAAGTACTCGACGAGTTGCAGGCACGGAGCCAGAGCGGCACCGTGCGCAATGTCGTGGCCTACTTCTTCGCGTTGGTGAAGCGCGTTTTTGCGGGCGAGTTCCGTCTGTGGGCAGGACGCAAGGAGCCGTCTGCCGCGAACCGGCCTACAACTCCGCCGCGCACCGAAGTCCGCCCGGAACCGACTGCGCCACCGGCATCGCGTGAAACTGCCCTGGCGCACATCGCCAACATCCGCAGGATGCTGAACGTCCCGACGAATGCTGGAGACATCGCAGCGCAGGCAATGCAGGCCAGGGGATGGCAGCCCCGTCCTGCGTAGCAAATGCTGCCTCGAAACGGGTCGTCACTGCACGCCGCAGTGACGACCCCGCCTGCGCCAGCAACAATGCGGGCGAATGCCGAATCCTATTGCGTGCGGCAGACATGATGATGGCCGCCCTACACTGACCGGGCAGTTGCCAAGACCGATGGGCTTCGTACATCGGCATCCCCAACAGCGCAGGTTCCTGCAAGCGCTGGCCCGACAGGGTGGAGCCACCCCAGGTATGCCCAGGCTCCGACCGCATACCGGCCCTACCCAGGGCGGAGCCTTCTTCGTCTGTTTGAACTCATCCCTACCGCGCCGCCTGGCGCACCGTCCTTTGCGGCAATTGCCTGTGTGCAACGCACCGGGCGCCCGCTGCATCTCTCATCCCACTCACTTCATAGGAGGACTCGTCCACGTTCGCATCACTTTCGTCTTGTAGTACCTCCGTCCGGGCTCCCAGCAGGGAGCAAGACGGATGCCTCATTCGAGGCCCTGGTGTCCCCTGAACACCATGCCCTTGCCCGCTCGGGATCTCGCCTCAGCGAGTTGGCACCAACACTAACCATTGATTTTCAGGACAACGCAGTACTGCGCTTTGCTTGGAGGCCGGAAGATGGACGACTTGACCTACACCCTGCGGCAGCTGTGCCAGCGCAACCGTGACGGCAGCTACAACACACAGGCCGACCGTATGCGTTCGCTGTCGCTGGCCGCGCGGCAACTGCGCGAGGCCGGTTTCCGGCAGATGAAGGCATTGTCGCTCAAGGGCAAGCATGTCCAGGCGCTGCTGGAACGCTGGCAAGGCGAAGGTTTGTCGTCGGGCACCATCAAAAATCGGCTCTCTCACCTGCGCTGGTAGGCCGAAAAGATCGGCAAGGCTGGCATCTTGCCGGCGGACAACACGCAGCTTGGCGTAGCCGAGCGTCGCTATGTGACCAATATCAGCAAGGCTCGTGAGCTGGGTGTGAGCCTTGAGCAAGTCACCGATCCCCACGTGCGCATGAGCCTTCAACTACAGGCCGCCTTCGGATTGCGCCGGGAGGAATCGATCAAGTTCCAGCCCAGTTATGCGGATCGGGGTGACTACATTGCCCTCAAAGGGTCGTGGACGAAGGGCGGGCGTGAACGCATTGTGCCCATCACCATCGCAGAGCAACGCGACGTGCTCCACGCAGCACACCGCCTGGCGGGCACAGGGTCATTAATCCCGGCACACAAGACCTTCATACAACAACGGCACGTCTACGATGGGCAGTGCAAGGCGGCGGGCCTGAGCAATATGCATGGGCTGCGTCATCGGTATGCACAGATGCGATATGAAACATTGACGGGGTGGAAGTCGTCGGCAGCAGGCGGACCTGGCAAGGCTCAATTCGGGTTGTCGCAGCGCTTGGTCGACCGACACGCCCGCCAGCAAATCAGCCGTGAACTCGGGCATGAGCGGTTGACGGTAACGTCGATCTATCTGGGAGGTTGAGGTTGGCTAGACGGGTGCTTAAATAGAATTTCAATGATAGACTTCAGACGATTTAAGACGACTTTAAAACATAATTCCAGAGCGCCATCGACATGAGCACTGAACCGTGGGTGACTGCTGAACAGGTGGCCCAGCATCTGGGTGTCGCCAAAGACACCGTTTATCGCTGGAGAGAGCGCAAGGGCCTACCAGCGCATCGCGTGGGGCGGCTGTGGAAGTTTCAGCTGTCCGAAGTGGACGAGTGGGTGCGCGCAGGCGGGGCTGACGAAGATGCCACTGAGTCAGGGGGGCAACGCGCATGAGCACCACGGCTTTTATCCGCCCATGCAACGGCCATGACAAACCGTTTGGGTCTTTGAGGAAAGAGTCATGACGACATCAGAACAACAAATCGAACTCGATCTGATCGCCAAGCTTGGTGACCTCAAGTACACCTATCGCCCTGATATCCGGGACCGTACCGCGCTAGAGGCCAACTTCCGCGCCAAGTTTGAGGCACTCAACCGAGTGCACCTGACCGACAGCGAGTTCCAGCGCCTGCGGGATAGCATCGTGACAGACGATGTTTACAACGCTGCCCAAACGCTACGCAACATCAACAGCTTCGAGCGCGACGATGGCACGCCGCTGAACTACACCTTGGTGAACATCCGGGATTGGTGCAAGAACGACTTCGAGGTCATCAACCAGCTACGCATCAACACCGAAAACAGCCATCACCGCTACGACGTGATGCTGCTCATCAATGGGGTGCCGGTGGTGCAAATTGAGCTGAAGACCCTGGCCGTCAGCCCGCGCCGGGCGATGCAGCAGATCGTTGATTACAAGACCGTTCCCGGCAACGGTTACGGCAAAACGTTGCTGTGCTTTTTGCAGCTATTCATCGTCAGCAACCGCACCGATACCTGGTACTTCGCCAACAACAACGCGCGCCACTTCAGCTTCAACGCGGACGAGCGTTTTCTGCCGATTTATCAGTTCGCCAGCGAAGACAATAAGAAGGTTACCCTGCTCGATAGCTTTGCCGAGAAGTTTTTGGCCAAGTGCACCCTTGGCCAGATGATCAGCCACTACATGGTGCTAGTGGCCAGTGAACAAAAGCTGTTGATGATGCGGCCATACCAAATCTATGCCGTCAAGGCCATCGTGGATTGCATCCACCAGAACTGCGGAAACGGCTATATCTGGCATACCACTGGCTCGGGCAAGACTCTCACATCCTTCAAGGCGTCTACCCTGCTCAAAGACAATCCAGACATCGACAAATGTCTGTTCGTGGTCGACCGCAAAGACTTGGACCGCCAGACTCGCGAGGAATTCAACCGCTTCCAGGAAGGCTGCGTTGAGGAAAACACCAATACCGAAACACTGGTGCGCCGCCTGCTGTCGGATGACTACGCCGACAAAGTGATAGTCACGACCATTCAGAAGCTGGGCCTTGCCCTGGATGGGGCCAACAAGCGCAATTACAAAGAGCGTTTGGAGCCGCTACGCAACCAGCGAATGGTTTTCATCTTTGATGAATGCCACCGTTCGCAGTTCGGCGACAACCATAAAGCCATCAAGGAGTTCTTCCCTAACGCTCAGCTCTTCGGCTTTACCGGCACACCCATCTTCGAGAAGAACGCCAGCTATCAGCAGATCGAAGGCCAGCAGGCCAGCTACCGCACGACCGACGATCTATTCCAGCGCTGTCTGCACCAATACACCATCACCCACGCCATTGAAGACCGAAATGTCCTGCGCTTCCACGTGGACTACTTCAAGCCTGAAGGCAAGAACCCGCCCAAGCCTGGCGAAGGCGTAGCCAAAGCCAAGGTCATCGAGGCTATCCTCGCCAAGCATGACACTGCGACCAATGGTCGTAAGTTCAATGCGGTGCTGGCAACGGCCGGCATCAACGATGCGATTGAATACTTTAAGCTGTTCGCGCACATTCAGAACCAAAAAACAGAGCAAGACCCCGAATTCCGTCCGTTGAATGTCGCCTGCGTGTTTTCCCCACCAGCCGAAGGCAACAAGGACGTGCAGCAGATTCAGGAAGACCTGCCACAAGAACAAGAAGACAACAAGAAAGACCCAGAGGGCAAGAAGACGGCGCTCACTCGCATCGTCGCCGATTACAACGCACGCTTTGGTACCAACCACCGTATCAGTGAGTTCGACCTGTACTACCAGGACGTGCAAAAGCGCATCAAGGATCAGCAGTATCCCAACACCGACCTGCCCGCCGCGCAGAAAATCGACATCACCATCGTGGTGGACATGCTACTCACTGGCTTCGACTCCAAGTACCTCAACACCCTGTACGTGGATAAGAACCTCAAATACCACGGCCTGATCCAAGCGTTTTCGCGCACTAATCGCGTGCTCAACGACAGTAAACCTTACGGCAATATTCTCGACTTCCGCCAGCAACAGAACCCCGTTGAGGAGGCGATTGCGCTCTTTTCCGGCGAGAAGATCGACAACCCCCGCGAGATCTGGCTAGTGGAATCCGCAGCAGAGGTCATCCGTAAATACGAAGCCGCCGTGGCAGGCATGTCGCGCTTCATGACGGACAAGAACCTCATCTGCGAACCCGAGGCGGTATACAACCTCAAGGGGGATACCGCCCGCATCGAGTTCGTCAACCGTTTCAAGGAAGTACAGCGACTCAAGACCCAGCTCGATCAGTACACCGATTTGGCACCAGCGCAGAAAGAGCGCATTGACACCATCTTGTCGCCAGACCAGTTGCAGAGTTTCCGCAGTACCTACCTGGAAACCGCCAAGCGTCTGAAAGAAATACAGAGTAAGGAAGGTGATCAGGCTCCGCCCGATGTACAGCAGCTTGACTTCGAGTTTGTGCTCTTCGCTTCGTCGGTGATCGACTACGACTACATCATGAGTCTGATTGCGAAGCTCACCCAGCTGAAGCCTGGCAAGCTTACGATGAATCGAGAGCAGCTTATCGGTCTTATCCAGTCTGATGCCAAGTTCATCGAAGAGCGCGAGGACATTGCCGAATACATCCGGGGCCTGCCCGTCAATGAAGCCTTGGACGAAAAGCAAATTCGCAACGGATTCGACCGCTTCAAGGCAGAGAAGAAGACTCGGAAACTCACTGACATTGCCAACCGCCACGCACTGGACGCAGCGGCGTTGCAGACTTTTGTAGATGACATCCTGCGTCGCGGTATCTTCGATGGCGAGTATCTCTCGGAGCTAATGGCCCCGCTAAACCTTGGCTGGAAAGCACGCACTCAGAAGGAACTGGCGCTGATGGACGAGTTGACGCCGTTACTGCATAAGCTTGCTCAAGGCCGTGAGATTGCCGGTTTGGCTGCCTACGAGGAGGGACGATGATGGGTACCGTCTTTGCACAAGGAGCTCAATGGATTCGCGCGGATTTTCATATGCACACCCGCGCAGATCGCGAGTTCAAGTTCACGGGTGATGACGACTTCTACAACAGCAACTATGTGAATGCATTGGAGAAAGCGGGCATCCAGCTTGCTGTTATCACTAATCACAACAAGTTCGACTTTGCAGAGTTCAAGGCGCTGCGTAAAACTGCACAGAAGAAGGGAATTGCACTGCTTCCAGGTGTAGAGCTATCGGTCAACGATGGGGCTACTGGCATTCATACGCTAGTGGTTTTTTCGGACGACTGGTTGGCAGAAGGTCATGACCATATCAATCCTTTCTTGGGTGTCGCCTTTGAAGGAAAAATACCTGCTCAGTATGAGCAGGAAAATGGTCGCTCCTCTCTCTCGCTGCTGGAAACCATCAAGAAGCTGGAAAGCTACCACCGCGACTTCTTCCTCGTCTTTGCCCATGTCGAAGCGCCGAGCGGGCTCTGGGCCGAGCTGGAGGGTGGGCGTCTTGCAGAATTGGGCCAGAACGAGTTCTTCCGCCGCCGCACGCTGGGCTTCCAGAAGGTACGCACGTACAACAAGCTGCAAGAGAAAAACAAACCCTGCCGGACTAAAACGCAGCAGCATCTAGGGGACTGGTACCCCGCCGAGCTCGAAGGCTGCGACGCCAAATGCATCGAAGACATCGGTCAGGGCAAAGCCTGCCATCTCAAATTGGGCGAGCTATCCTTTGAGGCGGTCAAGTTTGCCTTGAGTGATCCCGCTGCGCGGGTCGCCACAGAACCGCCCAAGCATCAGGCATCGTACATCCGCAGTATTCACTTCGACGGCGGTATTCTCGACGGGGAGACGCTGTATTTTTCGCCCGAACTGAACACGCTGATCGGCATCCGGGGCAGCGGCAAGTCGTCCATTCTGGAGGCAGTGCGCTATGCCCTCGACATTCCTCGTGGCGAGAAGGCGCAGGACACCAAGTACAAGGATGAACTGATCCGCCACACCTTGGGCAGCGGCGGCAAGGTAACGCTGACGGCCTGCGACGTGTATGGACAGGAATTCACCATCTCCCGCATCTTCCGCGAAGCGCCGAACGTCTACTTGGACGGCAAGTTGCAGCCTGGCGTGTCGATCCGGGAAACCGTGCTGCGCCGCCCGATCTACTTCGGACAGAAAGACCTCTCCAGCACCGGCGAAGGTTTCGAAACCGATCTGGTGGAAAAGCTGGTGGGCGAAAAGCTGCGTGTTCTGCGGGACGAAATCGAAACCCAACGCCAGCATGTGCGTGATGCCGCGCAGCGCTGGCTCAAGCTCAGCAATACCGCTGAACTCAAGCGCGATTACGAGTCCCAGCTCACCGATGCCAACTTCCGGCTGAAGAAGTTCGATGAGTACGGGGTCGCCGACAAGCTGCAAAAGCGCCTTGGCTTTCAGCAGGATGCTGCTGCGCTGACGCGCATGAAGGAGCGGGCAGACAGCTTCATACTCGCTCTCGGGCAATTGATCGCCGAGCATGAAGACGACTTGCGTAACGCCACGAGCTACCTATCCAAGCAGAACCCCGACTTCTTCACGGCTTATTACGCTGAGTTTGCCAACCTCGTTGCCAAGATCGATCAGCTCAAGAAAATCGAGCAGGAAGCCCGCGCCATTACCGTCCGGCTCCAAGCCAAGCAAGGCGAGTTCGACGGCGCGCGCCTGAGTCTTCAGGAAGAATTCGCCCAAGTCGAGCGCCAACTGGCTCAGGAACTCAAACAGACCGGCATGACGGCCATCCAGCCGGATGACTTCCTGACCCAGCAACAGCGCAAAACCAAGGCGGAGCAAATGCTGGAGGCGCTGACCAAGCAGGAAAGCCAGCAAAGCAGTATTCGTGATGCGCTGTTTGCCGAGATCGACAAACTCAACGGGCTTTGGCTACGCGAGTTCAACACCATCAAGATAGAGCTGGATCGCGTGAACGCAGGTCATACCGCCTTGCAGATCGAAGCCGACTTCAAAGGCGACAAGGAAGCCGCCATCAGCTTCATGCAGCAGCTCTTCAAGGGCAGCAACATCCGCGAAACCACCCTGCGCGCGGTGATGGAGGATTACGCCGACTTCGGCGGCCTGCTGCGTGATTTGCCGAACGCCTTGAAAAAGGCGGGCAGCACCCCGGAGGTTTTCGAAAAAACCTTCATGCAGAACCTGGTGGAATTCGTCACCTGGCAGGTGCCCAACCGCTTCGTCATCCGCTATCGCGGCAAGGAGTTGAAGCACCACTCGCTCGGGCAACGCGCTTCGGCCCTGCTGCTTTACGTGCTCAGCCAGCGCCAGAACGACGTGATCATCATCGACCAGCCTGAAGACGATCTGGACAACCAGACCATCTACGACGACGTGATCAAGCTGCTGCGTGAGATGAAACCTCATGCCCAATTCATCTTCGCCACCCACAACGCCAATTTCCCGGTGCTGGGTGATGCGGAGCAAGTGCACGCCTGCCGCTATCAGGACGAGAAAGTTGCCGTGCAAAGCGGCAGCATCGACGCTCGCCCGGTGCAGGACGCCATCATCAACATCATGGAAGGAGGCCAGGAAGCCTTCAACCGACGTAAAGAGGTTTACAACTTATGGAAACCACAGAGCTGATCGACTGCTTGAGCCGTGGCGAAGACAGCCGCCATCAGTTCAAAGAGAACTTCACCAATGCCGACGCACTGGCGGCGGAGATCGTGGCCTTCAGCAACACTGCTGGCGGACAGATTTTCATTGGCGTGCAAAACGACGGCACGGTGCTGGGCCTTTCTGGCGCGGACATCGACCGCCTGAACCAGCTCATCTCGAACAGTGCCTCACAAAATGTGCGGCCTGCGGTGAACCCACTCACCGAAAACGTGCCGCACCCCAATGGTACCGTGATGGTGGTCACCGTTGCTGAAGGCGTCAGTAAACCCCACATGGACAAGAACGGAGCCATCTGGGTGAAGAACGGCTCGGACAAGCGCCGCGCCACCTCGCGTGAAGAAATCCAGCGCCTGTTCCAGCAGGCGGGGCTGGTGCATGCGGATGAGACGCCGGTGGCGGGCTTAGGCGCGGGCGATGTGGATATGCCCTATTTCGAAGCCTTCTTCGAGCAGCAGTTCGGCGAATCGCTTGCCCAGCACAACCTGCCACTGCCGCAACTCTTGACCAACATGAACCTGATGAACCAGGGGCTGCTCAACGTGGCGGGCAGTCTCTTGTTTGCCAAAACACCGCAGTATGCGCTACCTGCCTTCATCGTCAAGGCGGTGGCCTTTGTCGGCATCGACATCGAGGATCAGCGCTACATCGACAGCCGCGACATCACCGGCAAACTGGCCGATGTGTTCCAGCAGACGCTGGGCTTCATCATCGCCAACACCCGTGCCACGCAAAGCGATCAAGGCTTCAACTCTCTCGGGCAGTCCGAGATTTCCCGCATTGTCTGGGAAGAACTGGTCGCCAACGCGCTCATCCACCGCGACTACTTCATCAGTGCGCCAGTGCGCGTGCTGGTGTTTGCCGATCGCGTCGAGATCATCAGCCCCGGGCACCTGCCCAACAACCTGACTATCGAAAACATCAAGGCGGGCAACTCCAATATGCGCAATCCCATCCTAGCGTCTTTTGCCGCCAAGCTGCTGCCTTATCGTGGACTGGGCAGTGGTCTGCTGCGCGCCTTGCGGGCCTGGCCGCAGATTGAGCTGATCGATGACCGGGCGGGAAACCTGTTCAAGGCCGTCGTGACACGGCCACAGGAGCAAGCAGCATGAGCGGGAATAAAAAAAAACCGTTGGTGCCACGGTTGAGATTTCCGGAGTTTCGAGCCGAGGCCGGATGGGGCCCTGAATTTGGAAATATGATCTTTGATCAAATTTCCAATAAAGATCACAGTTCCGACCTCCCTGTTCTTGCCATAACACAAGAGCAAGGAGCGATCCCTCGGGAAATGATTGACTATCATGTTTCCGTCACTGAAAAAAGCCTAGAAAGTTACAAGGTGGTTGAAGTCGGCGACTTCATCATTAGCCTGCGTTCTTTTCAAGGAGGTATTGAGTTTTCTAGATATCGGGGGATTTGCAGTCCTGCTTATGTAATTCTACGACTGAGACATGGCTACTCTGAAGATTACTTTAGGCATTACCTAAAGACTGATCGGTTCATCGCCCAAATGACTAAAAATCTTGAGGGGCTTCGCGATGGGAAGATGATCAGTTACAAGCAGTTTTCCGCGCTTGCATTACCAATCCCTCCAAGTGGTGAGCAACAAAAAATCGCCGACTGCCTGTCTTCGCTGGATGATTTGATCGCAGCAGAAACCCAAAAGCTGGACACCCTCAAGACCCACCAGAAGGGCCTGATGCAGCAGCTTTTCCCCCGCGAAGGCGAAACCGTGCCACGGTTGCGTTTTCTGGAGTTTCGGGAGGCGGCGGAGTGGGAGGAGAAGGCTCTTGGCCAGTTAGGGGAACTTGTCTCCGGTTTGACGTACAGCCCAGATGATGTGCGCGATGAAGGGCTCTTGGTCTTGCGGTCGTCGAATGTTCAGGATGGCAGAATCGTCTTGGATGACAATGTTTATGTAAGGCCAGATATAAAAGGCGCCAGCCCATCTCTGCCAAACGACATTTTGATTTGCGTCCGAAATGGCTCAAAATCACTGATCGGGAAAAATGCGCTCATACCCAAAGGCATGCCACCATGTACTCATGGCGCATTCATGGCTGTATTTAGATCAAGCGTGGCAAAGTTCATCATTCAGCTTTTCCAAACAGAAGCGTATGAGAAGCAGGTAGCAGCTGACTTAGGTGCCACTATTAACTCGATAAACGGCAATAAATTAAAGAAGTACAAATTTCTCGTTCCAGAGCCGGAAGAGCAACAAGTCATCGCTGATTGCCTTTCCTCCCTCGACGACCTGATCACTGCCCAAAGTCAAAAGATCGAGGCACTCAAGACCCACAAAAAGAGCCTAATGCAGCAGTTGTTTCCGGTGTTGGATGAGGTGAGCGCATGAAGCCCAGCCAGCCCTTCGCCGATCTGCCCGCGCTGGCTACCCATCTGCGCGGTGAACTGGGAAACAAAAAAGCCGTCTTGCTCTATGCCTACAACGGCACCGGCAAGACGCGGTTATCCATGGCCTTCAAGGACATGGGCAACCAGGACGAGACCCGCGATACGCTGTATTTCAACGCCTTCACCGAAGACCTGTTCCACTGGAACAATGATCTTGCAGGTGATGCGGACCGGCGTTTGTTGCTCAACAGGGATTCGCGGTTCTGTCAGGGGCTGTTCGATCTGGAGATGGACAACCGCATCCGCCCATTGCTGCGACGTTACGCGGATTTCGATTTCCGCATCGACACACAAGGAGCAGAGTGGGCTGTGCGTTTTTCACGCACAGTGGTTGTCAAGGGAGAGAATGGCAAAGACGAGAATACGGAAATCATTGATAACATCAAGGTATCGCGCGGCGAGGAAAACATCTTCATCTGGTGTTTCTTTTTGGCCGTGGTCGAACTAGCGATGGACGCCGATATCGAGGCTTACCAGTGGGTGAAGTACCTGTATATCGACGACCCGATCTCATCGCTGGATGAGCACAATGCCATCGCGGTCGCCAATCACCTGGCGCAGTTGCTCAAGCGACAGGACAACCGACTCAAGACGGTGATCTCCACGCACCACACCTTGTTTTTCAATGTGCTATGCAATGAACTGGGCAAGGCTCGCCGCTATGTGATCAACAAACACCCGGCCAACGGCGGCTATCTGCTGCGGCCCGAAGAGGGCGATACACCGTTCTTCCACCACGTTGCCGCCTTGGCTGAACTGTATCAGGCGGCGCAGGAAGATCGTTTGTTCACGCACCACTTCAACATGCTGCGCACGATTCTTGAGAAGACGGCGAGCTTCCACGGCCACAAGAACTTCTCGGTCTGCATCAAGCAAAACGATGATGACCCGGACGGCATTCTGCATGCCCGTTTGATCAACATCCTCAGCCACGGCAACTATTCGTTGTATGAGCCGCAACAGATGCTCGATGAGAACAAGGCTTACTTCAAGAAAATTCTGAACGACTTCCTGAGCAGATACCCCTTCAATCCCGATTTGTTCGCTCAGGCTTCTGAGGTGGAAACAGCAGGCACACCATGACCGAATCCGAAAAGCAAAAACTGGGCAAAACCCTCTGGGCCATCGCCGATCAACTGCGCGGCGCAATGAACGCGGACGATTTCCGCGATTACATGCTGGCTTTTCTCTTCCTTCGCTATCTGTCAGACAACTACGAGGCTGCCGCGCAGAAGGAGCTGGGGGCAGACTACCCACAGCAGATTGATGGATCGGTCTCTACCCCGTTGCAGCTCTGGTACGAATGCAACCTGGACGATGTGCCGGAATTCGAGAAACAGATGCGCCGCAAGGTGCATTACGTGATCGAGCCTCAATACCTTTGGGGCAGCATCGCCGAGATGGCGCGCACGCAGAACGCGGAACTGCTCAGTACTTTGCAGGCCGGTTTCAAGTACATCGAGGAAGAATCCTTCGCCAGTACCTTCCGGGGGCTGTTCTCAGAGATCAACCTGGCATCCGACAAACTGGGCAAAACCTACCCGAAGCGTAACGCGCGTTTGTGCAAGATCATCGCCGAAATCGCCAAGGGCCTGGGCCAGTTTTCCACTGACAGCGACACACTGGGCGATGCCTATGAGTACCTGATCGGCCAGTTTGCGGCAGGCTCCGGTAAAAAGGCCGGTGAGTTCTACACGCCACAGCGTATTTCAGACATTCTGTCGGCGATCGTCACGCTGGATAGCCAGGAACCTGCCACGGGCAAACGCTCGCACCTCGACAGCGTGCTCGACTTTGCCTGCGGCTCAGGCTCCCTGCTGCTCAACGTGCGCCACCGTATGGGGCCGCACGGTATCGGCAAAATCTACGGGCAGGAGAAGAACATCACCACCTACAACCTGGCGCGCATGAACATGCTGCTGCACGGGATGAAGGATTCGGAGTTCGACATTTTCCATGGCGACACCCTGCTCAACGAGTGGGACATGCTACGCGAGACCAATCCGGCCAAGATGCCCCGGTTCGACGCCGTTGTGGCCAACCCGCCGTTCAGCTACCGCTGGGAGCCTAGCAAGGCACTGGGCGAGGACACACGATTCAAGAACTATGGACTGGCACCGAAATCGGCAGCGGACTTCGCCTTCCTGCTGCACGGCTTCCACTTCCTGAAGCAAGACGGTGTGATGGCCATCATCCTACCCCACGGTGTGCTGTTCCGTGGCGGAGCCGAAGCACGCATCCGCACCAAGCTGCTGAAGGACGGGCACATTGACACGGTGATTGGCCTGCCCGCTAACCTGTTCTTCTCCACAGGCATCCCTGTGTGCATCCTGGTACTGAAGAAGTGCAAAAAGCCGGACGACGTATTGTTCATCAACGCAAGCGGGCCGGAGCACTTCGAGAAGGGCAAGCGCCAAAACCAACTACTGAGAACAAACGAAATGCCTGATGGTCAAATCGGGCACATCGAAAAGATCATCGACACCTATCAGTTCCGTAAGGAAGAGCCGCGCTACTCGCGCCGGGTAAGCATAGAAGAAATCGAAAAGAACGATTTCAACCTCAACATCTCGCGCTACGTAAGCACAGCAGAAGTAGAGGAAGAGATCATCCTAGCGACCGTACACGCCGACCTTGTGTCTGCCGAGCAAAAGATCGCCGAAGCCAAGAAACGTCACAACCAATATCTGGCTGAACTGGGATTGCCTTTGCTTCCCTGAGTGACCTACTAAATAGGGTAATTCAATAGCAATTACCCTATTTATTGCTTGATTACCCTATTTCCCGCACCCAGCCTTCGGCAAAAGCAAACGGCAAGGGAATGGCACTCAAGGGGCAACGGCCCTATCCAGAAAAGGAAGAGGCCGCCCTGTCCATTGGTTCTACAACACCCAGCCAACTCTTCCCTATGCCGTGCCGCTGCCCTCCGCCGCACTCAGATAGTCCGCCCAGTCCTGCAACAGCGTCCTTCTCTGATCCAGCAGCAACGCCTTGTTGTACGTGGCCCGAACCTTGTTGCTTTCCACGTGGGCAAGCTGCCGCTCAATCGCATCAGGCCGGTATCCGTTCTCGTTGGCCCAGGTTGAAAAGGTCGTCCGCCAGCAATGCGGCGTCGTACCCCGGCCCAGGTTCATGTCGCGCATCGCGTAGGTCAACCGGTTGGGTGTGGTGAAGCCCTTGCCGCTCCGGTGTGGGAACAGATAGCGGCCACCGCCCGTGATGCACTGCAAATCCTTCAGCACGGCAATGGCCTGCGCCGACAACGGGCTGACATGGTCGCGCCGCGCTTTCATCTTCGCCGCAGGCCGACGCCACAGCGCATCCTCAAAGTCGAATTCATCCCACTCGGCATCCGCCGCTTCCCCTGGACGGCAGGCGGTCAGCGCAATCAGCCGCAGGCACAACGAGGTTTCCGGATAGCCCCGGTAGCCGCGTAACTCCTGATAGAACTTCTGGATTTGTTCTCGCGTCATCGCCGCCTTGCTCTCGCTGAACGGCACGCGCAGCAGCCCGCGCAGGCTGGGGATTGGATTGGCCTCGACCAGCCCCCGCACCACCGCAAACTCGAAGATGGCCGAAAGATCACCTTTGACGTGAATGGCCGCCCACGCACCATGTGCCTTGCATTCCTCCAGCAGCAGGCGGATCTGCTTCACGCCAATGTCGCCCATCGGCATCCCATCGAACTTGGGCGACAGGTACTTCCTGATGCGGGACTCTTTCGTGCGGTAGGAACTGGGCGCAAAGACCGGTTTGATCTCCGCCAGGTACGCTTTCGCTACCTTGGCGAACGAGCTTTCCCGGGCACGCTTGCGCTCCTCCAGCGCCTCCAGATTTCGCTGCTTGACCTGCTGCCGCTCATGAGCAGGATGGATGCCTTGCTTGACCAAGGCACGCGCATTCTCGCGGGCCGCGCGCGCCTCCGCAAGACTTACTTGAGGAAAGCCGCCAATGGCAAAGAGATTCTCCTTGTCTTGCAGCCGGTACTTCCACCGCCAGAGCTTGCCGCCGGTGGGCTTGACCAGCAGGAACAAGCCCCCGCCGTCTGAAAGTTTCCAGTCTCGATCAGTCGATTTGGCCGACCTGACCTTGAGGTCGGTGAGTAGATTCTCGGGCATCGTTGGACTCCACTGCGGGGAAAAGTACCCCCACGGTTGAACACGAGTACCCCCAACGCTACCCCCGAATTTTTCAGACCTCGCGATGAACAATAGGAACGCTCAGCAGACCGTATTGTTTGGCAAGTCCTTGATTTCAAAAGGCCTACTCAATCCACCAAGCGCCACCGAACGCTCCTGAGTTCCGAAAAAATCGTCAGACGTTGAACAAGAAATTCATCACGTCCCCGTCTTTCACCACGTAGTCCTTGCCTTCGGCCCGCATCTTGCCGGCTTCCTTGGCGCCTTGCTCGCCCTTGCAGGCGATGAAGTCGTCAAAGCCGATCGTCTGGGCACGGATAAAACCGCGTTCGAAATCGGTGTGGATGACGCCCGCCGCCTGCGGGGCGGTAGCGCCGACGTGGATAGTCCAGGCACGGACTTCCTTGACCCCGGCGGTGAAATAGGTCTGCAGGCCCAGCAGCTGGTAGCCGGCGCGAATCACGCGATCCAGGCCAGGTTCGGTCATGCCCATGTCTTCCAGGAAGACGGCCTTGTCGGCGTCGTCGAGTTCGGCGATCTCGGCCTCGATGGCGGCGCAGACGGCCACGACCGGCGCGTTTTCGGCAGCGGCGTAGTCCTGCACGGCCTGCAGGTGGGGATTGTTTTCAAAGCCATCGTCGCGCACGTTGGCAACATACATGGCGCGCTTGGCGGTGATGAAACAGTAACCCCGGATCAGGGCCTGTTCTTCTTCGTCCAGGCCCAGGCTGCGCACGGCTTTGCTGGCATCCAGGGCCGCGACCACGCGTTCCAGCAGGGCCACCAGACGGATGGCTTCCTTGTCCCCGGAATTGGCCAGCTTGCGATTTTTCTGCAGGATTTTGTCGGCGGTGGCCAGGTCGGCCAGGGCCAGTTCGGTGTTGATGACTTCGATGTCGGACACCGGGTTCACGCGACCGGCGACGTGCACGACATTGTCGTCCTCGAAGCAGCGAACGACGTGCACGATGGCGTCGGTCTCGCGGATGTTGGCCAGGAACTGGTTGCCCAGGCCCTCGCCCTTCGAGGCGCCGGCCACCAGGCCCGCGATGTCCACGAATTCGACCACGGCGGGCACAACGCGTTCCGGGTTGACGACGGTCGCCAGCTGCGCCAGTCGGCGATCCGGGACTTCCACCACGCCAACGTTGGGTTCGATCGTGCAGAAGGGATAGTTTTCCGCGGCGATGCCGGCCTTGGTCAGGGCGTTGAACAGAGTGGATTTGCCGACGTTGGGCAGGCCAACGATGCCGCATTGCAGTGCCATGAATTCGATTATCCTTGTGAGTCGAGGGGCCGGACCTTGGCCCGGTCTGGCCGAAACTGGGATTGTACTGCCCGAAAGGCCAGGCGCTGTTATCCCATGCCCGCCTGACTTTCCGATCCAGCACCCTATCCCGAATACACCATGCTTCCCACCATCACCGAACTGCACACCGCCCTGGAAAACGGCGAGACAACATCCGTCGCCCTGACGAAGGCCGCACTGGCCCGCATCGCCGACCCGAGCGGCGAAGGTTCAAGAACGTTCACCGCAGTCTGGAAGGATCAGGCCCTGGCGGCTGCCCATGCATCGGACACTCTGCGTGCCGCCGGCCTCGCGCGGTCCCCGATCGACGGGCTGCCCATCTCGATCAAGGACCTGTTCGATGTGGCCGGACAGGTCACGCGCGCGGGTTCCGTGGTGCGCCAGGATGTGGCGCCGGCAACACGCCATGCCGACCCGGTGCAACGCCTGGCCCAGGCCGGTGCCGTACTGATCGGGCACACGAACATGACGGAGTTCGCGTTCTCGGGGCTGGGCATCAATCCGCACTATGGCACCCCCAGCAGCCCCTGGGACCGCGCCGCCCGCCGGATTCCCGGCGGATCCTCCTCGGGGGCCGGCGTCTCGGTCGCCGATGGCATGGCGGTGGCGGCTCTGGGCACGGATACTGGCGGCTCGGTGCGCATCCCATCGGCATTCTGCGGCTTGACCGGTTTCAAGCCGACAGCATCACGGGTCCGGTCGGCGGGCACTTTCCCGCTGGCAACGAGCCTGGATTCCATAGGGCCGCTGTCGGCTTCGGTGACCTGCTGTGCGATTCTGGACAGCATCCTTGCGAGCGACGAACCGCGCACGCCGAACGCGCCCCAGCCATCCCGACTCCGGCTGGCCGTCACCCCGACTCTGGTCCTGGATGGCGCCGATGATACCGTGCGCACGGCATTCGCCGCCGCCATCGCGCAACTGCGCGCCGCTGGCGCGACCGTTGACACGCTGGACATCCCGGAATTCGACGCGCTGGCGCGCATCAACCAAAAGGGAGGCCTGGTCTGCGCCGAAGCCTATGCGGTCCATCGCGACACGCTGGCCCTGCAAGAATCCCGGTATGACCCCAGAGTCTCATCGCGGATCCTGCGTGGCCGGAACATCGACGCAGCCGACTACATTGAACTGCACGCCCAACGCCGCCAATGGATCGCCTCGGTCGAAGCCCGGCTGCGAAACCATGACGCGCTGCTGATGCCGACCGTGCCCGTGATCGCGCCGACGATTGCATCCCTGCAAGCCTCGGACGAGGCCTATTTCGCCGCGAACGGGCTGATCCTGCGCAACCCCACGCTAATCAATTTCCTGGATGGTTGCGCCCTGAGCCTGCCCTGCCATGCGCCCGGCACGGCACCCGTTGGCCTGATGGTCGCCGGACCGGCGAATTCCGACGTGCGGATCCTGGATGTGGGTCTGGCGATCGAACAGGTGCTGCGCGCACGCTAAGGCCATCTTATAGAACGGGCGGCGCCGCCATCCCGGCGCCTGCACGGCCAGCGGGATTCAGTAAGCCGCCAGATCCGGGGCAAAATGCAGGACCAGGCCGATCAGCAGCAGTGGCCCGCCATTGAAGATCGCATGCAGCCCCATGGACGCACCGATCCCGCGCTTGACCCGCATCCAGCCCAGCACCAGGCCGGTGACCCATTGCGGCAACACCAGCAGCGGCAACAGCACCAGGTTCAGGGATGCCAGGCGAAAGTTATACAGATGAACGGCCGCAAAAGCCAACGCGGCCGCATGAAACAGCCAGGGATACGCCCGGTGCATCCGCTTGCGCCAACGCCACGAGGCATTCCAGCCCCAGTGCCAGCGGTGCCCGGCGGGATACCACAGTGGTGCCAGCGCCAGCAATAGCGCCACGGCGGCCATCATGATGGAAGTCGGCCCCGCCCCCTGCGCCAGGATCGCCGCCATGAGCGGCACGAACCACCACAGCATCGCCGGCCGGCGCAAGGCATAGCGGAAGGTCAGTTCTTCGACGATGGGCGCCCAGACAAGCGCGGCCAACCAGGGCAGGTGATGGATGTCCAGCCGGTGCTGTGCACCGGTCGCCTGGGCCGCCGACAAGGCCAGCGGCGCAAAGACAAAAATGTTCACCATCCACAGCAGGACGGCCCAATGCGCCAAGCGCCACCACGGGGCGTTGAGGCGAAAATCCGCGCGCAGGCCCTGCCCGGTCCGATGTGCCGCCAGGCGCGGGCCTGGCCTGGGGCGCACGATGAACCGCAGGAAATCGACGATTTCCTGACCCATGGTGGGCAGATCCGCGGGACGCCATAATCCGAGCATGCTCATCCGACCTTATGAATATCGACCCAAGGATCCGGTCGGGCGCACCCGCGCACGCGAATCGCGGACACCGGACCGGACACAGGCATCATGCCAGCCTCGGCGGCCTATCTGCCACACGCATTTTCCCGGATTTCCTGGATGCCGTCAGGGCTAATTCCCCTGGTGCAGCCGTTCTGTGGCGCGATCGAAACCGCCATCCAGCAACTGCGGCAACACGATCCGGCTGCGGTTGATGACGTCTTCGATGCCCGGCATGTCTTCGTTGCGGGGCGAATGCAGCACGAAATTGACGACGGCCTGGGCCAACCCCAGGCTGCGCGGATGGCCGATACCGATGCGCAGGCGCCAGAACCCCTGGGTGCCCAGGACGGCCTGGATGTCGCGCAAGCCATTGTGACCGGCATGGCCGCCTCCGAACTTCAGCTTCACCGCACCCGGCAGCAGATCCAGTTCGTCATGCACGACCAGGATTTCCTCGGGTTGCAGTTTATAGAAGCGGGCCAGCGCCCCGACCGCCTGCCCCGACTTGTTCATGAATGTGGTGGGTTTGGCCAGCACGACCGCCTGCCCCGCATGGCGCGCCCGCGCGACCCAGGCAAAGAACGGCTTTTCCAGGGTGAAGCTGGCATGCAGATCGTCGGCAAAATGATCGACCACCCAGAAGCCAGCATTATGGCGGGTGGTTTCGTATTCGGGGCCGGGATTGCCCAGGCCCACGATGAGGCGAATGGGCGCAGTCATCGGAAGAAAGTCGAAAAGGTTTCATCATACGACAGAACCCCCGCCGGTCCGGGACCAGGCGGGGGTTCTGTCGTCCGGGCCGCATGGCGGCCGGACAGCCCGGGCAGCGGATTATTCCGCAGCCGGAGCTTCGGGGGTGGCGGGGGCTGCTTCGTCAGCCGTCGCGCCCTTGGGCGCGCTGGCCTGACCCAGCAGCGGGTTGACGTCGTCGCCGTGCGGCACGTATTTCACGCCCATCGGCAGCGTGATGTCGGACAGGTGCAGACGGGCATTGCCCACCAGGCCACCCAGATCGACTTCGACGAACTGCGGCAGGTTGGCCGGCAGGCAGGTAATGTCGAGTTCGGAGGGGCCGTGAGTGATGACCTGGCCAGCCAGCTTGACAGCCGGGCTCTGGTCGGCGTTCAGGTAGTGCACCGGGATCTTGGTGGTGACAGCCTGCGAGGCGTCCACGCGCTGGAAGTCCACGTGCAGCACCAACGCCTTGTAGGGGTGCCATTGCACGGCACGCACCAGGACGGGTTCAGCCTTGTTGCCGTCCAGGACCATGTCCAGGATGGAGGCGTGGAATTCTTCCTTGTTCAGGGCGTGGTAGATCTCGTTGTGGTCGAGCTCGATGTTGGCCGGGGCGGACTGGCCACCGTAAACGATGGCGGGCACCCGACCGGCGCGGCGCAGGCGGCGGCTCGCACTCGAACCCTGAACGCTACGCGAAGTGGCGGTGAATTTCATGGAAAGCTCCAAAATGCGGGGCCTCGAAGGCCCCGATCAACACAGGCAGCCGAAGCTGCGACATACCCCCGCCGCGACCAGCGGGGGATCAAAAAATCAATCGGCGAACAGCGAACTGACCGACTCGGCCGTCGCGATGCGCAAGATGGTTTCGCCCAGCAGCGAGGCACAGGACAACTGGCGGATCTTGCCGCACTGGCGGGCGCCTTCCGCCAGCGGGATCGTGTCGGTGACGACGACCTCATCCAGTGCGGATTCCTGGATGCGCCTGACGGCTTCGCCGGACAACACCGGGTGCGTGCAATACGCGTAGACGGAGCCCGCGCCACGGTCCTTCAGGGCCTGGGCAGCCTTGCACAGCGTGCCGGCGGTATCGACCATGTCGTCCATGATCAGGCAGGTGCGGCCGTTCACGTCGCCAATGATGTTCATGACTTCGGACACGTTGGCGCGCGGCCGGCGCTTGTCGATGATGGCCAGATCGGATTCGAGCTGTTTAGCCAGCGCGCGGGCGCGGACCACACCGCCGATGTCCGGCGACACGACCACCAGATTCTGGAAATTACGGCTCCAGATGTCGCCCAGCAGGATCGGCCCGGCGTAGATGTTGTCCACCGGAATGTCGAAAAAGCCCTGAATCTGGTCGGCGTGCAGGTCCATCATCATGACGCGGTCGACGCCCACGGACTGCAGCATGTTGGCCACGACCTTGGCCGAGATCGACACGCGGGCCGAACGCGGCCGGCGATCCTGGCGGGCATAGCCGAAATACGGAATGGCGGCGGTGATGTTGCGGGCCGAGGCGCGGCGCAACGCATCGACCATCACCATGATTTCCATGAGATTGTCGTTGGTGGGCGCGCAGGTGGGCTGCAATACGAAAACGTCTTTGCCGCGGACGTTTTCATTGATTTCCACCATGACTTCACCGTCGGAGAAACGCCCGACGGTCATTTTCCCCAGCGACATGTCCAGATGATTCACCACATCGACCGCCAACCGAGGGTTGGCCGTGCCGGTAAAAATCATGAATCTGTCTTGTGCCATGGTGTCGAACCAATGTGTCAAATGACAAGGCTGTTGACCAGCGCCCCGACGGGGCCGACTCAACAGCCTGAATAGATGTCTGCACTAGGTTGGCTGGGGAAGAAGGATTCGAACCTTCGCATGCCGGAATCAAAATCCGGTGCCTTAACCAGCTTGGCGATTCCCCAACTGTTCAGTCCTGGACCCAGTCCCGCAGCGGATGATCATCCAGTCCCTGGCAGATCCAGGAGCCTTCGATCGCCACACCGGGCAGGTCTCGTATTTTACTGATTATCCGGTCGTGTTGCACCTGAGCCTGGCGAGCATCCGGAAACCCGGCAAACAGGCACGAACCCGAACCTGTCATTCGCGCATCCAGACCCGCCGTTCGCATCGCCCCCAAAATCCGGGCGATCATCGGGTGGTGCCGACAGACCACGGCCTCCAGATCGTTGCGACCAAAAAGACCGCTGTGTTCTGTTTGCCAATCAGCAAAGACCGAGATTTTTACCGATTCTGAATTTCTTGTCAAATCAGGATCGCGAAAAACGGCCGCGGTCTCCAGGTGTGCGGCGGGGCGCAGGATCCAATAAGCCTGCGGCGGCAGCACCAGCGGGCTGAGATCCTCGCCGATGCCCTGCGCGAAGGCCGCGCGACCGAAAACGAAGACCGGCACGTCCGCGCCCAGAGGCAGCGCCAGGCGCAACAGCTCGGTGCGCCGCAACCCCGTGCCCCACAGGCGATTGAGTGCGATGAGTGTCGTCGCCGCGTCGCTGGAGCCGCCACCCAGCCCGCCACCGGCGGGAATGCGCTTGCGATAGCGGATGCGCGCGCCATACGAGGTGCCCGTGGCCTGCCGCAGACTGTGCGCCGCGCGCAGCACCAGGTCATGTTCGGCCGGCAGACCGGCCAATCCCTGCCCTTCCCGCCCAACGACGCCATCGTCGGTCCGCTCGAAATCCAGGCTGTCGCACAGATCGACGAAGCGAAAGGCGGTCTGCAGCAGGTGATAGCCGTCGGGACGCTGCCCGACGACGTGCAGGAACAGGTTCAGCTTGGCGGGTGCCGGCACGTCATGCAACGCGGCCGCGGCGACCCCGGGACCCCGATCGCGCGACTGACCGGCCGCCGCGCCTGGGCCGGACGCCGGCTTGGCCTGTCCCGGCATCAGCCGCGATCCACGATCAGCTGCAGGCGCCATTCGCCTTGCGCATCCTGGCGGAACAGGCGGATGCGCCCCGGCCCTTGCGCATCATACGAGGACAGGCGAATATCCCAGCCGTCCTGCCGCAGCGCGGTCGGACGGCCCTGATCGTCACGCTGTTCGTCCGTGACGGCCCGGCCGGGCTCCACCTGGCCGCGGATCCAGTACCGCAGCCCCGATACCGGCATGGAATGCCCCCAGACCAGTTGCAGCAGATCATCCGGCGAGGACGCGGATTCCCGGCTGCCGTCGGCATGTTCCAGGACCGACAGGCCGGGAGCGACCTGGATGCGGGCCAGCACGCTGCCCAGAGGGGTGCTGAGATCCAGGCGCAGGGTACGCCCGTCGTCGCGCCAGGAAAACCCGCCCTGCGCCGCATAAGGTGCCTGGGCGACGGGCTGCAGATTGACCGCGAACCGGCCGACCCGTTCAAATGCCGGCCCCTGGCCGCCGATGCGCGTGGGGGTGGCGCATCCGGTCAACCACACCAGCAGCGCCAGCCCGGCCAGCAGGCGCCAGGCGCGCGTCCACGGCCCGGTCCGGCGCGAGCCGGTACCCAGGGGAACGACCGTCGGGACACCCCCCGGCAGCGCGCAAAGTCCGGACATCACGGCAGTTTGACCCCCGCGCGGCGCATTGCCGCCAGCACGGCCTGGTTGCCCGGATCCGCCTTCAGGCCTTCGGCCCAGATGCGTTTGGCCTCTTCGTGGCGCTTCAATGCCCACAGGGTCTCGCCCAGATGAGCGGCCACGTCGGCGGCGGGCAACTGGTCGTAGGACCGGCGCAGATATTCGAGGGCGCCCTGATAGTCCTGGGTCCGGAACAGGTACCAGCCAACGCTGTCCAGAATGTAGGGATTTTCGGGGTCCAGATCCAGCGCCCGCTCGAGCAGATCGCGGGCCTCGCTCAGGTTGCGGTTATCCTCGACGTAGGTGTAGCCCAGCGAGTTGTAGGCATTGGCGTTTTCGGGATCCAGCTGGATGACGCGCCGCATCAGGGCTTCGAACTCGGCGGTCTTGCCCTGCTGATGCAGCAGCATGCCCAGTTCGTACTTGATTTCCGACGTATCGGGCATTTCGAGATCGGCCGCCTTCAGCAGTTCGACGGCCTGGTCGGTGCGGCCCGCATCGCGGTAAATGGAGGCCAGCGTCAGGCGCACGACCACACGCTCGCGCCGATCAGCCGGCTTGATGCCATCCAGGAGGGAACGCGCCCGGGCCAGATCGCCCAGTTTGCCGTACAGCACGGCCTCGTGGGTCAGGGACTGAAAGCGCAGCGACGGCTCGTCGATGTTCTGCAGCTGGCGGATGGCTTCTTTCAGGTCGCCCTGGCGTTCGGCGATCTGGACCAGCAGAAGGCGCGCATCGGATACGTCGGCCTGGGCGTTGGTGGCCCCCTCGGCGGAGCCCTTGCGGCGCTGTTGCTCGATCGAGATGTATTGCGCCAGCAGCGCCTTGGCCGCGTCGTAGCGGCCCGCGCGGGCGTTGACCTCGGCCTCGGTATAGAGCAGATCGAAGTCCTCGGGGGTGTTTGCGCGCATTTTCCCCAGCAACTTCAGGGCCTCGTCGAACTGGCTCTGACCCGTCAGGCGGCTGACCAGCAGCAGCTGCAGCCCGCGCTGATTCGGATGACGGTCCAGATAGGCGTAGGTGTCCTGGATGGCCTGGCGCGGCTCGACGCGCAAACCATATTCCAGGATCCGCTGGGCGGCATCCGTGGAATCGGGGTCGAGCGTCTGGGCCTTGTAGGCCTCGTCCACCGCACGGCGGGGCTCGCCGGCGGCCCAGGCGGCATCGGCCAGCGCCAGGTGGGCCAGCGCCGAGGTCTTGAGGACACCCACGAGCGCCTTGTCCAGCACGTCCAGCGCCAGGCGCTTGTCTGTCATTTTCGAGACGATGCCGACCGCCTGGACGATGGCCTGATCCTTGTCGTCGGCCGACTCGATCCGCCGCGCCAGGGTCCTGGCCAGGCCGTCGGTCTGACCACTGGAAGCCGACAGCGCCAGCGACGCGGCCACGGCCTCGGGATTTTCAGGGTCCAGCTTGGCCCATTCGCGGGAGGTCTGCAGCGCGACCGTCAGGTTGTGGCCGGACATGGCCATCTGGAAGGCCCGATGCGCCACACGCGGATCCAGGGTGTCGCGCGCGACACCCAACAGTTCCTGGGCGGCATCGTCGTAGCGCCCCTGCTGGGCCGAGAGTTCGGCCACCAGAATGCGGTACAGCAGTTCGGGCGTGAGAGTCACCGCGGGTGGTTCGCCGGGGCGCAAACGGATCGTTTCGACCGAATCCGCCGGCGCGGCGGCCGGCGGCGCGGCCCAGGCTGTTTCGTGCGCAGCGGCCAGCGCCAACACCACGGGTAATACGGAGGCGTGTAATCTCATTGGCGGTAACCAGGGCCGCAACGCGAGAACAGCCCGCGTCTAGTGGCAAAATTGCATCATCGAAACTGGATGTTATCACCCTGTCATGCCCGAGCTGCCAGAAGTCGAAACAACACGTCGTGGAATTGCCACGGTCATGCCCGGACGGATTCTGCGCCGTCTCATCGTGCACGAGCCCAGGCTGCGATGGCCCATCCCGCCCACCCTGCCGAACACGCTGGAAAACACCCCGGTGGTGGCTTGCGAACGCCGGGGAAAATACCTATTGATCCGTTTTCCGCATGGCACGCTGATCGTCCATCTGGGCATGTCGGGGTCGTTGCGCCGGGTGCCACTGGATGCCCCCTTGCGCAAGCACGATCACGTGGAATGGGTGTTCGACGACGCCCGTTTTCTGCTGCATGACCCGCGCCGCTTTGGCGCGGTGCTGTGGCACCCGGCCGAAGCCGGCCCGATCGGCGATCACCCGCTGCTCGCCTCGCTGGGCGTGGAGCCCTTCGATCCAGCCTTCACGCCGACCTTGCTGCATGCCGGCCTGCAGGCGCACCGCCAAGCGGTCAAGCAGCTGCTGCTGGGCGGGCGCATCGTCGTGGGGGTGGGCAACATCTACGCATCCGAATCGCTGTATCTGGCGGAAATCGACCCGCGCACACCGGGTAGCCGGCTGTCACGCCCGCGCAGCGTCCGCCTGCACGCCGCCATCCTGCAAACCCTGAACCAGGCCCTGGAATCGGGCGGCAGCACGCTGCGCGATTACGTCAATGCGCAGGGCGCGCCCGGCGCCTATTTCACGCTGCACGCGGCGGTGTACGAGCGGGACGGGCAGCCCTGCCCGCGCTGCGGCACACCGATCCGGCGCATCGTGCAGGGTCAGCGCGCCACCTATTTCTGCCCGCAGTGCCAGAAACGCTGATCAGTCCAGCGCGGCGACGATGATGACTTCGAATTTCAGGTCGGGGCCGGCCAGACGGGCTTCGCCGGTGGCGCGGGTGGGCGGATTGGCCGGATCGATCCAGGCTTCCCAGACGGGGTTCATGGCGGCGAAGTCGGCCATGTCGCGCAGCCAGATCGTGGCCTGCAGGATCTTGGACTTGTGGCTGCCGACCTTGGCCAGCAGTTCGTCGACCTTGGCCAGGGCCGAACGGGCCTGGGCCTGGACGTCGTCACCGCTGCCGGTCTGGCCAGCCAGGTAGACCGTGTTGCCGTGGACGACGGCGGCGCTCATGCGCGCGCCGGGTTCGATACGTTGAATGGTCATTTCAGGACACTCCGAAGGGGTTGGAAACGGCGCCATGATACCCCGGGAAGAGGGCCCCGCTGCCCGACCGGCGTGCCGCCCATGAGGCAGCGCGCCAGCGACGGCCCATCCCGTCAGGCCAGGACTTTGCCCGGGTTCATGATGCCCTGCGGATCGAGCGCCGCCTTGATGCGGTGCATCAGCGCCATCTCCACCGGGTCTTTGTAGAGCGGCAGGGCGTCGCGCTTAAGCTGCCCCACCCCATGTTCCGCACTGATCGATCCACCCACGGCATGCACCCGCTCGTGCACCAGCGCGTACACGTCTTCCTGGCGCGCCAGCAGCGCGCCCTCGGCCCAGTCCACCCCGCGCGCTACGTTGTAGTGCAGGTTGCCGTCGCCCAGGTGCCCGAAGATCACATGGCGGATGCCGGGAAACGCCGCCTGCAGCGCCGCGTTCGTCCCCTGCACGAATTCCGCCATGCGCGACACCGGGATCGACACGTCGTGCTTGATGCTCTTGCCGGATTCCTTTTCGGCCAGGGGAATGCTTTCGCGCAGGTGCCACAGGGCGTGGCTCTGTGCCATGGATTCGGCGATCACCGCGTCGAGCACGACACCGGCCTCGATGGCCTCGCCCACCACCACCTCGAAGCGCTCGCGGGCGTGCGTCTCGGATTCACTGTCGGACAATTCCAGCAGCGCGTACCAGGGCAGCGCGGCCGATGCCCCCTCGAAGGGCAGACGCTGCTGCGGAAAGCAGCGCACCACGTCCTGCAGGCAGTTGCCCGCCATCAGTTCGAAACCCGTGAGCGAAGCCCCCAGCCCCGCCCGTGCCCGCCCCAGCATGTCAATGGCGGATTCGATCGAGTCGAGCGCCAGCAACGCCGTGCAGCGCGCCACCGGCAGCGGATGCAGTTTGAGCGTCGCCGCCGTGATGACCCCCAGCGTGCCTTCGCTGCCGATGTACAGGTCGCGCAGATCGTAGCCCGTGTTGTCCTTGCGCAGCCCGCGCAGCCCATGCCAGATCTCGCCCTGGACGGTGACGACCTCCAGCCCCAGGGTGAGTTCGCGCATGTTGCCGTAGCGCAGCACCTGCGTGCCGCCCGCATTGGTCGCCAGGTTGCCGCCGATCGTGCAGCTGCCTTCGGCCGCCAGACTGAGCGGAAACAGCCGACCCGCCTCGCGCGCGGCCTGCTGCACCGACTGCAGGATGCAGCCGGACTCCACGTCCATGGTGTCGTTGTCGGTATCGATGCCGCGCACCCGGTTCAGCCGCTGCAGCGAGAGGATCACCGCGCGCCCCGAGTCGTCTGGCGTGGCGCCACCGCACAGGCCCGTGTTGCCCCCCTGCGGAATCACCGGGATGCCGGCCTGCGCGCAAATCCGCATGACCGCGGCGACTTCCGCCGTGGATCCGGGCCGCACCACCGCCAGGGCGCGCCCCCGGTAGCGCTCGCGCCAGTCGACCTCGTAGGATTGCGCATCCGCACCGGTCAGTACCTGCGACGCGCCCACCGTCGCCCGCAATGCTTCCAGATGATCCATGACGAGAGAACCCCGTATCCTGTCCGAAGAGGGATTCATTGTAATCGGCGATAATGACAGGCATCCCGGGCCGACGTGGCACGCTTGCGTCGCGGCCCCGCCGGACATTTTCCAATCACCACCCGAGATCGACCGTGTCCCTGCCCGCCGCCGTCTTCAAAGCCTATGACATCCGGGGCACCGTCCCCGACCAATTGAATGAATCATTCGCGCACCGGCTGGGCCTGGCCCTGGCGGACATGGCGCGGCGCGAAGGCGTGCGCAGCCTGGCCGTTGGGTACGACGGCCGCCTGAGCAGCCCAGGGCTGGCCCAGGCGCTGCAGGCCGGCCTGCACGCCGGCGGTATAGACACCTTCAGTCTGGGCCTGGTGCATACGCCGCTGGTGTATTTCGCCGCCCATCTGGACGGCAGCGGTTCCGGGGTGGCGATCACGGGCAGCCACAATCCGCCCGACTACAACGGCTTCAAGATGATGATGGGGGGCCGTACCCTGCATGGTCAGGATATCCAGGCCCTGCGCGTCTCGATGGCGAATATCCAGGCGCCCGCCGGCATCTCGCCGGGGCACGCCGAATCGCGTGACCTGATCGACACCTACGTGCGCCGGGTCACGGACCACGTGAAGCTCGCGCGCCCCATGCGCATCGCCATCGACTGCGGCAATGGCGTGGGCGCGGTGGTGGCCGGCCAGCTCTTCCGCGCCCTGGGCTGCACGGTCGATGAACTCTACTGCACGGTGGACGGCCGCTTTCCGAACCACCATCCGGACCCCGCCGAACCGAAGAACCTGCAAGACCTGATCGCGCACCTGCAACGCACGGACTGCGAAATCGGCCTGGCCTTCGATGGCGATGCCGACCGTCTGGGCGTGGTCACCCGATCGGGCCAGATCATCTGGCCCGATCGCCAGATGATCCTGGTCGCCCGCGACGTGCTGAGCCGAATGCCGGGCGCCCCCGTCATCTACGACGTGAAGTGCAGCCGCCACCTGGGCCAGGCAATCCGGGACGCGGGCGGAGTCCCCGACATGTCGCAGACCGGGCACTCGCTGATCAAGGCCCGCCTGGCCGAGACCGGCGCGCCGCTGGCGGGCGAGATGAGCGGCCATATCTTCTTCAAGGAACGCTGGTATGGCTTCGATGACGGGCTCTATGCTGGCGCCCGCCTGCTGGAGATCCTGTCGCGCAGCGCCAACCCCAGCCAGGTGCTGGAAGCCCTGCCGCAGGGCACTTCCACTCCCGAACTGAAACTTCCCATGGCCGAAGGCGAACCGCATGCCTTCATCGAACGCCTGCAGGCCGAAGGAAAATTTCCGACTGCCCAGGACCGCGTCACCATCGACGGGGTGCGCGCCGAATACGCCGATGGTTTTGGTCTGGCACGGGCGTCGAACACGACGCCCGTCATCGTCCTGCGCTTCGAGGGCGATTCCCCGGAAGCCCTGGCGCGGATCCAGGGGGAATTCCGCGACGCGATCCATGCGCTGCTGCCGGGCCGGGAACTGCCGTTCTAGCGAACCGCGATCCCGCAGCTGGCCGGGCCGAACCTGACGACCCTGATCAATAGCCCGATCCGACCGCCCGGTCCGCGCCTTCGCGAAAAGCCTTGACCAGGCCCTCGGCGGCCTGGCGCAGCAGCAGCGTATCGGTGCCCACCGCCAAGAAATGCGCCCCCGCCTGCGCAAAGGCGCTCGCGGCATCCAGCCGGGTGGCGAAGACGCCGGCTGCCTTGCCGCTGCGGGCAATGCGCCGAATCGCATCCAGCACCGCCATCTGAACGTCAGGGTGATTCGGCTGCCCCAGATGCCCCATGGACGCCGCCAGATCCGACGGCCCGATGAAAACCGCGTCGATGCCATCGACCGCCAGAATCTCGTCCAGGGCGGCCAGGCCTTCGCACGATTCGGCCTGAACGATCAGGCAGATTTCATCGTTGGCCTGCCGCAGATAATCCGGCACACCGTTCCAGCGGGCCGCCCGGGCCAGCGCCGTGCCGACCCCGCGGATGCCTTCGGGCGGATAGCGGGTGGCGCGCACCAGCGCACGCGCCTGTTCCACGGAATCCACCATGGGCACCAGCAGGGTCTGTACGCCGATGTCCAGCAGTTGCTTGATGCGTGCCGCATCGTGATCGACCATGCGCACGAGGATGTCTGGCCCGCGCCCCTGCAGCGCCTGCAGCTGGGCCAGCACGGTGCGCATGTCGTTGGGCCCGTGTTCGGCGTCGATCAGCAGCCAGTCGAAGCCCGTTCCGGCCAGCAACTCGGCGCTGTAGGGGTCGCACAGACCCAGGAACAGGCCGATGCGGGGTGTCACGCTGTCGCGCAGCGCGGCCTTGAAGCGATTGCGAATGTCGGGCATGGCGGGCTCCGGAGGGGTCAGGCGAAACGACAGGACAGGCTGCCCAGCGTCCCGTAGTCCACATGAAAAGTATCGCCCTGGCGAACCGCCACCGGCCGGGTGAAGGATCCCGCCAGGATCAGCTGGCCGGCTTCCAGGGCAACCCCGTGAGGCGCCAGTTTCCGGGCCAGCCAGACGATGCCGTTGGCCGGATGGTTCAGGACCCCGGCCGCCACCCCGGTTTCCTCGATCACTTCGTTGCGGCTCAGGAGCGCCGACACCCAGCGCAGATCCAGATCCTGAGGCCGGGTGACACGCCCCCCCATCACCATGCCGGCGCTGGCGGCATTGTCGGAAATGGTGTCCATCACCAGGCGCGGACGCGCCGTTTCCGGATCGACCCGGTGGCAGCGTGCATCGATGATCTCGATGGCGGGCATCACATAATCGGTGGCTTCGAGCACATCGAACAGCGACACATCGGGACCGGCCAGGTCGCGCACCAGATGAAACACCAGCTCGACCTCGACCATGGGCTGGATGAAGCGGTCAAAGGGGATCTCGCTACCGGTATCGAAGAGCATGTCGTCCAGCAGCACCCCATAGTCGGGTTCATCGATCTGCGAGGATCGCTGCATGGCCCGGGAGGTCAGCCCGATCTTGCGGCCCACGATGCGCCTGCCTTCCTGCTGCTTGAGCCGGATCCCCGCGCTCTGGATGGCGTAGGCATCCTCGACCGTGATCCCAGGATGACTCAGCGAGGGGGCGCGGGTCTGGACGCGCGATCGTTCGGCCTGATGCAGCGCCAGCGCGACCTGGGTGATGGCATCGGGCGAAAGGCGCGGCGACACGACATCGACCGCGCGGTCGGACACGAGAAGTTCAGGATTTTGCATAGCGCGCATGAATGTTGTTGTGCTTGAGGGTACCGGCCTCGGAAAACTCGTTCAATTCCAAAGACAGGGCGAGCGTGCGGCGTTCGAACAGGGGCTGAAAATGCGTCTTCATCATGTCGAAGAGCGCAGCGGCCGTCCGCTGGACGACCTGTGGATCGCGGCCGGCGCCGATCTTGACCGTGGCATGCACGAAGGCATCGTCATGGTCGCCTTCGGCCACGCAGTAATCCTGCAGCGGGATCGCCCGCGAACGGATCCCGCCCGGCGGGAACACCTTCATGTCGAGCATGACGCGATTGGCCTTGCGCAGCAGCGCGGGAATGTCCGCGCCTTCGCGGGCAAGATTGTCGGTATATTCAAAAATCAGGTGTGCCATCTACGGATCCTTGGAAGTGGTCCCGCCTCAGACGGGGAAAACCGCGTTGATCTGCCCCGTGCCGGAACTGCCGAAATACGGGGTGATGACCTCGGCGCGGCCCTGGTACCGATCCCAGCCCAGCGCCCCCAGCAACATGGCGGTGTCGTGCATGTTGCCTTCGCCGTGGCATTTCTCGGCGTACTCGGGCAGCATGGCGCAGAACGTCGCCCAGTCGCCCCTTTCCCACATCTCGATCACGGCCCGGTCCATGGTTTCCAGGAAGGGGCTCCAGAGCTTGAACAGATAGTCTTCCGCCACGCCGTCCTGGGCGAAGCGGTGCGACAGCGACCCGCTGGCCAGGAAGGCGACCGTGCCGTCGTAGGATTCCTCCACCGCGCGGCGCATCGAGGCACCCAGCTTTGCCGAATCCTGCAGGCTGTGCACCGTGCACAGCGCGGCGACCGACACCACTTTGAAGTGCTTGTCCTCGTTCATGTAGCGCATGGGGACCAGGGTGCCGTATTCGAGCTCGAGGCTGGTATTGTCGTGCGAACGCACCCGCACGCCATCGGCCGTGCAGGCATCGGCCAGCACCTTGCCCAGTTCCGGGTTGCCCGAATACGCATAGGGCATGTTCTTGATGAAATGCGGCAGTTCGTTACTGGTGTAGACACCCTCGAAGTGCGGGGCGGAATTGATGTGATAGCCCGAATTGACCAGCCAGTGGGTGTCGAACACCACCAATGTGTCGACGCCCTGTTCGCGGCAGCGACGGCCGATCTCGGCGTGGCCGTCGATGGCGGCCTTGCGGCAGCCCTTGTGCGGACCCTCCTGCTCGGAGATGTACATCGACGGAACGTGTGTGATTTTTGCTGCCAGAGCGACCTTACCCATTTTGCTCCTCCGCGTAGTGGATGATGTTGGTCGGATGTTGCTGCAACGGCGCCAGGGTCAGAGGCCCCAGCGCGGAATCGGGTGATCTCCGTAAGAGATGCAGATATTCTTGGCCTCGCAGAACACCTCGTAGCTGTAATGCCCGCCCTCGCGCCCCGTACCGGAAGCCTTCACGCCGCCGAAAGGCTGGCGCAGGTCACGCACGTTCTGGCTGTTGACGAACACCATGCCGGCTTCCACGGCGCGGCCCATGCGCAGGGCGCGCCCGGTGCTTTCGGTCCAGACGTAGGACGACAAGCCGTAGGGTGTGTCGTTGGCGATCGCCACAGCCTGGGCTTCGTCCGTGAAGGGAATCAGGCAGGGCACTGGTCCGAAGATCTCGTCCTGGGCGATGCTCATGCGGTTGTCGACGTCGGCAAAGACAGTGGGCTGAACCCAGTTTCCGCCCTTCAGCGCGGTGGGCACGTCGGGCGTGCCGCCCCCGCACACCAAGCGCGCGCCTTCGCGCTGGCCGGCCTCGATGTAGCTGGTGACCTTGCGCAGGTGGCCGGCGGAGATCATGGGGCCGATGATGGTCTTCGGATCCAGCGGATCCCCGACCGTCAGACGCCGCGCCCGGTCCGTGAAGTCGGACACGAAACGATCGTAGATCCCCTTCTGCACCAGAATGCGGCTGCCAGCCGTGCAACGTTCGCCGTTGTTGGAAAAGATCATGAACAACGCCGCATCCAGCGCCCGCTCGTAATCCGCGTCATCGAAAACAATGAAGGGCGATTTGCCCCCCAGTTCCATGGAGAACTTCTTCAGGCCCGCGGCGCGCACGATGCGCTGGCCCGTCAGGGTGGAACCCGTGAAGGAAATGGCCCGCACGTCCGGGTGCGATACCAGGGCTTCGCCCGCAGTATGGCCATAGCCATGCACGATGTTGAAGACCCCCGGCGGCACGCCGGCTTCCAGGGCCAGCCGCCCCAGACGATCGGCCGTCAGTGGTGACAGTTCGCTCATCTTCATGACCGCCGTGTTGCCGAACGCCAGACAGGGGGCCAGCTTCCAGGTGGCCGTCATGAACGGCACGTTCCAGGGAGAGATCAGCGCGCAGACCCCGACCGGCTGCCACATGGTCACATTCAGGTGGCCGGTGTCCGAGGGGTAGCTTTCGCCATTCAAACGCAGGACCTGTTCGGCGAAGAAGTGAAAATTATGCGCGGCGCGAGGCACCAGGGCCTTGCCGGTCTGACCGATGACCTGGCCGGTATCCTGAGTTTCCATGCGCGCCAGTTCGGGCACGTCGCGGGTGATCAGATCGCCCAGCCGATGCAGGATGGCGGCCCGCTCGGCGGCTGACGTCGCGGCCCAGCCGGGCGCCGCGTCGCGGGCAGCCCGCACAGCCTGCTCGACCTCGGCCGCGCCGCCGCTGGCGACTTCCGCCAGCACGTCGCCCGTCGCGGGGTTCAGGGTCTGCAGGACCTCGGCGCTGTCGACCTCGCGCCCGTTGATCAGATGTTTGATCATGCCGATATCATCCATTGTGCGGTTGTTGCGAAAAATGAGCCTCGTCTCCCACGATGGTGTTGACCAGGCAGCCCACCGAATCGATTTCGGTTTCGACGACGTCGCCGGGCATGACCTCGGCCAGCCCCTGCGGGGTGCCGGTCAGGATCACGTCGCCGGGCGACAGCGTCATGAAGGAAGACAGATATTCGATCAGGGCAGGAATGTCGAAGATCATGTCGGCCGTCGTGCCTTGCTGCACGACGCGGCCATTGATGCGCGTGCGCAGGCCCAGGGCCATGGGGTCGGGTACGTCGTCGCGATCCACCATCCAGGGGCCGATGGGCGTGCAGCCATCGCGGTTTTTGACGCGCAGGTTCGGGCGATACCAGTTTTCCAGGTAGTCGCGGATCGCGTAATCGTTGGCCACGGTATACCCGGCGACATGGTCATAGGCGTCCTCGCGCCGGATGTCGGCGCCTTCGCGCCCGATCACCACAGCCAGTTCGCATTCATAATGCATGCTGCGCACCCCGGCGGGGCGCCAGGTGTGGGCCTGATGACCGATGAAGGTATTGGGCCCCTTCAGGAAGGCCAGGGGCGTTTCGGGTGCTTTGAAGGCCAGCTCGGCCGCGTGATCGGCGTAGTTCAGCCCCAGCGCGAATGCCGTGCCGATCTCCACCGGCGGCAGCCAGATCGCCTCGGCGGCATCCGCCGTCCGGCCATCAGCCAGGCGCAATGTGCCCGCGCCCTCTACCACCACCCGGTGAATGCCGCCCTGCCAGGCAATGCGTGCGTGTTTCATGCCGATGTCTCCTTCGCGGCCACGGTGAATGCCAACTGCGCCAGGCCGGGGACCTCGACCCGTACCCGGGACCCGGCCGAAGCGACCGGCGACTGATAGACCACGCCCAACAGCAGCACGTCGCCCTGGCGCAAGGTCATGAACTCGCTGACGTCGGCCAGCAGCTGCGCGGGACCACGGATCAGATCGTCCAGGGAACGCTCGGCGACCGGCTGATCGTCCAGCCACGTGCGCAGGATGAGCGTGGACACGTCGCCCGGTGCCACCCCTGCCAGCAGCGCCAAGGGGAGCGACCCATCAAAGCTTTTTTCCCGGATGGCGGGACGGTAGTAGTTCGCATGCGGCAGGCTGAGGTCGGCCGCGAGCAGACAGGCATCCACCGCATCCAGCGCCGCATCCGGATGCAACCGCGCGGCGTCGCGCCCCATGCGCAAGCCCACCACGGCGCCGATCTCAGCCCGATCGGCACCCTGCGGCAACACGATCCTGTCCGCCGCCCGCATCCAGGTGTTGCGCGGCTTCACATACAACACTGGGGCCTGCGGCAAGGCCTTGTAGGGCGGCTGCGCCGCCGCCACGGCCAGGCGGTCCAGGCTGGCGCGGTCATTCATGATGACGCCGTAGACGGCGGCATCCGGCGACAGGAGATTTCGGTCAGTCATGGAGGCTTCTGTTGTCGTGTTCATGGTCCGCCGGTCCTTAGCCCAGCACACGGATCAGCCACAGCGTGATGCCGGGGAACAGCGCCAGCACGATGATCCGGGTGAAGTCCGACGCCAGGAAGGGCATGACCCCCAGGGCGGTTTCCTTCATGGGCACCCCTTTGGCCAGCTTGTTGATGATGTACAGGTTCATGCCGACGGGCGGATGCACCAGACCGATCTCCACCACCATCAGCGTCATGATGCCGAACCAGATCGATTTGTCCCCGGCCGACATGCCGAAGAAATCCAGGCTCATGATCATCGGGTGGAAAATGGGGATCGTCAGCAGGATCATGGCCAGCGAATCCATGACGCATCCCAGCAAAATATAGATCGCCAGGATGGCGAACAGCACCATCAACGGCGGCAAGCCGCTGCCGGCCACCCAATTGGCCAGTTCGGTCGGCATCTGCGACAGGGCCAGGGACGAATTCAGCAAGTCGGCACCGATCAGCACCATGAAGATCATGCCGGTGATCCGGGCCGTGCCCAGCAGGCTTTCGCGCACACCGCCCCAGCCCATGCCCCCGGCCAGTGCGATCAAGCCGCAGGCGCCCGCGCCAACCGACCCCGCCTCGGTGGGGTTCGCCCAACCGCCGTAGATACCCACCACGACCACCAGGAACACCCCGAGGATGGGCAGCACCTTGACCAGGGCGAGCATGGCCTGGTCCCAGGTGGCCTTGGCGGCCGTCGGCCCGGATTCCGGATCGCGCGTCACCAGGATGCGGATGACCAGCAGATAGCCCATCGCGGCGATGATGCCCGGGATGACGGCCGCCATGAAGAGCTTGCCGATGGAATCCTGCGTCAGCACCGCGTAGATGATCAGCGGCACCGACGGCGGGATCAGGATACCCAGCGTCCCGGCGGCTGCCAGCGTGCCGGTGGCCAGCCGCCCGGAATAGCCGTTGGCCTTCAGTTCCGGCAGCGCGACCTGGCCCATGGTGGCCGCCGTGGCCAGGGAAGAGCCGCAGATAGCGCCGAACGAGGCGCAGGCCGCCACGGACGCCATGGCCAGACCGCCGCGCCAATGCCCGATCAGTTTGCCCGCCGCCTGAAACAGGGCGCGCGACAGGCCACCGTGGGTGGCGAATTGCCCCATCAGGATGAACAGCGGGACCACGGCCAGGTCATAGTTCGACAACCGGGCATACACCAGACCGTTCAGGGTGTAGAGCAGGCCGTCGAACAGCCCGCCGTTGGCGGCCAGATAGATCGCCGCCCCCGCCAGCAGCATGGCCACCGCGATGTGAACGCGCAACAGCAACATGAGCAGCAGGCCCGCGAAACCGCTCAATCCGATCAGAGTGCCACTCATGCCGAGACTCCTTGATCCACCGCCATCTGTTCCTGGCGGCTTCGATATTGCGCCCACCCCAGGGCGGCTTGCACCCGCCAGGCCGTGCTCAACACGGTGAGCAGCAAGCAGGGCACCATGATGGCGACCGGGATCCAGATCGGCCAGGCCAGCAGGGTCGTGGTGTCCCCGGCGTCCCGCAGATGCAGCGCGGACAGCCCCGTGCGCCAAGCCAGCAGCAGGATCACGGCCCCCAGGATCAGCTCGCAGATCCCGTCCATGACCTGCCGCACCCTCGCCGGCAGCCATTCGGTGAAGATGTCCACCCGCAGGTGGTCGCCGACCAGCGTGCAGTACGGCAGGAAGGCCGCCGCCGCCACGGCTGTCCCGGTCTGCATGATTTCCACATCGCCCGTGATGGAGCCGAACCCGAGCTTGCGCCCGATGATGGAAACCAGGGACATGACGATCAGGGCCACGAACACCAGCCCGCCGCCCATCGCCAGGGCCTTGGTGGCCCGATTCAGGAGGGCCCATCCTCGTCCGGCATGCGCCGGATCCCGATCTGAAGTCTGCATGGCGTCACCCGCGATCAGTCACGTGCCAGGGCATGGGCGGCTTCGGAGAGCTTGCGCCCATCCTGCCCCTTCTTGTCCATGTCCTCGCGCCAGGCCTGCTCCACCGGGCGGGCGGCATTCTTCATGGCGCTCAGGTCGGAGGACGTCAGATCGACGACCTGGCCGCCCGCCGCCAGCACCTTGGCGCGCGTCTCGGCCGCGACGTCGTCCCAGACCTGGCCGAATTTCTCGACTAGCGGCAGACCGCTGTGCGCATCGATCACTGTCTTCAGGTCGGCGGGTAGGCTGTCGTACTTCTGCTTGTTCATGAGCAGCGTCAGGACGGTCGTGGACGGATAGGTTTCACCGGCTGCGGGCTGGATATGGTATTTCGTGACCTCGTCCAGCTTGGTCGGCAGCACGACTTCCCAGGCCCCCATGGCGCCATCGGCCACCCCCTTGGAGATCGCCTCGGTGACCTGCGCCGGCGGCATGGAGACAGGCTCGCCACCCAACGCCGCCAGCGTCTTGGAAGCCAGGCGGGTCGGGGTGCGCAGCTTCAGGCCCTTGATGTCGCCCAGCGCCTGGATCGGCCGGTTGGCGGTATGCAGGGCCACCCCGCCATCCACGTGCACGGCCAGCACCTTGTATTTGGCGAATTCCGGTTGTGCGTACTGCTGATAGAACTTCCAGGCGGCGCGGCTGCCGGACCTGGCGTCCTTGACCACGAAGGGCAATTCCATGGCTTCGATCACCGGGAATCGCCCCGCCGAATAGCCCGGCGCGGTCCAGACGACGTCCGCCACGCCATGCAGCGCATGGTCGGCAAGCTGCCCCGGCGTCCCGCCCAGCTGCATCGCAGGATAGAATTGGCAGGCGATCCGGCCGTTGGATGCCTGGCCCAGTTCCTTGCACCAGGGTTCCAGCACCCGTTGCTGCGCGGCGGCGCTGGCAGGCAGAAAGTGCGCGATTTTCAGGGTGACGTCCGCAGCCAGGGCAGGCGCCGAACATGACGCCGTCAGCGCCAGGGTCCAGATCAGTTTTTTCATATGTCGTCTCCAGGGATTGACCCGCTCGATGGCTGCCGCCCGGTAAATCAGGCGGAAATTCACTAATATGTTATCTTTTGAGATATCGTATATCTAACATATTAGATAGTCAAGCGATTGAATTAGGAAACTTATGGCCCCCAGCATCACCCACCGTAATCTGCCCCAGTTGCTGCTGAAGGCGCGCGAAGCGTTACTGAGCCACTTTCGCGGCATCCTGACCCATTTCGGCCTGACCGAGCAGCAATGGCGGGTTCTGCGCAGCCTGAACGAACATGGCGAGATGGAGCCGAACCAGTTGTGTCAGTCCTGCCAGATCCTGAGCCCCAGCATGGCGGGCGTGCTGGCCCGCATGCAAAGCCTGGGGCTGATCACCCGCGAACGAGCGGCACATGATCACCGGCGCATCATCATCGGTCTGACGCCGTACAGCCGGTCTCTGTGCGACCAGATCGCGCCGTTGATCGAGGCACAATATCAACGGATCGAGGACACCATCGGGCGCCCGCTGATCGACGAGACTTACCGTCAGATCGACCGGCTGCTGAGCGCCCCGCTGGATCAGGTGCCCGGTGTGGAACTGCCCCCGTTGAAGGAAGTCAGCCCGGCATAAAGCGCCAGGTGCGTGCGCACGACGCCCGGCAGGCCGAAATCCCGCTCGGCCAGGGCGCGACCGGCCGCGCCCATGCGCACCCGCAGGCCTTCGTCGGCCGCCAGGCGGCCCACCGCATCGGCCAAGGCCCGCGCGTCGCGCGCCGGCACCAGCAGGCCGCTGACATCCGGCTCGATAACGTCACGGCAGCCCGGCACGTCCGTGGTGACCACGGGCCGGCCGCAGGCGGCCGCTTCAATCAGCGACTTGGGCAGGCCCTCGCGATACGACGGCAGCGTCACAATGTGAGACTGGGCATAGAACCCGGCGACGTCCTCGCATTCGCCCACGTAATCGATCACGCCGGACTCCTGCCAGGCGCGCAGCTGATCGGGTCGCACGGATGCGGGGTTCTCCGGATCCAGGCTGCCCGCCAGACGCCAGCACAGCCCCTCGCCCTGGGCTGCCGACAGACGCGCCGCCTCGACGAACTCCTCGACCCCCTTGTCGCGTAGCAGGCGCGAGGCCATCGCGACCGTGACCTGCCCCTCGGGCCAGGGCGTCGGCGTGAAGCGGTCCAGATCCACGCCAGATCCACGCACCATCACAACCTGGTCCGCCCGAACCGCACCGGCCTCCATCAGCACGTCGCGGTCCGCCGTGTTCTGGAAGATGACGCGACTGTGCGGGTGCCCCAGGGCCAGTCGATACAGGATCAGCGCCAGACGCCGCAACAGGCCGCGTAGACCAGTCCCGCGGATGAAGACATAGCCCAGACCGGAAATCGCCGCTACGTAAGCAGGCACGCCCGCCAGACGGCTGGCGATGCCGCCATACAGAACGGACTTCAGGGTCACGGCATGCACCACGTCCGGACGCACCTGACGGAACAGCCGCCAGATCGCCCACAGGCTGCGAGCCTCGGTCCAGGGCCGCATGCTGGTACGCGACAGCGGCAGCGTGTGATGAATCAGGCCCAGCGATTCCAGCTGCGCCACGGCCGGCCCGCCCATGGATGCCACGTGCACCTCGTAGCCGGCGTCGCGCGCGGCCAGGGCGATCGGCAGGCGATGCGAGACCAGGAAGGCCGGGTTGGTGATGAAGAAAAGCAGCCGAGGTGCCGGTCGTGCGCCTGCGAATGCGGCACCATGCGGGCCCGCATCAGCCGCGGCGGCCATCGTTTCAGCCGGACGCCGGCCTGCCTGGGAAGTGGGATAGTCGATCGCCAGCCGGCGCCAGACCGTTTCGTAGCGCTGCACCATGGTCCGCAGGCTGTAGCGCTGCGCCACGGATTCACGTGCCGCCTCGCGGCGTTCGGGCCATCGGGGATCACGGACCGCCGCGATGGCCTGAACGATGGCCCCGCCCAGCGCGGCCGCGTCCTGCGGCGGGGCCACCCAGCCATGGTCCGCCACGATATCGGCGGCGTCCCCGACGTCTGTCACCACGCAAGCCACACCCGAGGCCATGGCTTCGGAAACGACATTGGGAAACCCTTCGGCTTTGCTCGACAGGACGTGCACGTCCAGCGCCCGCATCAGCAGCGGAACGTCGTCGCGCCGCCCCAGGAAGATCAGATGGTCCAGCAGACCGTAGTGACGGGCCAGCGCAATCAGCTCCGCGTTGTCGCAGGACATGCCCAGACCGATCAAGGCGCAGCGCAATTGCGGGCACTCACGCACAGCCAGTGCCAGCGCGGCCAGCAGGTTGCCGTGATCTTTCAGGGGGTTCCAACGCGCCACACAGCCCAGCAGCACGGCATCGTCCGGTACACCCCACTCGGCCCGCAGGGCCGCGCGATCACCCGCATCCGGATGCCAGACAGACAGGTCATAGCCATTGGGCACCACCAGGACGCGGTCGGCGCGATAACCCCAACCCCGGTGAACCTCGGCCGCGCGGCGTGCGCAGGCCACGATCACCCCCGGCACGAAGCTCGACACCCGGGCGCAGATCCAGGCCGTCAGGCGCGAGGACCGGCTGCTTTCGCCCAGGCTGACCCCGGAATTGCGCACGCCCCAGGCCACCGCGCGGATGCCGGCCAGACGCGCCACCAGGCCACCGATCAGGTCGGCGTGATACATCCAGGTCTGAACGACGTCCGGACGGCGGCTGCGCAGCAGCCGGAACAGCCGCCACAGGCCGCGTACGGACCCGGCCACCCCCTGCATGTCCAGCGTGATGACTTCCACTCCCGCATCGCGCAGCAGTCCACCCATCACGCCTTCGGTCGTCATGGACACCACGGTGTGGCGCACCGTGGTGTCCGGTGCCGTCGCCAGGCGCTGCAGGACGGTTTCCGCCCCGCCATGCAGCAGCCCTGAGATGATGTGCATGACCCGCAGGGGCATGCCCTGTTCTGTCTTCATGTCGATGTTCCCCATGTTCTTTCCCGACGGGATCGTGGCCTGTTCACACTAGTGCCCCGCCCCCCCCACGGGACCGGCCCGGTTGTCGCCATTGTCCCAGGCTGCGTCCCAGGCCTGCAGAATCGCATCCAGGCCATAGCGGGCCCGCACAGAGGCGGCCGCATCGCGCCCGATGGATTCGCGCGTTTCGGGCGACGCCTGCATGACCCTCAGCAAGGCCCGCGTCAGCGCCGCCTCGTCCCCGAGAGGAACCAGTGTCGCATATCGGCCACCTTGCGCGAGTTCCGCCGGCCCCGACGGACAGTCGGTTGCCACGCATGGCAGGCCCAGCGCCATCGCTTCCAGCAGGGCATTGGGAAAACCTTCGACCCGCGAATTCAGGACGAAAGCATGGGCCGATCCCAGATCGATCCATGGCGTGTTGCTGAACCCCGGCAACCGGATGCGATCGGTCAGGCCCAGTTCCTCGATCCGCCGCTGGCAGGCCGGGCGCTGCGCGCCGTCTCCCCAGATCGTCAGGTCCCAGTCCGGACACTGCGCCGCGACAGAGGCGAACACCTCGATCAGGCGATCGAACTGCTTGACCGGATTGAAGCGGCCCAGCGCCGCCAGACGAAGCCGGTCCGTTGCCGGTTCGCCTTCACGCACACCCGGCAGGCCGTCCGGCAAGGGATTGGGAATCGCAACGATGCGTCGCACGGACGGCGCGACCTGCCGCAGATGCGGGATGCTCCGGTCTGTCTGCACCACCACTCGATGCGCCCAGGGATAGAGCAGACGCCGCGCCAGGCGCAGGATGGGTTCCAGATTGACGCTGTGAGCCGGATCGGTGCGTTCGCTGACCACCACCGGCAGTCCCAGACCGCGCGTCGCCAGCAGCGCAGTGACGTTGACGTTGGTCAGAAAGGACAGGACGCGGTCGGGCCGCAGTTCGCGGGCCAGCCGCCGCAAGGCGAGGATCTTGCCGACTGGCCGCAGCCAGGCGAGGCCCCGCAGATGGTCGGCCAGCCAGAGCAGCCGCACTCCCGGGTCCAATGTCTGCAGGCACTGCCCGCGCCCGGAATAGCAACACACCAGCGTGACCTCGTCGCCACGTCGCGCCCAGGCGTTGGCCAGGGTGGCCGCCACCCGCTCGGCGCCGCCGCCATGCATGGAGCTGACCAGAAACAGAATGCGCATTCAGATGACCCGTTGCCCTTGGAAGACACGTTCCCACAAGGCCATGACGCGCGCCACGCCGAAGCGGTCGCGCACATCGATGGCACGGGCAGCATAGCGCGCCCGCAGGTCCGGCTGGGACATCAGCACGGAAAGCTGTTGCGCGAGCGCATCGGGATCCTGCACCTGACGCACTAGGATGCCATCGATGCCGTCGCGGATGATCTCGCGCGGCCCGGTGTCGCAATCGAACGCGACGCAGGGCAGGCCGCTGGCCATGGCCTCGAGCAAGGTGTTGGACAGCCCTTCGGCCTGGGAACTGAGCACGTACAGGTCCGAGGCGCCATACCAGGCCGCCATATTGCCGACCCGGCCTGGCAGGCTGACGCGATCCCCCAGGCCCAGTTCATCCCGCAGGGATTCCAGGTTCCGACGCTCGGTGCCCTCGCCCAGGATCGTCAGATCCCAATCCGGGAAAGGACCGGCCAGCTGGGCAAAGGCCTGCAACAGACAATCGAATCCTTTGACCGGGTGCAGGCGCCCCACCGCCAGCAGACGACGGCGTCCCGGCACGCGCGGCGGCTCCAGCCGGGGCGCTTCGTCGGCCAGCGGCCAGTGCACGGCATTGGGGATGACCTGGGCGCGGACGCCTGGCACATGCTCGTCCAGCCATCGGGCCGTATCGCGCGTCAGGGCGATCACGGCATCGGCGCGCGGATAGGTCCGGCGGCGCAAGCGATCCCAGAGGGCGGGCAGCGGCAGCGATGGCGGATGCGCATGCTCGGTCGCAATCACACGGCCACCCCGGCCGCGCGCCGTCAGCACCGCCAGCACGGAACCTCGCGTCATCATCCCCAGTACCACCGCCGGCCGCCGCTGCCGCACGAGACGGCGCAGCGCCAGGAAGCGGCGCAGATTCCCCCAGACGGCGCCCAACGGCCCCCCACTATCGGAGGCCAGGCCCAGGGCGTGGCGCTGCACGCCTTCGGCCAGAGCATACGCGTCGTGCTCCAATCCGGTCTGGGTCACCACCGACACCCGGTAGCCGCGCGACAGCCAGTAGGCCGCCATGTCCACCGCCACCCGCTCGGCCCCGCCACCCCGCAGGGAATGAATCACGATCATCAGATCGGTGCGCGGTCCGTTCATGGGTCCTGCCTTTTCTTCGCGGTTGCCCGGCCGGGGCGCGCCCGCAGCGCCAGCACCAGATAGCCGGCATAGGACATGGCGTACATGAGACTGGTCGCCAGCATGATGCCAGCCACCCCCATGCGCGGCGCAAGCACGGCGTTCATCACAGCCTTCACTCCAAAATTCAGAACGGCGATCGTCGCCATCCAACCATAGCGGTTCTGGCTGGCGAGCAATTGCACCAGGATCAGCACCCCGAAAAAAAACGGCAGCTGCAAGAGCCCCCAGCGCAAGGCATGCGCCACGACCACCGTATTCTGTGCGGTGAAGGCGCCGCGCTCGAAGAGCAGCGACACGATCCAGGGGGCCAGCCACCAGCCGACCAGGACCGCCACGGCGCCTATCGCCAGCATGGCGACGGACCACTTCAGCGCCATGGCGCGCGCATGGGCGGCGTCGCCCCTGCCCTGGATGTCCGCCAGCACCGGCAGCGCGGCCCGCCCGACGGAAGCGGCACCCAGACCGATCACCAGGGACAGCAGCCGCACGGCATAGCCGAGCGTCGCATTGGCATTCTGGCCCAGCTGCGCGGCGGTGTACTGATCGATCGGCCCGACGAAGCTCATGGCGAGCTGACCCACCAGCATGATGCCGGCCGCCGCCGCGAGGCTGGACCACTGCGGGGCCTGGCGGCTCAGGCGCGGCCAGGCCGGCACACCGTCGGCGCGTCGCGCCAGCCGCGCCTGCAGGAACGACTGCAGGGCATACCCAAGCAGCGTCCCCCACAGCAGCGGCATCACACCAGCCCCGGCAGGAGCCGCCAGCACCCAGACCAGGATCATCAGCGCCGGGACGCTGTCGAGCAGCGTATTGATGTGGCGCTCGTGGGCGCGCAGCCGGGCGGCGCTCAGTCCGGTCCAGACCGTGAAGAGCGCCGCCGGTGCGAAACCCAGGATAAGCAGGCTGCTCATGTCCCGCACGGCGGGCGTCAACCCCTGTCCGGCGACATCCAGCACCAGCGGCCAGGCCAGCACCAGCGCCAGGGCGATGACCGCGCCCAGCCCCAGGGTCCAGGCCTGCAGTTCACTCAGAAAGCGGCCATGCCGGGCGGATTCGCCCCGGCGGCTGCGCACCAGAGCGGGAATGAGCACCACGGAGCAGGCGCCCACCAGCGTGACGGGCAGCCAGTTCGCCAGGGTCAGCGTGAACTGGTAGGCATCCACCACCTCGCTGATCCCGTAGCGGTAGGCCACCGCCATTTCCTTGAACGCGCCCACGGCCTTGCCCATCAACAGGAAGAAGGCGACGCGCGCCGCCCCCAAGGCAATGCGCCGGTGATCGGCGTGCAGGTTCGTCAGCCGATGTCTCAGGGAACGCATCACGTCGGCTCAGGCGGGAAATCGGCCCGCCGCGGCGGGCCCCCGCCCTGATGAGTAGCCGCATCGGGCACGCCGCCGCATGATCATCGCAGGAACTGGATGTACCAGGGCATGGCCCGTTCCAGACCGCCGAGGATGTCGAAGCGCGGCTCGTAGCCCAGCAGGTCACGGGCCTTGGAGATGTCGGCCTGCGAATGGCGCACGTCGCCCGCGCGGAAATCGCCATGGCGCGGCTCGCGCCCGTAGGCCACCCCATTGCGCCCCAGGATGTCGCGCAGGTAGGCGAAGAGTTCGTTCAGGCTGGTACGCGCATTGAACGCCACGTTGTAGACCTGATTGACGCCCCCCGGCCCGGCCAGCGAGGCCAGCAGATTGGCCTGCACGACGTTGTCGATGTAGCAGAAGTCGCGGCTGGTCTCGCCGTCGCCATTGATGATGACCTCCTGGTCGCGGATCATGGAGGAGACCCATTTCGGGATCACGGCGGCATAGGCGCCGTCCGGATCCTGGCGCTTGCCGAAAACATTGAAGTAGCGCAGGCCGACCGTCTGGAAGCCGTAGGCGCGGGCAAAGACGTCCGCGTACAGTTCGTTGACAAGTTTGGTCACGGCATACGGCGACAGCGGCTTGCCGATGCGGTCCTCGACCTTGGGCAGACCGGGGTGGTCGCCGTAGGTCGAACTGGATGCCGCGTACACGAAGGATTGCACCTGGGCGTCCCGTGCCGCCACCAGCATGTTGAGCTGGCCGCCGACGTTGACGGCATTGCTGGTGATCGGATCCTTCAGGGAACGAGGCACCGAGCCCAGCGCGGCCTGATGCAGCACGTGCCGGACGCCTTCGACCGCCCCCCGGCAAGTGTCCGGATCGCGGATATCGCCTTCGATGAAGCGAAAGCGCGACCACTGCGCCGGCGTGACCTGCGCACGCACCTCATCCAGATTGTGCTGGTAGCCGGTGGCAAAATTGTCCAGGCCCACGACGACCTGGTCCAGGCCGAGTAGGGTCTCCAGCAGGTTCGACCCGATGAATCCGGCGCAACCGGTAACCAGCCAGGTGCGGGGGCTGGCCTGCAATTCCGCGTGAGCGGCATCATAACGTGTACTCATGGCCAGGCCTCAAAGACGCAAGTCGGATTCGTCGGCAGCCAGCAAGTACTTCAGGTCGTACAGCACATGCTCGGACTTGCCCAGGGCGCGGATCGCGGCGGCGCCCATGGCGGCGAACTGCTCGTGGGCGACCGCCAGGATGACGCCGTCATAGGCGCCGGGCATCAGCTTGGACACCGGGGTGATGCCGTATTCGTGCTGCGCCTCGGCCGGATCGACCCAGGGGTCGTACACATCCACGTCGATGCTGTATTCGCCCAGCTCGCGCACGATGTCCACCACGCGGGTATTGCGCAGGTCGGGGCAGTTTTCCTTGAAGGTCAGCCCCATGACCAGTACATGCGAACCCTGCACCTGGATGCGGCGCTTGGTCATCGCCTTGACCAGCTGCGAAACGACATAGCCGCCCATGGAATCGTTCAGCCGGCGACCCGCCAGGATGATCTCCGGGTGGTAGCCGATCGCCTGCGCCTTGTGCGTCAGGTAGTAGGGATCCACACCGATGCAGTGGCCCCCGACCAGCCCGGGACGGAAGGGCAGGAAATTCCATTTCGTGCCGGCCGCCTGCAGGACGTCCAGCGTATCGATGCCCATGCGGTTGAAGATCAGCGCCAGCTCGTTGATGAGGGCGATGTTCACGTCGCGCTGCGTGTTTTCGATGACCTTGGCGGCCTCGGCGACCTTGATGGACGGCGCCTTGTGCGTGCCGGCCGTGATGATCTGGCGATACAGGGTGTCCACCAGGTCGGCGACTTCCGGCGTCGAGCCCGAGGTGACCTTGCGGATCGTGGACACGCGATGCTGCTTGTCGCCCGGGTTGATGCGCTCGGGGCTGTAGCCCGCGTAAAAATCGACATTGAACTTCAGGCCCGAGGTCTGCTCCAGCACGGGCACGCAGACTTCCTCGGTGGCGCCCGGATAGACGGTCGATTCGTAGATGACGACGTCGCCACGCTTCAGGATGCGGCCGATGGTCTCGCTGGCGCGCTCCAGCGGGGTCAGGTCGGGCTGCTTGTACTCGTCGATGGGAGTCGGGACGGTCACGATGAACACATTGGCGGCGGCCAGTTCGGCTGGATCGGCCGAATAGCGCAGATGCGCGGCCTCGGCCAGTTCCGGGCCCGGGACTTCGAGGGTGTGATCACGCCCGGCGCGCAATTCCTCGATGCGCCGCGCGTTGATGTCGAAGCCCAAGACCTCGCGCTGCTTGCCGAACTCGACGGCCAGCGGCAGACCCACATAACCCAGACCGACGATAGCCAGACGGACGTCTTGAATGTTCATTAAATTCTCCCCGGCATCGTTGCCGTATTGATCGAAGGAACTTTAATCATGCCGGCTGCGCCGTCCCAGGGAAGGCAGCAACAGCCAGCGGGGGCGGCGCCAGGTGACCAGGCGGATGTAGAGCCAGATGTAGACCCCGGCAAAAACACCCATGCTCAGGCACAGGATCCAGGCGTTGTCCCACCAGAGGGTGGCCGGCACCAACCCGATCAGGGCCAGCACCCACAGATAGGGTGAAGTCATGGCGTTGCACAGGGCGGGCACCGCATGGCGGCGATCGCGGCTGAACGTGACCCGCACCAGGCGGCGAAACACCAGTTGATGCAGGTGCAAGGCGTCGGGCTGATCGACCGGCACCCCGCGCTTGAATTTGCGCCGCCAGATGGAAAACAGGGTTTCGAACACCGGATAGAACAGTACGGCCAGCGCATAGAAGGGCGAGACGCCTGGGTTACGCACGACCAGTTGCACCGCCAGTTCGGCCAGCATGAATCCCAGGAAATACGCGCCACCGTCGCCCAGGAACACCCGGCCGAACGGAAAATTCCAGACCAGGAAGCCCAGCGTCGCCGCCGCCAGCGCCGTGGAGATGAGAAAGATCGGCACATCCTGGACCTGCAGCGCGACCAGCGCCAGGGACACCGCCATCAGGGTGGCGATCATCCCGGCCAGGCCGTTCATGCCGTCGACAATGTTCAGCGCATGCGTGCAGCCCCCGACCGCCACCATCGTGAAAATCAGCGAAATGATCGGCCAACTGGACAACAGCGCATCCGCCCAGGACAAGCCGACCCGCGAGACGCCGCCCAGCACCCACCAGGCGATTCCGGCCGACACGAAGGCGGCCAGCAGACGTTTTCCGGAACCGATTTCCTTGGTGATGTCTTCCAGCAGCCCGGCGACGAACACCGGCAATGCGGCCACGAACAGCGCGGGCCACAACCAGGTCAGCGTCATGTTGCGCGGCCCCAGCACCAGCAGGCCGGCCAGACTGCCCGCCACGACCGCAAGCCCGCCCACGCGCGGTGCGGCCCGTGTGTGCATGGCCTGAGGCTTGTGCAGATCGGTGTCGCCGGTGAAGCGGCCGTGCCAGCGTTCGGAAACGACGATCAGGCCTCCCACCACGAAGGCCACAATCCCGATGATTGGCCAGCTCAGTGAAGCGGACAGACTGGAGGCGTTCAAAGCGGCCCCGGAAAGACAAAACGAGATTATCGGCCAATTTTGTAACTTATGCTGCGACACCGGGGATACAGATGCAACAAAAGCGACGCCGATATCCACGCCATGGCGACAGCCGATCAGACGCTCACGGACGGTCCCGGGAAGGGCCCATCCGCGGCGTCGCGCGCGACGGTCAGCCGATCGCCATGCACAGATACTTCACGACCAGATAGTCGTCCAGCCCGTAATGCGAGCCCTCGCGGCCCAGGCCCGATTGCTTGACCCCGCCGAATGGCACCGCCTCGTTGGAGATCAATCCGGTGTTGATGCCCACCATGCCGTATTCCAGCGCCTCGGCGACCCGCCAGACCCGGCTGATGTCGCGGCTGTAGAAATAGGCGGCCAACCCGTATTCCGTGGCGTTCGCCATCGAGACGACCTCGTCGTCCGTGCGGAAGCGGAACAGGGGCGCCAGAGGGCCGAAGGTTTCCTCGCGGGCGATTTTCATGTCGGATGTTGCATCGGCCAGTACGGTGGGCTCGAAGAAGGTGTGGCCCAGCACATGGGGCCGCCCACCGGTCAGGAGCCGTCCGCCCTTGGCCACGGCATCGGCAATGTGATCCTGGACCTTGTCGACCGCCGCGGCGTCGATCAGGGGCCCCTGTGTGACGCCGTCTTCCAGGCCGTTGCCCACACGCAGTTTCCCGACCGCATCGACCAGTTTCCGGCTGAAGGCGTCGTAGACCGAATCCTGCACGTAGAACCGGTTCGTGCAGACGCAAGTCTGCCCGGCATTGCGGTACTTGCTGGCGATGGCGCCGTCGACCGCGGCATCCAGGTCGGCGTCCTCGAACACGATAAAGGGCGCGTTGCCCCCCAGTTCCAGCGAGAGCTTTTTGATCGACGGGGCGCACTGGCGCATCAGCAGCCGCCCCACTTCGGTCGAGCCGGTGAACGATACCTTGCGCACGAGATCATTTCCCGTCATCTCGCCGCCGATCGCCGGCGCGTCGCCCGTCAGCACGGAAAACACCCCGGCAGGCACGCCCGCTTCCTCGGCCAGGACGGCCAGCGCCAGGGCCGAGAACGGCGTCTGCTCAGCCGGCTTGACGACCAGGGGACAGCCCGCGGCCAGTGCGGCGCCCGCCTTGCGGGTGATCATGGACGAAGGAAAATTCCAGGGCGTGATCGCCGCGCAGACGCCGATCGGTTCCTTCGTCACTACGATGCGCCGATCCGCCGCGAAGGTGGGGATCACGTCGCCATACGCCCGTTTTCCTTCTTCGGCGAACCATTCCAGGAAGGCGGCGCCATAGGTGATCTCGCCCCGGGATTCCGCCAGGGGCTTGCCCTGTTCGGCGGTCATGATGACCGCCAGATCCTGCGCATGGGCCGTCATCAGGTCGAACCAGCGCCTCAGGATGACGGCGCGCTGCTTGGCCGTCATGGCGCGCCACGCCCCCCAGGCCGCCTGGGCGCCTTCGATCGCGCGGCGGGTCTCGGCCGCCCCCATGCAGGGAACGCTACCAATGATTTCGCCCGTGGCGGGGTTGCTAACCTGGATGACCTCGCCCGAGTCCGCGGCGCACCACTGGCCGTTGACGTAGGCCTGCTGCCGCAGCAGATCCGGTTTCTTCAATGCCAACATCATGTCACTCCTGTTGATCGTTCAACATATTGAACGATATATGATATACTGAACGAAGTGATCATAGCGGGATGCCGTACCAGCGTCAATGCATCGGCGCCGCCCCCCGTCGGCGTCCCGTCATCGGCGGATCGACCCCACCACCTATCGCCCTCAGCCGTTTCACCGCCATGACTCTGGAAAAACCGACCGCGCCGGCCGTCGCGCGGGCCACCGCCATCCTGGACCTGATGGCACGCTCAGGCAGCCCCCTGTCCCTGGCGGAACTGGCCAAAACCCTGCGCTTGCCCAAAAGCAGCCTGCATGGCTTGTGCGCCACGCTGGAACAGCAGAACCTGATCACACGCCTGGAAGGCGGACAGATGACGCTCGGCCCCCACGTGATGATGTGGGCGAACGCGTTTCTGTCCCGGCTGGACATCACACAGGAATTTTTTGCGTCCTGGGACGACATGCGAGTGCTTCCGGAAGAAACCATCACGCTGTCGGTCCGAGACGGCCCCGAGGTGGTCTACATCGCCTGCCGCAATGGCAAACACCCCCTGGGGCTGACCTTTCATGCCGGCATGCGGCTGCCGGCGGTCTATACCGCCACCGGGCTGGCCATCCTCAGCACCCTGCCCGACTCGGCCGTGCGCAAGCTGCACAACACCAATGGCGCCGGCTGGCCGCCCCCCCTGACCGACCAGGGGCTGCGCGACACCGACGCCCTGATTGCCGAACTGCAGCGCGTGCGCCAGCGCGGCTATTCGACCGATTGCGAGGCGGTGCGCGACGGCATGTATTGCTATGGAGCGCCTGTCTTCGATTCCCGCCACCCCGAGGCGGTAGCGGGCGTGGCGGTCAGCATCCGCTCACTCGAAATCAATCCGGCCCGGGAAGCACAGGCCGGACAAGCCATCCGTCAACTGGCCGATCGCCTGTCCGAGCGCCTGGGCGCCTGGAAAAACAGATAAAAAAAAGCCCAAGATCCGAAGATCCTGGGCTAAATCCACCAAAGGAGGAGGGTGGAGGAGACAACCTGGGCATGTCTGGCTACCAGGGCTTTTGGCCCGAGCCGTCGGTGATTACGGGTTTTCCCTCTGCAATCACGTCTCGACATCCGATAAGCAAATTATATAGGAATTTTTTGTTGCGGCGCAAGATCTATTTGATGTCAATAGACAACGGCCATAGGTTTGTTGTGTTTTGCACACAAACAAGGGTAATCCCGATTCAAATCCGGTAGGCCGTGGTCGTCATGACCCGCGACATCAGGCGCATGGCGCCCCGGGCCAGCGCTGGCAGCGGCACCGCGCCGTGGTCTTCAGCGGTCGTCCGGTGACCGATCTCATCGTCGCGCATCTGCGTCACCACCTGGCGGGAACGCCGGTCCTGCCCGGGCAGCGCCGCCAGATGGCCATCGAGATGTTCCTCGACCTGGCGTTCGGTTTCCGCCATGAATCCCAGGTTATAGGGAATCCCGGCACGGCTGGCCACCACTCCCAGGCCGAAAGACCCCAGATACCACACCGGGTTCAGCAGGCTGGGCCGGCTGTGCAGTTCATCCAGACGCTGGCGGCACCAGGCCAGATGATCGACTTCTTCGGCCGCCGCCCGCAACAGCACGCCACGGATACGGGCATCACGGCACGACAGGGCCTGGCCCCGGTACAGGGCCTGGGCGCAGATCTCGCCGACGTGATTGACGCGCATCAGACCAGCGGCATGCCGGGCCTCGCGAGGCGACAGGACCGGATCATCGGCCGCAACCGGCCCTGCGGGATTGGCGCGTTCATGAGACACAGTACCATCGAGCACCTGCAGCGCACGCCCGGCTTCCGCCAGCAGGCGATCCAGCCATCCCGACCGGCGGCGCCACGGTGTCGCGCCCGGTATGTTCGTCTGATCCATGATGCACCTCTTATCGATTCAGAAACCGCCAGATCGGCTTGAGCTCGGCCAGCAACCAGCACGAGGGCAGCACGATCGCCAGGGCAATCAGGCCGCGCCCCGCCCAGTCCTGATCGTCCTGCAGATAAGCATTACACAACCGGATCGGCTGATCCAGATAGACCATGCCGACAATGGCGCTCATCCAGCAGAA
>JAHRWZ010000096.1 GCA_019104865.1 Castellaniella sp. | reverse complement strand
GGCTGTGTCCGGTGTTTTTTTGGGGAGCGATGTGTGCGGGTTGTATCGCGCATGCGGCCTGCTAAGGCTTGCGTTCCTGGACAGGCTTTTGGCGGATAAGATCACGGTGCCACTTGCCTGACGGAGGCGGTGCGGGGTATTTCGCGCACAGTCGGCCAGCGCCGGATGCTGACGAAGGGAGGGCTGGGGACTTCGGTGGGCGTGTCTGAGGAGCGCGCAGCGCGACGAGTTCGCCCACCGCCAGTCCGTACGAGGCAGATCCGGGCAGTCCGACCACAGGGAGGACCGCTGGCTGGGGCGCGAAATACCCCGCACCGCCTCCGTCAGGCTACATCCCAGACCCAGACCCTCCATCCATCACAAAGGCTTGATTCGTCTCAAAACAGAGGGTTGCACTTCCGGGTCCAATAGAGGGGTACCCACGAGGTTTCCCGATGACACAGTTTGCCCGGCCCCCTAACACACCCCTTCGCCATATTTCCCGTCCCCTGCAACAGTCCATGCTGACCCTCGCCCTGACGGCAATCGTCTCGGTGGCGTCGGCTGCCGCCGCAATCGATCACGCCATCGATGTCGTGCCGGTTCCCGCCGGCACATTCACCTACCAGGCAGCGGGCGAATTCCTGAATCAGGGGCATCCGGTGGACGCGCCGCGCGTGCAGGGGCAGGTGGAACCCGGCCGGGCCATCATGCGCCGCCAGGTCAGCCAGGCCGACTATGCCCGCTGTGTGCAGGCGGGTGCCTGCAAGCGGCTGGACAAGGGATTCCGGGATGCAACGTCGCCTGACTTGCCCGCAGTGGGCGTCAGTTGGGCGGATGCGACCGCCTATGCAGCCTGGTTATCCAGCGAAACCGGGCAGCGCTGGCGATTGCCCGTGTACGCCGAATGGGTACGGGCCGCGGCGGACCGTTATCGCGAGGAAGGCGCGCTGCCGTCGGACCCGAATGACCCGGCCGTGCGCTGGCTGGCGGAATACGACCGCGAGATCACCCGCAGCCAGGGCCGGATCAAGCCGGCCCAGCCTTTCGGGCACTTCGGGGTCAATACCCTGGGGGTCAGCGACATGGCGGGCAATGTCTGGGAATGGACCGACACCTGCTTTGCCCGCCACAGCATCGGGACCTTGCCCCTGGCGCCGCGCGAAAACTGTGGTGTGCGCATCCTGGCCGGATCGCACGTGGCGGCGATGCCCGATTTCATCCGGGATCCGCGCAACGGCGCCTGTTCCATCGGCCTGCCGCCGGCCAACCTGGGCTTCCGGCTGATCCGCGAAGGATAACGCTCTTTTTCCGGGCGCTCGGGCACCCGGATGCCGGGGCCTGGCGTCTTCGCGTGACGACAGTCCGCGAGCTTGCGTTAGATCAATGGATTCCGACAACACATGAACGTCGCATGAACGAGGTTGATCCATCGCAATAAGGGTTAACCCATGGCATGACAAGATTGAACTGTCGAAGAAGACGACACAATCAATCAGGGAGTTGTATATGAAGGTATTTCGTCTGTGTATGGCAGCCACCGCCTTGGCGTCTCTGTTGGCCGGCGGCGTGGCAACCGCAGACCCTGCCGACCAGCTGGAGCACATCCGCCCCATGCTGGTCGCGCCCCCCAATGTGATGGCCCACGAGCAAGCCACCAAGGCCAAGCCCAAGGTTGTCGAATTCACGATGACGATCGAAGAAAAGAAGATCGTGGTCGATGAGGAAAAAGGGACGACGCTGCAGGCGATGACCTTCAACGGCACGATGCCTGGCCCGACCATGGTCGTGCACGAAGGCGACTACGTGCAGCTGACCCTGATCAACTCCAGCAAGAACACGCTGGAACATAACATCGACTTCCACGCCGCGACCGGGGCGCTGGGCGGCGGCGCGCTGACCAAGATCAAGCCGGGCGAACAGACCGTGCTGCGCTTCAAGGCCGACCGCACCGGGGCGTTCATCTATCACTGCGCGCCCGAAGGCATGGTGCCCTGGCATGTGGTGTCGGGCATGAGCGGCACCCTGATGGTCCTGCCGCGCGAAGGCCTGACCGATGGACACGGCAAGAAGCTGCATTACGACAAGGCCTACACCATCGGCGAATTCGACCTGTACATCCCCAAGGATGAGAACGGCAACTACAAATCCTACGACACGCCGCTGGAAAGCTACGGCGACACCGTCGAGGTCATGCGCAAGCTGACCCCGACGCACGTGGTGTTCAACGGCAAGGTCGGCGCCCTGACCGGCAAGAACGCGATGACGGCGAAGGTCGGCGAGACGGTGCTGTTCATCCACTCGGCGGCCAACCGCGACACCCGTCCGCACCTGATCGGCGGCCACGGCGACTACGTCTGGGATGGGGGCAAGTTCGCGAACGCGCCCGACCGCAATCTGGAAACCTGGTTCGTTCCCGGCGGTTCGGTCGGTGTGGCGTTGTACAAGTTCAAGCAGCCGGGCGTCTACGCCTACGTAAACCACAACCTGATCGAAGCCTTCGAACTGGGGGCCGCCGGTCACGTGAAGGTGGAAGGCAAGTGGAACAACGACCTGATGAAGCAGGTCGTGGCACCCAGCCCCATCAAGTAAACCTTTGTTGAATGCCCGGACGGGTTTTTCCGTCCGGGGCGATTACCTGCAGGCGCCCTTCCCAAAAGAGCGCCCGAATGACGGAGATAATGATGTTGAAGACCCTGAGCATTGCGGCCCTGAGCCTGGCCCTGATTCCCGCCCTGTCGATGGCGACCGACGCCGGTACCCTGCAAAAGGGTGAAAAGCTGTACAAATCGGCATGCATCGCCTGCCACAGCACGGGTGCCGCCAATGCCCCGAAGCTGGGCAGCAAGGACGCATGGACGCCGATCATTGCCCGTGGCATGGACGAGATGGTCAGCGTGGCCACCAACGGCAAGGGCGCGATGCCGGCTCGGGGGGGCACCAAGGCCGATGACGAATCCCTGCGGGCCGCCATCGAATACATGGTCAGCCGCGTGAAATAAACCGCGAGTCCTGCAAGGGGTGTAGCCCCTCGAACCGGTAGTGCGGGTGGCGCGCGCCTGGGGCATAGACGTCCCAGCGCACGGCGTCGCCCGATAGGTCCGCGTCGACCGTGGCCATCGTGTTTTCGTCATCCGTGTCGGTGGCTGAGCGCCGCAGGATGGGCTCTTCCGCGTCCCCGGTATCCGTCAGGATGCTTAGTGCGGGCGTATCCTGGGCCAGCAGGGTCTCGCCCCTGGCCTGACGATGGGCGGACGACGCCGTGATGACCTGTGGCAGTGTCCGTTGCGCCTCGTGGATGGCATGGTTGGCATGAATGCGGCGAGCCTGCCGCACCGGCTGAACGGAAACGGCCGTCTGGCTGAATTCGACGCTCCAGGTGCAGGCGGTGGCGATCTGGCCGATGCCCAGGTGAAACGCCCCCATGCGGGCGTGGGATTGCAGCAGGGCAACTGCCTGTGACGGGGTCTGCGTAGCCAGCAGGGCGCGCGTCAGCACCATGCGCGGCAAACCCGTAAAATCGGCGCGGCGCGCCCGGATGTTGTTGACCGTAATGACCAGACCCGCGTGGTTGACGGCGAAAGTGTGCCCGGGCAGCGAGCCCGGGTAGATGAAGGAAATGAAGGCGGGCGCATCGATAGGCCGGACCCTGGCCAGCCCGCAGGCCCCCGTGAAGCCCGGGTCGCCGTCTTCGTTGTGGCTGAGCCTTTGGGGGGCCAGCACGGTGGTGCAACCATCCGGCGCATGCGCCCAGAGATCGCCTCGGCAGTTCCAGAGAAATACGTCCTCATGGGACAGCCCCAGACCATCTGCCAGGCCGGCAAGCTCGTGTTCGACCCAGGGGAAGCTGTGGTGCAGCAGCGCCCGCAAGGCCGGGATCCCGGGGTGGTGGCGATATTCCATGACCTGGGCCCATGCCCGGGAATGGATCAGGTGGCGCCGGCAGGCATCGGCGCCCCAGCGCCCCAGGGCCAAGCCGATCTCGTGGTGCGACCCATGCGCGTCCAGCCAGGATAAGGGGGGTGTGGTGGTTGTCATCAGAGTCTCAGGCGTAGGCGCCGGTTGCCTGCAGGCTGGCTTCGGTGCGCGACAGTTCGGCAATGGCCCGTTCGCCGCTGCGGACCAGGAGTTGCTGCGCCAGCATCTCGACCAGGGACTGCACCGCGACTGTTGACGGAAAGAAGGAATGCCCCTGCGTCGGAAAGGTCAGGATGTGGTCGGCGCGCAGCGCGATGGGCGCGACTTGGCTGTCGCACAGGGCCAGCACAGCGCAGCCCTGGGCGTGGGCCGCTTCGGCTACCTGGATGATTTCGCGAGAATAGGGTGTGTAGCTGATCAGGACAACCGCGTCTGTGGCTTGCAGGTGGTGCAGGGCCAGGCTCATGGTGCCGCCCGCGTTGTGCAGCAGATGGACATCCGGGCGGAACAAGCTGCACAGATAGCACAGGCTGAAGGCGGGTGGGTAGGATGAGCGGAAGCCGGCAATGACGATGCGGCTGGCCCCCAGCAGCTGAGTGACGGCGCTGTCCAGCGCACTCCGGTTGGCGGGTTCGAGGGCCATCAGATTGCGGGATTGCTGCTGTGCGGCATTCAGCCAGGCGGTCTGGGCCGGTTCCGAACTGTCGATCAGCGACTGGGCGCGTGCGGCATAACTACCGGGGTGTTGTTGCAGCGCGCGGGTGAAGACGGATTTCAAGGCTTCCCACCCGGCGTAGCCCAGGTGCTGGGCCAGACGGACCAAGGTGGCGGGCTGTACGCCGGCCAGTGTGGCGACTTTGCGCGCCGACAAGGTCGAGACCTGGGCAGGATGGTCGATCAGATAACGCGCCCCTGCCTGGAACTGCGGGCTGAGGTCGGCATACTGCGACTGGATGAACTGGATCAGTTCGTCCGGGGAGTGTGGGGCGGACATGGCAGAGACCTGAGAAAATGTCGATCAGAATTTGATTCGAATGTTTCATGATATATGATACAAGAAACGTCCGTTGAGCTTACCGGTTTTCATACTTGAATCCCTCAGGCCCGAGGGGCTGCCCATGATCCATGTATCCCACCGGAAGCCCCAGCATACGCTGAAACACGCCGTGCGCGGCCAGGGAATTTCCCTGTTCGCCGCGTGGCCACACCACGGAGACCATCGATGGCCCGAATCGATTACGCAAACCTGAATCATGGCCCTGCGGCGGCCCTGGCGCAACGCATCATCGCCGAGCGCGGCAGCGTGCTGCATCTGTATCAGATGCTGTTGCACAGCCCCTCTGTGGCGGAAGGCTGGCTGACCTATCTGACGGCGATCCGCCAAAAATCGGGACTGGACGGCGCCTTGAGAGAACTGGTGATCATGCGCATCGCCCACTTGAACCATGCTCCCTACGAGGCCGATCAGCATGCGCCGATCGCGCTGGCCGAAGGGCTGCGGCAGGGCCAGCTGGATGCGCTGGCATCCGAGGCGCTGCCCGAAGGCCTGTTCGATGCGCGGCAATCCGCGACATTGGCCTACGCGGATGCCATGACGCGGTCGGTGCAGGTGCCCGACGCGGTGTTCGACGCATTGCGGCCGCATTTCTCCGAACCGGACCTAGTCGAACTGACAGCCACGATCGCCGCCTACAACATGGTGTCCCGGTTTCTGGAGGCGCTCCAGATCCATTCGGGGGATGATCGGTGACCTTGTCGGAACGACGGTCGCGCAATTGATCTATACGAAGGACAGGGGGCGACATATAATTGTCGTGCAATGTCGTTCAATTGACGTGCCAGAACGACATCAAAGACAATATCAGTCCATCCAGAAGATCAGTCAGGGGCTCAGGTCATGTCGGTTGCGGAACTCCAGTCTATCGTGGATATCGTTGCCGGTCACCCGCAGGGGATTGGCATTGCCGCCATCGAGGCGGCGCTCGTGCGGCGGCTTGGTGCCGCTCCCCATCGCCGAACGCTGCAGCGTCGCCTGCAAAAGCTCGTGCACGATCAGCAGCTGAAAACCGAGGGCGAAAGCATCGCGCTGGTGTATAGGCCAGTTTCTGTGGCGCCCATGTCAGGTATGGCCATCCAGTTTCCCGCAGTCGGCCCCAACAGTTGGTTGTCGCTGGAAGATCCGTCAGATGAATCTTATATCCCGGTATCGCCCGATGGACAGGCTATCCGGGATCGGATCAGCTTGCCTCTGGTCCGACGCCGCCCTGTCGGTTATCGGCGGGAATTCCTGGATCAGTATCAGCCTGGGGTCACCTTTTATTTGCCAGAATCGCTGCGGCGCCAGCTGCACGCCATCGGCCGGACCCCGGCGGACCAGCGTCCGGCCGGCACCTATGCCCGCGATATTCTGGCGCGCCTGCTGGTGGACCTATCATGGGCCTCTTCCCGTCTCGAGGGCAATACCTATAGCCGCCTGGATACGCAGAATCTGATCGAACTAGGCCAGGTTGCGCAAGGCAAGGATGCCTTCGAGACCCAGATGATCCTGAATCACAAGGCTGCAATCGAAATGTTGGTCGAGTCAGCCGATGACATTGGGTTTGATTCCTTCACGTTTCAGAATCTTCATGCAGTTCTGTCGCAGGAACTGCTGGCCGATCCCGATTCATGCGGGCGTCTGCGCCGGCGTCCGGTGGATATTTCCGACACGGTCTTTCATCCTCTGGCGTTCCCGCAGGTGATTCAGGAATGCTTTACTTTGCTGTTGGCCAAGGCGGCTGCCGTGCCGGATCCGTTCGAACAGGCGTTCTTTCTGATGGTGCAGCTGCCATATCTGCAGCCTTTTGACGATGTCAATAAACGCGTGTCGCGTGTAGGGGCCAATATCCCGCTGATCCGTAATAACTTGTGCCCCTTGTCCTTCATCGATGTGCCGGATCGCGCCTACATCAATGGGACGCTGGGCGTGTACGAACTCAACCAGCCTGCGCTATTGCGAGACGTGTTTGTCTGGGCTTACGAACGTTCCTGTCAGCGGTATCTGGCGATCACTCAGGGGATGGTGGCCCCAGACCCGATCAAGATCAAATACCGGGAATCGTTGATTCAGGCCGTGCAGGATGTCGTCCGATGCCTGCAGGATCCTGTTCCATCGGTTCTGGAAAAGCTGGCCGTCCAGTATGCACCCCCTCAGGATCAGGCTGTGTTTGCGGACATGCTGGGCGATGCCCTGAGCCATCTGCACGAGGGCAGCATTGTGCGGTATCGGCTGCGGCGGGCTGAATTCCTGGCCTGGCAACAGCGGAAAATATGAAGCAGCCCTCCACGTCGCGCCTTGCAAGGCGCTCCGATTCGGCAGGTACGAAATAGTCCATTGGGGCTATTTCGTGTCCTGCCTCATCCATAAAACGTCGGGGGCTTTGGATTCGCGATTCAGGTGGCGGGCCAGCACGAAGCACAGGTCCGATAGCCGGTTCAGGTAGTGCAGGACCGGCGGGTTGACGGACTCTGTGTGGGCCAGGGTGACGACGGACCGCTCCGCGCGGCGGGCGATGGTGCGGGCCATGTGGGCCTGGGCCGCTGCCGGGCAGCCGCCTGGCAGGATGAACTCCTGCAGCGGGCCCAGCCCCGCGTTGTAGTGCGCCAGGGCTTCGTCCAGGCGCAGGATGTGTGCGTCGTTCAGTGCGGTCCAGCCTGGGATGCACAGTTCGCCGCCCAGGTCGAACAGGTCATTCTGGATGCGGCTCAGCAGGGTGTCCACATCTTCGGGCAGATCGTGCGTGCGCCAGACACCGATGGCGCTGTTCAGCTCATCGACGTTACCCAGGGCGGTGATGCGCGGGGCGTCCTTCGGTACCCGGGTTTTGTCGCCCAGGCCGGTGGTGCCGTCGTCCCCGGTGCGGGTGGATACGATGGAAACGCGAATCGACATGATGATCTCCTTGGATGCGTCTGGCGTTCAGTCCTGCGTGGCCAGGCGCTGCAGGGCTTCGCCCGTGACGCGCACCACGCGCCAGTCGTCCAGGATCTCGCCGCCATGGTGCTTGTAGAAATCGATGGCGTTCTGGTTCCAGTCCAGCACGACCCACTCGAAGCGCCCGCAGCCCAGCTCGATCGCCAGCGCTGCCAGGTGCTTGAGCACCCAGCCGCCCAGGCCGCGTCCGCGATGGTCGGGCGAAATATAGACGTCTTCCAGGTACAGCCCGCGACGGTCCAGGAAGCTGGAATAGTTGTGAAACCACATGATGTAGGCGATGGCGGTGCCGGGGGCTTCCTCGGTCGTGATGACCAGGCAGCGCGCGGCCGGCTCGTCGCCAAAGAAGCTGGCGCGCAGGCTGTCATGGGTCGCCTTGAAGATGTCGGTCAGCTTCTCGAAGGTGGCCATTTCGACCATCAGGCTGTGGATGGCCGGGATGTCGGATTCGGTGGCGGGCCGCAGGAGATAGCCGGGAATGGAAGTGGGCAAGGTGTGCTCTGTTTCGCGGTATGCTGGAACTAGCCAGGAGTGTAGCCCATGCGTTTTTCTTACCCGTTCAGTCGTCACCCTGCCGCCGCGTTGCGGGTGGCGTTGTCCCGGTCCTGGCATGGGGGATGGCTGGTGTTGCCGGTCCTGGCGGCGGCGCTGCCCGTCCAGGTGGCGCAGGCCCAGCCGGTCCAGGCTCAGGCCACTGGCCAGGTCGTGCGCATCGACGCGGCAGCCGGCAAGATCGCGATCCGCCATGGCGCCATCGGCAAACTGGATCTACCGGCCATGACGTTGGTGTACCACGTCGCCCCCGCGCTGCTGAAGGGGATCGCGGTCGGGGACCGGGTGGATTTCACAGCCGAACGGACTGGCGGCCAGTATCGATTGACTGAACTGAAAAAAGACTGATCGTGTCGTGAATCCGCCCGGAGGGCGGGGCACAGGACCGCGAAGGGCCCCGGCCGAAGCGCGGGGCCCTGTTGTTTACAGCACGTAGCGGGCCAGATCCTGATTGCCCGCGGCCTCGGACAGTTTGCCATTCACGTAGGCGGCGTCGATCACCACGGTATCGGCGCCCGGGCTGGCCGCCTCGAAGGACAGGTCCTCCAGCAGCTTTTCCATGACGGTATACAGGCGGCGCGCGCCGATGTTCTCGGTGCGTTCGTTGACCTCGAAGGCCAGTTCCGCCAGGCGGCGGATGCCGTCCTCGGTGAAATCCAGCGTGACGTCTTCCGTGGCCATGAGGGCGCTGTACTGCTTGGTCAGCGACGCGTCGGTGGCGCTCAGGATGCGCACGAAGTCCTCGGCGGTCAGGGAATCGAGTTCGACGCGGATGGGAAAGCGCCCCTGCAATTCCGGGATCAGGTCCGACGGACGCGACAGATGGAAGGCCCCCGAGGCGATGAACAGGATGTGGTCGGTGTGCACCATGCCGTATTTGGTGTTGACGCTGGTGCCCTCGACCAGCGGCAGCAGATCGCGTTGCACCCCCTGGCGCGAGACATCCGCCCCGCCGGTTTCCTGGCGGGCGGCGATCTTGTCGATCTCATCCAGGAAGACGATGCCTTGCTGTTCGGCCAGCGTGACAGCCCGGGTGCGGATTTCTTCCTCGTTGACGCGGCGGCCGGCTTCTTCCTCGGTCAGCAGCCGGAAGGCTTCCTTGACCGTGATCTTGCGCGATTTGGTCTTGCCCTGGGACAGGCCGGCGAACATGCCGCGCAGCTGCTCGGTCATTTCCTCCATGCCCGGGGGCGCCATGATTTCCATGTGCGCCGGGGTCTGGGCGACCTCGATGTCGATCATCGTGTCGTCCAGCTTGCCTTCGCGCAGGCGCTTGCGGAACACCTGGCGGGTGTTGTTTTCCTCGCGCTCGGGCTCGCCATGGGCGTTGCGCGGCGGCGGCAGCAGGGCGTCCAGGATGCGGTCCTCGGCGGCGTCCTCGGCCTGGGCGCGCACGCGGCGCATTTCGGTTTCGCGGGTCTGCTTGACGGCCACGTCCACCAGATCGCGCACGATGGTGTCCACGTCGCGGCCGACGTAGCCCACTTCGGTGAATTTGGTGGCTTCGATCTTGATGAAGGGCGCGTTGGCCAGGCGTGCCAGGCGGCGGGCGATTTCAGTTTTGCCCACGCCGGTGGGGCCGATCATCAGGATGTTCTTCGGGACGATTTCGTGGCGCAGCGGCTCGGCCACCTGCTGGCGGCGCCAGCGGTTGCGCAGCGCGACGGCGACGGAACGCTTTGCCTTTTCCTGGCCGACGATGTTCTTGTCCAGTTCCGAGACGATTTCTTTTGGGGTCATGGTGGTGGCGGACATGGCGGGCCTATAGTGTTTCGACAACGTGGTTCTGGTTGGTGTAGATGCACAGGTCTCCGGCGATTTCCAGGGATTTCTTGACGATTTCCGTGGGGGTCATGTCGGTGGAATCCAGCAGGGCGCGGGCAGCCGATTGCGCATAGGCGCCCCCGGATCCGATGGCTGCGATGCCGTGTTCGGGTTCCAGAACGTCGCCGTTGCCCGTGAGGATCAAGGTGTGTTCCTGGTCCGCCACGATCAGCATGGCTTCCAGGCGGCGCAGTACCCGGTCGGTGCGCCAGTCCCGGGTCAGTTCGACCGCGGCACGCATCAGGTGGCCCTGGTATTTTTCCAGTTTCGATTCGAAGCGTTCCTGCAGGGTGAAGGCGTCGGCCGTCGCCCCGGCAAAGCCCGCCAGCACCTTGTCATGGTACAGGCGGCGGATCTTGCGGGCGGTGCCCTTGATGACGATGTTTCCCAGGGTGACCTGGCCGTCTCCACCCAGGGCGACTTCGTTGCCGCGCCGGACGCAGACGATGGTGGTGGCGTGAAATTGTTCCATGGTGCTCTCTTGAGTCAGAACATTCACATGGGGGTGGCGGGCGGAAAGTTCAAGTGCGATCCGGCGCGCGGGCGAAGAGCGACCCTTGTCGACAGGGGGGTGACAAGGGTCTGGCGGGCCGCGTGGCGGCGGTACCCGGCAAGGAGGAAGCTCCGATCAGTCGCCGTAGAGCTTTTGCCGCATTTCGCGGCGTTCCTGTGCCTCGAGGGACAGGGTGGCCGTGGGGCGTGCCAGCAGGCGGGCGATCCCAATGGGTTCGCCGGTTTCCTCGCACCAGCCATATTCGCCTGAATCGATGCGGGCAATGGACTGCTGGACTTTCTTCAGCAGCTTGCGTTCGCGGTCGCGCGTGCGCAATTCCAGTGCGTGTTCCTCTTCGATGGTGGCGCGGTCGGCCGGATCTGGCACGTACTGCGTTTCACGCAGGTTTTCCGTGGTGGCGCCCGCGTTGGTCAGGATTTCATGTTCGAGCTGATGCAGGCGATCGCGAAAGAACGCCAGCTGTGCTTCGTTCATGTAGTCCTGTTCGGGCATCGCCAACAGTTCTGTTTCGGTCAGAAGCTTGGCCGGGGTTTTGGTGCCGGATTTGCTAGCCATGTTGTGTCCTTCCATATTATGTGCCGGGGCCTGTCGTCCGCATCCCGAAAATACAGCGGGGCAGCGCGGGGCGGGTGGTCAGGCCAGGCATTGTTCGAGCCCCTGAGTGAAGATGTCCTGAGGCAGTTTACGGCCGATGAATACCAGCCGGGTATTCGGTTTTTCACTGGCTTTCCAGGGTTTGCCGGGTTCGGCGCCCATCATCATGTGCACGCCCTGGAACAGCATGCGGCGGTTGATGCCCTTGATGTACAGGATGCCCTTGTAGCGCAGCAGGTCGGGGCCGTAGACCTGAACGATGCCGCCCAGGAAGTCTTCCAGCCGTTCCGGGTCGAACGCCCGGTTGGAGCGGAAGACAAAGGCACCGATGTCGTCGCTGTGGTGCGCGTGGTGGTGATCGTGCCCGCAGGCGGGGCCGCAGGCGTGGTGGCCGTCCTCGTCATCATGGTCGTGATCGTGGTGATCATGGTCATGACCGTGGTCGTGATCGTGGGCCTCTTCCTCGGCCAGGAATTCCGGATCGATATCCAGGATCGTGTCCAGGTCGAAGCCGCTGACGTCCAGCAGGGTCGTCAGGTCGGTTTCGCCGAAGTGCGCCGGCGTGATCGAAGCGCGCGGGTTGATGCGCACCAGGCGGGCGCGCAGTGCCTCGTAGTCGGCCTCGTTGACCAGGTCCTTTTTGGACACCAGGATACGGTCGGCAAACCCCACCTGGCGCTGGGCCTCTTCCTGGCGATCCAGCGTGGCCATGCCGTGTTTGGCATCCACCACCGTGATGACGGCGTCGAGCCGGTAGGTCTCGGCGATGTCGTCGTCCATGAAGAAGGTCTGGCACACCGGCCCCGGATTGGCCATGCCGGTGGTTTCGATGATGACGCGATCGAAACGCACCGCGCCATCGTCGCGGCGGGTCGCCAGGTCGTTCAGGGTGCGGATCAGGTCGCCGCGCACCGTGCAGCAGACGCAGCCATTGCTCAGTTCGATGACCTGCTCGTCGCTGTCCTGCACCAGCAGGTCATTGTCGATGTTTTCTTCGCCGAATTCATTTTCGATGACGGCGATGCGCTGGCCGTGGAATTCCGTCAGGATGCGGCGCAGCAGCGTGGTTTTGCCCGCCCCCAGAAAACCGGTCAGCACGGTAACGGGGATCATGGAATCGGTGGAGCGGGCAGAATTGGCAGCGTTCATGGTGGACCTCAGTGCGATACGCCATCCCCGTGATGTCGGCCGCCAGAATTCGTTTCCGCAGCCGTAGTCCTTGTCAAGAGGCTTGGGCGATCAGCATGCGATTACATCATAGGCCCGGGTTTAGGGCAAACCTGCCTGCTGGCAGCGTGTGCAGACGGCGCGCAGTTCGGTTTCGTGACCGTCCAGGACGAAACCGGCCTGTGCGACGCAATCCGCCAGCCGCTGGCTGAGCGCGGGGTCGCTGAGTTCGGCGACAGTGCCGCAGCGGGTGCACACGATCAGCAGATCATGGGGGTCGCCGCCCGCGTCTGTGCAGGCGCTCCAGGCGTTGACCGCATCCAGGCGATGGATCAGGCCCTGTTCGGTCAGGAAATCCAGTGCGCGGTACACCGTGGGTGGCGCCGCGCCAGGCTGCGCCACCCGCAGCGCGTCGAGCAGTTCGTATGCCTTCATGCTGCCCGGGTGCCGCAGCAGAGTCGCCAGCACCAGGCGGCGCAGCGGCGTCAGCCGGGAACCGTGTTGTTCGCAGAGCCGTTCGGCCGTGTGCAGACGCTGGTCGATGGCAGAACCGGAATGGGAATGAGCCTTCTTGTTCATGATGGTTATGTTATAACATAACGAACGTTGAATCCGTATTCCCGGAAATCACCCTGCCTGCAGCGCTCATCATGCCGCGATTTTCCCCATTTTCACGCCCTGATCACTATCGGGGATCTTCCTTGCTGTTGTCGGCGGCCAGCCGCATGCGGCGTGTGGCCTGGGCCATCCTGCTGCTGTGGCTGCTGACGGGATGGGCGTTGCAATGGTGGTGAGCCAAAGCGTGGCCGCCACGTGCTCCGTCCACGGGATTTCCGCGGACGGCCTCCCGCAGGCGGCTCAAGCCGCTCGGGATGCCGACTTTGCCGTCGTGCCGGCCATCGAACTGCAGCAGGTCTGGCTGGGATGGCGCGACCGGATCGCGGTGCGCGATGCCTGTGGCATGTTTGCCAGCGGGACTCTCACAGCGCTGGTGGGCCCCAACGGGGCGGGCAAGTCGACCTTGATCAAGGCACTGACGGGGCGCCTGAGCCCGGCTCGCGGGCACATCCGGATCGACCCGGCGCTGGCGCGCAGCCTGGCTTGTCTACCGCAGTCCGCCGAACTCGACCTCGATTTTCCGATCAGCACCTTCGACCTGGTGGCCCTGGGGGCCTGGCACCGGATGGGCGCCTGGCGTGGGCTGGACACGGAGGGGCGCGACCGGGTCGAGGCGGTCCTGCAGGCCGTGGGCCTGGCGGGGTTCGGCCATCAGTCGGTCAATACGCTCTCGGGCGGCCAATTGCAGCGGGCGCTGTTTGCCAGGCTGATGCTGCGGGATGCCCGGGTGATCCTGCTGGACGAGCCGTTCGCGGCGGTGGACCGGGCGACAACCGAGGATCTGCTGGCGCTGCTGCATCAGTGGCACGAGGAAGGGCGCACCGTGATCGCCGTGCTGCACGATCTGGACATGGTGCGGGCCCATTTCCCGCAGGCGCTGCTGCTGGCGGGGCAGGTCGTGGACTGGGGGCCCACTGACCGGGTGCTCAGTCACGCCAATCTGCATCTGGCCCGTCATTTGTGCGCCGGGGGGCTGTCGTGATCCATCTGTGGGATGTGCTGGTGCAGCCGTTCATCGAGTTCGGTTTCATGCGCCGCGCCCTGGCGGGATCCTGGGCGCTGGCTTTCGCGGCGGGGCCGCTGGGCGTGTTTCTGGTGCTGCGGCGCCTGAGCCTGATGGGCGATGCCATGGCGCATGCCATCCTGCCCGGGGTGGCGGTCGGGTTCCTGACGGCCGGGCTGTCCATGACAGCCATGACGGTGGGCGGGCTGGTGACCGGGGTCGTCGTGGCCTTGCTGGCAGGGATGGTCGCGCGCCTGACCCCCCTGCGTGAAGACGCCAGTTTTGCCGCGTTCTATCTGGTTTCCCTGGGGCTGGGCGTGCTGCTGGTTTCCCTGAAGGGCACCAATCTGGATCTGATCCATGTGCTGTTTGGCACGGTGCTGGGCCTGAGCGAAGCGGCGCTGCTGCTGGTGACGGCGGTCGCAAGCATCACGTTGCTGGCGCTGGCCGGGATGTTCCGGGTGCTGGTCACCGAGTGCCTGGATCCTCTGTTCCTGAGAACCGAGGGGCGCGCGGGGGCCTGGGCTCACATGGGGTTCCTGCTGCTGCTGGTCCTGAATCTGGTGGCGGGCTTCCAGGTGCTGGGCACCCTGATGGTGGTGGGGATCATGATGCTGCCCGCCACAGCGGCGCGGTTCTGGGTGCGCTCGGTGGGCTCCCAGATGGTGTTGGCCGCCGTGCTGGGGGCATGCGCATCCTACGCCGGCCTGTTGGTGTCCTATTACGCGGATGTGGCGGCGTCGCCCGCCATCATCCTGGCCGCAGGGGTGACGCATTTCCTGTCGGTCGGTTTCGGGCCTTATGGCGGGCTGTTGCAAACGGCGCGTCAGGCGCGGGCGCGGCGCGCCCGCTTGTTGCAATCCATAGAGGAATGAAGCATGTCGGATGGTTTTCGGGTTAGGCGGGCGGGTCTGTGGGCGGGTATCGGACTGTGCCTGTGGCTGGCGCTGCAGTCGGCGGCTTTCGCCCAGGCGGCAGCCAGTGGCGCGGTGCCAGCGGCGGGTCGCGAAGACCGGTTGCGCGTGGTGGCCTCGTTCTCCATCCTGGGGGACATGACGCGCGAGGTCGGCGGCGACGACATCCACCTGGATGTCCTGATCGGGCCGATGCGTGAGGCGCATACGTTCGAGCCCAGTCCGCGCGATGCGCGCGCCCTGGGCGCGGCCCAGGTGCTGGTGCTCAACGGCCTTGGGCTGGAAGCCTGGATGCCGCGTTTGCTGGAAGCCTCCGACTTCAAGGGGCGGGAAATCGTTGCGTCCCACGGGGTGAAGGTCAGGCTGGTCGGGCCGGGGGAAAGCGAAGATGCCGCACCGGGTACGGCCGATCCGCATGCCTGGCAGGACCTGGCCAATGGCGTGCAGTATGTGCGGAACATCGCCCAGGGCCTGGCGCAGGCCGATCCCGCCCATGCGTCGGCCTATCTGGCCCGGGCCGATGCCTATGTCCAGAAGCTGCGTCAGGCCGATGCGCAATGGCGCCAGCAACTGGCCGCGATCCCCGAGGATCGGCGCGCGCTGGCGACGTCCCATGACGCGTTCGGGTACCTCGGTGCTGCCTATGGCATCCGTATCCTGTCGTTGGTGGGCGTGTCCAGCGAGGCGGAACCATCCGCTCGCGCCATGGCCGACTTGCTCAAGCGGATTCGCGCCGATCACGTTCGGGCGCTATTTTTGGAACAGGGGGGCAATTCCAGGGCGCTGGAGCAGCTTGCCCAGGAAGCGGGCGTGACGATGGGTGGAACGCTGTATGCCGATACGCTGGATCGGCCGAGGCACGAGGCTTCGACTTATCTGGGGATGTTCCGCTGGAACACGCAGCAGTTGATGAAGGCCTTCACGGCATCCGGACATTAGTCTTTCGACTTCCGCCTTGCCCGCGGGTGCGCCTGGTCGTAGCTGGCCGCCAGGTGCTGGAAATCCAGTCGCGTATAGATCTGGGTGGTGGCGATGTTGGCATGCCCCAGCAGTTCCTGCACGGCGCGCAGATCCTGCGACGATTGCAGCAGGTGGCTGGCAAAGCTGTGCCGCAGGCTGTGCGGATGCACGTGCAACTGCAGGCCGACGCGCTGTGCCAGGGCCTGCAGTTGCAACTGCACTACGCGTGGGCTGACGCGCCGGCCCCGGGCACCCAGGAACAGGGCGGCGCGGGTGTCGGTGTCCGGCTCGGGGGGCAGCAGCTGGCTGCGCACGGCCAGCCAGTCCCGGATGGCCTGCGCCGCATGACGCCCCAGCGGGACGGCCCGGGTCTTGCGTCCCTTGCCTTGGACGATGGCTTCCTGTTCGTCCAGCTGGATCCAGCTGTGCGAGGCGTAGCCGGATTCTCGCAGGGGCTGCCAGTCCAGGCCGACCAGTTCGGATAGCCGCAGTCCGCCGGAATACAGAATCTCGAACATGGCCATGTCGCGCTTTTCGATGGGGCTATCGGCAGGCGGCAATTGCGAGCGGTCCAGCAGTGCCTGGGCCTGATCGACGGATAGCGCTTTGGGCAGGCTGCGCGGGATGCGCGGGGCGCGCACCCCATGGGCCGGATTGCAGGTCAGGCCCGCGGCGGGGGCCCGCCATTCGAAGTAGGCACGCCAGGCGGACAGGGTTCGGGCCAGGCTGCGAGGCTGATGACCCTGTGCATGCAGGCGCCCCAGCGCCTGGCGGATGTGCGCTTCACTTATCGCGTCCAGATCCTGGTCGGGAAAGCATTGCCGCAGGGCGCGCAGATCGCGCCGGTAGGCAGCGATCGTGTGCGGCGAGTAGCGCTGCTGGGCGCCAAGCTCGTCGAGCCAGGATTCGATCCGCTGCGCGTCTTCTGTTGACATGGCGATGGATTCCATCCGGTCGATTGGCGATCAGGCCCCGGGCTTGCGTGGATCCGGAACGGGCCGCCAGGGCGCCGTCAGGCGGCTTCCGGGGCCGGTGCCGCCAGCCGGCCCAGCGCTGCGCCGGCTAGGGATGCGATCAGTTCCAGGAATGCCGTGCCCATGTCGGGGGTGAAGCGCTTGGGATCGTCGGCCCCCAGCACCAGCAGGCCGACGGGGTCCTTTCCGGTGAGGGTGCGCAGCGGCAGGATGGCAAGCGATGTGGGCTCGGAAGCCAGCCAGGCGGCGGCTTCCTGACCCTTCAGCGGACCGCAGTAGGGGCGGGGAAGTTCAGCGGTGTAGCGGCGGATTTCGGGGGTGACGTCCTGCGCGAATTCGCTGTCCCGCAGGGCGGGCAGATCCCAGATCCGCAGGGCGATGGCGTTCAGGTCGAACTGATCGGCCAGGCTGCGGATGATGTGGGCCGGGATTTGCAGCGCGTCCGGTTCGGACAGCATCCGGGCGCACCATTGCATCAGTGCGTGGTTGATGCGTTCGTTGCCGCCGGCATTTTGCAGCAGCTGCATCAGGCGCTGTTCGTGTTCTTTGACCCGGCCGCGCAGCGTCATGACCTGACGTTCGCCCAACGAAATCGCGCGGGCCTGGTGCGGGTGCGGCACGCTGAGCGTCGAGAAGACGTCGGCGTGGTCCTCGAAGAACCGGGGGTTCTGGCTCAGGTAATCCGCCACTTCCTGGGCGGTCAGGGCTTCCTGTGTCATGTCGGCGTTCCGTCAGCGGGAGGCGACCAGGGCATCGATATCGACCTGGCCTTGAAAAACCGTGGTGGCCGTGCCCTGCATCCGCAGAGTCTGGCCGTTCCATTCGATCTGCAGCGTACCACCGTGGGTATCGACGCGCACAGGGCTGTCCAGCAGACCCCGCCGGATGCCGGCCACGGCAGCTGCGCAGGCGCCCGTCCCGCAGGCCAGGGTTTCGCCCGCGCCGCGTTCGTAGACCCGCAGGCGGATGTGGTGCCGGTCCACGACCTGCATGAACCCGGCATTGACGCGCTGCGCAAAGCGCCGATGGCTTTCGATGGCCGGGCCGATGCGGCCGACGGGATAGGCTTCCGTATCGTCCACCAGCACGACGGCATGGGGGTTCGAGATTGCCACCAGGGAACACCAGATCTCGGATGCCTCGCCGGGCAGGTCCAGGCCGTATAGCGTGTCGCCGCCGTCGGGCCGGGTCGCCAGGCCGGTGGCGTCGAAGGCCAGGCGGTCGGGCGTGAACCAGGTATGCCCCATGTCCACCGTGACCAGGCCGTCGTCGGATTCGTGCAATACGATGAGCCCCGTGGCGATCTCGGCGCGCAGCGGGTTGCGCTTCGACAGCCCCTGTTCATGGACGAAACGCACGAAGCAGCGTGCGCCGTTGCCGCAGTGTTCGACTTCACTGCCATCGGCGTTGAAGATCCGGTAGCGGAAATCCGCTTCGGGGTCCAGGGGTTCCTCGACCAGCAGCACCTGGTCGGCGCCGATGCCGAAATGACGGTCGGCCAGGGCGCGGGCGCGTTCGGGGGTCAGCTGGATGGGCTGGCGTACGCCGTCCAGGACGACGAAGTCGTTGCCGGCGCCATGCATTTTGGTGAAGTTCCAGATCATCGAGGCATTATCCCGCAAAAGTCTCAGTAAAAGCCGGCTTCGCCTTCGGGGCGCGTCTTGAAGCGCCGGTGGACCCAATAATATTGGGCGGGGTCGGGACGAACATTGTCTTCGATGAACGCGTTCAGACGGGCGGTGGCGGCTTCGGGGGTGTCGTTCCCCGGGAAATGATCGACGGGCGGATGCACGGTGACCTGGTAGCGGCCGGTATCGGGGTCCAGGCGGCTGATGATCGGCACCACGACGGCATCCTGCGATGACGCGATCTGGGCGGCCGACAGCAGGGTGGCGGCCGGCACGCCGAAAAACGGGATGAAGGCGCTGCCGTGCCGGCCGAAGTCCATGTCGGGCAGGTAATACACTGGAATGCTGCGACGCAGCAAACGGATCATGCCCCGCACCCCGTCGTGGCGGCTGATCAGGTGCACCTGATTGAAGCGCCCGCGCCCCAGGCGGACGATCTCGTCGACATCGGCGTCGCTTTGCCGGGTATAGATCGTGGCGGATTCCTTCAGGAACAGGGTCAGGCGGGTGGCTGCGGCATCCAGGCCGATGAAGTGCGGCGCGAACAGCAGGATGCGCCGCCCCTGGTCCAGCAGGGCTTGCAGATGATGTTCGCCTTGCAGCTCGATGGTGTCCAGGATGCGCTGCCGGTCGCCGAACCAGCACAGGCCGCGATCGACGAAGGACTGGGCCAGCAGGTGGAAGTGCCGGCGCGCCATGGCGTCCCGTTCGGCCTGATTCTGGTCCGGGAAGCAGTGCGCCAGATTCACCCGGACGACGTGGGCGCGGGACTTCAGCAGGCGCGGCACCAGCCAGCCCAGCGCACGCCCCCAGCGCAGCCGGGTGCGGGTGGGGCAGCGGCCGAAATAGCCCAGCACGGCCCGCAGCAAGGGTTTTTTATCGAAAGCCATGAGCCTCACCCGGGTGCGGTGGCGCATCGTTCGGCCGTTTGTAGCGGTTGTAGCTCCACAGGTATTGTTCCGGAAAGCGACGGATCAAGGTTTCCATGGCCTGATTGATGGCCAGGGCCAGGGCTTCGGGGGTGTCCGGCAGCGGTTCGGGCAGACGCAGGTAGTGCATGCGCCAGCCGCGTCCGTGCGGCAGGCGTTCTCCGGCGGTCAGGATGACCGCCACGCCCGTCTGCAGCGCCAGCCGGGCCGCCAGGGTCATCGTCAGCGCATATTCGCCGAAAAAGGGCAGCCACAGCCCGTCGCCTTCGCGCGGCACCTGGTCCGGCAGCATGCCCACGGCCTCGCCCCGCTTCAGGGCGCGCACGAACTCGCGCACACCGTGACGGTTGGCCGGCACGGCGCGCAGGTTGCGCATGTCGCGGGCGGACTCGACGATCGGGTCCAGATGGCGGCTGCGCGAGGGCCGGAACATCACGGTCAGCGGGCCATACTGGGTCAGATGGCGGGCCGTGATCTCGAAGCACCCCAGGTGTGGGGTCAGGTACAGCACCCCGCGCCCTTCGGCCAATGCATCCTGGACAATGGCTTCCTGGTCGCCGCGGGTGATCGCCAGGCATTGCGAGGTGCGCCACCAGACTTTGGGGATCTCGAGGATCATGGCGCCGGATTCGGCGGCGGCGCGGCGCGCGAAGGCCGGACTGTCATAGCCGGCGCGGCGCGCGTTGGCGCGCAGGCGGCGGCGATAGCGGCCCGGAAAGGCATAGACGATCCGGCCGATCAACCGTCCCAGCGATTGAAGCCAGGAAAGCGGCAGACAGGCCAGCAAACGGACGATAAACAACAACATGCGCGGTGAAATGTCCCTGTTGGTCAAAAAGGTTTCAGCAGGCGAAGGCTATTTTCGCTTAAAATTTCAGCGATCGCTGAGTTAACCCGACAACTTGCGGAGCGATCCCCACCCCGGCAACGGCGTGGTTTAAACCGCTAAAGCGTCGCGCCCCGATACATCCAGAGGTGCAACGCGTTTCGTTCAACCTCGCACCGGTCGGTCCGGTGCTTATACAGGACGTATCGCTGTGGCAAACAACGATTTTCTCTTTACCTCGGAATCCGTTTCCGAAGGCCATCCCGACAAGGTCGCCGACCAGATCTCCGACGCCATCCTCGACGCCTTGCTCGAACAGGATCCCAATTCGCGCGTGGCGGCCGAAACCCTGTGCAACACCGGTCTGGTCGTGTTGGCCGGCGAAATCACCTCGCGCGCCAATGTGGACTATATCCAGGTCGCGCGTGACACGATCCGCCGCATCGGCTACGACAACACCGAATACGGCATCGACTACAAGGGTTGCGCGGTGCTGGTCGCCTACGACAAGCAGTCGCCCGACATCGCGCAGGGCGTGGACCGCACCCCGGAAGAAATCCTGAACCAGGGCGCCGGCGACCAGGGGCTGATGTTCGGCTATGCCTGCGACGAAACCCCGGATCTGATGCCGGCACCGATCTGGTACGCCCACCGCATCGTGCAGCGCCAGGCCGAACTGCGCAAGGACGGCCGCCTGCCGTGGCTGCGCCCGGATGCCAAATCCCAGGTCACGTTCCGCTACCTGGACGGCAAGCCGGCCGAAGTCGACACCGTAGTGCTGTCCACGCAGCATCACCCCGACATTTCCCAGGCCGACATCCGCGAAGCCGCCATCGAGCATATCATCCGCCCGGTGTTCGCCCCGGGCCTGCTGACCGATCGCACCAAATTCCTGGTCAACCCCACCGGCAAGTTCGTGGTCGGCGGCCCGCAAGGCGATTGCGGCCTGACGGGGCGCAAGATCATCGTCGATACCTACGGCGGCGCCTGCCCGCACGGCGGCGGCGCGTTCTCGGGCAAAGATCCGTCCAAGGTCGACCGTTCCGCCGCCTATGCGGCGCGCTACGTGGCCAAAAACATCGTGGCCGCCGGTCTGGCGCGCCGGTGCCAGGTGCAGGTCAGCTACGCCATCGGCGTGGCCGAACCCATCAACATCACGGTCTACACCGAAGGCACCGGCGTGATTCCCGACGAGCAGATCGCCCGGCTGGTGCGCGAACACTTCGACCTGCGTCCGCGCGGCATCATCGAAATGCTCGACCTGCTGCGCCCGATTTATTCGAAGTCCGCCGCTTACGGCCATTTCGGCCGCAGCGAACCGGAATTCAGCTGGGAAGCCACCGATAAGGTGCAGGTGCTGAAGGCCGCTGCCTGATTCGGCAGCCGGCCGCACGTCGCGGCCGGCTGGCCACGCGCCGCGATTGTCACTCGCACAAGACAAGCCCCAACGGTTGTTTCCGTTGGGGCTTGTCGTTGTCGGTCTCTTATGCGCTATAACCTGTTGACTTGTGGGCGCATATTTGCATTATTGAAATCCGGAGATCGTCGTGCCGCCCCCCAACCGTCCTCATAGTGCGGCCAAGCGTGCTACGAATGTTCACTGCCCGAAGGCCTGCTCTCGCAGGCTAAAGCCTTGCAAATCAATATCTCGCAGGCTGCTGAAGCGGGTGTTGCCCAGGCCATCGCTCGCGCGCGCAGCGAGCGATGGCTGGCAGAGAACCAGGAAGCCATCGAAAGCTCGAATGCTTTCGTCGAAAAACACGGCCTTCCACTGGCGAAGCACCGGATGTTCTGATATTGCCGGCGAAATCGAAGCCAGGGGTTTCACCTGGAACAACCGATAGGTATCGTTGCGCTGAGAACGCTTCGTTTATAATGACCCCCTTTTCCTGAGGGGCGCTGCACCGGCCCCGCCGGCCCGTCGCGGGCCTTGATGCGGGGGCCGCCAGGCTCAGGAACCTTCTTCATGAACGGCGCCCATCGTTGCCCTGCGCGGGCAGGGGTGGGCGGCAACCGCCGCCCCGGCCGCGCAGGCTCTACAGGAACACCATGAGCACTGCACACGATTACGTCATCGCCGATATCGCCCTGGCCGACTGGGGCCGCCGTGAAATCTCCATCGCCGAAACCGAAATGCCGGGCCTGATGGCCACACGCGAGGAATTCGCCGCGTCGCAGCCGCTCAAGGGCGCGCGCATTGCCGGCAGCCTGCACATGACCATTCAGACGGCGGTGCTGATCGAGACCCTGAAGGCGCTGGGCGCCGAGGTCCGCTGGGCTTCGTGCAACATTTTTTCCACCCAGGACCACGCCGCCGCCGCGATCGCGGCCAGCGGCACCCCGGTGTTCGCCGTCAAGGGTGAATCCCTGGAAGACTACTGGCAGTACACGCACCGCATCTTCGACTGGCAGGGCGAGCAGGCCAACATGATTCTGGACGATGGCGGCGATGCTACGCTGCTGCTGCATCTGGGCTCGCGTGCCGAGACCGACCCGTCCGTCATCGCCAAGGCCGAAAACGAGGAAGAACGCGTGCTGTTCGCCGCGATCAAGGCGCAGCTGGCGCGCGACCCGAAATGGTATTCGACCCGCCTGGCGCAGATCCGTGGCGTGACCGAGGAAACCACCACCGGCGTGCACCGCCTATACCAGATGTCGCAGCGCGGCGATCTGAAGATCCCGGCCATCAACGTCAACGATTCCGTGACGAAGTCCAAGTTCGACAATCTGTACGGCTGCCGCGAATCTCTGGTGGACGGCATCAAGCGCGCCACCGACGTGATGGTGGCGGGCAAGATCGCCGTGGTCTGCGGTTTTGGTGACGTGGGCAAGGGTTGCGCGCAGGCGCTGGTCGCCTTGCGCGCCCAGGTCTGGGTGACGGAAGTCGATCCCATCTGCGCCCTGCAGGCGTCCATGGAAGGCTATCGTGTCGTCGATCTGAACGATCCGGACGTGGTGGAGCAGGCCGATATTTTCGTGACGGCCACCGGCAACTACCACGTGATCGACCGCGAGCACCTGTACCGCATGAAGGACCAGGCCATCGTCTGCAACATCGGCCACTTCGACAGCGAGATCAACGTGGCCTCGGTGGAAGATCTGCAGTGGGAAGAGATCAAACCGCAGGTCGATCACATCATCTTCCCGGACGGCAAGCGCATCATCCTGCTGGCCAAGGGGCGCCTGGTGAACCTGGGTTGCGCCACGGGCCACCCGTCCTTCGTGATGTCCGCATCCTTCACCAACCAGACCATCGCGCAGATCGAACTGTTCACGCGCGGCGAGCAGTACAAGACCGGCCAGGTCTACGTGCTGCCCAAGCATCTGGACGAAAAGGTCGCTCGTCTGCACCTGAAGAAACTGGGCGTGCGCCTGACGACGCTGTCGGATAAGCAGGCCGATTACATCGGCGTGCCGGTCAACGGCCCATTCAAGCCCGGTCATTACCGTTATTGATCATCGCCCGGGATTTCAGACCGGACGGCCTGGAATCCCGGATGCGGCGTCCCGGTGGGATGTCCGCCTGACTTTTCGTGTGGAGGTTCATCATGCTGCTGCTCGTCTGGATCCTGAATGCCGTCGCCTTGCTGGTGGTGGCGTACATCCTGCCCGGGATCACCGTGGCCTCGTTCGGCTCGGCGCTGATCGCCGCGCTGGTGCTGGGGTTGCTCAATACCCTCATCAAGCCGCTCTTGATCCTCCTGACCCTGCCGCTGACCGTGGTCACGCTGGGCCTTTTCCTGATCGTGCTCAATGCTCTGGTGTTCTGGTTCGCCGGCTCGATCCTGAAAGGGTTCCAGGTCGATGGCTTCTGGTGGGCGGTGATCGGCGCCATCGTCTACAGCATCGTGTCGACGGCGCTTTCCGGATTGTTGCTTTCATGAGTTCGAAGTCCATTCTCAGCCTGGAATATTTCCCGCCGCGCGACATTGCCGCCCAGGAACGCCTGGTGCGTTCGGCCAAGCGGCTGGCGGCGCTGAACCCGGCCTACGTCAGCGTCACCTTCGGGGCCGGCGGTTCAACCCGCACCGGCACGCTCGATACTGTGCAAATGCTGCGCAACCTGGGCACCGACGTGGCGCCGCATCTGTCGTGCATCGGCGCGACCCGCGCAGACCTCCACGCCATTCTGGATAATTACCGCAACCGCGGTATCCGTCGTCTGGTGGCCCTGCGTGGCGACCTGCCGTCGGGTATGGGGGGCGACACGGGCGACTTGCATCATGCCAGTGAACTGGTGCATTTCGTGCGCGAACACTACGGCGACGCGTTTCACATCGAGGTCGCCGCCTATCCGGAAATGCACCCCCAGGCGGAAAGCGCCGAGCGTGATCTGGGGTATTTCGTGGACAAGGTGCGGGCCGGCGCCAATGGGGCCATCACCCAGTATTTCTTCAATCCGGACGCGTACTTCGATTTCGTGGATCGCGTGCGGGCCCACGGGGTGGATATCCCCATCACGCCGGGCATCATGCCGGTGACCAATTACACGCAGCTGGCACGGTTTTCCGCCATGTGCGGCGCGGAAATCCCGCGCTGGGTGCGGCTGCGGCTGCAGGATTTCGGCGACGACAAGGCGTCGATTCGCGCATTTGGCGTCGATATGGTGACCGCCCTGGCGTCCCGCTTGCTGGAGCAGGGGGCGCCGGGGGTGCATTTCTATACGCTGAACAACGCGGATGCGGTGGTACAGATCTGCGACAACCTGGGGCTCGGTTCTTAGGCCGACAGATCGGGCGCCGGCAGCGCCCAACCCTTGTCCGTCAGGATGGCGTCCAGCCGGACGTCGTGCGGGGCGGGTGTGTAGGATTCCCCACTGAGATCCCCGCAGGCCCAGGCAATACCGATTGTGGTGAACACATGGCCGCCGGCCTTCAGCGCCGCCAGCGTGCGGTCGTAGTACCCGCCGCCATAGCCCAGGCGGTCGCCCTGGCGCGTGAAGCCCAGGGTGGGCACCAGGATCAGATCCGGCGCCGGCGCTGTCGGGCCGTCGGGTTCCTGGATGCCATAGGCGCCTGCCTGCATCGGGGTGTCGGGTGTCCACAGATGGAAGGACAAGGGGCTGTCCGGGGCGGTGACGACCGGCAGGGATACGGTCAGCGATTCGTCTTCGGCCCATTGGCGCAGCAGCCCTTCCAGGGCGGGCTCGTCGTCCATCGCCCAGAAGGCGGCGATGTGGCGTACGTCCGGGCGGCCGGTTTCAAGCCGGCGGGTCCGCTGGCTGGCCAGCCAGGTGTACAGGCGGCCGCGGATCAGCAAGGCGCCCCGGTCACGGTCGGATTCGGGGAGTGCGGCGCGGCGCTGTTTGAGTCGCTTCCGTAGGGGGACTGCGGTATCCTGTGCGTTCTGGTTCATAGGGCAGGCTGTTGCGGTTGGCGTGGGGTGGCACATGTGGTTGGATATTCTAAGGTATCCGGGGTTCCCCGGCCGGTCCGGGGATCTTGTCCGGGGGCATGAGGCCCCCGCGTCCCGCCGGCGCATGCTGGCGCTGGGGCTGACGGCCACGCTGGGTCTCAGCGGCTGCGCGGGAGCGCAGGCCCCGACGGCAGCCGAAGAGCAGGCGGGCGAGGCGCCCCGCGTGGCGGTGGCCGCGCCGTCGAAATCTGCGGATGCCCCGACGACCGCGCTGGCGGGTTCGGCGGATGCACCAACAGGCGCCCCGACAGGCGCCAGGCCGGCGGTGTCCCAGCCGGCACCCCCGGTGGTGCCGGCGTACGTGTCCCCGACGGTACCGCCTGCGGCGCGTCAGGCCGTGCAGGATGCGTACGACGCGATGCGCAAGCGCCGCTGGGCCGATCTGGATCATCTGGTGCCTGTGGCGGCCGCCGATCCTGTACTGGGGATCTATCCACGCTACTGGTCCTTGCGCCAGCGCCTGCAGGATCCGACCACCCCGGTGCCGCAAGCCGAAGTCCAGAAATTCCTGAACGACACGCAGGATGCCTATCTGGGAGACCGCATTCGCGCCGACTGGATCCTGGCATCCGCCCGCACGGGGGACTACGCCCAGGTCCTGCGCATCGCCCCGGTGCGGGATCCTTCCGCCGCCGTGCAGTGCGCCCAGCTGCTGGCCCGCCACCTGACCGGAAAACGTGCGAAGGCGGCCGAGATCATCGACGTCTTCAAGCCGAACACCGATTGCTGGAGCCTGCTCGACCAGGTCAATGCGGACCACGTGCTCAGCCGCAAGGAACTCAACGGCTTGCTGCGCGATACGCTGGAATCGGGCAAGGCCGGCGACATCAGCCGGATGGCGTCCGTGGTATTTGACGATGCCGCCATGGTGCAGTTCGCCGCGCTGATGAAAAACCCGCGCAAATGGCTGGAATCGCGTCCGCAGCCGCACTCGGCGACGGATTTCGAGCTGGACGCGGTGGCGCTGTCGCGTCTGGCGCGCAGCGACGATCGCCTGGATGCGGCGCGGTACATCCAGGATCGGTGGGCCCGCTGGATGCCCAAATCCGACCTGCAGTGGGTCTGGGGGCAGTTCGGGCTGGCGGCCGCGCTGGACGTGGATCCGGATGCCGCCCGGTGGTACCGGGAATCAGGCTTCGTGCCAATGACGGATTTCAACCATTCCTGGGAAGTTCGCGCCGAACTGCGCGCTTCGCCCATCCAGTGGGACCGGGTGGCCGCCGCGATCCGCAAGATGACCGGGTCTCAGGCGGACGAGCCCGTGTGGCGCTACTGGTATGGCCGTGCGCTGGCGGCGCAGGGCAACGATCAGGCGGCGCGCCAGTATTACGAATCCATCGCCGGCGACTTCGGATTCTATGGCCAGCTGGCCACCGAAGAACTGGGCCGCACGCCCAGCCTGCCCGCCACACCTGCGCCGCTGGATCCGGCCTGGGTGGCACAGGCTCGCGCCAATCCGGGTCTGGAACGCGCGGTGGCGCTGTTCGACCTGGGCTGGCGGCGCGAAGCCGTGCCGGAATGGAACTTCGCCCTGCGGGGCATGAGCGATCCGCAGTTGCGGGGGGCGGCGGAATTCGCCCGCGAACGGCAGATTTTCGACCGGGTCGTCAATACCTCGCTGCAGACGAAGCATGTCGTCGATTTCGGCCAGCGTTTCATCGCGCCGTTCGAGGGGCGTGTCGCCGCCAAGGCGCGTCAGATCGATCTGGATCCCGCATGGGTCTATGGCCTGATCCGCCAGGAATCGCGCTTCATCATGGATGCCCGCTCTCATGTCGGGGCGTCCGGCCTGATGCAGCTGATGCCGGCGACCGCCAGATACGTGGCGCGCAAGATCGGCCTGAAGGACTTCACCCCCGATCAGGTGAACGATTTCGACACCAATACCGTGCTGGGCACCAGCTACATGAACATGGTGCTGCAAGGGCTGGGCGGTTCGCAGTTGCTGGCGACGGCCGGCTACAACGCCGGTCCGGGGCGCCCCAAGCGCTGGCGTGCCCAGTTGCAGGCGCCCGTCGAAGGCGCCATCTTCGCCGAGACCATTCCCTTCACCGAAACCCGGCTGTACGTGAAGAACGTCCTGTCCAATGCCGTCTGGTATTCGATGCTGTTCTCGGGCAAGCCAGATTCGCTCAAGGCGCGTCTGGGCACGATCAGCCCCGCCGATGGGGTACGGACGGCAATGCCGTGATCCGCCGGTCTGGCCCGGTGGCGTCGACGCGGGACGACGGGAAGGGGAACAACGACATGGCCGGCAACAGGGGGCGGGATGATCCCGCAACCGCCGGGCTGGATGTCTATATCGTCGGTGGTGCCGTGCGCGATGCCTTGCTGGGGCTGCCTGCCGGCGATCGTGACTGGGTGGTGGTCGGCGCAATGCCCGAAACCCTGGCGGCGCGCGGCTTTACGCCGGTCGGTGGGGATTTTCCGGTCTTCCTGCATCCCGATACCCGCGAGGAATACGCCTTGGCGCGTACCGAGCGCAAATCGGGGCGCGGCTACCGGGGGTTTGTTTTTCATGCGGGCCAGGATGTGACCCTGGAAGACGATCTGCGCCGCCGCGATCTGACCGTCAACGCCATTGCCCGGATGCCCGACGGCACGCTGATCGATCCTCTGGGCGGGGTGGCGGACGTGCGGGCGCGCATCCTGCGTCATGTCGGCTCGGCCTTTGTCGAGGATCCCGTGCGGCTGCTGCGGCTGGCGCGGTTCGCGGCGCGCTTCCACGATTTTTCCATCGCCCCCGAAACCCTGGACATGTGCCGCGCGCTGGTGCGCAATGGCGAGGTCGATGCCCTGGTGCCCGAGCGGGTCTGGCAGGAATTCGCCAAGGGACTGATGACAGGGCATCCGGGGCGGATGCTGGACGTCCTGGTGGAATGTGGCGCGTTGGCGCGTGTCGCGCCGGGGCTGGTCTGGGATGCCGAGGTGTCAGCCGGGCTGGCGTGTGCGGCCGCCCGGAGGCTGGACCTCGCCCAACGCCATGCGTTGTTGTGCCGGAAGTCCGCCCCCGACCTGCAGAATCGGTTGCGGGCGCCGTCGGCATGCCGCGACCTGGCGCGGCTGCTGCCCGTTGTGCTGGATCGGTTGGCCGGTATCGCGCGTGCTGCCGCGCAGCCAGATGCCGGTGTCCGGGCGGGGTCCTCGGTCGCGGGTGGTGATTCGGCGCAGGGCGGTCCCGCCGCCTGGCTGGCGCTGCTGGAATCCTGTGATGCCCTGCGCCGCCCGGACCGCTGTCTGGCGCTGCTGGCCGCGGCCGATTGTGCCCGCGGCGATGTGGATGTCGCGGCATGGTCGCGTCGTCTGGATGCCGTGCGATCCGTGGATGCCGGCGCGATCGCGCGAGCGGCGGGGGGGGATGCGGCGCGGATCCGTGATGACCTCGGGGCGGCACGGCTGCGCGCACTGACAGTGTTGACCGGATGACAGGTGCCTGACCATGCCTTCCCTTTCTGATTCATGCGCCGATCCGGACCGGCCCGTCCTCGTGTTCGATTCCGGCGTCGGCGGCCTGACCGTATTGCGCGAGGCGCGGGTGCTGATTCCGGAGCGGCGGTTTCTGTATGTCGCCGATGACGCCGCGTTTCCGTATGGCGACTGGGCCGAGCAGGATTTACGGGATCACATCGTCGATCTGTTCGGGGATCTGCTGCGTGCGCATGATCCGGTCCTGTGCCTGGTGGCCTGCAATACGGCGTTCACGGTCGCGGGCGCGGCCTTGCGGGCTGCGTATCCCGGCATGACGTTCGTCGGGACGGTGCCCGCGATCAAGCCGGCCGCCGAGCGGACGCGATCTGGGCTGGTCTCGGTCCTGGCCACGCCAGGCACCGTCCGGCGCGACTATACGCATCGTCTGATCCAGTCCTTTGCCTCGAAGTGCCGGGTCCAGCTGGTTGGGTCATCGGTGCTGGCGCGGCTGGCCGAGGATTACCTGCGTGGCCGGCCAGTGCCCGACGCGCGGATCCGGGCCGAAATCGAGCCGTGTTTCGTGGAAGATGGGGCCGCCCGGACGGACATTGTCGTGCTGGGTTGCACGCATTATCCGTTCCTGGCCAATGTGTTCCGGCGGCTGGCGCCCTGGCCGGTGGACTGGCTGGATCCTGCCGAAGCCATCGCCCGCCGCGCGCGCAGCCTGCTGCCACGCGCCGAGCAGGCGCTGCATCCGGATGCGGACGACGTTGCCCTGCTGACCGGCGGCCAGCCGGACTTCGCGACCCGGCGGTTGCTGAACAGTTTTGGACTGCAGGTTGCGGGCGAGGTAGGTCGCCTGGCGGGTGTACCCGTCGGGCAGGCAGGGTTCGAGAGGCGCGAGGCTTAAAGCCGGTCTCGCCGGTCGCCCCGGGCAAAACCCAGCAACGGGTCATCCAGGTCACGGCCGATAGCCAGCACCTTGAACAGTTCCCCCATCTCGGCTTCGGACAGCAGGGTGTTCAGGGCGGTCAACTGGCGCGCGCGCAGCGCCGGATCCTCGCCTGGGGCACGGATCAGATCCGTCAGGCCGGCATTCATCAGGAAACGCGCCTGGGACGTATAGCCCAGCACGTCCAGACCGCCGTCCAGGGCGGCATCGGCCATGGCGGTGAAGTCCACGTGCGCGGTGATGTCCTGCAGGCCGGCAAGGATCAAGGGCTGATCGTGCGCATGATGGCGGAAGTGGCACATCAGGGTGCCTTGCAGGCGCTGGGGGTGGTAGTACTCGGCTTGTGGAAAACCATAGTCGATGAGCAGCGCGGCGCCGCGCCGCAGCCAGCGGCCCAGGTCGCGTATCCAGGCTTCGGCCTGCGGGTTGATTTCGGACCGGTAGCCAGGCAGCGGCGGCATGCGGTTGCCGATGACCGATGCAACATCGACCGGCGCGGGTCGCGCTGACCAGCGAAACGGGCTTGGCCCCTGGGCGCCTAGATCGAGTTCGACGCCCAGCAGATCCGGATCGCCTGCTGCATTCCACTGGAACAGCATGGCGGGCATGGCGTCCAGCACCTCGTTGGCCAGTACGCAGCCTTCAAAGACGGTGGGCAGGGTATCGAGCCATCGAACCTGGTCGCCCCAGGGGGCCAGGCGGGCTTGCTGGCGGACCCGCAGATCGGCGGACAATTCCAGGATCCGGTATTCGGCCCGGATCCCCAGGTCTTGTAGCGCGGGGATCAGAGCGGCGGCCAAGGCGCCGGATCCGGCGCCGAATTCCAGCACGGTCCGGCTCTGGCTGCCGTGCAGGATCTGCGCCACTTGGGGCGCCAGCGCCTGCCCGAACAGGGGACTGGTTTCCGGCGCGGTGGTGAAGTCGCCCTGGCGCTGAAATTTGGCGCTGCCCGCACTGTAGTAGCCCAGGCCCGGCTCGTAGAGCGCGGCCTGCATCCAGGCATCGAACGGCAGCCAGCCGCCGGCTTCTTCGATGCGTCGGACCAGCATGGCCTGGACACGGGCGCCATGGGCGCGGGCATCGGCATCGGGTTCCGGCAGGCCGGAGGGTATCTGGACGGTGGGCAATTCGATCATGGGGCGAAGCATAGCAGGTGGAAAAACGCCCCGGGAACCGTTCGATGGTTCCCGGGGCGTTCTGGTGCTCCGGTCGGTGATTGCGTTTCCCTTCGGAACACGACGGGGATTACCCGTGTTTTGTCAGGGCAGAGGTGACATCACGCAAAACGGGGCCGCTGGGCGGGTTTTTTGCCCGAATCCTGCCGGTCTTGCCGCTTGAAGCCTGACTTGGCGCCGGCATGCTCCGGGCGGGAAGCGCGCTTGCCATGGTCGGCGCGTCCTTCCGGACGGCGGGCGTACCCGTCGCGGGAGGCCGGGCGCGACTCGTCAGTCGATCGGAACTCTGCTGTACGCGCCGGCCGCGCCGCATGATGCGATGCGCGTGCCGGACGCGATTCGCCGTTTTCGCCGGTTGCCGTGTCCCGGTGCCAGGGTTTGCTGCCAGCCGCGTCGCGGTCCTTCTGCCACGGTCTGCCCGCCGCGTTGCGATCCTGGTTCCACGGCTTGCCCGCCGCGCCACGATCGTTGTTCCACGGCTTGCGGGTGTCCGATCCGGCCGACGCCTGATCGCGATCCTGTTGCCAGGGCTTGCGGCCCTGGTACCCGGATTTGCCACCGGATGGGCGGCCGTCTTTGCTCGGACGATCCTTCCAGGTCGGGCGCACGGACCGTTGCGGCTCCAGCCCCGGGATGGTTTCCGAAGGGATGGCCTGACCGATGAAGTGTTCGATGCGGCGCACCTTGTGGCGTTCCGCGTGGACAGCCAGCGTGATCGCCTGGCCGTCGCGCCCGGCGCGGCCAGTGCGGCCGATGCGGTGCACGTAGTCTTCGGCCTGCAGGGGCAGGTCGTAATTCACGGCATGGGTGATGGTCTGCACGTCGATGCCGCGCGCGGCCACATCGGTGGCCACCAGCACGCGGACGCGGCCGTTCTGCATCAGGCCCAGAGTGCGCGTGCGTTGGCGTTGATTCATGTCGCCATGCAAGGCCGCTGCCGAGAAGCCTTCTCCGGACAGATGGTCCGCCAGGTCGTCGGCGCCGCGTTTGGTGGCGGTGAAGACGATGGCCTGATCCAGACTGGTGTCGCGCAGCAGGTGGTCCAGCAGGCGCAGCTTGTGCGCCTTGTCGTCGGCATACAGCAGGTGTTGCGTGATGTTCGCGTGTTTCTGGTGGGGCGCGGTGATCTCGATGCGCTGCGGTTCGCGCATCAGATTGGCAGCCAGCTTCGCGACCGTGCCGTCCAGCGTGGCCGAGAACAGCAGGGTCTGGCGATCGGCCGGGGTCGCGGCGACGATGGTTTCGATGTCTTCGATGAAGCCCATGTCCAGCATGCGGTCGGCTTCGTCCAGCACCAGGGTCTGCACCGTGGACAGGTTCACACGACGTGCCTGCAGATGGTCGAGCAGTCGGCCGGGCGTGGCCACCAGGACATCCACGCGGCGCGACAGGGACTTGATCTGGGCGCCGTAGGGCATGCCGCCGACTACAGTGGCGATGCGCAGCCCGGCAATGTTTTTGGCATAGCCGCGGGTGGCGTCGGCAACCTGCATGGCCAGTTCCCGTGTCGGGGCCAGGACCAGCACCTGCACACCGCGTCCGCCCGTGCCGGTATTGTGGCTCAGGCGTTCCAGCGCGGGCAGCATGAAGGCGGCGGTCTTGCCGCTGCCGGTCTGCGAGGACACCATCAGGTCGTGGCCGGCCAGTGCTTTCGGGATGGCGGCGGACTGGACGGAGGTGGGCGTGTCGATGCCCTGTTCGCGAAGGGCGGACACGAGCTTGGGGCCGAGCCCCAGAGAGTCGAAAGACATGATTTCCTTGGGCCCGCGCGATGCGGGCGATGTGCTGCGGGATGCCGAAGTGCATTCCCGCCGGGTTTGATGCTGCGGATGTCTGCCGCGCAAGAATCAGTCGCATGTGCCGACCGGATCAACCCAAAGAGCACGCCAAGCGTGAAACCAAGGTCAGGAGGTCAGAAGACAGGCAATCCAGCAGTCTAGCATGAGTGATTACCCTAGGTCTAGCGGCATCGTGCGAAATCTTTGTGACGATACATGTCGTTGTCGGCCGCCCGCAGCAGGCCATTGGCCGTCGCCGCGTCGGTGGGCCAGCAGGCCACTCCGATCGCGGCCCCGAGATGGATCGGTCGGCCTGACGGGATATCGTCAAGGCTGTGCAAAGGCGCTTCGATGCGCGAGAGCAGATGGGTTTTCAGGGCGTCCAGGGCTTGTGGTGCGCTGATACCCCTGGCGACGATGACGAATTCATCTCCGCCCAGGTGGGCCAGCAGGTCGTCTTCCCGCAGGCAGGACTTCAGCCGTTGTGCGATCTCGACCAGCGCCTTGTCTCCGTTGTCATGTCCATATTGGTCGTTCAGGGGTTTGAAGTCGTTCAAATCGATGAACAGGATGGCAAAGGGCTGCCCGCGTGGATCCTGCGTCAGGTGGTCCAGCAGGCTGTCCATGGCGGCGCGGTTGGACACGCCCGTCAGCCTGTCCATGGACAGGTCCGACTGCATGGCCTGGAAGTTGCGCGCCAGGTCGCCCACTTCGTCCCGTCGCCGGACGTCGATCGGGACGTGCCGGTCACCCCGGCGGATCCGGCTGACCGCGTCCGACAGCGAAATCACATCGTGGGCCACCCGGCCAAAGATCCGCATCCCGATCAGGATCGTCAGCAAGACGGCCAGCAGGCTGATCCCCAGCGCCAGCCAGATCTGCCGCTGGATGCCGACGAATAGGGCGTCACGCGGGATGGCCACGACCGCCAGCCAGTCCAGCCCCGCCCGATCCACGATGCGCCGTGCCGCCACGGTGATCAATCTGCCCTGTTCGTCGTGGACGGTCGTCCGGTATTCCTGATCGTCGCCCGACTGTGGGTCGTGTCCGGCAGGGTCCAGCAAGCCGGACACGCCGAGGTAGGCCGCCTCGATGACGGGGTCGTGGCTGTTTTCCGTGCTGATGCGGATGGGCTTGCCATCCACGCTCAGTCCCAGATTGGCCAGGCCGGTGGCCGCGATCAGCTTGCCGTCGCGTTCGACGATGAAGGCGCGTCCCTGGTCTCCGATGTTCAGCGACGAGATGAAGCGGCTGATCTCCCTCAGGGAGACATCGGTGGCGACGACCCCGATGAAGGTGCCGTCCTGCGCCAGCACACGCCGCGCGCGCGTCACCACGAGTTCCTGGGTCGTGAAATCGATGTAGACCCCGGTCCAGACGTGCCGGGCAGTGTTCTGAGCCAGTTGATACCAGACGCGTTCGCGCGGGTCCAGGTTGCCGGATTCGCGGCCGGTCGCGACGACCCTGCCGCGGATGCCCGTGTACCGGTAATAGGTCCGGTGCAGCTCGGGCCGCAGTTTCAACCGGAGTTCGACCTCGTCGTCGGCGCGACGCTTGAGCGCGATGCTCTGCCCCGCCTCGTTGCCGTAATAGACGTAGTCGTTGGGGTTGGTGGACATGGACGTGGCCACCCAGAAGCGGGTGCGCAGCTCGTTCAGGTCCTGCGCGATGTCCGGATGGGTCACGATCCCTTCCGGGAATGCGGCTTCCAGCACGCTGCCGGACCCACGCACATGGAAATGGACGGCTTGTGCCATGTGCGACGCCGTTTCGCGCATGTACTGGTCGGAAAACAGCCCGATATTGTTCCGTGCCGCCCAGTAATAGGTCGTACCGAGCGCCATCGCCACCATCGAAACCAGCAGCACGTAAGGCAATACCAGGGAGATGCGCAAAGACCGCGGATTCATCAGTTCATCAAAAGAGCGTGAATGCCGAATTGGTTTGTCAGATATTTTACAGGTTGTAGAGCTTTGCCTATAGTGCCCGACATGGCCCGGAATTTCCCTGATGAGGACTTGAATTGGCTGTTTCATGAGATATGATTAATGAAACGACTGTTTCTAATCGGCCGTGCCTCTGACTTGTTGTCAACTTCATCCGGGATCTCATCATGACTCATGTGTTCCACCGCAATCCACAGCGCGCCCTGAACTGTGCCGTGAAGGGGCGGGGCATTTATTTGTTCGATCGTGCAGGACGTCAGTACCTGGACGCGTCGGGTGGGGCGGCCGTCTCCTGTCTGGGGCACGGGCATCCCGATGTGATTGCCGCGATCAAGACGCAGCTCGATCAGATGGAGTATGCGCATTCCTCCTTTTTCACCAATCAGCCATGCGAGGACCTGGCCGATTTCCTGATCGAGCGCGCGCCCGGCGATCTGGACCGGGTGTATTTCGTATCGGGCGGGTCAGAGGCGATCGAGGCGTCGCTCAAGCTGGCGCGCCAGTATTTCGTCGAACGCGGCGAGTTGCAGCGCAGTCAGTTCATCGCCCGGCGCCAGAGCTATCACGGCAACACCCTGGGCGCGCTTGCTATTGGCGGGAATGCGCAACGGCGCCAGCCATTCCTGCCCCTGCTCGTGCCGGCGCATCATGTGTCCCCGTGTTATGCCTATCGCGACCAGCGCCCGGGAGAAACCGAGGAACAGTATGCCGCGCGGCTGGCCGACGAGCTCGATCAGAAGATCCGCGAGATCGGGCCGGACCGGGTCGCCGCCTTTGTGGCGGAAACCGTGGTGGGCTCGACGGCGGGCGCCCTGCCGCCGGTGCGGACCTATTTCCAGCGCATCCGCGAAGTCTGCGACCGCCATGGCGTGCTGCTGATTCTCGACGAGGTCATGTCCGGGATGGGCCGGACCGGCCATCTGTACGCCTGTGCCGAAGATGGAATCGCGCCCGACATCCTGGCCATCGCGAAGGGGCTGGGCGGGGGATATCAGCCCATCGGCGCGATGCTGGCGAGCCGTCGCGTCTACGACACGATCGTGGGGGGCAGCGGATTCTTCCAGCACGGACATACCTACATGGCCCACGCAACCGCGTGCGCCGCGGCCCTGGCCGTGCAACGGGTGATCGAACGCGACGGCCTGCTGGCCAATGTGTTCGAGCGCGGCGAGCAATTGCGCACCCGCCTGCGCGAGGTTTTCGCGGACCATCCGAATGTGGGCGATGTGCGGGGACGCGGTCTGTTCGTGGCGGTGGAATTCGTGCGCGACCGGGGCGACAAATCAACGCTGGATCCCGTGCTCAAGACGCATGCCCGCCTGAAGCGCCAGGCCCTGGAAAACGGCCTGATGACCTACCCAATGGGCGGCACGGTCGATGGGGTGCATGGCGACCACGTGTTGCTGGCGCCGCCCTTCATCTGCACGGCGGCTGACATCGACGAGATCGTGACGCGTCTGGACCGCACTGTGCGTCAGGTACTGCCCCCGCAGGCCGCGTAGGTCGCCAAGGCCGGCCTATTCGCCGCTGGCGTACAGCCAGCGGGCGACCAGCGCGTCGGTGTCGCCGCCGAATTCTTCGCGAGGGCCTTGCGCGGCGATGGCGCCGGTCTTCACCACGTAGACGTAGTCGGTGATCTCCAGCGCGCTGCGGATGTCCTGGTCGACCAGGAGCACAGCCTTGTCCAGCTCGTGCGCCAGCCCGGCGACGATTTCGTAGATGGATTCGCTGGTTTGCGGGTCGATGCCGGCGGTCGGTTCGTCGATCAGGTAGACCGAGGGATCGGCCATCAGGCTGCGAGCGATCTCGACCTGGCGTTGCTGGCCGCCGGACAGCTGCCCGGCCATCTGGTGGCGTTTGGCCCGGACGGCGGGGAAGCGCTCGAAGACCCGTTCCATACGGTCGAGGATCTCGGCCTTCTTCAATCGGGCATGCCAGAGCCCGAGGCGCAGGTTCGATTCGACGGTCAGGTGCGGGAACAGGCTGGGACGCTGCGGCAGATAGGCGACCCCGAGGCTGAGCATCTGATGGGGCGCGCTGCCGGTGATGTCGCGCCCGTCGAGCAGAATCCGGCCTTCGCTGGGGCGCAGAAAGCCGAACAGCGCTTTGAGCAGGGTGGATTTCCCGGTCCCGTTGGGGCCGACGACGCACGATATGCGCCCGCGCCAGATGCTGGCCGACAGCCCCCGCAGGATGTCGATATCCTGGGTGTAGCCCGCGACCAGATCTTCGCCGGCGAAGTGCGCGGCGGTTTCATAGTAGGGTTTGCCGGTATCGCAGGCCGCCGCGACGGTGGTGTCGGTCATGAGCGGGAGTCTCCCCTGGCTTTGCGCGAGCCCGTATACGCGTGGATCACGGCCGGGTCACGCAGGACCTCGTCGGCTGGCCCATCGGCGATCTTGCTGCCTTGCGCCATGACCGCTGTGCGCCGCACGACGGAGCGGATCGCGTCCAGATTGTGATCGACCAGCACGATGGTCATGCCTTGCTGGTTCAGTACCTTGATGTGTTCGATGATCTGGTCGAGCAGCCGGGGATGGACGCCGGCGAAGGGTTCGTCGAGCAGGATCAGCTTGGGGTCCAGCATCAGGGCGCGGCCGACCTCCAGCAGTTTTTGCTGTCCGCCCGATAGCGCGCGGGCGAATTCGTCGGCCAAGTGCCCCAGGCGCAGGAACTCGAGGACTTCGTAAGCCCTGTCCTCGGCCGCGGGGCGCCGGGTGTGGCGGTCCGACAGCGCCGGGACCACCAGATTTTCCAGCACCGTCATGCGACGGAAGAGCCGGGGCACCTGGAAGGTGCGCGCCACGCCCCCGCGCGCGAATGTATGCGCGGGAGCCTCGGTGAGGTCGTGGCCATCCAGTGCGATGGCGCCCTGGTCGGGCCGCAGCGCGCCCGCCAGCATGTTGATGGTGGTGGTCTTGCCGGACCCGTTGGGGCCGATGAGCCCGACGATCTCGCCGCGCGCGATGTCAAGCGACAGATCGGCCACCGCCTGGATGCCGCCGAAGTGCTTGGCCAGCTGCCTGGCTTCGAAGAACGCCGGTGCGGGACTAGTTGGCATGGGATTTCTCCGGCGTGGGACCAGGCTGCGCCTGCGGACGTTTCCCCGGTCTGGATTTACCGGGGCGCTCGACGAGCGAAAACAGCCCGTTGCGTGCGAAGCGCTGCACGAGGATCAGCGCGAGCCCCAGCAGGACGAAGCGCATTTCCCCGTAGTCGCGCAGAAGTTCCGACAGCAGGTAGACGATTGCGGCTCCCACGCCGGCGCCGGGAAGGCTTTCGATGCCCCCGATCACGGACATGGCGATGATGATGCCCATTTCGGGAAGGATCATCATGTTGGGCGTCAGGATGCCGATGAAGTGGGCGTAGTAAATTCCCGCCACGGCGGCAATGCCGCTGGTGATGACGAAGACCAGGATCTTGTAGCGTGTCGTGTTGACGCCGCTGGCCTGGGTGGCCCCTTCGTCCTCGCGGATGGCGCGCAGGAACAGGCCGGTGCGCGTCTGCAGCAGATAGCCCATCAGCACCAGGGCGGCCACCAGCAGGCCGAGCCCGAGGTAGTAGTACGGAATGTCGGAATCGCCCTTGAAGAAACGCGGCACCTGCAGCCCGAGACTGCCGCGAGTGATGGATTCTTCCGCAATCAGGATCATGCGTACGACCTCGGAGATCGCCAGCGTGAAGAGTGCCAGATAGGGGCCCGACAGGCGTAGCACCATGAAGCCGATCAGCGCGCCGATGACCATGGCGAGAACGACGCCCGCCACGATGGCCAGTGGCAGCCAGGCCACCCCCAGGTGCAGGACAATCAGGGCCGAGGCATAACCGCCGAGCGCGGCGAACATCAGGTGCGCAAAGGAAAACTGCCCGGCAAAGCCCGCCAGCAGCGTCCAGCTGGCGGCCAGAATCGCGTAGTACCAGAGCAGCGCGCCCACGTGGATCCAGTAGGCGCCGCCCCAAAGCGGGACGGTCAGGGCCACCAGCAGCAGAATGGCCTGGGTGATGGCGGAGAGGGACAAACCTTGGTGGCGAGCGGTGACCGTCATTCGAGCCTCAGGTGGATCCGTCCGAACAGGCCGGTCGGCCTGAACAGCAAGGTGATGATCAGCAGGATGGCGCCGAACGCCTGCGTGTAGGCCAGCGCGCGGTTGGGATCGGGCAGGTAGCCGACGCCCCAGCTTTGTGCCAGCCCCAGAAGGATGCCGCCCACGATGCTGCCGCCCACAGATCCCATGCCGCCGATCACGATGATGATGAAGGCCTGGACGACCGGGAGGTCTCCCATGCTGGGCGACAGGGCGAAGATCGGTGCGATCAGGGCGCCGGCGCCGCCCGCCAGGGCCGACCCGAGTCCAAAGGCGATGGTGTACATCCGGCGCGGATTGATGCCGATCACGGCAGCCGACTCGCGGCTCTGGCTGACGGCATCCAGTGCCTGCCCCAGCGTGGTCCGCGCCAGGAACCAGGTGGTGGCACCAAGCAGGATAACGGCCACCACAGCCGCGATCAGGCGGTCATAGGGCAGGATCACCGGGCCCAGGATCAGGGTTCCGTCCAGGAAGGGCGGCGGTGATTTGCTGAACGGGCCGAACACGACGATGGCCAGATTGGACAGCAGGATCGTGAGTCCGAACGTGACGATGATGGCGTATTCGTCCTTGCGCTCGACTTCGTCGGTGTAGACCGGGCGCATGATCAGGATCTCGAACAGGATGCCGAAGAAGAACAGGGCGATCATGGCGGCCACGACGCCCCCGATGGGGGGCAGCCCCAGGTAGCGGATGGCATAGTACGAGGCATAACCGCCCATCATGTACAGGGCGCCGTGGCTGAAGTTCACGACGCGCAGCACCGAAAAGATGAGTGTGAGTCCGGCCGCCGTCAGGGCGAAGATCAGGCCGATGACCAATCCGTTGATGGTCAGCAAAGAGAAATAGCTCACGGGGGGTCTCCGGGTGCGTCTCGTCTTTTCGGGGCCGGCATGTCACGGGTGCCGGCCCCCCAGCCTGCCTTATTTCAGGGGCAGGATCTTGTCCGTCGTTGCCCATTCCTTGGGATAGACGATGGCGGCGTCTTCCGGCGCCTGGTTCATCTGCGTGTACTGGATGACCGTGAACGGCACATCCATGAACTGGTGATAAGCCCAGGCCGGGGCCTTGTCCGTGGAAAATGAGTATGTCGCGTTCACGCCGGTGTAGTGCACGTTTTCCAGCCCCTTGATGACGGCTTTGGGATCGCTGGATTTGGCCTGTTCGATGGCCGCCACCACCACGCCCAGGGTGTCATAGGCTTCCATGGCGACGCCGGTCGGCGGCCGGTTGTGCTTCTGCTGGAATGCCTTGACGAAGCGCTTCGCCTTGTCGTTCCATTGCGACTTGGGCCGGGCCACATTGACGATCAGCAGGTGGTTCGCGCATTTGCCGTCGACTTCCCAGACGTCCTTTTGCAGCAGGCCGGAGGAGCCGAGCATCTTGGTGTCGGCGGTGGGGGCGAACCCCAGCTGGCAGGCCTGTTTCACGATCTGATATTGCGCCTGGCCGGCTACGACCATTTGCAGCAGATCGGGTTTGGGATTCTGGTTCATGAGCCGGATCAGCGCCGGCGTGAAGTCCTGCTGGTTCAGATCGATCGTGGTGGGCGTGTCGACGATGCCTTTTTTCTTCAGGGTGTCGACCACCACTTTGGCGCCGCCCTGGCCGAAGTCCGTGTTTTCCGCGACCGTGGCCACATGTTTGAACCCCTGGTCGGCGATCCAGTTGCCGATCTTCACGTAGATCAGCGAGTTGGCAGGGGCGAGCCGGAAGACTTCGGGATACTGCTTGGCGGTGATGTCGTCGGACCAGACGTCGGTTCCGACCCAGGGGACGCCGTACTGATGAGCGACGTCGATTTCCGCCAGAGCCACCGAACTGTGGAATTCACCGAAGATCGCCGAGACCTTGTCTTTGGTGATCAGCCGCACGGCCGCCGCGCTGCCTTCCGCCGGCTGGCCCTTGGTGTCCTCGTAGGAGACCTTCAGCGGACGGCCCAGGACGCCCCCCGCCTGGTTGATCTCGTCCACTCCCAGTTCGGTGGCCCAGCGCATTTCCTGCCCGCTGGAATAGTTGCCGGGCGCGGACAGCGGACCCACCCAGCCCAGGACGATGGGGTTTCCGGTCGGTGGCGCCGCAAACGCGGCTGCGGATGCCGTTGCCAGAACGGCGGCTGCGACAGCTCCCATACCTCGAGAAAATTTCATGATGATGTTCTCCGGTGCAGTCCGCGACGGGATTTCGGCGAAGTACGGCTACCCAGCCGCCGGTTCAGAACCGGCTGGCGGCATGTCCCGTGTATTCATCGATGCTCGCGGTCATGGTTGTGTAAAGCATGTTGCAAAGACATCCTAATACGAAACATATGTTTAATCACCATCTCGATTTCCCTATGTCGGGAGGCCGGGATGATGGCTGCGACCCGTCATGTGATCGGGATACGCGTGTCGAATTTGCCGCGAGCGGTGGCGAAGAAGCTGCGCACGTTGCGCACGCGCGGGTCGCCGGTCAGGTAGCGCAGCGCCAGAGCCTGATAGGCGGCCATGTCGGCGACCTGGGCGATCAGGACGAAATCCGGGCCGCTGCTGACCCGATAGCATTGCTGGATGGCGGGTTCCGCGATCAGCCCGGCTTCGACGGCATCCGCCTGGCCTGCCGCCTGCGCATCCAGGGATACCTCGATGATCACGGTCAGCGCGGCGCCCATGAGGGCAGGGTCCAGCAAGGCGACCTGGCGCTGGATCGACCCCGACTGGATCAGCTTGCGCACCCGCCGCAGGCATGTGGGGGGCGAGGCATGCACGCGGGCTGCCAGTTCCTGGTTGGTCAGGGAGCTGTCCTGCTGCATCTGATCCAGGATGCGGCGGTCCAGATCGTCAAGGGTTCGGAGGGTGGACAGGGTTGGCATCTCGTGAAATTGTCAGAAAATGAAATTATATTTCATCATTATTTCAATGTGAAATCTGATTTCATAAACTGCATAAAATAGAAATCATATTTCCTTGCGGCCGGGACACAATACCGGCTATCTGAATCCAGGAGTCTGTCCATGTGCGGCATCGTCGGCGCTGTGGCGCGTCACAACATCGTTCCCATCCTGCTCGAAGGCCTGCGCCGTCTGGAATATCGCGGCTACGATTCCTGCGGGGTGGCCGTGCATACCGGCACCGGCCTGCAACGCGTGCGCAGCACCCAGCGGGTGGCCGAACTGGTTGCGCAGGTCGCCCAGGACAATGTCCAGGGCCTCACCGGCATTGCGCATACGCGCTGGGCCACGCACGGCGCGCCGCTGACCCATAATGCCCATCCGCACTTTTCCGGCCCGGAAAACGGGGCGCCGCGCATTGCGCTGGTGCACAACGGCATCATCGAAAATCACGATGCCCTGCGCGCCGAGCTGCAGGCGGCCGGCTACGTCTTTCACAGCCAGACCGACACCGAGGTCATCGCCCATCTGGTGGACCATCTGTACGATGGCGATCTGCTGACGGCCGTGCAGCAGGCGACCCGTCGTCTGGAAGGCGCCTATGCCATCGCCGTGTTCTGCGCCCAGGAACCGCACCGGGTCGTGGGGGCGCGGCAGGGCTCGCCGCTGGTGGTGGGCTGCGGCGATCAAGGCAACTACCTGGCGTCGGACGCGCTGGCGCTGGCCGGCACCACCGACCAGATCATGTATCTGGAAGACGGTGATGTCGTCGATCTGCAGCTGTCCCGCGTCTGGGTCAGCGATGCCAAGGGACAGGCCGTCGATCGTCCGGTCCACACCGTGCAGGCCCATACGGGCGAGGTCGAACTCGGCCCCTACCGGCATTTCATGCAGAAGGAAATCTTCGAACAGCCACGTGCCGTGGGCGATACGCTGCGGGGGATCGATGCCATCATGCCGGAACTCTTCGGCGATGGCGCGCATGCCGTCTTCAAGGCCATCGACCGTGTGCTGATCCTGGCTTGTGGCACCAGCTATTACGCGGGGTTGACCGCGCGCTACTGGATCGAATCCACCGCAGGCATCCCCGTCAATGTCGAGATCGCCAGCGAATACCGCTATCGCACCAGCGTGCCGGACCCGCGCACCCTGGTCGTGACGATCTCCCAGTCCGGCGAGACGGCCGACACCCTGGCAGCCCTGAAGCATGCCCGCAGCCTGGGCATGGAGCAGACCCTGACCATCTGCAATGTCGCCACCAGCGCCATGGTGCGCGAGTGCAAATTGTCGTTCATCACCCGCGCCGGGGTGGAAATTGGCGTGGCATCGACCAAGGCCTTCACCACGCAGCTCACGGCCCTGTATCTGCTGACCCTGGCTCTGGCCCAGGTCCGTGGCCGCCTGGACGACGCCACGGAACAGCAGGCGATCAAGTCCCTGCGGCACCTGCCGGTCGCGATCTCCGCCGTGCTGGCGCTGGAGCCACAGATCATCGCCTGGTCGGAACGCTTCGCCAGCAAGGAAAATGCCCTGTTCCTGGGGCGCGGCATGCACTATCCCATCGCCCTGGAAGGCGCCCTGAAGCTGAAGGAAATCAGCTACATCCACGCCGAGGCCTATCCGGCGGGCGAATTGAAGCACGGCCCGCTGGCCCTGGTCACCGACGCCATGCCGGTCGTCACGGTGGCGCCGCACGACGAGCTGCTGGAAAAACTGAAGTCCAACATGCAGGAAGTGCGCGCGCGCGGCGGCGAACTCTACGTGTTCGCCGATGCCGATTCGCAGATTACGGGGGCCCCCGGCATGCACGTCATCCGCATGCCCGAACACTACGGCAAGCTCTCGCCCATCCTGCACACGGTGCCGCTGCAGCTGTTGGCCTACCACACGGCCTGCGTCCGGGGAACGGACGTGGACAAGCCGCGTAATCTGGCCAAGAGCGTGACGGTGGAGTAATGCCACGTGATGTGTCGTCGGTCGGTGTCGCCCTGGGTTGTTTGGCTGACCGGTCGTTGCCGTGATTGGCGATACCTCCGCGCCGCGCCGGCTCAGCCGCCCGCCGGTTGACCTGCGCCAGGCGGTGTGAACCGTCTGCCCAGCCCCGCCCAGCACTGCGAGTAATGCGCCTGCAGGTGCGGGGATTCCAGCGCCTGATGGGTGGGGCGGATCACGCAGCGGGTTTCGAACATGATCGCCAGGGTGTCGCGGATGTAATCCGGCTTCGAGGTATCCGCCGCGCTGGCCCTTTCGAACGTCGCGGCATCGGGGCCGTGGCCCGCCATGCAGTTGTGCAGGCTGGCGCCGCCCGGCGTGAAACCATCGGCTTTCGCATCGTAGGCGCCGGCCACGAGGCCCATGAACTCGCTGGCGACGTTGCGGTGAAACCAGGGCGGACGGAATGTGTCCTGCATCGCCAGGATGCGCGGCGGGAAGATGCCGAAGTCGATCGTGTCCACGCCCGGGGTGTCGGACTGTGATTGCAACACCAGGAAGATGGACGGATCGGGGTGGTCGTAGCTGATCGACCCGATGGTGTTGAAGTGGCGCAGATCGTATTTATAGGGGACATAGTTGCCGTGCCAGGCGACGACGTCCAGGGGTGAATGATCCATGTCCGCCACCCACAGATGGCCCATGAATTTCGCGATCAGTTCACAGGGGCCGGTTTTGTCTTCATAGGCGGCGGTCGGGGTCAGGAAATCCCGCGGATTGGCCAGCCCGTTGGAGCCGATCGGGCCGAGGTCCGGCAGGCGGAACGGGGCACCGAAATTTTCGCAGACATAGCCGCGGGCCTGCGGGTCCAGCAGTTCGACATGAAACCGCACGCCGCGCGGGATGACGACGATTTCCTGGGGCTCGACGTCGAGAATGCCGAGTTCGGTGGCGAAACGCAGGCGCCCCAGTTGCGGCACGATCAGCAGTTCGCCGTCCGCGCTATGGAAATAGCGGTTTTCCATCGAGCGGTTGGCGACATACAGGTGAATGGCGCATCCTGTCTGCTGGTAGGGGTCGCCATTGCCCCCCATCGTGAACAGGCCCTGGACGAAATCGGTGGGTTGCGACGGAATGGGCAGCGGATCCCAGCGCAACTGGTTGGGCGGCGTGTCGACGTCGCCAAACGCGGCAACCAGACGGCCGTCGGCGATCCGCCGAAAGGGTTGGTGGACGGCGGCGGGCTGCATGCGATACAGCCAGGACCGGCGATTGGATTCCCGGGGCGCCGTGAATGCCGTGCCCGACAGCTGTTCCGTGTACAGACCCAACGGCGGCTGTTGTGGCGAGTTTCGGTGCAGCGGCAGGGCGCCCGCCACCGCCTCGGTGGAAAAATGGTTGCCAAATCCGGACTGATAGGAGAGGTTCTGGGACATGAAGGGGTCTCGTCTGGCAAGATATGCAAGGGCGTCGACTGGGGAGACGAGTCTGCGCCATCCCGTTCATTCTAGGTGTCAACGATCCTGATTCAAAGGGGGGCTATCCATGAGTACCATATCCGATTTGGCTCTTTCCCGTCTGCCCGATGGCCTGTCAGCACGGCGGCCTTTGCTCTGGCTGAATCCGGCCTACGATCCGGAGGCCGGCCCGGGGCTGGAGCCCGATCCGGTGGTGGCGAAAGCCCGCTATGCCCGCTGCGCGGGCCTGTTGGCGCGAGTGTTCCCCGAACTCTCCGATCTGGGGGGGCGTTTGGTGTCGCCCCTGGTGTCGATCGATCGTCTACGGGACACCCTGCATTCGTCCGGCACTTCGGGGCTCTGGTTTTTGAAGCGGGATGACAGTTTGCCGGTGGCGGGTTCGGTCAAGGCGCGGGGCGGCTTTCATGAAATCCTGGCGCTTGTCGAGCAGATCGCCACAGAGCACGGGTTGTTGCAGGCCGATACGGATCGGTCCGTGCTGGCGGAACCCGCTGCGCGGGCCCTGTTTGGCCGCTACACCATTTCGGTGGGCAGTACCGGCAACCTGGGGCTGGCGATCGGCCTGATCGGGGCCGGTCTGGGGTTTCGGGCCGTCGTGCATATGTCGGCCGATGCCAAGGAATGGAAGAAGCAGCGTCTGCGTGATCACGGCATCGAAGTCATCGAGCATGTCGGGGATTATGCGGCGGCCGTGGCTGCGGGGCGCTCCATCGCTCTGGCGGATCCTTATGGCTACTTCGTCGATGATGAAAAATCGTCGCCCCTGTTCCTGGGCTATGCGGCAGCGGCGCGCGAATTGCAGGCGCAGCTACAGATCGCCGGCCGCCCGGTGGATGCCGACCATCCCCTGTTCGTGTACCTGCCCTGCGGGGTCGGCGGCGCGCCGGGTGGCATCCTGCATGGTCTGAAGCGGCTGTGGGGCGCCGACGTTCACGGATTTTTCGCCGAACCTGTGGCGTCTCCCTGCATGCTGACGCAGTTGGCGGTGGGTTGCGAGACGCCGGTGTCGGTCTACGACGTGGGGCTGGACAATCGGACCGAGGCCGATGGCCTGGCGGTGGCGCAGGCCTCGCCGCTGGTGGCGCCCCTGATGGCGCGCGTGCTGTCGGGCGCCTTTACGGTGGATGATGACACCTTGTTCCGGGATGCTCGGCGCCTGGAAGACGTCGAAGGGATCTATGTGGAACCGTCGGCGGCCGCAGGGTTGCGGGGACCCGGCTGGGTGCTGGATTCGCCGCAGGGGCGCGAGTATTTGCGGCGGCATGGGCTGGATCGAGTGCTGAGTCAGGCAACGCACGTGATCTGGAGCACGGGCGGATCGCTGGTTCCGGAAGCGGTCCGCGCGGAATTCCGGGCGCGGGGTTGAGTCGCCAATTGGCTCAGGCTGGCTGGATTCCCCATTTCCGCTGCCCGACGTGTTCGTGCAGATATTGCACGAAAGCCTGGGCGGCCGGCGACAGGCTGGCATGCTGGCGGCGATAGATGAAGAACTGACGCCGGATTTCCGGTTCGTGCAATAGCCGTACCCGCAAGCCATAGAGTTCCACCAGACTTTGCGCATAGGGCAGGCAGGCGGTGATTCCCAGGCGTGCGCTGACCATGCTGAGCGCCGTGCTCATGAAGGTGACTTCGTGGGCTGGGCGGATGGCCTGGGTCGAGGCGGCGTCATGCAGATCCAGCGCCAGGCGTTCGGTGAACTGGCCCTGCAGGGCAATCAGGGGGTAATGCACCAGATCCGCCCAAGTCAGGCGCTGTTTGGCTTCCAGTGGGTGACCGGGCGGAAAGACCGCCAGGAAGGGCAGGTCGAACAGCGGGTCGGCTGCCAGCTCGGTCAGGCATTCGCGCTGAGGGCCGATGCTGATGTCGGCTTCGCCGCGCAGCACCTGGGTGATGGCGTTTTCCACGGCGCAGTCCATCAAGCGGATCCGGATATCGGGGTAGGTCTGGCGAAAGCCGGCAATGACCTCGGGCATCAGGGTGCTGGCCATCAGCTGTGGCGCGGCGATGCGCACGATACCCCGGCGCAGGCGCTTCAGGTTGTTGATGTTTTCCACGGCGCTGTCCAGGTCGCGCAGCACCTGGGTGGTGACGGCGTGGAATTCCTGGCCGATTTCCGACAGGCGGATGCGACGCGTGCTGCGATCCACCAGCCGCACACCCAGCTGCGTCTCCAGTTCCTTGATCAGGCCGCTGAGGGCCGATTGCGTGATGTGCAGGGATTCGGCCGCCCGTGTGAATCCCCCGGTGCGGGCCAGAGCGGCGAAGGCGCGGAGTTGGCGCAAGGTGATATCCATCAGCATTTCCTATGAATCGATGGAAAAAAACTGTTTGAATGATATCTCGAAAGTGCTTCTAATGGTCAAAAAACGGGAGACATCCATGCAGTGGCATCCAATAGTCAGGGCGCGTCATGCTTGAACGCGCCGCCCTCCACATCACCAAAGGGTTCGAGGTTCTGATCGTCATCAGCCTGGCCGTCATGGGCGTGCTGGTCTTCGGCAATGTCGTCCTGCGCTATGCGTTCAACTCCGGCATCGCGATTTCCGAGGAACTGTCCCGGCTGCTGTTCGTCTGGCTGATCTTCCTCGGAGCCGTGCTGGCGTCCGCGCGCCGGATCCATATCGGGTTCGATACCTTGTTGCGTCATGTCGGACCTGGCCTGCGCCGCACGCTGCAGGTCTTCAACGGCGTGCTGATCCTGGCGGGCTGCGCCATCTTCATCGTCGGCGGCTGGGAACAGACGCGGATCAATCTGGGCAACGTCTATCCGGTGATGGGCATCTCCTACGCCTGGCTGTACGGTGTGGCACTGGTCTTTGGCGTGGCGCTGATCTTTCCGGTGTGCAACAACATCCGCCTGGCCCTGACGGGTTCGGGCGAGAACCTGACCGAGGATCTGGCGGACCGCATCGAGGATCTGGCCGAGCGCATCGAGGAGGACGAAGCCGTGCGCCGGACAGAGCGCACGGATATTCCGACGGATGCCGCCGATGCCCGTCGCAAGGTGGCTCCAGGTGGGGATCGCGCATGACCGCCTCCGTCTTTCTCGTCACCCTGTTGGGTCTCATCACGCTGGGATTGCCAATCGCCTTCGCCCTGATGTTCGCGGGTGTGGCCCTGATGCTGCTGACCGGGCAGTTCGACGCCCAGACGGTCGTGCAGAATGCCGTGTCGGGGGCGGACAATTTCGTCCTGATGGCTGTGCCCTTCTTCATTCTGGCGGGCGAGTTCATGAATGCCGGTGGGCTGTCCCGGCGCATCGTGGATATGGCCGGCGCTTTCGTCGGTCATCTGCGGGGCGGCCTGGGCTATGTGGCGATCTTCGCCGGCATCCTGCTCGCCAGCCTGTCAGGGTCGGCGGTCGCGGATACGGCCGCGCTGGCCGCGATCCTGGTGCCCATGATGCGCGCGGCGGGCTACGACCCGGCGCGGGCTTGCGGCCTGATGGCGGCCGGCGGCATCATCGCGCCGGTGATCCCGCCGTCCATCGGTTTCCTGATCTTCGGCGTGGTGGCCAATGTGTCCATCACGCGGCTCTTTCTGGCCGGCATCGTGCCGGGCATCCTGATGGGGGCGGTGCTGATCGTCGCCTGGTGGATCGTGGCCCGGCGCCAGCAAGTGGCTGTGGCCCCGCGCGTGCCCTGGGGGCAGCGCCTGCGGCTGCTCGGCCGCGGCGGCTGGGCGCTGATGTTGCCGGTCATCATCATCGGCGGCCTGCGTTTCGGGATCTTCACGCCAACGGAATCGGCTGTGGTCGCCGCCGCCTACGCGCTTTTCGTCGGGCTGGTCGTATACCGCGAACTGGACGGCCACAAGATCTACGAATGCCTGCTGGCGACGGCGCGCACGACCTCGGTCGTTCTGCTGCTGGCGGCGTTGGCCATGGTGGCGTCCTACATGATCACGATCACCGACATTTCCGGCCAGGTCGGCGGCTGGCTGCAGGGCCTGTCCGATCATCCGCTGGCCCTGATCTCGGCCATGATGATCGTGGTGTTCTTTGCCGGCATGGTGCTGGACTTCATTCCCATCGTGCTGATCTTCACACCGGTCTTTCTGCCCATCGTGCAGGCCGCGGACATCGACCCGGTGTATTTCGGCGTGATCTTCATCATGAATTGTTCCATCGGCATGATCACGCCGCCCGTCGGTGTGGTGCTGAACGTCATCAGCTCGGTGGGCAAAGTCACCATGGACGAGGCGGTGCGCGGCATCCTGCCCTTCCTGCTGGCGCTGGTCGTGCTGCTGATCCTGCTGATTCTGTTCCCGGCCCTGGTGACGGTGCCGGCTCAATGGTGGCGCTGATGTCCGGCCCGATAGGGATGGCCGGGCGCAAGACGCCCCACGATTTCCACTGAGGAGACTTCCATGAAAATTCGTATGACGCTGCTGGTGGGACTGCTGGCCGCCAGCCTATCCGGTTCTGCCTGGGCGACAATCACGGCCAAATTCGCCGTCACCCTGCCCGAGAAATCCCATCAGGGCCAGGGCGTGGCCAAGTTCATCGAACTCGTCAAGGCCAAGAGCCATGGCGATATCGTCATCAAGCCCTATTACAGCGGCGCCCTGGGCGACGACGTGAAGGTCACGTCCGCGCTGCAGGGCGGCACGATCGAATTCACCGTGCCCCAGACCACGACCCTGACGGGCATGGTCAAGGCCTACGAGATCCTGGATTTCCCCTTCCTGTTCAAGAACGATGCCCAGGCGGAAAAGGTCCTGGACGGGCCGGTGGGCCAGCGGCTGATGGATACCCTGCCAGCGCATGGCCTGATTGGTCTGGCCTATTGGGAAAACGGTTTCTTCAATGCCACCAACAGCAAACACCCCATTCAGCGGGTCGAGGACTTTGACGGTCTGAAGTTCCGTTCGATCCAGGCAAAGATCACCCAGGAAACGATCAAGGCGTTGGGGGCCAATCCGGTGCCGCTGGCCGTGCCGGAACTGTATACCGCGCTGGAAACCCACACCATCGACGGCCAGGGCACCCCCAACGCGGTGATCGCCGCGCTCAAGCTCTTCGAGGTGCAGAAGTATCTGTCCATCACCCGTCACAGCTATGGGGCATTCATCCCCCTGGCATCCAAGGCGTTCTGGGACAAGCTGACCCCGGAGCAGCAGAAGATCATCAAGGATTCCGCCATCGAGGCGCGCGTCTATCAACGTCAGGTCGCCCGGGCGCAGTCGGAATCCGCAAAGAAAATGATGATCAGCCATGGCGTGCAGGTCAACGAGGTCAGCGACGCGGAGCATGAACGCATGAAGGAACGCGTGCAGCCGGTCTGGAAGATGTTCACTCCCAGCGTCGGCCAGGATCTGTTCGATCAGGTGCAGGCTGAATTGAAGTAAAGCGAGTCCGACGATGAAGCTAGCCACCCTCAAAAATGCGACGCGCGACGGCCAGCTGGTCGTGGTGTCCCGCGGCCTGGCGCATTGCGTGGCGGTGCCCGGGATCGCGCCGACCCTGCAGGCGGCGCTCGATGACTGGGACGCCTGCGGGCCGGCGCTGCGCGCGGCCTACGACCGGCTCAATGGCGGCCACGATGCGGCGGCCCGCCCCTTTGATCCGGCGGCCTGCCATTCGCCGCTGCCGCGTGCCTATCAGTGGGCCGACGGCTCGGCCTATCTGAACCAT
>JAHRWZ010000007.1 GCA_019104865.1 Castellaniella sp. | reverse complement strand
GAGCGCATGAAGACCGGCATGGAGGAAATGATCCACCACTTCAAGCTCTTTACCGAGGGCATGCACGTGCCCGAGGGCGAGGCCTACGCGGCGGTCGAGCATCCCAAGGGCGAGTTCGGCATCTACATGGTGTCCGACGGGGCCAACAAGCCCTACCGGGTCAAGATCCGCGCGCCCGGCTTCGCCCACCTGCAATCGCTCGAGGAAATGTCCCGCGGCCACATGATCTCCGACGTGGTGACCATCATCGGCACCCAGGATATCGTGTTTGGCGAGATCGACCGCTAGACGCCCCGGACACCACAGGACCATGACGATGCTGCTTTCCGAACAAGCCTACCGGGACATCGACCGGGAAATTGCCAAATATCCGCCGGCACAGAAACAGTCGGCCGTGATGGCGGCGCTGACCATCGCCCAGACCGAAAAGGGCTGGGTTTCGCCCGACGTCATCCGCGACGTGGCCGCCTATCTGGGCATGCCGCCGGTCGCGGTGCAGGAAATCGCGACTTTCTACGCGATGTACAACACCCATCCGGTCGGGCGCTACACGCTGACCATCTGCACCAATCTGCCCTGTGCGCTGCAGGGCGGCACGCAGGCCGCCGAATACCTCAAGGAAAAACTCGGGATCGGTTTCCACGAAACCACGCCTGACGGCCTGTTCACGCTGCAGGAAGGCGAGTGCATGGGCGCCTGCGGCGACGCCCCGGTGGTCATCGCGAACGACAAACACATGTGCTGCCGCATGCAGCCCGAAAAAATCGACGCCCTGATCCGGGACCTGAAGGAGTCGGCATGAGCGCGCTGGACGTCTTGCAAAAATATGCGACGGATGCGCTGAATCCGGACCTGGGCGGCGATGCCGCCCGCAGCATGATCTTTCACGGTCGCCACATCAATCCCCAGATCCTGGCGGGGCTGAATGGCAACAATTGGGGCATCCAGGACTACATGGCGCGCGGTGGCTACACGGCGCTGAAAAAGATCCTGACCACCGGCATGAAGCCCGACGATGTGATCGCCGAACTCAAGGCTTCCAGTCTGCGCGGGCGCGGCGGCGCGGGTTTCCCGACCGGCCTGAAATGGTCTTTCATGCCGCGCAATCTGCCGGGCCAGAAATACATCGTCTGCAATTCCGACGAGGGCGAACCTGGCACCTTCAAGGACCGCGACATCCTGCGCTACAACCCGCACTCGGTGATCGAAGGCATGATCATCGGTGGTTTTGCGATGGGCGCGTCGGTCGGCTACAACTACATCCACGGCGAAATTTTCCAGATCTACCAGCGCTTCGAAGAAGCCCTGGCGGAAGCCCGCCGGGCCGGGTTCCTGGGCGACGACATCCTGGGGTCGGGATTTTCATTCCAGTTGCACGCGCATCACGGGTTTGGCGCCTACATCTGCGGCGAGGAAACCGCCTTGCTGGAATCCATTGAAGGCAAAAAGGGCCAGCCGCGCTTCAAGCCGCCGTTCCCGGCCAGCTTCGGCCTGTACGGCAAGCCGACTACCGTCAACAACACGGAAACCTTTGCGGCCGTGCCCTTCGTGTTCCAGGTGGGCGCCCAGGCCTATCTGGAAATGGGCGTCGAAAAGGCGGGCGGCACGAAAATCTTCTCTATTTCCGGCGACGTCGAACTTCCCGGAAACTACGAAATTCCGCTGGGTACGCCCTTTGCCACGCTGCTGGAACTGGCCGGCGGGGTCAAGGGCGGGCGCCAACTGAAAGCCGTGATCCCCGGCGGGTCGTCGGCGCCGGTGCTGCCGGCCGACATCATGATGAAGACCAACATGGACTACGACTCGATCGCCAAGGCCGGGTCCATGCTGGGGTCCGGCGCGGTCATCGTCATGGATGAAACCCGCTGCATGGTGAAATCGCTCATGCGCCTGTCGTATTTCTACATGGAAGAATCCTGCGGCCAGTGCACGCCGTGCCGCGAAGGCACCGGCTGGCTGTACCGCATGATGCAGCGCATGGAACACGGTCAGGGAACCGCCGACGACATCGAGACGCTCGATTCCGTGGCGCACAACATGATGGGTCGCACCATCTGCGCGCTGGCCGATGCCGCCGCCATGCCGGTGCGCAGCTTCATCAAGCATTTCCGCGACGAATTCGTCCACCACATCGACCACAAGGACTGTGTGGTCGCCAAGTATCTGTAGGGTCAGGACACGCCATGGTAGAACTCACCATCGACGGGCTGAAGGTCCAAGCCGAAGAAGGCAGCATGGTCATCCAGGCTGCCCACTCGGTCGGGCTGTATATCCCGCATTTCTGCTATCACAAAAAACTCAGCATTGCGGCCAACTGTCGCATGTGCCTGGTCGAGGTCGAAAAGGCCCCCAAGCAGCTGCCCGCCTGTGCTACGCCCGTGACCAACGGCATGGTGGTGCACACGCGCTCGCCCAAAGCCATCGAGGCCCAGCGCGCCGTGATGGAATTCCTTCTGATCAATCACCCGCTGGATTGCCCGGTGTGCGATCAGGGCGGCGAATGCCAGCTGCAGGATCTCGCCATGGGCTATGGCGAATCCGCCTCACGCTATAAAGAACCCAAGCGCGTGGTGTTCCACAAGCCCATGGGTCCGCTGATTTCGGCCGAACAGATGCAGCGCTGCATCCATTGCACCCGCTGCATCCGGGTTGGCCAGGAAATCGGCGGCTACATGGAAATCGGCATGCTCAACCGGGGTGAATTCTCCGAGATCACCACCTTCGTGGGCGAGGCCGTCGAATCCGAACTCTCGGGCAACATGATCGACGTCTGTCCGGTGGGCGCGCTGCTGTCCAAGCCCTTCATGATGGCCGCGCGGACCTGGGAACTGGCGCGCCGCCGCTCGGTCAGTCCGCATGACAGCGTGGGCGCCAATCTGGTCGTGCAGACCAAGATGGACCGCGTGCTGCGTGTGGTGCCCTTCGAAAACGAACCCGTCAACGAATGCTGGATCAGCGACCGCGACCGCTTTTCCTATGCCGGGCTGTACGTGGAAGACCGTCTGCAGCACCCCATGGTGCGCGGTTGCGACGGCCAGTGGCACGAGGCCTCCTGGTCCGATGCCTTGCAGTCGGTCGTCACCGGGCTGAATCAGGTGCGCGAAGACGGCGGCGCGACACAGATCGGTGCGCTGGCCACCGACACGGCAACCCTGGAAGAACTGGCCCTGCTGGCGCGGCTGACCCGCGGCCTGGGGTCGGACAACATCGATTTCCGGCTGCGTGGCGATGGCGCGGCGCTGGATGCCGCGCGCACCGGCACACCCTGGCTGGGAATGCCGATCGCTGATCTCAATACGCTGGACCGCACGCTGGTCGTGGGGTCCTTCCTGCGCAAGGATCATCCCTTGATGGCCCAGCGTCTGCGCCAGGCCGCCAAACATGGCATGCAGCTGTCCCTGGTGGATAGCGTGGCCGCCGACCCGCTGGTGCCGGTCACCGGCCGCATGACCGTCAAGCCCTCCGCCCTGGTGGGCGCGCTGGCCGAGATCGCCGTGGCACTGGCCGGTCTGAAGTCCCAGCCGGTGCCCGAAGGCCTGGCCGGCGTGCAGCCGGGAGAATCCGCCCGCGCGATTGCCGACAGCCTGGCTTCCGGCGAGCGCGTGGCCGTGCTGATGGGTAATCTAGCCGTGTCCGATGATCAGGTGGCGCTGCTGGCCGCCAATGCGCAGCTGATCGCGCAATTGGCAGGCGGGCGCTTCGGCTTCCTGACCCAGGGCGGCAATACGGTGGGCGGCTATCTAGCCGGCGCCGTGCCGGCGCAGGGTGGGCTGGATGCCCGCCGCATGCTGGGCGGCGATCCCCTGAAGGCCTACCTGGTGCTGCAGGCCGAGCCGCGTCTGGACAGCGAACTGGGCGATCGCGCCGTGCGCGCGCTGCAGGGCTCGGGGATGGCCGTGGCGTTCACGGCGTTCCGCTCGGCCGCCGAGGACTGGGCCGACGTGATGCTGCCGATCGCGCCGTTCACCGAAACGTCCGGCTCCTTCGTCAACGCGGAAGGGCGGGTGCAGAGCTTCAAGGGCGTGGCCGCGCCGGTGGGCGATACCCGTCCGGCCTGGAAGGTATTGCGCGTGCTGGGCAACCTGCTGGGCCTGCAGGGCTTCGACGACGAGACCTCCGAATCGGTGCGCGACACCGTGATGGTGGGGGGCGTCGATGGGCGCCTGTCGAATCAGATCCGCCAGGCCCCGGGTACGCTGGCGGCCGGCACGGGTCTGGAACTCGTGGCGGAACTGCCGATCTACCGGACCGACGCCCTGGTGCGCCGTTCCCAGCCGCTGCAGGACCACATCAATTCGGCGCCGCCGCAGGCCGCCATGAACGCCGTCACGCTGCAGTCCCTGGGGCTGGCGGCTGGCGACGCCGTGCGTGTCTCGACGGCACACGGGTCGGCCGATCTGTCCGCCGCCCTGGACGATACCGTGGCCGACGGCGCCGTGCGCATTGCCGGCGCCTTTGAACAGACCGCAGCCCTGGGCATGGGCTCGGGCGCCATCCAGCTGGAGCGACGCTAAATGGACTGGTTGAATATCCTCAACGCCTACGGCACCGATCTGATCGGGGCGACCCCCTGGCTGGTGGTCTGGACACTGATCAAGATCGTGGTCATCGCGGTGCCGATCATCCTGTGTGTGGCGTACCTGACGTACTGGGAACGCAAGATGATCGGCTTCATGCACGTGCGCCTGGGGCCCAATCGCGTGGGCTATCGCGGCCTGCTGCAGCCGTTCGCCGACGTGTTCAAGCTGCTCACCAAGGAACTCATCGTTCCGGCCAAGGCCAACCCGGTGCTCTACGTTGTGGCGCCCGTCGTCACGCTGATGCCGGCGCTGGCCGCCTGGGCGGTGATTCCGTTCCAGCCGGAAGTCGTGCTGGCCAACGTCAACGCGGGGTTGCTGTTCGTCATGGCGATCACCTCGGTGGGCGTGTATGGCGTCATCGTGGCCGGCTGGGCGTCGAACTCCAAATACGCCCTGCTGGGGGCGCTGCGCGCGTCCGCGCAGATGGTGTCCTACGAACTCGCGATCGGCTTCGTCATGGTGACGGTGCTGCTGGTCTCGGGCACGCTGAACCTCTCGGGCATCGTCCACGGACAGGGCACCGGCTGGTTCGCCGATCGTGGCGTCAGCTTCATGTCCTGGAACTGGTTGCCGCTGCTGCCGCTGTTCATCATCTACGTCGTGTCCTCGGTGGCCGAGACCAACCGCCATCCCTTCGACGTGGTGGAAGGCGAATCGGAAATCGTCGCCGGCCACATGGTGGAATATTCCGGCATGGGCTTCGCGCTGTTCTTCCTGGGCGAATACGCCAACATGATCCTGCTGTCGGCGATGGCATCGGTCATGTTCCTGGGCGGCTGGTTGCCGCCGCTGGACATCGTGCCGTTCACCTGGGTGCCTGGCTGGTTGTGGCTGGGCATCAAGACCTTCGTGGTCGTGTCCATGTTCATCTGGTTTCGCGCCACCTTCCCGCGCTACCGCTATGACCAGATCATGCGTCTGGGCTGGAAGGTCTTCATTCCGCTGACCGGGATCTGGCTGGTGGTCGTGGCGATCTGGATGCAGACGCCCTGGAACATCTGGCAGTAAGGGGTACGACATGGAAGCGATCAAGGATTTCTTCGGCAGCCTGATGCTGAAGGAAATGTTCGAAGGCATGCGCCTGACGGGCAAATACTTCTTCAAGCGCAAGATCACCCTGCGCTACCCGATGGAAAAGACGCCGGCCTCACCGCGGTTCCGCGGGCTGCACGCGCAGCGTCGCTATGCCAACGGCGAAGAACGTTGCATTGCCTGCAAACTGTGCGAAGCCGTCTGTCCGGCCCTGGCCATCACCATCGAATCGTATCAGCGAGAGGACGGCAGCCGCCGCACCACGCGCTACGACATCGATCTGGCCAAGTGCATTTTTTGCGGTTTCTGCGAGGAGGCCTGTCCGACGGACGCCATCGTGGAAACGCACCTGCTTGAATACCACGGCGAAAAACGCGGCGACCTGTACTACACCAAGGACATGCTGTTGGCTGTGGGCGATCGCTACGAGTCGGAGATCGCGGCCCGCCGCGCCGCCGACGCGCCTTATCGTTGATGCCGGAAGACCGACCATGAGTTTCGATTCAATCCTGTTCTATCTGCTGGCCCTGGTGCTGGTTGTCGCGGCGTTTCGCGTCATTTTGTCCACCAGCCCCGTCACCGGCGTGCTGCACCTGATTCTGACCTTCTTCACCGCGTCCATGATGTGGATGCTGATCCAGGCGGAATTCCTCTCGCTGGTGCTCGTCATCGTCTACGTGGGGGCGGTGATGGTGCTGTTCCTGTTCGTCGTCATGATGCTGGATATGCGCCCCGAAGGCCTGAAAGCCGGGCTGAAAGTCTATCTGCCGTTGGGGCTGACCATCGGCGGCATCATGGTGCTGGAAATGGCGTTCGTCGTGCTGCGCTCCTGGGGGCATGCGCCGGCGCTGCAGCCGCCCGCGGACAATTTCGACAATACCCTGGCGCTGGGCACCGCCATGTACACGCAGTTCAGCTATGCCGTGCAGGTCGGCGGCCTGATCCTGCTGGTGGGCATGATTGCCGCGATCGCACTGACCATGCGCAAGCGGGCCGACTACAAACGCACCACCCCAAGCAAGCAGGTGCGCGTCAACCCGGCTGACCGGGTGCGCATGGTGCACATGCAGGCCGTGGTGGACACACCTGCCGCCGAATCCGAAGGAGCCGAAAAATGATGCAAATCGGACTGAGCCATTACCTGATCGTCGGCGCGATCCTGTTCGCCATCGGCGTGTTCGGCTTCTTTCTGAACCGGCGCAACCTGATCGTGCTGTTGATGTCGATCGAACTGATCCTGCTGGCGGCCAACATGAATTTCGTGGCCTTTTCGATCTGGTCCGGCAACCCGGCCGGACAGGTCTTCGTGTTCTTCGTGCTGACGGTGGCGGCCGCCGAAGCCGCCATCGGGTTGGCCATCCTGGTGTTGCTGTTCCGCAATATCAGCACCATCAATGTCGACAAGCTCGACCAGTTGAAGGGGTAAGGGCGTCATGACCGCGCAAAGTCTTTATTTGTTGATCGCCCTGGCACCGCTGGTCACGGCGGTCCTAGTGGGTTTTTTCGCCACCGGCTTCATGGGGTCCTGGATCGGGCGGCGCGGCGCGCACAGCCTGACGATCCTGGGGGTGGCGATTTCCTTCGTCGGCTCGCTGATCGTGTTGCAGCAGGTGCTGGGCGGCCAGACCTTCGACGGCACGATCTACACCTGGTCCATGATCGGCCCGTTCAAGTTCGAGGTCGGCTTCCTGATCGATCAACTGTCGGCGCTGATGATGGTGGTGGTGACGGGCGTGTCGCTGATGGTGCACATCTACACCATCGGCTACATGGCCGACGACCCCGGCTACAACCGGTTCTTTTCCTACATCTCGCTGTTCACGTTCTCCATGCTGATGCTGGTGATGTCGAACAATATGCTGCAGCTGTTCTTCGGCTGGGAAGCCGTGGGCCTGGTGTCCTATCTTCTGATCGGTTTCTATTATTCCAAGCCCTCGGCGGTTTTCGCCAACCTGAAGGCCTTCATCGTCAACCGGGTGGGCGACTTCGGCTTCGTGCTGGGAATCGGCCTGCTGTACGCCTACTCGGGCAGCCTGCATTACGGTGAAGTCTTCTCCCAGGCCAACAAGCTGGGCACCATTGTCTTCCCGGGTACCGACTGGCAGATGCTGACCGTCGCCTGTCTGTGCCTGTTCGTGGGCGCGATGGCGAAATCCGCGCAGGCGCCGCTGCATGTCTGGCTGCCGGATTCCATGGAAGGCCCGACCCCGATTTCCGCACTGATCCACGCCGCCACCATGGTGACGGCCGGGATCTTCATGGTCGCGCGTTTCTCGCCGGTCTACGAGCTGACGCAGACGGCTCTGTCGGTCGTGATGGTGATCGGCGCCTTCGGCGCGTTGTTCCTGGGCATCCTGGGCGTGGTGCAGAACGACATCAAACGCGTCGTCGCCTATTCCACGCTCTCGCAGCTGGGCTACATGGTGGTGGCGCTGGGCGCCTCGGCCTACTCGGTGGCGATCTTCCACTTGATGACGCATGCCTTCTTCAAGGCACTGCTGTTCCTGGGGTCCGGCTCGGTCATCATGGGCATGATGCACGATCAGGACATGCGCCACATGGGCGGCCTCTGGAAGCGCATGCCTATCACCTGGATCACGATGCTGATCGGCACGCTGGCGCTGGTGGGCACGCCCTTCTTCTCGGGTTTCTATTCAAAAGAAAGCATCATTGCCGCCGCCGAGGCCGCCAACATCCCGGGTGCGCATTTCGCCTACATCATGACCCTGTCGGGCGTGTTCGTGACTTCGCTGTATTCCTTCCGCTTGGTCTTCCTGGTCTTCCATGGCAAGGAACGCTATGCGGATCATGACGGCCATGGTCACGATCACGGGCACGAAGGCGGGCATTGGGCCAGCCACGGCGACGGCCCGACCATCCACTCGCTGCATGGCGCCAAGCCCAAGGAATCCCCGTGGGTCGTCACGCTGCCTCTGGTAATCCTGGCTTTCATGTCCGTCGTGGCGGGTGTCTGGTTCGTCGATCCGCTGCTCTTTGACGGCTATTTCGGCCGGTCGATCACCGTGCTGGCACAGCACCCCGCCATGGCCGCTCTGGCCGAGGAATGGCACGGCTGGGTCGGCTTCGGCCTGCATGGCCTGACCTCGACGCCGTTCATGCTGCTGCTGGCCGGTTTCGTGGTGGCCTGGTATTGCTGGCTGATCAACCCCGCGGTGCCGGCGGCGCTGGCGCGCACCTTTGCGCCCATCTATCGTCTGTTGGACAACAAGTACTATTTCGACTGGTTCAACGAGAACGTCATCGCGCGGTTCGTTCGCGCCCTGGGCCGCGGCCTGTGGCAGGGCGGTGATCGCGGTCTCATCGACGGCATCATCGTCAACGGCGGCGCCCGCATGGTCGGTGCCGCATCAGCGACAGTGCGCTTGCTGCAGTCCGGCTACATCTATCATTACGCCTTCGCCATGATCATCGGCATCATGGTGTTTCTCACATTCTTCGTCTTGATGGTTCATTGATGGCTAGCGAAATGGCGTCCTCTACACTCCCCTGGCTGACCCTGTCGATCTTCGTCCCGATTGTTTTCGGGTTGCTGGTGCTGCTGATCGGCCGGGACGACAATCCGGGGCCGGCACGGGTGCTGTCTCTGGTGGGTTCCATCGCGGGCCTGCTGGTGACGCTGCCCCTCTACACGGGCTTCAACCCGAAGACGGCGGACATGCAGTTCGTGGAAAACACGCCGTGGATCGAAGCGTTCAACCTGAACTACCATCTGGGCATCGACGGCATCGCGATCTGGTTCGTGCTGCTGACGGCCTTCATCACCATCATCGTGATCCTGGCCGGCTGGGAAGTCATCAAGTCCCGCGTGGCGCAGTACAACGCGGCCTTCCTGATTCTGTCGGGCCTGATGGTCGGCGTGTTCTGCGCGCTCGACGGCATGCTGTTCTACGTGTTCTTCGAAGCCACCCTGATCCCGATGTACATCATCATCGGCGCCTGGGGCGGGCCGAACCGGGTCTACGCCGCCTTCAAATTCTTCCTCTACACGCTGGCGGGTTCGCTGCTGACGCTGATCGCCTTCATCTATCTGTGGCACGCGGCGGGCGGTTCCTTCGACGTGGCGACCTGGCAGCGCATGCCCCTGAGCTACACCGAGCAGATGTTCATCTTCATCGCGCTGTTTGCCGCGTTTGCCGTGAAGATCCCGATGTGGCCGATCCACACCTGGCTGCCGGACGCCCACGTCGAGGCCCCCACGGGCGGCTCCATCGTGCTGGCGGCCGTCATGCTGAAGCTTGGCGCCTATGCCTTCCTGCGCTTCTCGTTGCCGATCGCGCCGGACGCCTCTCACAGCCTGGCCGGGGTGATGATTGCCCTGTCGCTGGTGGCAGTGATCTACATCGGCCTGGTCGCCATCGTTCAGGACGACATGAAGAAGCTCGTGGCGTATTCGTCCGTGGCGCACATGGGCTTCGTGACGCTGGGTTTCTTCATCTTCAACGTCACCGGCCTGGAAGGCTCCATCATCCAGATGCTGTCGCACGGCTTCGTGTCGGGCGCGATGTTCATGTGCATCGGGGTCATGTACGACCGCCTGCACACGCGCCGCATCGACGCCTACGGCGGGATCATCAACCGCATGCCGCGCTTCGTGACGTATTTCGTGCTGTTTTCCATGGCCAACGCCGGCCTGCCGGGCACCAGCGGCTTCGTGGGCGAATTCACCGTCATCCTGGGCGCCGTGCAGTACAACTTCTGGATCGGCCTGCTGGCGGCATCCGCGCTGATCTGGGGTGCCAGCTATTCGCTGTGGATGCTCAAACGCGTGGCCTTCGGCCCTGTGGCCAACGAGCAGGTCGACGGCATGAAGGACATCGGCAGCCGCGAGTTCCTGATTCTGGGGCTGCTGGCGATCTTCACGCTGTTCATGGGGATCTATCCCAGCTTCTTCACGGATCTGATGCATCCCTCGGTGCAGGCGCTGCTGGATCACGTCGCTCAATCGAAACTGTAGACCGGAATGACGATGCAAAATCTTTTCGACTTCGCGCTGGCGACCCCCGAGATCGTGCTGCTGGTGCTCACCGGGGCGGTTCTGCTGATCGATGGGTTCGGTAACGATCCCAACCGTCGCATGACCTTCATGCTGACCATGGGCACCGTACTGGTCGCCGTGGTGGTGTCCTGGAACCAGTGGGCCAACCAGGTTCACGGCCGTACTTTCAGCGACCTGTATGTCGCCGATTCCCTCGGGCACTTCCTGAAGATCCTGTCGGCTATCGCGGTGGGCGTCACCTTGATCTACGGCCGTGCCTATGCGGAAAAGCGCGACATGGTCACGCGCGGCGGCGAGCTCTATTCCCTGACGCTGCTGATGCTGCTGGGCGAGTTCATCATGATCTCGGCCGGCAGCATGCTGACGGTGTACCTGGGTGTGGAACTGATGTCCTTCGCCCTGTACGCCCTGGTGGCGCTGCGCCGCGATCATCTGGCCTCGGTCGAGGCCGCCATGAAGTACTACGTGCTGGGCTGTCTGGCATCCGGCATCCTGCTCTACGGCATGTCCATGATCTATGGCGCCACGGGGCAGCTGGGGCTGGCCGAGATCGCCCAGGTCATCCGTGACGGCGGGGCACAGCGCCTGCCGCTGGTGTTCGGTGTGGTGTTCATCGTCTCCGGCCTGGCATTCAAGCTGACGGCCGCGCCGTTCCATATGTGGACGCCGGACGTCTATCAGGGCGCGCCGACCACGGTCACGCTGCTGGTGGGCGCGGCGCCGAAATTCGCCGCCTTCGCCATCACGCTGCGCCTGCTGATCGAAGCGCTGCACGGCATCGCCATCGACTGGCAGCCGATGCTGCTGATCATGGCGGCGCTGTCGCTGGCGATCGGCAACATCGTGGCCATCGCGCAGACCAACTTCAAGCGCATGCTGGCCTATTCCACGATCTCGCATATGGGGTTCGTGTTCCTGGGCCTGTTGTCGGGCGTCTACGAAGGACAGGCTGGCGCCAGTGCCGCCGCCTATGGCGCATCGCTCTTCTACATCGTCATCTACGTCCTGACGACGCTGTCCACTTTCGGTCTGATCATGCTGATGTCCCGTCAGGGCTTCGAGTGCGAGGAAATCGCCGACCTGAAGGGCCTGAATCGCCGCAATCCGGTGCTGGCGGGCGTGCTGTTGATCGCCATGTTCTCGCTGGCCGGGATTCCGCCGCTGTCGGGTTTCTATGCCAAGCTCGTGGTGTTGCAGGCCTTGATTGGCGCCGGCCACGTGACGCTGGCGGTATTCGCCGTGATGATGTCGCTGATCGGCGCCTTCTACTACCTGCGCGTGGTGAAGATGGCCTACTTCGACGAACCGGACGATGGTGTGACGCTTGGCGCCGGCACGGTGGCGGCGCGCAGCGTGATGTCCCTCAACGGTCTGCTGGTGATCGGTCTGGGCATTCTGCCGGGCGGTCTGATGGCACTGTGCGTGGATGTCATCCGTCAGTCGCTGGTGTTTTAAGGCCTGGTTCGGATCATGATGTTATCGGTCGCCGCCTGGTTGGTGATTCTGGGCGCGCTGGTGCTGGCCAATCTGCCGTTTCTGGTTGACCGGCCGCTGGCGCCCTGGCCCTGGGGCCGGGCGTCGCGTGCGTTCGGTGGCGCGTTGCGCTGGGCCATCGGCCTGGGGTTTCTGGTGCTGCTGGGCTTGTGGTCGTGGGGTACGATCCGGCTGGTGGGCGGCGCGTTCGGCGGCGTCGGCAGCCTGCTGTTCGTGATCAAACTGATCGTCAGCGTTGCGCTGGTGGCGCTGTTGTTGTCCGCGCCGGGCTGGATCGCGGACCGATCCGCGCGTGCCGCGTCGGCACGGGCCTCGGCATCCGGCAAGCCGTTCATCGATCGATTCCTCGAAGTCCTCGTGGGTTATGTGCTGATCGGTTCACTGGGGTTCACCCTGGAGCTCGACCTGGGCAATGCCTTTCCCCAGGGCTGGGAATTCTACGCCGTGACGCTGGCGCTGTTTCTGGTGCTGGCGTATCCGGGCTTCGTCTGGCGTTATCTGCTGCAGCGGCGCCGGCACTGACGCGCCGGTTGAAGATCAATACCATGGCACACATCATCCTGCAGGCTCCGCGCCTGATGGCGGCGGACATCGAACGGCTGGCGGCCGTGGCCTGCGCGGGCGGGGTCCAGGAACTGGGTCCTACGGCCGTGCGCCTGCTGGATGTGGATCCGGACTGCCGGGGTGATGCCCTGGCGCAGGCCGCGGCGGCGCGCATGGATGCCGCCTGGCTGGACACGGTGCGTCGCCTGGGGGATTGCCGGGTGCTGGCCATGGACATGGATTCCACCCTGGTCAACATCGAGTGCATCGACGAGATCGCCGACGCGGTGGGCCGCAAGGCCGAAGTCGCCGAGATCACTGAAGCCGCCATGCGTGGCGAGATCAAGGACTTTGCTGAAAGCCTGCGCCGCCGCGTGGCCTTGCTGCGCGGCGTGCCGGAAACGGCTCTGGAACAGGTCTTCGCCGAGCGCCTGCGCCTGAATCCAGGGGCCGAGCGTCTGATCGAGGTCGCCCGCGACCATGGCCTGAAGACGATTCTGGTGTCCGGGGGCTTCACCTTCTTCACCGAGCGCCTGCGCCGGGGGCTGGCGCTGGACGAGGCCCATGCCAACACCCTGGAAGTCATGGATGGCGTGCTGACGGGCCGGGTGCTGGGCGACATCGTCGATGGCGCCGCCAAGGCGCGTCATGTGCGCGCGCTGGCCGAATCCACGGGCGCGGCGCCGGAGCAGATCATCGTGCTGGGGGATGGGTCCAACGACCTGCCGATGATGGCGCAGGCCTTTTATTCGGTGGCCTATCGTGCCAAGCCCGTGGTCCGCGCCCAGGCGCGCTTCGCCCTGGATCACAGCCCACTGGACGCGGTGCTGAACTGGTTCCGGTTGCGGCATTAGGCCCAGTCTTCCGAGATCAGGCGCGGAACGCGCTGAAATTCGCGCCTATTGTGCGTGATGAGCGTACATCCCTGGGTGAGGGCGTGTCCGGCGATTGCAGCGTCGTTGTGGCTGACCGGGATGCCCTTTTCAGCCAGATACCGGCGGATCTGCGCGGCTTCGTCGACTGCTGCGGCGTCCCTGGGCAGGATCGCGTCGAGCCGCTGCACCAAGGCGTCCACCGTGGGGGTGATCTTGGGAGAGGCCTTGGCGTTATTGGCGCCGGAACGCAGTTCGGTATAGGTGATTGCGGAAACTACGATGCGGTGCTGCCGAGTGCTGGACTGTTCGAGTCGATGCAGCACGGTTTCCGGGTGCCGCCGCATGATGTGGGAGCAAATATTGGTGTCCAGCATGTAGGTGGTGCGGGTCATGTGTCTTCACCGAAGGGGCCGTTTTCTTCGATGGTATCCGGACGATTTGCCAAAAAGCTGTCGCCTGCCGCAGAAGTGTTCCGCAGTGAAGTCCAGGATGGCCGGCATGGACGCAGCAGCAGGGCGTTGCCTTGTGGAATGATTTCCACTTCGGAGACCTCTTGGAATTCCAGATCGCGTGGGATCCGGACCGCCTGATTCTTGTTGTTGCGGAAGACGGACACGGTGCGCATGACGGATCCCTTGATTTTTGACAGCCGTTCTTGGAAACATATGTTCGGCATATGTTGGTGTCAAGCACCTGATTTCGTCCTGGGTCATAGCCAGCCGGCCACCGTGCTGTCCTGGTTCCGGCTTTGCCACCGGGATGAATTGAAGCTTGAACGATTGAGACGGTTTTCGACTTAGTCTTGTTCCGTTTCTTGGCTTTACGGGCCTAAGTGGTTCGAATACTCTTTCCCCGAAGCTGCCCCACCCTGAGTTAAGGGTGAGGGTGGTCACTAGAAAACAGGAGACAGAGATGATGATGACCACGCACGGAATTCTTCCGCATGGCCCGCGTCGTGCCGCCGTCGCGGCAACGGCTGTTGTGACGCTTGCACTCTTCGGTGCTGCCGTGCCCGCCACGGCCAACGCCGCAAGCCCGACGGTGCTCAAGGCAGCGTTTTATCAGCCCGATGGTCATCCGATCATCGAATTGAGCAAGGAAGTGTTCAGCAAGATCGAGCGCGATACCGAAGGGCGGGTGAAATTCAAAACCTACGCGTCCTCGACCTTGGTGCCGACCACTGAAATGGCGAGCGGGGTCAATGACGGGACGGCATTCATGGCGATCTGGTATATGCCGTACATGTCCAAGACCATCCGTTTGTTCGATATCGAAACGATTCCCGTCTGGACCGGTGGTTGTAAGGGCATCGTCGAGACGTTCAACGCGGGCTTGAATGGCATCTACACTGCGGCGCTGGAGCGCCAGGGCCTGACCCATGTGAAGGTGGCCGGGGTCAGCGAGTGCCTGCCGCGTGTGCTCGCGGTGCGTAAAGAAGTGCGCACCCCCGACGACTCGAAGGGTGTGAAGATCAGAAGCGTGGGCGCCGAGGCCGACATGTTCAAGACGATCGGCGCCAGCCCGGTCAATATGACCATGGATCAGGTCTACGAGGCGATGTCGCGCGGCATCATTGATGGCGTCACCAATGCCTTCATGATGATCGAAGACCGCAGCCAGTTCGAAATCGTCAAGCACGTCACGAACATGGACCTGACCTCTGTGCTGATGCATGTGATCTACAACCCCGCCGTGTCGGCCAAACTCGACCCGCGTGACCGGAAGATTGTGGAAGACGGTATGAAGAACGTCGCGGATCACGTGCGTGTCGGCTTGAGCAAGCTGAACGAGGAGTCGGCTGCCAAGGCCACCACGACTTTGGGCGTGCAGGTCTACCAGCCGAATGCTGAAGAAAAGAAGGCATGGGCCGCCGCCGCGCGCGCTTCCAGTCAGGCGTTCGCGGCCAAGGGGGAGAATGATCCGCTCATCAAAAAGGGCCTGGAGTACGTATATCAGTTCAATCCGCAAAACTGATCCTGCATTTCGCAGCCAGAGGAGCAACTAAAGTGGCAACTAAAGGAGATCGCCGTGGACCGCTTCACTGATACACCGAGTACCGTCGTTTCCCGAGGTATCGATTTGGTGATCTCCTTTTTCCACTATGTCGCCATGTTCACCCTGGGCATCATGGCGCTGTTGATGGGCTATGACATCGTCATGCGCTTCGTCTTCAACAGTCCCGCAGAGTGGGTGCTCGACGTGGTCCAGCTGGTGCAGGTCACCTTGGCGTTCATCGCGGCGGCACCGGTCCTCAGGGACGGTGGGCACATCAATATGGAACTGATGGAGACGATACTCGGTTCGCGGGGTCAGAGACGGCTCGGGATTCTCTCGAACGGCATCTGTGCAGTAGGCAGCCTCTGGATGGCGGTGCTGGGGTGGCGGACGTTCAGTCAGAGCCTCCGGATCTCCGAGTCGTCCTATGGCATCTCCCTGCCGATCTATCCGTGGAAGTTCCTGGTGCCGCTGTGCTTTTTCATTCTGGCGCTGCAGTTTTTTGCCGCATTCCTCAAACATCTCCGGGGTCGGGGATAAGGCCGTCGGAGTCCGCACGGCCGTTCATTGCCTTTTCCATGCGCGGTCGTGACGCACGGCGTAGGGGTCGCGTGCCTAGTCCAGACGGGGCACCGGGTGTTATCAGAGAGGGAGTTCGATGAAGGATCAAACAAGGGTCGGAATCGTGACCGGCGCTGGTGGCGGTATTGGGCGGGCGATCGCGATGAAGCTGGCCGGAGAAGGCGTGCGCCTGGCATTGGTGGACAAGGAGCATCAGGGAATCGAGACTTTGGCTCGGGAGATCGTGCAAGCCGGCGGGCGGGCTATCGCGTGTCAGGCGGATGTGGGCGCCCAGGCGGATGTGCAGGCTTGTATCGACAGCACCCTGAGCGCATACGGCCGCATCGACATCCTGGTCAATAACGCCGGCATTTCACCGAAGCGGCCAGACGGGGCAAAGGCGAATCTCACGGAGATTCCCCTGGCCGAGTGGGAGCTGGTGCTGCGCGTCAACCTGACCTCCGTGTTTCTTATGTGCGGGGCGAGCATCCCGCACATGATCAGTGGGGGACGTGGCGCGATCGTGAGCATTTCTTCGTCCGCCGCTCTGGACGGCGGCATTCTCGCCGCTTCGCATTATTCCGCCTCGAAAGGGGCGGTGTCCGCCCTGACGCGGACGCTGTCCAAAGAATTGGCGCCGCACGGCATTCGGGTCAATGCCGTGGCGCCGGGCCGGGTGGCGACCCCTATGGCCAAGCTTTCGTCCGACGAGCGCAACCGGGCCGCGATGGCGCGCATTCCTTTGGGGCGCTTTGCCGAACCCGAGGAAATTGCCGATTCGGTGGCCTATCTCCTGTCGGATCAGGCCAGTTACATCACCGGCGTGACGCTCAATGTCAGCGGCGGCTATGTCGTCAACTAAATCGTCAATTAAGCATCAGGCTTTCATCACACGGATACACGGAGCAAGCATGGATCTGCAATTATCTGGAAAGGTCGTCATCGTCACCGGGGGAGGCCGGGGACATGGCGAATCCATGGCGCTGGCGCTGGCCGCCGAAGGTGCGGTGGTCGTCGTCGCGGACCTCAATGGCGAGAATGCATCGGCCGTTGAGCAAGAGATCCTTCGGCGCGGCGGTGTGGCCGTCGCCCATGCTGTGGATGTCACCAGTATGTCGGCAGTCGAGGCGTTGGTGGGTGCGATCCGGCAGCGTTTCGGGCGTATCGACGTTCTCGTCAACAACGCCTGTGCCGCGATCCGCAGGATCCCCTTTCTCGAGATGGACGCGTCCGAGTGGGATCAGGTGATGGCCGTGAATCTGCGCGGCGCATTCAACTGTTCGCAGGCGGTCGGCCGCGTCATGAAGGTCCAAGGTGCGGGGCGGATGATCAATATTTCCTCCTTCGCGGCCGGATTGCCCGCAGCCGGTTTTGCAGCGTATAGCGCCAGCAAGGCCGGTCTGGAGGCGTTGTCCAGGACGGTGTCCGGCGAACTGGGCGCATTCGGCGTCACTGCCGTGTACGTGCGTCCGGGCGTCGTCGAGACCGAGTTCACGCGACCGGGGCACGCCGGCGAGGTCGGCGAGAAGATGCGCTCGGTCATCGCGTCCCGCCGGTTCGGCACGACCGAGGAACTGGCCGGGGTCATCTGCTTCCTGGCTTCGCCGCTGGCCGAGTACATCAATGGCGGTCCGGTCACGGTGGATGGGGGCAAGTACGTATGCCAGTTTTGAACCACACAACGGCATGCGAATGATGCGGGCACGCCCGCTGTACCGGTAAGACAAGGAATCACGATGACAGACGAAGTGATAGGGATCATGCTCTGCCTGGGATTGCTGGGGTTTTTCCTCATCATCGGCATGCCGATCTTCATGGGCCTGCTGCTGTCAGGCCTGGCCTCGTTGCAGTACCTGGAAGGGTACGAGATGTTGGCCAATATCGCCGGCAAGATCGCCTTCAACCAATTGCTCGGCTTCCCGTTACTGGCGATCCCGATGTTCATCCTGATGGGGAATCTATTGACGACTCATCGGATGGGCGAAGATATGTTCAGCGGCCTGCACCGATGGTTCGGTTCGCTGCCCGGCGGCTTTGCCATTGCCAGCACAGTGGTGTGCGCGATCTTCGGTTTCATGAGTGGTTCCAACACCGCAGCGGCGGCGACGGTCGGCTCGGTGGCGATTCCCGCCATGGAAGAGAAGAAATACGATCGGTCGCTCAGCCTCGGGACGTTGGCGGTGGCAGGGACGCTCGCCGCCCTGATCCCGCCTAGCACGATCATGATCATCTATGGCAGCGCGGCCACGAATGTGTCGATCGGGCGGGTGTTCGTCGGCGGGATCCTGCCTGGCATCCTGCTGACGCTTTTGATGAGCGTGTATATCTATGGCTATGCCCGCGTCTATCCGGACCGCGCGCCGCGCGGCGAGGGGGCGACGTGGCGGCAGAAAATCGTCGGGCTTAAGGAACTGGCTCCGGCGGCTTTCCTGTTCGTGACGATCATCGGCGGCATGTATGCCGGGATCTTTACGGCGATCGAAGCCAGCGCGGTGAGTGTCTTCGCCACGCTGTTGATGCTCGTCGCCTATCGTCGCCTCAATGCGGCCAGTGTGCTTGAAGCGGTCAAGCGGACCATTCGCGTCTCGGGGATGATCTACATGATCATCGTCGGCGCGACGATCCTCAGTCATGTGTTCTTCATCACGGGCTTCCGCGAGATGGTGGCCGACCTGCTGATCGGTCTGGACCTGCCAGGCTGGGGCACGATGATCGTGATCCTGCTCATTCTGACGGTCCTGGGCACTTTCCTTGATGTCATCGCCCTGATCATGATTTCAGTGCCGATCTTTCTGCCGGTGGCCATCCAGGCAGGTTATGACGGCGTCTGGTTCGGGATCATCATGGTGGTCGCTTCCGAGATGGCGCTGTGCACGCCGCCCGTTGGCGTCAACCTGTTCGTGATCCAGGGCATCGCGCCGCGCGGCACGACCCTGATGACCGTGGCACGGGGCGCTGCGCCGTTCATCGGTGTGATCTGGGTGCTGCTCCTGCTCCTGATCTTCTTCCCTGAAATCGTGACCTGGCTACCGAGCCGGATGGCGTTCTGACGCGTGCCCGATAGAGATTCCGATGACTTCTATTCCTTTGACGATCGACGACCCTGAACGGTTTGCGTGGGACGACACAGCCGATGTGGTCGTCGTCGGGTTCGGGGCGGCTGGAGCCTGTGCTGCGCTGGAGGCCCGGGCGACGGGCGCTGATGTGATCCTGGTCGACAAGTTCGAGGGCGGCGGCACCACTGCGCTGAGTGGCGGTGTGGTCTATGCGGGCGCCACACGGTTCCAGCAGGAGGCGGGCTTCGAGGACACCAGCGAGGAGATGTTCAAATACCTCAGCCGGGAAGTGGGGGCCATCGTTGCCCCCGATACCCTGCGGCGTTTCTGCGAGGAGAGTGCGGCGAACCTGGACTGGCTGATCGGCCATGGGGCGCATTACGCCGGGCGGTTGGCCAGGCCGGACGAAGCCTACGATGCCGCTTTGTCAGCAGGGGCGTCGCTGTATTTCAGCGGCAACGAGTATGTGCAGTCGTATGCCGCGATCTCCAAACCTGCGCCGCGCGGGCACATCACCGTGGGTCCGGGCTTCGGCTCCAAGGGTGTACATCTGTTCGCCGCCTTGCGTATGGCGGTCGGGCGCATGGGTGTCCGGCGCTGTTTCCGCTCTCCCGCCCGGCGCCTGATCGTGGATACGCGGGGCAAGGTCGTGGGGATTGAGGTGGCGGCGATTGCTCCAGGCAGTTTCGCCTGGTCGCTGCACCGCCTGTGCGAGCGGCTGTACCACAAGGGCAAGGGCAATCTCTATGGCCCGCCGGCCCGCTGGTTGACCCGGGCGATCGGATATGCCGAACGCACTGCGACGGTGCGCCGGATCCGCGCCAGAGGCGGGGTCGTCCTTGCGGCAGGCGGCTTCATCAACAACCGGGAGATGATGGCTGAATACCTGCCGCAGCACCTGGATGCGATTCCCATGGGGTCCGCCGGATGCCGGGGCGATGGCATCCGTCTGGGGCAGTCGGTGGGGGCGCTCACCAAGATGGATTGTGGAGAGTCAGGGCGTTCGCTGTTGGTGCCCAAGCCATTCAAATTTGGTCTGCTCGTCAACTCGGCGGGCGAGCGGTTCATCGCCGAGGATGCCTATGGACTGGCGATCGGCCATGAAATCTTTCGCCAGGAGGGCCGCCGCGCCTGGCTGATCCTCGATGCCGAGCAGTTCAAGGCGGCCTGGCGGCTGGTCATGCCGTGGCGGCCCATGATTTTGCGCTATCGGTTGCGCGCGCTCATGCCGCTGATGTTCGCCTGGCGTCGGGCCGCGACGCTTGGGGAGCTGGGGCGAAAGAGCGGCATCCGGGGGGAAGCCCTGCAGGCGACCTTCGATCGCTATAACGCGCAGCTTCGGTCAGGGCAGGAGGATTGGCTGGGCAAACTCAAACCGAATACCGCTGTGCTGGGTGCCGGGCCTTATTATGCGATCGATTGTTCACCACACAGCAAGGGATTCCCGCCGACGTCGCTGACACTGGGCGGTCTGGTGGTGGACGAGCGCAGCGGGCAGGTGCGTGGCGCCGAGGGCCGGCCGCCAGTCGAGGGACTGTACGCGGCTGGTCGCACGGCGGTCGGGCTGCCGTCCAATTTCAACGTCAGCGGCTTGTCCCTGGCGGATTGCGTCTTTTCGGGGCGCCGGGCGGGGCGGTCGGCGGCCGGCGCCGCCCGCCGGGGCCTGCCTGCGCAGGGCGGTGAGGCTTGAGCGGTTGACGTGTGTGCGGCGGGCGGTGCCCGCCGTCACGCCTCTGGCGCGTATTCGGTCAGCGCTGTGAGCTTTTCAGACAGAAAATCGACCAGCACCCGAGTCCGGTAGAGCAGTTTCCGGTTCGGGTAGAGAATCCATACGTTCGGCAGTTCACCGGATGGGTAGACGCAGGCATAGTCGGGCAGCAACTGGACCAGGCGGCCGGATTCGATGTCGGCGCGAACGGTATTCCTGCCGAGTCTCGCGATGCCTAAGCCATGCCGCGCAAATTCGAGCAGAACGTTGTGGCTGTTCGCTTCGAGACGGGAGCGCACCGTGATGCCGACGGTCCTGTCACCATGCCGGAAAAACCAGTTGATGGGCTCATTGGACGAGTGCACGAGGCAGTTGTGGTCGTTCAGATCGTCGAGGGTTTTTGGTGTGCCTGCGCGTGCGAGATAGGCGGGCGAGGCGCAGAGCACACGGTGCACGCTGCGGATCCGGACGCCGACCATGCTGCTGTCCGGAATGCGGCCCGAGTGGACCGCTACGTCGATGTTGCTGGACACGAGATCGACGAGATCGTCGGAGGTGACCACCGACAGCTTGATGTCCGGATACAGCGCGCCGAATTCGGCGAGCACGCGGGGCAGGTAGGTCTCGGCGGCGTAGTAATTCACGGCGAGCCGCACCA
>JAHRWZ010000094.1 GCA_019104865.1 Castellaniella sp. | reverse complement strand
TCGCCCGCCGGTGATCCTGGCCGATGAGCCCACCGCGCCTCTCGACAGCGAGCGCGCCATGGCTGTGATCCACATCCTCAATGACATGGCCCGGAAGTTCGAGACCGCCATCATCGTCGTCACCCATGACGAAAAGATCATTCCCACTTTCAAGCGCATCTACCACATCCGCGATGGTGCGACCCATGAGGAAGTCGGCGAAGGGCGTGGGTTTGATTGACTTTGAAAATCAAGGAGCGGGCACCATGACGAGCGACAGCATGAATCGGTTCGAGCAGGAGCACCTCAAGCGAGGGTGGGAAACCACGCACGGCGACGGGCAAGCCGCAATCTCGTCCTTCGCGACGCTGCAAAACAGCTGCCTGTCCTGTCATCAGAGCTTCCGTAAACCATTCGTGGAGCATTTCTATGTGCAACGCTGAGGTGACGCGCAGTCTCGACGCGCATCGCACGAAGACCGACTACAACCACGTTCGCGCACTCGCGACATTGATCCTGGCCGGATTGCTGGCCGGCTGTGCCGCCGGACCCGACTTCAAACGGCCGGCGGCCCCGGATGTAACCGGCTATACAGCGACGCCTTTACCGGCGCAAACGGCATCTGCACCCACGACCTTGGGAGATGCGCAGCACTTCAGCGCTGGTGCGAGCGTCAATGCGCAGTGGTGGCATGGTCTGGGTTCGTCCAAGCTCGATGCGCTGATCGAGCAAGCTTTTCAGGCCAGTCCAACGCTGGCTTCCGCCAAGGCCACCTTGCGGCAGGCGCAGGAAACCTATTCGGCGCGGGCGGGCTCGACACTCTACCCCCAAGTGGATGCTGACCTCGGCGCCCAGCGCCAACGTCAGAATCCCAGCACCTTGGGGCAGATCGGCGATGCGCGGGAATTCAGTCTGTACAACGCCAGTATCGGCGTGCATTACCAACTCGACTTGGCCGGTGGCAACCGGCGTGCACTGGAAGCACTGGCCGCCCGCGCCGAGCATCGGCGCTACGAATTGGAAGGTGCGCGGCTGACCTTGGCGGCGAACATCACTACCACCGCCATCACCCAAGCCAGGCTCGCCGGGCAAATCCAGGCCACGGAGGCCATCCTCCGCGCCCAGGACGAACAACTGCAAATCACCCGAGAGCGGGTTCGCCTCGGTCAGGCCGCGCCGGACGAGGTACTGGCCTTGCAAACCCAGGTGGAACAGACCCGCGCCGGACTTCCCTCGCTGCGCAAACAACTTCAGCAGAATGACCATCTGTTGGCGGTGCTCGTTGGCCGGGCGCCGGGCGCGGGAGGCTTACCCACCTTCACCCTGGAGGAACTTACCCTCCCGTCCGACCTGCCGTTGGTCTTGCCGTCCGAATTGGTGCGCCGCCGCCCCGACATTCAGGCCGCGGAAGCCCTATTGCATGCCGCCAACGCGGAATACGGCGTCGCGGTCGCCAAGTTGTACCCGCAACTCAACATCAGCGCCAGCCTCGGTTCTCAGGCATTGAGCACCGGGGCATTGTTCGGCGGCGGCTCGGCGGTATGGAGTCTCGTCGGGCAGTTGACCCAACCGCTTTTCAATCCCGGCTTGCCCGCCGAAAAGCGGGCATCATTGGCCGCATTCGATGCGGCGGCGGCAAATTACCAAAGTGTCGTACTCGAAGCCCTCCGCAATGTGGCCGACGTATTGCGGGCACTGGACAACGATGCACAAACACTGGCTGCACTGGCAACCGCCGATACCGCGGCGCAGGGCTCTCTGGAGTCCATGCAAAGGCAATATGCGCTGGGCGCCGCCAGTTACATCCAACTGCTTATTGCACAACAGCAGGCGCAACAGAATCGGATCAGCCTGATCGCGGCTCAGTCACAACGCCTCGTCGATAGCGCGGCTTTGTACCAGGCATTGGGTGGGGGCTGGGTTGCAAAAGTCGTGCCACAAGGTCTTTGATCGTCTGTGCTGCTGGCGCCTCGTTGGCAAACAACATGCGGTACATCAGAGGAGCGATCACGATGCGGATGATGAGATCCGCCGGCACCGGCTGCTCTCCTCGTGCCCGGGCGCGCTCTCGGATGGCTTCGATTTGCTGGCGCAGAAAGCCGTCGCATTTGCCTGCGCTGGCGTGGCCTTCCGTCCCCAGGACGTCTCGCAGCATCATCCGCCCAGGGGCTGACGACATTTCATCGAAATATTGGATCAGCCAACTGAGCAGGTCGCTGCGAAAGCTGCCTGTGTCGGCGGGAGGCTGCTCTGGCTGCAGCTGCTCGACCGCGACGTCGGCCAGCAACTGCGCCAGGTCGCCCCAGCGGCGGTAGATCGTCGAAGGGGTGACGCCTGCCCGACTGGCGATGGCCGGGACGGTGAGGCCCGCTCTGCCCGAAAGCTCTTGTTGCAGGTCACGTACGGCCTGGTGGACTGCCGCCTGTACACGGGCGCTGCGACCGCCTGGGCGGGGCACGGATTTATCAGCCATGGGTTTCTCTGAAAGGGTTGTTCTTGGTGGCCGGTCTGTCATTATCGCAAATAATTTGCTTTAGTAATCGGATCGATCTATGATCCTCAAAGCTAATATTTTGCTTTTAACGAAAGATCATGTCCATCCATCTTTTTGCCGCGCATCAAAGCGCTGCGTCCTGGCGGCGGCCTGCCATCAGGTCGGTCATCCTGCATACCGCCACCCTGATCGCTTTTCTGGCGGCTTCCAGTGTGCCTACGCCACTGTATCGGCTCTATCAACAGCAGTGGGGTTTCAGCGCCACCGTGCTGACCGTGGTTTTTGCCACTTACGCGCTGGCGCTGCTGTTGGCGCTCCTGATCATGGGTCGGCTGTCGGATCATGTCGGACGCCGCCCCGTGATCATTACGGCATTGCTGTTGCAACTGGTGGCAATGGGCGGATTCCTGTACGCCAGCGGGCCGCAGTGGCTCATTGCCGCACGCCTGCTGCAGGGGGTGGCAACCGGGATGGCGACGGCGGCGGTCGGCGCCGCTTTGCTGGATCTCGGGCGCGAGCGCGGTGCCTTGATCAACAGCATTGTCCCCATGATCGGTATGGCGGCGGGGGTGCTGGGCAGTACCGCGCTGATGGTGTTTGCGCCAGGGCCGCTGCAAACGGTGTTTATTGTGTTGATGTCCGCCTTCCTGCTGCTGTCCGGGCTGACGTGGCTGGCGCCAGAGACGGCTGAACGCCGCCCCGGCGCGTGGGCCAGCCTCAAGCCTCGCGTCACGGTTCCCCTGCAGGCGCGCAAGGCCTTGTTGTCCGTCTCGCCCGCAAATATCGCTGTCTGGATGCTGGGGGGATTTTATCTTGCCTTGATGCCGTCCTTGATCACAAGCGTCATGCACACGAACACGCCCTGGCTGAGTGGGCTCGTCGTGGCGGCGCTGACACTGACCGGGGCCGCGACCGTGTTGCTTGCCCGCAAGCTGCCCACGCCGGTGGTGCTGCTGGCGGGCGAGATGGGGCTGGCGGCGGGGCTAGTGATCATTTTGCTGGGCGCCAATCAGGGCGTGGCGTCCTTTCTGCTGAGCGGTTCCGTGATTGCCGGTTTTGGGTTTGGCGCCACCTTTCTGGGCGCGGTGCGCAGCGTCTTACCGCTGGCCGAGCCCCACGAACGTGCTGCGCTGATGGGCGTGTTCTACATCGAAAGCTACTTGGCCAATAGCGTCCCAACCATGATGGTCGGATACCTCGCGCAGCGTGCCGGGCTGCTGACGGCGGTGAATGTCTATGGCGTGGTGATTGTGTTGTTGACGGTCTGGGCAATGGGCTCGCTGCGCGTGCAGGTGCGATCCGCCCGTGTGGCGGAAGAAAAGGTATGAACGAGCCTGCCGTCAACGTGGCATCGCCACGGCAATACCATTCAGACCTGCTGAAAGGCCCATGGCGCAGGCATTTCATCCAGTCACTCAGAATTATATTTTGTGGCCCAAACGCCTCTCCATAGGAACTGTTCTGTTCATAAAACATGATCCCGGTTAACTGATCGACTCCGTGCCGCCCCCCATTCCCCATCATCCTGCTAGAGTCTGCTGTTGCACAGCAGGAACGCGCTATGACCGAAGGACAACAACTGATCATTTTTGAAGCAGAAGCCGGACAGGTGGAAGTGCGGCTGGAAGGCGAGACTGTCTGGCTGTCACAAGCACAGATGGCCGAACTTTTCACGACATCAACCGACAATATCGGCCTGCACCTCAAGAACATCTATAAAGAGCAAGAACTTCAAGAATCGGCAACTACCGAGGATTTCTCGGTAGTTCGCCAAGAGGGTCTTCGCCAAGTGCGACGGAAGCTAAAGCACTACAACCTCGGCGCCATCATTTCAGTCGGTTACCGCGTCAACTCGACCCGCGCCACCCATTTCCGTCAATGGGCCACACAGATTCTGCGTGAACACCTGACTCAAGGCTATACCCTGAACCGCCAGCGCTTCGAGCAGAACGCCGCCGAGCTGGAAGCTGCCCTGGCCTTAGTGAAGAAAGCCGCCGCAGGCGAAGCCCTGACCACTGACCAAGGGCGTGGCCTGGTGGACGTGATCGCCCACTACACACATACCTTCCTGTGGCTGCAACGCTATGACGAAGGTTTGCTCACCCACCCCCCTGGCAGTCCTGGAGGCGTACTGCCCTCCCCCGATCAGGCACATGCAGGCATCGAACGACTGAAGGCCGATCTGATGGCCCGCCAGGAGGCTATCAGCATGGATTGCCGCAGGCGCTAAATCCCCTTCTCCGCTCGAAGTCAACGGATGGCGATTGCCACACGAATTTATTGGTATCGAAGCAGCCCAACGAGCACTTGAGAATTTTTCAATCGTGGCTCGTGGCGAACAGCAGGTTCGATGGCTCTCTTACCTCGTCAAAGCAAAAACTGCTTACGCCGACAACGACTACCGAATGTCGTTTGTCCTTTCATGGTTCATCATCGAATCCAGTGTTCGGTGGCTATGGAAAACCATTGCTCCCGAAAAACAAAAAAAGCTAACGGCGGAATTGATGATCGCCACCCTTTGCACTGAAGGAGTGATCTCTGAGCAGACCAAGTTATGCCTGACCCATTTGCGGCAGCTTCGGAACGATCTCATGCACGAGCCTGCAGAAACGATCTGCCAACCCGACGAATGCAAAGTAGCGGGACAAGCTGCGCTTGATCTTGCACTGAAAAATTCCGACGTAACACTCATTTCATGTTGGCGCTCTGGAGTTCAATTCTAGGCTTGCGATCGTCCACCCTGCCCTCGTCGAAATCCTCGATCACCAGCCATGAACGCTTCCAGCATATGCGGGATCAGCACCGAGGCATCGACCGCTTCGCCATAGGCCTGCGCGTGCAGCGCGGCGTAGCGGTCGAGGTCAGCTTTGAGTGTGGCCGGACACGCGAAGGTCAGCTTGATACTCTCGGTTTTCGGCAGCGGCCCGAGCCGCAACTTACGCGATGTGCTCATCGTGAAGCCCCCCGGTTGAAGAACAACGGCTGGTACGGCCGCAGCACCAGATCGCGGTTGACGATGATGCTGACTGGCAGGCCCGGCCGCTCGGTCAAGGTCGGTTGGATGTTGAGATTGCGGCGCGTGAATTCCTGGCCGACCTGATTGGCCGTGTCCTGCGAGCTATCCCGCAACGCGATGACGGTATTGCCATTGGCGTTTCCCTGATTCGAGACGGCCAGTTCGGAACCGACACCCAGCACGGTGGACAGTGCCGCACCCGCCAGAATGCGTCCCCAATGCCAATCAACGCCATCCTCCAGACCGGCATAACCGGCCGGATCGGCACCGGCCAGGTTGTCGAGCGTGAGCGAAGACGTGTCCGGCAGGATGATGCGGTTCCACACGATCTGCACGCGGCTCTGCCCGTAGGCGACCTGGCTGTTGTACTTCCCGAGGACGCGCGAACCTTGCGGGATCAGCAGGTAGCGGCCCGTCACCGTGTCGTACACCGGCGCCGTCACCGTGCCGATCACGTCGCCCGGCAAATCGGACTTGATGCCCGTCACCAGCGCCGCCGAGATCACGGTGCCCGCCATCACTTGATACGGCGAGACTGGTATTTGCAGATTGCCGGAATTACGGGTTTCCGTGGTTCCGGCTTTCTGGAACGCCTCTTTCTGGTCTTGCCGGTTCTGCACGGCGGTTGGGTCGGCAGGCTGTGCCGCCGTTGAGGCCGGGCCGGCCGCCTGCGGATTGAAACCAGCCAGGCCCGATGTCGGCGTGGCGGAAGCGGCCTGCGCGGGTGCCGCTGCGGCGTGCTGGCTGCTGGAACGGAAGAACACCGACGATCCCGCCGCATCTTCGGCCTCCTTGCGCATCGCGTCGCGCGCGGCCGCCGCCGGATCGTTGCCCGGCGGCATGTTGGCCGGTAACGGCGGCTGCGCGTTCACGGTGGCCGGGCCGAGGTCGCCCGGTAACGGCGGCCCCAACCGCTGCGCCAGCCGGTCGGACAGGCTCGCGGTCTTGGGCGCTTCGTCGGTGTCGTCGCGTTCTTCGTCGTTCGTGCTGCTGCCTGCGCCGAAACCCTGCCGCAGCATTGCCAGCGTCCGCAGTGCCTTCGCCTCGGCCTCGCGTAGCAGGCCGCGATGAATCACGGCTTCGCCGTCGCGGTCGAGCGTCACGATGGCACCGGCCACGGCGCACACGTCCGGGGCATAGCCCTGCAAGGCAGCTTCCACGGCTTGCAGTTCCTCGGCCACCTGTTCGCGGCGCGATTCCAGCGGCCCGGTCTTGTCCTCGTTCTCAGCGTCGTAGGCTTCTCCCAGTTCGGCGTCGATCTTGTCGAGACGGGCTTGCAGCGAAGTGATGCGGCGAGCTTCGCGAGCGGTCGGTTCGCGGCGCTGGCGCGGCGCGTTCTGGAACGTCTGCCGATCCGCATGGCTCATGTGCGACACGGCTTCCACCTTAGGTTAAAATTGATTCAAATACTTGCATTGCAAATACATGGCCTCGAAAGTTACTGCGAAGGCACTATTGCAGTGCTTGCGTCGGGTGGCCGGACGTAACGCTGCACCGATTAAAACTCCAAAAGGACGACAGGAGGGGGCATGTCTGTGCTGTACCAACTAGCCGTGCTCGGTGAGCCATCCGACGAACAAGTTAACGAGCTTGAACAGATCGTCGCACATGCAGTGCAGTTGTTCGGATTAAGGCTTGGCCACGAAGTGGGATGGGAAGTCCGCCCTACTATGTTCAATCCCGATCAGCAGAAATCGTCCGCAGCCGTTTTCTACGGTGCCACCAACGCTCCGCAAGCCAATGTGGATCAACTGCTGAAACGCGGAATCCCTATCCTTCCAGTGGCCTCCGAAACAGAGCGCGTCACTGAAGAAATTCCCGAATTGCTTCGTCCGCTGAACTGCCTTGCATACAACGCGGGCGGTGCGCAGCGAGTAGCAACCGCGCTGCTGGAATGTGCAGGTCTACTCCCTCGCCAGCGTCGTGTATTTGTTAGCTATAGAAGGGGGGAGGCACGCGAAGCCGCGCTGCAGCTTTTCGATGCGTTCTCCGCTCGGCTTTTTGATGTATTCCTCGATACGCATGGCATCGCGCCCGCCGAGGATTTTCAAGCGATGCTTTGGCATCGGCTCTGCGACTCCGATGTACTTGTTATGCTGGATACTCCCGGCTACTTCGAGAGCCGGTGGACTAGTGCTGAGTTTGGCCGGGCACTTGCCAAAGGCATCAGTGTGCTACGTATCGGCTGGCCGGACTCCACTCCATCGGTACGCACAGCCACAGCCAGCCGTGCAGAACTGCTACCAGAAGAAGTGAATGGGGACACAGGTCGCTTGGCCGACACAGCGATCGAACGAATCTGCCTGCAACTGGAAGCCGTTCGCAGTCAAAGTCAGGCGGTACGCAGCATCAATTTGGTCAGCAATCTGCGCAATGCAGTCGAAACAATCGGCGGGAGCGTAGCGGGCGTCGGCTTTAACAAAGCCGTCTACATCCAGCTACCGGACGGCAAGGAAGTCGTGGTGTACCCCACTGTCGGCGTGCCGACTTCGACGACACTGCATGACGCGTCGATCAATTCGCCGGATCGTTCGGTTGCTGTTGTTTTTGACCACGTTGGACTGCATCCTCGTTGGCTAGGCCATCTGGATTGGCTCGGCGATCACATTCAAACTGCGCGCTGGGTCAAGGCCAGCGAAGCGGGTTGGCAGTTCGCAGATTGGGAGGCTTGACACATGAGCGCCATCTTCCTCTCCGCTAGCGTGCCGCTTGTCGATCGAGGTACCTACCACGAGACTACGAATCCGTTTCTCATTCAATGCGCGGTACGGGAATTGATCATTTCGGTCATCCGACAACACAAGATTGTCTGGGGCGGGCATCCGGCCATCACGCCCATGATCTGGACGATCTGCGAGGACCTGAAGGTCGACTATTCCGATGCAGTTATCCTGTACCAAAGCAGTTTTTTTCAGGATCGATTCCCTGAAGAGAACCAGCGTTTTCACAATGTCGTGCTGACCGATGCAGTGCCGAAGGATCGGGGCGCAAGTCTGCTACTCATGCGCGAGCAGATGCTGTCGCGCGAGGACCTGGCTGCGGCCGTGTTCATCGGGGGAATGGACGGAGTTGAAGCCGAGTACGACCTGTTTATCCGCTTCCATCCGAACGCAAAAGTGCTACCGGTAGCAGCTCCGGGTGGTGCCGCACTTGATTTGGCAAAACGCCTTGGCAACTTCGACGAAGCTGAGCTGCAGGACATCGATTTTTCGCGCTTGTTCCATTCACACCTGAGTGCCTTAGCCAACACCTCCACCCCATCGGCCAAAACGAGAACAAGGAATCATCCATGACGCGCAAGGTCTTCTACAGCTTTCATTACCAACGCGATGGATGGCGTGCCTCCAAGGTCCGCAATATCGGGGTCGTCGAAGGCAATCCCCCTGCTAGCGACAACAAATGGGAAGAGGTCCTGCGCGGCGGCGATGCTGGTATTCAACGCTGGATCGACGCGCAGTTAGAAAACCGGACCTGCACCATCGTCCTCATCGGCGCTGAGACGGCGAATCGCCGTTGGGTGAAATACGAAATCGAGAAATCTTGGAATAGCGGCAAAGGCGTGTTCGGCATTCGTATTCACAAAATTCTAGACCACAATCAGCAAACCTCGATCGCCGGAGCCAATCCATTCGATGGATTCTCCTTGAAGGATGGACGCAAGCTATCCACCCTCATCAAAGTCTACGATCCTCCTTACGCAGCTAGTGCTGACGTGTATGACTACGTCAGCAAGAATCTTGCTGGTTGGATTGAAACTGCCATCGCGGATCGTTAGACATGGCTAAGTGCGTATTTTCAGTTGCCGTTACTAATATGTCATTGACTTCCGAGTTCGGTGGCGCCCACTAGCAATGCACTGGCCAAAGCATCGCGCTCGGCGAGCTACGCATCAAACTCTTCAAGTGCGATGGTGGCGGCGGTAGCGGCATGTCCGCCCTTCGGCGTGCTTGAGAGCGTCCTCGACCTCTTTCTCACGATGGAATGCTATTGGCTCGAAGTCATTTGACAACCGTACCAACTTAATAAGTGTTTGCAACGGGGAAAAGCATGCCACTTCAGAGTGGGATCCAGGTCGTGCTTCAGCATCCACAAGCCGATGGAACGACCATTTGTCGTTCCTTCACGGGCATACCCATCACAAATCCAGCTTACTTTTGTGTCTACCCACTATATCCGGGCGACGCATTGAACTGCGAACTACTCGGCAACGAAATCGCCGAACAATTGGCGAAGCTAGGTCCCGGCGTCAATGAAGTGACGCCGCCGTGCGGCGGGACTCATTTCGGCGACTGTCATGCGTTGAGGGAACCCGATTGCATCAAGGTACTACTGCCAGTGATTGGCAACCAAGGCATCAGAAAGAGCAAATCCCTTCCCATAGCCTGGCAACGTACCGATGCTAGCTTCAAAACAGCACCGGTGTTCCTCGGAGTAAGCTCCTTTAAACTGCTGCCCAATAGCCTCAAGACGCTTAATGGACTGCACTGGTCAAAGGGAGATGTCACCGCGATAACCGAGATCTTGCGTCTCGCGCACATCTTTGGTGATCGCCCGCGTCTCTTCCTGAGCTACGCTCGCAAGGATTCGAGTCCGCTCGCAGATCAGCTATTCGACCAGTTGATCAAGATGGGATTCGATGTGTTTCTTGACCGATTTTCTATCCCACCAGCCGCAGATTTTCAGCAACGGCTGACGGAAGAACTGAGCCGTATCGGCACAATTCTGCTTCTGGAATCGCCGAATACCTTGACATCACAGTGGGTCCGTTACGAGGCCGACTTCGCCCGTCTCAACAGGCTGGCACTGGTGGCTTTGAATCTTCCGGGTGGTCCCATCACGGAAGGAGTGGCTAGGGACTGTCGCACCTTCCTCGATGCACAAGACTTTACTCAGAAGCATAGGCTTCGAGCCGCAAGCATCAAGGCGGTTCTCGCATCAATCGCCTTCGCACATGGGAACGCCGAAAGGCGACGAAAGGTCTACCTGCGTGACGCGCTGAGCAATAGCCTGCTGAGCAACGGCTTTTCCAACCAAGCCTTTACGCCTTCCGGTGTTGTCTTGGCCCGCAAGGGAAATGATTACGCGTTCCGGATAAGCCATCTGCCGCCAGAAATCGGCGATTTCCACATGCTGGAGGACTATCGCGGGACTCACACAACGGCCGTTTTCGCACCTGCGAAATACATGGACTGGAGAACCCGCCGTCCGATCGACTGGCTAAGCCAAGTTAGCACCACCGAACTTCACGATGAAGCGGACATGCTCAACGCAATCAGGCTACTCAAATGACTAACGCGAAAATTCAGAAAGACCTAATTTTTCTGATTCCATCCACAGTAACGGCAGCGTCGATCGATTCCCTCAGTGGAAGCACGCAGTCCTCATGGGCCATCGATGAATTAGCTATTGCCCTCACCCGAGCCACACTGGTCCGAAACGCCCGGATCGCCATTCCAACTGACAACGCTTTCGCACCACTAGTTGGACAGATAGCACTTCAATACCTTGCGCCACGATTCGCGGAGGAGAATTCAGGCAGAACAGGGACCGATCCGCGACAACGACAGGAGCGGCCCCCTATTATGTTCATCGCGACGACGCATCTAGGAGCACGGCAGAATGTGCCGACTCGGCCTGATTGGATGCAGCTCTTTTCACAAATAGGTGGTTTTCCGGCTACTGAAATAATGTTGGACACGTTGCTCGAAGCACACCGTCCTGTGGCGGCCATTTCGCTTGGTAGTGAAGAAGCAATCGACCCAGTATTACGCGCTTGCCGGTTCATGGGCATTCCTCTTTGGCGCCTTCAAGACCACCGGCCAAATAGGCACGAGGACCTCGAACAGTCAGACATTCGCGATTTTGAGTCCGACCTTGAGGCCGAAGCCACGAGCCGGAGAGAAAAGTTGCGCCTGTTCCGGCCGTCCTGCGATCGCTTCGAATTTTCACGTGGCACAGAGACTGAAGCGCCGAGACCTGACGACTTCAATAAATACCCACCACACATACTGCACGCTCAGATTCTAGTCGATCGCATTCTGAACGGGCACAGGGATTCACGGGTCTCATGAATAGGATAGCCTAACGCGTTACCGATATTCTCATCAAGAATCGAGCTCCCCCCGCCGCTGCCGTCAAGTATGGTGGAAAATGCGATATATGCCTGTCATCCTGATATGAGCTAAGCAACTCGCATCATCCGCCACGAAGCCCCCGCAAACGTCCCCTCATCTGCCCTTCCTCTATTGCATTGGGCGAGTCACGACCTAAATCGTCTCTCCACGCATCAAAGCTTTCGCCGCGGTATCGTCCAGCAATCGTACGAGATGCGGTGACGGACAAGCCCAGCATCCTGAGGCCATCTCGGCCCCGATCTTATCAGCATGGGTCAACCCTCGTTAACGGCACAACTATCACAGCTCCACCCGCGGGTCGTCCAGGAGAGCCGCCGGAACGTCCAGCCGTCGATACAACCGATCGAGATGCAGAAGACCTCTAACACTTTTAACTGGAGATTTACTCGATCCGTCTTCTCGCAGCCACGCCACCAGATGGTCGAATTCGATCGAATAGCTTAACTTTGGAACGGAATACACGAATTCCGCCTCAGCTTTCTTACTTGCCGTAACGCTATCGAAACTTATGCTTTCCTCAGCCCGTACAATTTTTCTTCTAGGTTTTCTGCGAACCCTGCCGGCAAACATCAATTCTGAGAATATCCATGGAGACGACAGATACTCGTCATCATTCACATAGTCCTCGACCCTTACAGAATTTTCGGAATCAAGAAAAATCAGCAATTCTGCGTTGTCGATCATGCCATGCAGCGCAGAGTTCAATATCATATAAACATTCGCTGTCGTTCTATTTCTCAGAGGGTAGCTATAGTTTTTCCAGCCAGTTGGAATGCAAAATTTATTATCTATTGCCTTCAGAAGTTCATCTGCATATCCCCATACACACGAATCGACAAATACTCGCAAACCTCGACTCTCGAAGGACAAAGCGAGCTTGATGGCCTCATCCCTATCTTTGTGCGAATGAGAAATAAACACATCCACATCCTGCGTGGGGAATATACTCCTCTCGATCAACGAAGCATCCAAAATCTTCTCTTTATCGAGAAGATATTCTTCCAATTTAACTAATATTTCATTTCCACGCCGGCTATAAGATTTAACCTGATCGGCATTCCAACGTAACAACCCACTCCGAAAATCAATAACGCGCAAATCAATAAACATTCACATCCCCTAGCGCAATTTTTTAACTTTTATAAAATCTATCTGACATCACCAATTCAATCAGATTAATATTTCTTCCAGTCTTGCGCAAATCTCCCGTCAAAAAATCGGGATCGAACCGACGCAAAAGAATCCTTTCCAGCTTCGTTCCCCCTCGCCGCCATTTCGTCAATCGCCGCGATATCATCAAGCTTTATCTCGATGGGGGTTTGCTGATTAACCCTGAGATGCCGGGTCGGTCCTAGAAAGCTGTCCGCCAAGAGCAATGCACCGTGTTCCTGGGCTGTAAAGAAGAGGTCAACACTGTGTAATGCCCATCCCGCCTTACCTTTCCCCATAGCATCAGTGAAGTCAGACTCACTACTCAGCGTACCAATACTTAGGACGTCTATTCGATCCAACGGGATCTTGAGATGGCGCACAGATTCTGCCAGCGCCGGCAGAATTGGATTGTTCGACCAAACGCCACCATCCAGGAACATCTCCGGCACGATAGGCCCCTCCCAGAGAGATTCGTCAAAGTACGTAGGGGCGGCTGATGAAGCAAGCGCGGCGTCAACGGACGGGATATCCCGAAATGCCGTTCGATCTGGACTATGCGGCGTGACTATGGCCTCAGCCTGCCCATGCTTGGCTCTCACAGTCGGAATAACCAATCTGCATATCGAGTCTGAAAGCTTTCGATCGCCGTAAATCGCGTGAAGCAATCCCCGCAGCGTTGAAGACTCGTGTTTGGACCGCAGCCAATGCCGAAGCGTTCGGTCCTTCGGGAAAATGAGCGGCCCCTTGTCCCGGTAGAAGCCAAGTATGTCGGCCGGCTTGATACCCAGCCCGAGACCAATTGCAAGTATGGCGCCCGTTGCGGTTCCGGCGACCAAGTCAAAGTGAGAAACCAGACTATTGCCACCGCCGCTGCCGAGCATCTCATCCCACTTTGCCAGAACGGCTGCGGTGAAAGTTCCGCGCAATCCGCCACCATCGAGCGCAAGAATTCTGAAATTGCGTCCCCTTTCGACGCTCCGTCGTACAAGAGGCAGACGCTTCAACTGGTTGACAATTGAATCGACAATGCTCTCAATGGAAGTCTCATACGCAATCTTCCTGTTTTCGTCGTCGGACAGCCCGTTTTGCAGGCTCGACAGCAACCCCAGATTCTCTTTCAGATAGCCAGAGATGGCGCCACCAAAGCCAGCTATGATAAAGCCGGGCTTGCCGAGATCAAGCATGGCATCAAACTCGGTAGGAACTCCAGCCTTGGCCTTATTTGTATTCCACCATCTTCCGCCCACGCACACCACGGCGTCGGATCGTTCTGCCATCCAGTCGCGCATCGGAGTCAGATCGCCACCTCGCTCGCCCTCCGTTTCGGCAGGTACCACCTGCACAACGACGAATTGTCGCTGCCTTTCTATTTCCTCAATCTGCTCAGGCGTCTCGGCAAACTTCTGGGCACGCACAAGCGTCAATGCACCGACTTCTCCGCCCGCATCGATAAACGCCCGCGCCGCTTCTTCCAATGGTTCTGTAAAGGTCGGATGGCTGCCGTGAATGACGGAGCCTCCTTCGTTGAATATCGTTGTACAAAGCCGTTTGACGAATATACATATTTCTTCGTTATGTACGTCCGGGACGGATCCGGACAGATGAACACGTACGCCCGCAAGAGGTTGCCTAAAAGCCATTGACAGATCCTGTTGATGAATCATTGAATTCGAAGAATCGGTCGCCACAGATCTGCTGACGAAATCCACCCACCTGCGATCGGAGCAACGGTGCAGGAGGATATTGCCGGAGTCGATACGGCAAGCTTTCTTGCGCAGATCGCCATCGATTACCAAGAGAGCTGCATGGCGCTAGCTACGTCTGTCGAGCGCCCCATATTCGTCAAAGGAAAGCAATTGGTCAAAACAGTGAGTCCACTCTCGCGCAGTGCCCATACAGTTCCTTGATCTGCCCTTCAAACTGAGTCTGCCCGCCATAACTCGGATGTCTGACACAGATCACGGGTATGGAATCAGTAATGCGATACGCTGCGGCCGCTGCGTCGTTGCCGATGGCAACTATCCGTGCTGGCCGTAATAAGACGATAAGTTGCCGCAGTAGCTCTTCCCCGGCGCGCCTTTCACGGGCGTTGTGTTGCCGGTTGGAGAAAGGATCGCCAGCATCGTGCGGATGAAGCGGGAAGACATTCCATAGGAAAATGCGGGCATCAATATGCTCGAGCATGTTCCATATCACCGCAGCGGTCCGTTCCGACACTGCGCTGCCCTTCGTCGGGCGCTCTTCGGAAAGGTCAAGATTCCACCGCCTGGCGTGATGATTCATATGAACGTCGTCAGTCAACGCCAGTCCGGTACGACGCCCTCCTCGGTATCCGAGGTCTCGGCCAATCCAGATCGCGTCCACTGGCTCCTGCGCCGCGCACCGCAACATGGCGGAAAGCGCGGCTGCGCGGCGACGCGGGGCGTCGCGCCGATCGTGCACTTCGCAACGATCCGAATAGGGATTGAAACAGTCTTCGAATTGCAGTGAGGCAACCGCCTCGACGAACGGATGGGTCTTCATTCTTTTGACTCAAGTGGCAAGTAGACAATAGTGCGCTGCTCCCGGTTGCCAACGATCCAGCCACCTTCATTTTCCTTCATCTGACGAAAAACAGCGTAGCCGTCCAGGATTGCCCGTTCCCATAGCTTGAGCGGACATTTTTCGACTTCGTAGCCGCTCACGAATTCAGCAATGGTTTTCAGGATTCCAAGAGAAACTTTCTCCTGCTTTTCGAAGAAATTGAGCTCTTTGGCTTTCGAGAAAATCCAGGCCGTGAGCCCTTCTTCAACGACTATCGCCCGCCCACTATCCTGCTCTTCATCGTACTTCGAGTTGCTCTTTCGCTTGTGCTTGATCAATGCGCGTATCACAGGTGACCAGTGCAATATCGCCGCATACGCGAAATGAAAGACGTCGTGAAATCGGTAGCCATCGCGGTCCGCGATGTTATCGGTCAAAGGATCTCCAATGAAGACGCCATTCCACTGAAGGTAGCTCTTGCCGCTGCCGCGTTGGTTGACCCTGACCCGGAATTCTCGCGGCAACTGCTCTTCGCGTCCGAAATCCTTGTCGAAATCAAGATTAGCCAGATCGGCCGTCGCGGGCTCCAGAAATGCGCCTCGCGCTTTCCGGATATTGCCACGCGCCACGTCGGAAAAAGCTAGCCTTGCCGCATGCATCGCATCTAGATAGGCCCGAGCGAACGCGACCAGACCGGCGCGATCTGGAGCGACCGATCCGAGCAACGCTGCAGCTGCTTGTCCCAGCTGCACCAAGGTTGTGTCAAGTGAAACGGGACCGGCGACCGGCACGGCGATGTAGGCCATCGCGCCTTCCATGATGTCGCTCGCCGCTCCGACATTCCTGAAGTTGCCGTGATTTGCTGCCTCGGAGAACACCTTTTCAAGCGAGACGTCGAGGCGTCTGCAGATGGCAGCCAGATACCATAAGGTATCGCCGAATTCTTCTTCCGCCACTTTCCTGAAACCCGGAAACGCGGATTGTTCGCGCACGTGCTTCTTGGCCGTCGCCATGATTCCGCCGACCTCGCCATACAGCCCTTGGAGGACCGGGTTGAAATCCCTCTGGCCAAGAACATCCGTGGCTGCAACCTGCGCAGCATAGTCAGAGAGTAAGAGTGTGCCTTCCTTCTTCATCGATCACCCGCGAAGCGTCAGCCATTCGAACGGCGCACCTTGGTACCCGGTAGCCCCCAGACTACGAACCCATTGTTCAAGCCCGGCCACCAGTAGCGGATCGTCAAACGTAGTCAGGCCGATACCCTTCTTGCAAAGCGGACGACCTTGCTGGTCTTTCAGATCATCAGGAAATTCAGGACCCTCACCGCCAAAATAGACGAAATCATCGCTGATCAACACGCGATTGACCCCCGTATCCCTACGTACGTGATCCGGATTGAGCGATCCATTGGGCAGGGAGTGGAAAGAATCCCTCTGCTGCCAGTGGGCCTCTCGCTCGTTCCTGAAGTAGATGTTGTCTCCACAACTTTGCTTTCGGCTCCCGTTACGAAACGGTTTCTTCGGGCCGAACCGCGGATCTACGCCATATTCATCGAATGTAAGCGTATCGGTGACCCGCATGGCATACACGAGATGTCCGCCACGACGAACGGTTCGATCGTTACTACCGCTGCCGACCACCCAGTCCCCAAGAGACGCACTGCGCCGGATCGAGGGTTTGCAGGTGGCGAGCGTGCAGTAGCCGTAAAATGGATTCGGTGCGAAGCCGCTGTCGTAGCGCACCACATAGGAGTGGATACGGGCCATCAGCAGGGATGCCTCTTAAGGGGGACCGATTCGCAAGGGCCACCATCCGGCTTTTCCCACGGATCCTTGCCGTTGATCGCATCGATAATAGCATCGCCATTCCAGCCCACCATAGCATCGGCGTACTGCTTCAATGCTTCCGGGAGGTCGCACTCTTTTTCGCCATGCTCCCAAACGCCAACGATACGCTTGCCCTGCTTGGCTGCATATTCGATCTCCCAGTTCACCCATTCACTGTCCTTCGTGCGCGGGGAGACGTAGCAGACGAACACGCCGGCCCAGTTAATCGCCGGCGCCAGGATCTGCGTCTTGATGTAGTGCTCGTCGGTCGCGTTATTGAATTTCCCCGTATGGATCGAGGAATCTCGAACATCAATTCCTTTTGGAGCCAGCAGATCTTTGAACTTCTGCAGCCCGGCATCGTCCTCATGGACGTGACTGATGAATACGTTTCTTTGTTCTGCCATTTGCCGCCCCCGTAGACGTATGACAAACATCAACAATCGTTATCGCTTTCCGCGACCAACTACATCTTAGAATAAAAAGCTATTCTCATCCTGATCAGAGAATAGCCACCGTCTGCCTCCAAAACTAGCGACTTGAGCCCAGCCCTGCGCTAAAACGTTGTCGTCCTCCCAATTTCATCCAGTCGTCGCAATCCAACAGGCCCACAAGCCCTTGAGAATAATTTAGCCTTACTGCGCGGCTACTTGCTCTTCTACGCCGAGGCGAGTTGTCCCGATAGGTACTGAACTTCATCATGCCTCCATGCAGCGCACTCATGGAGTCCGAGGTGAAACAGCTACCGCAAGCATTAAACGCCGCCGGCATCGACGCTGACCACTACCTTCCCTTGCCGGACACAGAGGCCTACGAAGAGCTGCCGCAGTTCCCCAAACGTAGCCCCCTGCCCTTCCGCCGAACCATCCGCCGCAACGAGCTGCGGCAGATCGTCCCCTTGGCTGAAACGACGATCTACGAAATGGAGCGCCGCGGCGAGTTTCCACGGCGCTTCAATCTGACACCTCGCTGCGTCGTGTGGGACCTGGCCGAAGTGGAAGCGTGGATCGAGGCGCGCAAGCAAGCCACTCGCCGCGGCGTCTTAAAGCCGGATGTCCACCTACGAAAAACCCGCCCTGTTCGGGCGGGTTCGAGTGAGGAATGATGCTGGACAGCGACTCGCATCCAAACAAGGCTTCCAGTTCCTTGGACGCCGAGCGCAGCAACCGCCAGCCTTCCTTCGTCACGTTGACCTGCGAAGCTAGCCCGTGCCACGTCCAACGCGTCCGCCAAGTGGCAGATTGACGCGCCGCCCTCATGCACCGGCGCAGGAATCAATTTAGCCGAAGAAAACAGCTGGGCTGACTGAGAACCGCTTGCTCAATGCCGCGATGTGATCGCGAGTCAGGTTGCGGCCTCGACCATTGAGAATCTTCGACACCAGCGACTTGCTCCCAATCTCTGGCAGGTCGGCCACGCCCAACCCATGCTGCTCCATCAGCAACCGGAGGACGTCGACGCCACCCAGCTTCGCCACGCGCGCGTTGAACGCCGCAAACTCGTCGGACTCGTTTTCCCAGATCTCGATGGAACGGGCGAGGATCTCGATCAGCGGACGGTTGGCCTCGTAGTCCTCGACCAGTTCATCCATCAACGCCAGCGCCTGGGCGTAATCATCTTCATTGGCGATATGGCCAATGAAACCCGCCTCGTCGAACAAGGCATGGGCTCGTTCCTTGATGGCGGCAAATCCCATTTCAGTCGCCCTCCTTCCTGTAGTGTTTGCAAAGCTTGTCGTACTCGGCATGGGTTGTGATGTGCTTGACGTACATGCGGTTGTCGCGAAACTCGATGAAGGCAATCAGTCGAAGATTGTTGCCGCCGATGTCCAGCACCCACCACTTGTCCTTGTACTTGAAGTTATCCAGCGACGGAAAAACCTGCCGCAGTGCCTGCGGCGTATCGAAATCACCGGATCGCAGCACCCGATAGGTGCGGTCGATCGCTTCGGCGTCGTTCGGATAAGCCTTTGCTGCGTCGCTGAACGGCTTTCTGGATATGACGTGCATGTCGTTCCATGCTCACAGATAAAAGGATAGGCAGAAGTTGACTTTTTGTCAACTTCTGCCATCGAGGCAAGTCAGCCAGATCAAGCCATCGCGCTCAACGCCGGTACAGCCACGTTTTCCGGCATCAGCTTCGGCGCATAGGTCTGCCCACCGCCCCAAGCGTCAACCAGATTGGCCCACTCTTGCAGCATGTGACGTCGTTGCTCGGCGTACTCGGCCTTGTTGTAGACCGAGCGCGAGGAACGTCCCTCTTCGTGTGCCAGGCACTTCTCGATCCAGTCGCGATTGAAGCCGATTTCGTTCAACAGCGTCGAGCCGGTACGGCGCAAGTCATGGACGGTGAACGGTTGCAGCGGCAGCCCCCTGGCTTGTGCAGCCTCGGCCACAAGTCCTGTAACTCGATTCAAGGTTGCATTGGACATGTACCGCTGTGCGTCGTAACGAGATGGGAAAACAAACCTTGAGCCGGCCGCTCAGGCGTGCAGCGTCACAAAAATGTCGAACGCCTGGCGCGACAGATAGACCACATGCGGATTACGCCCCTTCATCCGCTGCTTAGGAAGTGTCCAGGTCTTGTTCTCGAAATCGACCTCATCCCACGTGGCCTGGATCAATTCGCTCTTGCGTACCAGCGTCAGCAGAATCAGGCGCAACGCCAGCTTGATGGTCGGATAGGTCACCACCGATTCCATCTGCTGCACCATCAGCCGGATTTCGAGCGGCGACAAGGCGCGATCCTTCGGTACGAAGGTGGCGATTGTGGACGGCCCCACGCTGTCAGCAGGGCTGTCCACCTTTTCACCATGAGCGATGGCGTGGACATAGACTTGTTTCACGATGTCCCGAATCTGCACCGCCGTGGCGGGTGCCCCGCGTTCCCTGACCTTGTTGCACAAGGCACGCAGGTCTTCGGGCCGGATTTCTGTCAACAGGCGATTGCGGAAAACCGGCAGGATGTCCCGGTCAATGATGTGCTTGCGTGCGGCGCGGGTGCTGTCGGCCCATCGTGCATGAGCCAAAAATGCGTCCATCGCCGTGTCGAACGTCTTGATGTCGGTCACGCGGCGTTTCTCGCGCTGCTTTTCAAGCGCGGGCGACGTGCCTTTGAGAACGGCTTTGCGGGCGTCCAGCAGCAGTTCGCGCGCCATCGCCAGTGAAATACCGTCAGCGCCATAGCGCCCGATGGTTAATGTTTCGCGGCGACCGTTGAGACGGTAATCGTAGCGGAAGGTGACGGTACCGCTGGTCGATACCGTCACGTACATCCCGTCCCGGTCAGAAGCCTTATAAATCTTAGACTTAGGCTTCAGATTACGAAGTGCAGCGTCGGTGAGCATCGAGGTTTCCTCCGGTATTTTGACGGCTTTACCGTCAGGTTTTACCGTCAGGGATCAGGAGACCTGTCGATGCCGGGAAAGCCGCGTAAAACAAGCTTTCCCGAGAAGACTTTTACCGTCAAAGACGGTAAAAGTCTGAATAGTGAACGAGAATGTCTTAATCAGGCCTCGATTTTTACCGTCAACTCTACCGCCAACTTATTTTGCTGGCCGGCGATAGCCACCGATAGGTGCCGCAACATATTTACTTGTAAATCAATACGTTACGACAGTTTTTCGATAGCTGGCGATAGTCCTCAAAGGACGTAAATTCACTCCCACTCGATCGTAGCAGGCGGCTTGCTCGACACGTCGTACGTCACCCGGTTGATACCGCGCACTTCGTTGATGATGCGCGAGGACACCTTCTTCAGCAGCGCGTACGGCAATTCCGCCCAGTCGGCGGTCATGAAATCGCTGGTCTGCACGGCGCGCAGCGCCACGACATAGTCGTAGGTACGGCCATCGCCCATCACGCCCACGGACTTCACGGGCAGGAACACCGCAAAGGCCTGCGAGGTCAGTTCGTACCAGGACTTGCCCGATTCGGGATCGATGGTGTTGCGCAGTTCAGTGATGAAAATATCATCGGCGCGGCGCAGCAAGTCGGCGTATTCCTGCTTGACTTCGCCCAGAATGCGCACGCCCAGACCGGGACCCGGGAAGGGGTGACGGAAAACCATTTCCGGCGGCAGCCCCAGAGCCAGGCCCAGGTGGCGGACTTCGTCCTTGAAGAGTTCGCGCAGGGGTTCCAGCAGCTTCAGGTTCAGGGTGTCGGGCAGGCCGCCGACATTGTGGTGGGACTTGATGGCCACCGCCTTGCCGGTCTTCGAGGCGGCCGATTCGATCACGTCGGGATAGATGGTGCCCTGGGCCAGCCAGCGGGCGGATTTCAGCTTGGCGGATTCGGCCTGGAAGACCTCCACGAATTCGCGGCCGATGATCTTGCGCTTGGCTTCTGGGTCGGAAACACCGGCCAGTTCGCCCATGAACTTTTCGCTGGCGTCGATGTGGATGACGCGGATGCCCAGGTGGCGGGACATGGTGTCCATGACCTGTTTGGCTTCGTTCAGGCGCAGCAGGCCGTGATCCACGAAAACGCAGGTCAGCTTGTCGCCGATGGCCTTGTGGATCAGGGCTGCGGCCACCGAGGAATCGACCCCCCCCGACAGGCCCAGGATGACCTCGTCGGTGCCGACCTGTTCGCGGATGCGGGCGACCGCTTCGGCGACGTAATCGGGCATGTTCCAGTCGCGCGCGCAGCCGCAGATTTCTGTGACGAAGCGCTGCAGGATGGCCTGTCCCTGGACGGTATGTGTGACTTCCGGGTGGAACTGGACGGCGTAGAAGCCGCGGTCTTCGTCGGCCATGCCGGCAATGTCGCACGATGGCGTGGAGGCCATGCGTTTGAAGCCGGGCGGCAGCGCGGTAACGCGGTCACCGTGGCTCATCCAGACCTTCAGCATGCCGTGGCCTTCGGGGGTTTCGAAGTCCTGCAGGCCGTTCAGCAGACGGGTGTGGCCGTGGGCGCGCACTTCCGCATAGCCGAATTCGCGGTGGTCGGAGAATTCGACCTTGCCGCCCAGCTGCTGCGCCATGGACTGCATGCCGTAGCAGATACCCAGTACGGGAACGCCCACTTGAAACACGGCGCCAGGCACCTTCAGGGATTCCTCGGCATAGGCCGAGGCATGACTGCCCGACAGGATGATGCCTTTCAGGCCCTGCGCTTGCTGGTCGCGGATGAACGCGTCGTCCACGTCGCCCGGGTGGATCTCGCAATAGACACCGGCATCGCGAACGCGCCGGGCAATGAGCTGGGTGACCTGTGAACCGTAGTCCAGGATGAGAATGCGCTGGTGCATGGTGGATAATCTGGGAGGGCTGTTCAAGGTGTTAATGTAACCCATGCACCGATACGCTTCCACGGAGACACGCACCCATGCCATCCCGCTTTTCCCGCGTTCCGCTGCCCCTGGCCGGCCTGCTGTCCCTGGCCGTGGCCATGGGCATCGGCCGCTTCGCCTTCACGCCGGTGCTGCCCATGATGCAGGCCGATCTGGGGCTGAGCCTGGCCCAGGGCGGGTGGCTGGCCAGCGCCAATTATCTGGGCTATTTGCTGGGCGCCCTGATGGTGACGCACCTGAGCTGGTCCCCCGCGCAACTGCTGCGTCGGGGGCTGTGGCTGGTGGTCCTGATGACGGCCGCCATGGGGTTGGACACGCACTGGGCCGGCTGGCTGGTGTGGCGGCTGCTGGCGGGCGTGGCTAGCGCCTGGGTCCTGATCGGGACAGCGTCGCTGTGCATCGCGCGCCTGAATGCCACGGGACAGGCCGGACGCAGCGGTGTGGTGTTTGCCGGTGTGGGCTGCGGCATCATGTTCGCCGGGCTGGCCTGTCTGGGGCTGACGGTGCTGGGCACCTCGTCCTCGCAAGCCTGGCTGTGGCTGGCGGCTGCCGCCTTGCTGGGGCTGCTGGGGGCGTCCATGCTGTGGCGTCAGTCCACCGAAACTGCCATTACCGCAACCGGAATCCGTCCGGACCATCCAGCCCAGCCGACGCACAACAACCATCGGACGCCCCCTGATACGGCAGCCTTGACGCGATCCGCGTCCAGCACCGCCATAAATGATATCCAGGCAAACGCCGCCGCACAGCGTTCAGAAGACACTGCCCCAGCACGCGAGGCAGGTGACCCCGCCACCCCATCGCTGCACTGGGGCCTGATCCTGTGCTACGGGGTGTATGGCTTTGGCTACATTCTGCCGGCGACCTTCCTGCCTGCCCAGGCGCGGCTGCTGGTGCCCGACCCCTGGCTGTTCAGCCTGGCCTGGCCGGTCTTCGGGCTGGCAGGCGCCCTCTCCACACTGGTCGCCAGTCGGCTCGCGCGTCACCTGACCCGGCCGCAACTCTGGGCGGGCGCCCAGCTCGTGATGGCGATCGGTGTGCTGGCGCCCGTGCTATGGCATAGCCTGGCGGCGATCCTGATCGCGGCGTTGTGTGTGGGCAGCACGTTCATGGTGATCACCATGGTGGGGCTGCAGGAAGCCCAGGCCACGGTCGGCACGGCGGGCGCAAAACGCCAGATGGCCGCCATGACGGCATCGTTCGCCCTGGGACAGCTGATCGGACCGCTGTTTTTCAGCCTGACACATCAGTGGTTCGACGCGCCGCTGGAATTCGCACTGGTCATGGGCACGCTGGGGCTGGTGGCCGGGGCCCTGCCCATCTTGCGCCTACAGGGCAGACAAGACACGCTCCCGATCCCGCGACAGGAAAGCTGATCACCATTCGCCTGACATAGCCTGGCGAACCATACACCCCGAATTCGCCAACATAAGGACATCGTCATGCCCGACTCCAACACCTACGTCCTGGTTCATGGCGCCTGGCATGGCGGCTGGTGCTGGTCGCGCGTCGCCGACACCCTGAGGCAGGCAGGACATCGTGTCCACACCCCCACCCTGCCAGGTCTGGGCGAGCGCCGCCATGAACTGTCGGCATCCATCGACCTGGAAACCTTCATCCAGGACCTCTGCCGGATACTGATCCTGGAAGACCTGCGTGACATCACCCTGGTGGGCCACAGTTTCGGCGGGCTGGTGATCTCGGGCGCGGCGGACCGGCTGCCTAAACGGATCGCCAGGCTGGTCTACCTGGACGCCTTCCTGCTGCCGCCCGGGACGTCGACCTTCGACACGTTACCGCCCGAACTCGTGGCCAAGCTGGAACACGGCGCGGCGGCGACAGGCGGTATTGCGCCACCCCGCCCGGACAGTTTTGGCCTGACGGATCAGGCCGACATCGATTTTGTCCAGGCACGGCTGACGCCCCAACCCATCGGCAGCTACCGCGAGCCGCTGCGGCTGCGGCATCCGCTGGGCAATGGTCTGCCCATCACCTACGTACGCTGCACGCAACCGCCGTTCCCAGCTGTGGCCGGGTCCTATACCTGGGCGCGCGAGACCTTTGGAGAACACTGGGACTGGATGGATCTGGCAACCGGCCACGATGCCATGATCAGTGCGCCAGACGCCGTGACCGTGATGCTGACGCGCCTTCAGGGTGGTCAGTCCGCCCGGTAGTTGGGTGCTTCCTTCGTGATCTGCACGTCGTGGACATGCGACTCGCGCACCCCCGCCGCCGTGATTTCCACGAATTCCGCCTGCGCGTGCAGGTCCGGAATCGTGGCACAACCGCAGTAGCCCATGGAAGCCCGAATACCGCCCACCAACTGGTAGATAATGGCGATCACGCTGCCCTTATAGGGGACACGCGCCTCGATGCCCTCGGGCACCAGTTTGTCGACGTTGTTGCTGGGATCCTGGAAATAGCGATCGGCGGAGCCGTCCGCCATCGCGCCCAGACTGCCCATGCCACGATAGGACTTGTACGACCGGCCCTGGAACAGGACGACCTCGCCGGGGGCTTCTTCAGTGCCCGCGAACATGCCACCCATCATGCAGGTGGATGCGCCCGCGGCCAGGGCCTTGGCCACGTCGCCGGAATAACGGATGCCGCCGTCCGCGATCAGCGGCACGCCAGTGCCTTCCAGCGCCTGGGCCACGTCGGCGATCGCCGTGATCTGCGGCACCCCGACGCCCGCCACGATGCGGGTCGTGCAGATGGAACCCGGGCCAATGCCGACCTTGACCGCGTCGGCGCCGGCCTCGACCAGCGCGCGCGCCGCGGCGGCGGTCGCGATATTGCCGCCGACGACCTGGATGTTGGGGTAGTGTTTCTTGACCCAGCGGACACGTTCGATGACGCCCGCCGAATGGCCGTGCGCGGTGTCCACGACGATCACGTCCACGCCGGCGGCCGCCAGCTTTTCCACGCGTTCATCGGTGCCTTCGCCTACGCCGACCGCCGCACCCACGCGCAGCTGCCCTTGGGCATCCTTGCTGGCCAGGGGGTGTTCGGTGTTCTTGACGATGTCCTTCACGGTGGCCAGGCCGCGCAGCTGGAATTTGTCGTTGACGATCAGCACACGTTCCAGGCGATGCTTGTGCATCAGCGCCTGGGCTTCTTCCAGGGTGGCGCCTTCCGTCAGGGTGACCAGGCGGTCCTGCGGCGTCATGACCTCGCGCAGGGACATGTCGAGGCGGTCTTCGAAACGCAGATCGCGGTTGGTGACGATGCCGACGAGTTTGCCGCCCTCGACCACCGGCAGGCCGGAGATGCCGTGCTGGCGCTGCAGTTCGATGGCGTCGCGCACCTTCATCGTGGGCGTGACGGTGACCGGATCGATGACGATGCCGAATTCGTGGCGTTTTACCCGCGCGACCTCGCGCGCTTGTTCGTCGGCGCTGAGGTTTTTATGGACGATGCCGATGCCGCCTTCCTGGGCCATGGCGATGGCCAAGCCGGACTCGGTGACGGTGTCCATGGCGGCGGAAACGAGGGGGATGTTCAGCTGAATGCCGCGGGTAAGCTGCGTGGTGAGGCGCGCATCGCGCGGCAGAACCTGGGAATAAGCTGGGACCAGGAGGACGTCGTCGAAGGTGAGCGCTTTTTTGATCAGACGCATAAACTGGGTAGACTCCGGGCAAAGCAGGATTATACGCTCAAACAACAGGCGGCAGCGACCGCCGGGCGTGACATATGACGCCTGCGGGCGGGAGACAGGCTTGCGGATATTGCTGATTGAAGACAACCCCGATCTGGGGGATGCGATCGAAACCAAACTGCGCGTCAGCGGACACAGCGTGGAATGGGTGCGGGACGGCCTGGCCGCGTCCCGATGGGTGGCCGGCGGCGGCTGGGACGCCATCGTGCTGGATGTCATGCTGCCGGGCAAGGACGGCTTCACGATTCTGCGCGAACTACGCGGCAGCGCCTGCGACACCCAGGTGCTGGTGATCACCGCCCGCGCCGAGATCGAGGACAAGGTCGGGATGCTGGATCTGGGCGCTGACGATTACATGGTCAAACCCTTCGACCTGCGCGAACTCGAAGCCCGCCTGCGCGCCCTGTTGCGCCGCGCGGCGGGCCATAGTTCCAACCTGGCCCGTTACGGCGACCTGGCGCTGGACACCACCAACCGCTGCGCGACGCTGGCAGGCCAGCCGATCGATCTGGGACGACGCGAATTCCGGCTGCTGGAAATCCTGCTGTCGCGGCTGGGCCAGACCGTCAGCAAAGAACGCCTGATGAATCAGTTGTTCTCGCTGGACGAGGACGTGTCCCTGAACGCCCTGGAGCTGCAGGTCTCGCGGTTGCGCAAGAAACTCGCGGGATCCTCCGTACATATCGCGACGGTGCGCGGCACCGGTTATCAGGCTCATTGCGATGCCGGCTAGATCCTTTTCCATCCGCAACCGCATCTTCGCCGCGGCGATCGTCATCCTGCTGGCCTCATCCCTGGGCCTGTTCGTTTTCCTGCGGGATTATGCCCGGCGCGCGTCGGACCAGGCTTTCGACCGCGTGCTGGCGGCATCGGCATTGTCGATCGCCGGCGCCATCAGCATGGAGGACAACCGGATCGCAGTGGAGTTGCCCTACGCCGCGCTGGCGATGCTGTCGCGCCAGCAGCGGGTCTTCTACAGCGTGCGGGATCCCGGGGGCCGGCTGGTGACGGGCTATGACGACCTGGATGGCGGCATGCCGCTGGCCACATCCGCCAACCCGACCTTCGCCGATCATACCTACCACGGCGATGCACTGCGGATCGCGACTCTGGGGCGGCTGATCAGCTTCAACCGCCAGACGCACTGGATCACGATCCGCGTGGCGGAAACCCGCGATGCCCGCGACGCACTGGCCGCCGAGATCCTGCAGCGCGGCGCGACCCCACTACCCATCATGGCGGCGGTCGCCCTGGTGCTGCTGTGGTTCGGCATTACGCGCGCCTTCCGGCCGCTGCGGGGTCTGGAACGCGAACTGCGGCATCGTCAGCCCGAGGACATGGAACCGCTGAGCAGTCCCGCGCCGCGTGAAGTCACCCGGTTGGTGGAAGCCCTGAACGGCTTCATGCAGCGGCTGCAGGCGATGCTCGACATGCTGCACAATCTGGTCGCCGACGCCGCCCATCAGGTGCGCACGCCCCTGGCGTCGCTGCGGGCCCAGGCGGAAGTCGCTCTGGATGAGGACGACCCGAAACGGCTGCGCGAGCGGCTGGAGCGCATTTTGAACAACGCGACTCGCGCCAGCCTGCTGGTCAACCAGCTGATGATGGACGCCACGATCACCCACCGGCTGGGCGCCCGGGGCAACGATCTCGTGGAACTGCTGGACGTGCTGGACGAGGTCCGCCAACGGATCCGCCCAGAGGACGCGGCGAGGCTGCGGATCTCGCTCTCGCCCGGACTGAAGGATGCGCGTATTGTCGGCGATCGGGTCGCCCTGCGGGAAATGATGCTCAACCTGATCGACAATGCCCTACGGCATGCGCCGGACAGCCCGGTCGAAGTCAACATCGACCCGGCCCCCGACCGGCGCCTGGTCCTGCAGGTCGCGGACCGGGGGCCTGGCATCCCCAACGCGGAAAAAGAGCAGGTCCTCAAGCGCTTCGTCCGCGGTGCGGCGGCGCAGTCCACGCCAGGGTCGGGACTAGGCCTGGCCATCGTCCAGTCGGTCGTGCAAAGCCACGGGGGCGCCCTGACGCTGCGCAATCGCCCGGGGGGCGGCCTGCTGGCCTGCGTCACCCTGCCCCTCGGCCCAGCCGGGCGCACCCTGCCCGGTTCACTGGCCGGCCTCTGCATAGCGGCGGCCTGCATCCTGGGGCTGATCGCGGCGCCGAGCCCGGCGGACGCACAAATCCTGACCACACGCTACCCGGCCGCACAGCACGAAACCGCGACCCTGACCGTGGCCGGCCCGACCGACACGCCCGTCTTCGACACGCTGGCCCGCGCCTTCCAGCGGACGCACCCGGGCATCGCCCTGGTCTATCACGAACTAGGCAGCCGCCAGCTGTACGAACAGACAGTGGCCGCAAGCCTGCCGCCGACCGACGTTCTGATCAGTTCCGCCGAAGACCTGCAACTGCGCCTGGCCAACGACGGCTACGCGCTGCGCCATGAATCGCCCCTGACCCGGCGCCTGCCGCCCTGGGCGATCTGGCGCTCCGAGGTCTTCGGCTTCACCTTCGAGCCGGTGGTGATGGTCTACAACACCGACCGCTACACCGCCAAAACCGCGCCCCATTCACGTAGCGAACTGCTGCGCACCCTGGAGCGGCAAGGTCCCCACGCGCGCATCGGCACCTACGACATCGCCATCAGCAGCGTCGGTCACCTGCTGGTCACCCAGGATGAGATGATCTCGTCCAACTTCTGGGGGCTGGCTAACGCTCTGGGCCGCGTCGGCGTGCGGCTAGTGGCGGACACGCGCGATATCCTGGACCGCATCGAGGCGGGCGAACTGGACCTGGGCTACAACGTGCTGGGCTCGTATGTGCGCGCCTACCGGGGGCGATACACCAAGCTGGGTATCGTCGTCCCGGATGATTACCAGTTGGTCCTGACGCGCACCGCGCTGATCTTGCGCCGGACCCGGCAGCCGGCGCTGGCGGGCGAATTCATCGACTGGCTGCTGTCGGCACAAGGCCAGGCGGTGATCGACGGCCCCGGCGGCCTAGGCGCGCTCCCGGACCTGCGGACAGACGCTGACGACGCCGCCCCCGTTGCCATCGACGGGCTGGCGCATGCGTCCAGCATCGTCCAACCCATCGCGCTGAATCCTTCGCTGCTGGTCGGGCTGGATCAGCAGCGCCATGAACGCTTCCTGCGGAACTGGCGGCGCCTGGTCACCGACACGCCGAACCCGTCCGATGCGGTGTCACCTTCCAACACCACGACAGGACGCTGACAGGTCCGGGCCCTAAGATGATCTCCAAAGCCGGTCGGAAACCGGCTCCCGATAACAACAGAGAAGGAGACTCGTCCATGCGCCATCCCGTCACCCGAACCGTTCTGTGCGCCGCCATCCTGTCGGGCGCACTCGCCGCGACAGCCGGCGCGCAGACCGCGCCGCAAGGCTACCCGACCGGATACCAGCCCCTGGTGTCCGCCGCCGCCAAGGAAGGCAAGGTCATTGTCTATTCGACCACCGACACCAAAGCCGCGAACCCGGTCATCCAGGATTTCGAAAAGCTCTACCCCGGCATCAAGGTCGAATACAACGACATGAACAGCACCGAGCTCTACAGCCGCTATCTCAGCGAGCAGGCCTCGGGCAGCAACAGCGGCGACGTGGTCTGGAGCTCGGCCATGGATGCCGCCATGAAGCTGGCCAAGAGTTACGCCATGGCCTATCCCTCGGTCGAACTCTCCCACCTGCCGGCTTGGTCGGTCTGGGAAAAGAAAGCGTACGGCACGACCTTCGAACCGGCCGTCTTCATCTACAACAAGCGACTGGTCAAGGCGGATGAAGTGCCCACCACCCACGCGGCATTCGCCAAACTGGTGGCCGGCGACACCGCCCGGTTCAAGAGCAAGGTCACCACCTACGACGTCGAGAAATCCGCCGTCGGCTTCATGCTGGCCGTCCAGGATCAGCGCAACGACCCGAATTACCAGAGCTTCCTGAAGGATTCCAGCAAAGCCGGCCTGGTCGTGCAGTCCTCGACCGGCACCATGATGGAGCGCGTCTCCTCCGGTGAAAACCTGCTGGGCTACAACATCCTCGGATCTTATGCTGAAACCCGCGCCAAGTCGGACCCCAGTCTGGGGGTGTCGTACCCGACCGACTACACACTGATGCTGTCGCGCGTGGCCTTCATCAGCAAGGGCGCCCAGCACCCGAACGCGGCCAAGCTCTGGATGGACTACCTGCTGTCCCGGCGAGGGCAGAACGTGCTGGCCAATCAGGCCAACCTGGCCTCGGTGCGCACCGATATCGACGGCGACAACGACGTCGACGGCATGACCAAGAAGCTGGGCAGCGCGCTCAAGCCCATCCCGGTCGATGAATCGCTGCTGGACTATCTGGATCAGGGCAAGCGCCTGGCATTCATCAAGATGTGGCGCAAAGACGCCGGCAAGTAAGCGCCTCGATCCGGGCGTCTTCCGACCCCGCGCCCGCCACACCCGGTGGCGGAGCGGGGGTTTCCACCGCTCCACAGGGTGTCCCCCATGTCATTCCTACGCCTTCGGCGGCAGTCGCTGCCCCGCGGCCTGGTCGTGACGCTGACCGCGCTGGCGATCTACCTGCCGCTGTCATTCATCATCGTCCAGAGCTTTCTGTCGGAACCCTTCTTCCTGCCCGACAAGCACATCGGGCTGGATGCGTTCCGGTTCATCTTCGACGACCCCGATTTTTACGAGGCACTGATCAATGGCTTCCTGCTGGCCTTCGGGCTGGTCGCCATCGCGGTGCCGCTGGGCGGGATCCTGGCGTTTCTCGTTTCGCGCACCGATCTGCCGGGGCGACGCTGGATTCAGCCCCTGATCCTGGTGCCGGTCTTCGTCTCGCCCATGGTGCTGGGTTTCGGTTACGTCGTGGCCGCCGGCCCGGTCGGATTTTTTTCCACCTGGACCCAGGATCTGCTGGGGTTCGTGCCCTGGAACATCTATTCCCTGCCGGCCATCATCGTCATCGCGGGGCTGACGCACGTGCCCTACGCCTATCTGTACATCTCCTCGGCCCTGCACAGCCTGGGGTCCGACGTTGAAGAGGCGGCCCGCAGCACGGGAGCGTCCCCCTTGCAGGTCATGACGGCCGTCAGCCTGCCCATGGTCCGCCCCGCCCTGTCGTACGCGGCCGTGCTGCTGTTCTTCCTGGGGCTGGAGGTCTTCGGCCTGATGCTGGTTCTGGGGGACCCCGAAGGCCACCTGGTCCTGTCGACCTACCTGTACAAGCTGACCAACAAGCTCGGTGTGCCGTCCTACCACCTGATGGCGGCGGTGGCCATGGTGCTGATCGCCTTCACGATCCCGCTGGTGGCGCTGCAGCGGCATTTGCTCAGCAGCGCCAGCCGCTATGCGACCGTCAAGGGCAAGGTCACGCGTCCGCGCGTCCTGCCCCTGGGAAAATGGCGCCTGACCGCGGGGGTGATCGTGGGCCTGTGGCTGTTCGTGGCCATCATCGTACCGCTCACCGGCGTGGTGCTGCGCGCGTTCGTCACCAACTGGGGGGTGGGCATTTCGCTCAGGGACGTGCTGTCGGCCCATGCTTTCCAGACCATCTGGGAACAGCCAACCTTGATGCGGGCCGTCTGGAATTCCATCCTGATCGGCGTCATCGGCGGGGCGCTCGCGGTCGGGTGCTACACCGCAATCGCCCTGGCGATGCACCGAAAACCGGACCATGCGACCCGTTTTCTGGACTACAGCGTGCTGATTCCGCGGGCCGTCCCCGGGCTGCTCGCGGGCCTGGCATTCCTGTGGATCTTCCTGTTCATCCCCATGTGGCTGAAGGATTCGCTGGCTGACGGCTGGCTGTCCGTTCTGCCGGGCGCAGCCTGGCTGCAGACGCACGCGGTCGAGCCCTTGCGCAGCCTGCGGTCCACGATCTTCAGCGTCTGGCTGGCCTATTCGGTGGTCTGGATGGCCTACGGACTGCGCCTGATCTCATCCACGTTGCTGCAGGTATCCCCCGAGCTGGAGGAGGCCGCGCGCAGCACGGGCGCCCGGCCGTCCCAGGTCACGCGCCACGTCACGGTCCCCCTGGCCCGCTATGGTCTGATCGGGTCGTGGCTGCTGATGTTCCTGATCTTCGAGCGGGAATACTCGACCGGCGTCTATCTGCTCACCCCCGGCACCGAAACCATCGGATCGATGCTGGTCTCGCTCTGGGCCACCGGCGCCATCGACATCGTGGCGGCGCTGTCCTTCATCAATATTTTGCTGGTCGTCATCGGCATGGGCGTCGCCCTGCGTTTCGGAGTCAAGTTACATGATTGAACTCACTGTCCAGGACCTGTATCTGAATTACGGCACCAACCCGGTCCTCAGGGGTGTCTCGCTGCAGCTTCAGCGCGGCGAAGTCGTCGCGTTGCTGGGCTCGTCGGGCAGCGGCAAGACCACGCTGCTGCGCGCCATCGCCGGGCTGGAACAAGCCACCCAGGGCCGCATC
>JAHRWZ010000085.1 GCA_019104865.1 Castellaniella sp. | reverse complement strand
AGCAGGTTCGCCCCGGTATCGGCCAGCACCACCCTGCCGGTTTCCAGCACATAACCGCGATCGGCCACCTGCAGCGCCTTGTTGGCGTTCTGTTCGACCAGGAAGACCGTCACACCTTCTTCGCGGACTTTGCGAATGATGTCGAAGATCTGCGCGATGATCAGCGGCGCCAGACCCAGGGTCGGTTCGTCGAGCAGCAACAGCTTCGGACGAGTCATCAGCGCCCGGCCGATGGCCAGCATCTGCTGTTCGCCGCCGGACATGGTCCCAGCCCGCTGATTGGCGCGTTCCTTCAGGCGGGGAAACAGATCGAAGATATGATCCATGCTTTCTTCCGTCTGGGTCTTGTCGAGGAAGAATGCCCCCATATTGAGATTTTCGGCGACGGTCAGATCGGGAAACACGCGACGCCCTTCGGGGGAAATGGCAATCCCCTGCTGCATCACGGTATGGGTAGGCTGTTCGGTGATGTCCTGGCCCAGAAAGGTGATGCGCCCGGACCGTGCCCGCGGATTGCCGCAGACGGTCATCAGGAGCGTTGTCTTGCCAGCGCCGTTGGCGCCAATCAGGGTGACGATTTCGCCCTGATTGACCTCGACCGAGACGTCGTTGAGCGCCTGGATGGCACCGTAGAACGTGCTGATATTTTCCAGTTTGAGCACGGTCATTCCCCCAGATAAGCTTTGATGACACGAGGATCCGCGCGGATTTCCTCGGGCAGACCGGTGGTGATGGGCTTGCCGTGTTCCATGACCAGGATGCGGTCCGACACCCCCATGACCAGGCTCATGTCGTGTTCGATCAACAGCACGGCAACGCCGTATTCGCGCCGCAACTGGTCGATCAAGGCCGACAGGTCCCGCTTTTCCTGGGGGTTCAGGCCGGCCGCCGGCTCGTCGAGCATCAGCAGGCGCGGCTGGGTGATCATGCAGCGGGCGATCTCCAGCCGGCGCTGGTGGCCGTAGGCCAGATTGCCGGCTTCGCGGTTGGCGTACTGGCGGATGCCAATGAAGTCCCGCCACTGCAACGCGCGTTTGTTGGCGGCGGTTTCCGAGTGCCGGAATGACGGCAGTTTGAGCAACCCCTGCAGCAAGCCGGTTTCCATCAGGGTGTGCTGGGCCACCATCAGGTTTTCCAGCACCGTCAGGTTCTTGAACAGCCGCACGTTCTGGAAGGTGCGCACCAGGCCGTGTCGCGCGACCTTGTGGCTGGGCAGGCCATTGATCGACTTGCCGTCCATGACGATCGCACCGGTGGAAGGTTTGTAGAACCCGCCAACGCAATTGAAGACGGTCGTTTTGCCCGCGCCGTTAGGCCCGATGATGGCAAAGACCTCGTTTTTGCGGACCTCGAATTCGACCTGATCGACCGCCAGCAGGCCGCCGAACCGCATGGTCAGTCCGCTGACCTTCAACAAAGATTCACTCATGATTCCAATTCCACTTGCGGACGTTTCACGGGCAGCAGGCCTTGTGGGCGCCAGACCATCATGACCACCATCACCAGACCAAAGATCAACATGCGGTATTCCGCGAATTCGCGGGCAAGTTCAGGAACCACGGTCAGCAACACGGCTGCCAGGATCACCCCGACCTGGGAACCCATGCCCCCGAGCACCACGATCGCCAGGATCAAGGCCGACTCGATGAAGGTGAAGGACTCGGGATTGACCAGGCCTTGGCGGGCGGCAAAGAATGCGCCGCCAAAGCCCGCAAACATGGCACCCATCGTGAAGGCGGAAAGCTTGATGTTGCGGGGATTCATGCCCAGGGACCGGCAGGCGATCTCGTCTTCACGCAGGGCTTCCCAGGCGCGGCCGATCGGCATGCGGATCAGCCGGCTGGTGAAATACAGCGTGAACAGGACCAGCACCAGGGCCATCAGGTACAGGTAGATCACGACGTCCTGGCTGTTGAAGGTCCAGCCCATCAAATCATGGAACGTGGGCGACCCGTCGGTGGTGCGGCGCACCATCTGATAACCGAAGAACGACGGCTTCGGGATCCCCGAAATGCCGTCCGGCCCACCAGTGAAACTGTACAGATTGATGAGCATCAGGCGAATGATTTCGCCGAAACCCAGCGTGACAATCGCGAGGTAATCGCCGCGCAGCCGCAGGACCGGAAAGCCCAGGATAAAGCCGAAGAAGGCCGACATCAGCCCGGCGAAGGGCAGTGCCTGCCAGAACCCCCAGCCCGCCCAGTGATAGAGCAAGGCATAGGTATAGGCGCCGGTCGCGTAGAAGCCCACGAAGCCCAGATCCAGCAGCCCCGCAAAACCAACCACGATGTTCAACCCTAAGCCCAGCATGACGTAGATCAGGACCAGAGTGGCGATATCGACCTGTGCCCGGCCGGTGAAGAACGGCCAGACCAGCGCAAACAGGACCAACACGATGATCGCCTTGTGGCGGGCCTTGTCCGAGAAGGCAGGCATCCTGAAACGCGGCGCGGCGTTCGACTTGGATTGTTTCAGCAGCGGGCGCAGCATCTGGACCAGGAAGACCAGCACCATGCCGCCGAGGATCATTTTCCAGTCGGGCTGCAGATAGGTTTCCTGGCCACGGCGCAGGATCTGCAGGCCATAGATGGGAGCGATGATGACGCCCGCCAAGATGGCGGCGATCATTGAGTTTTTGACATTCTTCATCATCAGACCTTTTCCACCTCGGGTTTGCCCAGCAGCCCCGTGGGACGGAACATCAGGATGAAGACCAGCAGCAGAAACGCCACGATGTCCTTGTATTGCGAGGAAATGAAAGCCGCCGCGAAGGTTTCGGCCAGCCCCAGCAGCACGCCGCCCAACATGGCGCCGGGAATGCTGCCGATCCCGCCCAGCACCGCCGCCGTAAAGGCCTTGATGCCGGCGATGAAACCGATGAAGGGATTGAGCTTACCGATCGCCAAAGCGATCAGCACCCCGCCGACCGCCGCCAGCATGGCGCCTATCATGAAGGTATAGGAAATGATCCGGCTGGTGTCTATGCCCAGCAGGTTGGCCATATGCAGGTCCTGAGAGCAGGCGCGCGATGCCTGGCCGGTGCGCGAATATTTGATGAACAGCGTCAGCCCGATCATCATCAGGACGGTCACCACGATGATGAGGATGCGGGAGTATGGCGCCGTCACGGTGAAATCGCTGCTGCCGAGTGTGAAGTCGATCGACCCGTTGATCATGGCCGGCACGGCCATGTCGCGCGCGCCCTGCCCCGTCGCCACCCAGTTCTGCAGGAAGATCGACATGCCGATGGCAGAGATCAGCGGCACCAGGCGGGGGCTGTTGCGCAAGGGCGCATACGCAATCTTTTCGACGGCAAAGCCGTAGACGGCCGTGACCAGCACCGCCATGACCAGCATGATCAGCACCATCACGGGCAGTGGCAATCCACTATTGATGCCGATGGCGGATAAAGTGACCAGACCGACGTAGGCACCGATCATGTAAATTTCGCCATGGGCGAAATTGATCATGCCGATGATGCCGTAGACCATGGTGTAGCCGATCGCGATCAGCGCGTAGATGGCGCCGAGCGACAAGCCGTTGAACAGCTGTTGCGTCAATAGAGGAAGCAGGTCGGACATAATGGCGGGGATTCACTGAATGACGGCCGGGCCTGTCGGCCCGGCCAGGAAAACGGCTCCGGCGTGCACCGGAGCCAATCGAACGGCTTAGGGCTGGATCTGGGTCAGGTTGCCCTTGGCATCCCAGCGATAGACAGCGAACTCGAAGCGCTTGAGATCGCCCTTCGCATCGTAATCGACCTTGCCGATCCCGGTGTCGAAGCTGTGGCTGTGCATGTAGTCGGCGACCTTGGCCGGGTCGGCGCCCACCGCGTTGATGCTGTCGGCCAGCACCTGGACAGCAGCGTAGGCCGGCATGGTGAAAGCACCATCCGGGCTGCGTTTGTATTTCTTGAAGTTTTCCAGGATCTGATCGTTGCCCTTCATCTTGGTGAAGTCCGCGGGCAGCGTGACCAGCAGCTTGTCGACCGCCGGGCCGGCGATGGCGACGAGATCCTTGTTGGCAACCCCTTCAGGCCCCATGAACTGGGTGTTCAGCCCCTGTTCGCGCGCCTGGCGCAGCAGCAGGCCCAGTTCGGGGTGATAGCCGCCGAAGTAGATCAGGTCGGGGCCCAGGGCCTTGAGTTTGGAGATGACGGCCGAATAGTCGCTGTCGCCGACGTTGATGCCCTCGTACAGGGCAACGCTGACGCCATCCTTTTCCAGCGTCTTCTGGACCTGGTTGGCCAAGCCCGAACCATAGGTCTGCTTGTCGTGCAGGATCGCGACCTTTTTGGGTTTCAGCTGCTTGGCGATATAGTCGGCGGCAAACGGACCCTGCTGGTCGTCACGACCGATGGTGCGGAAGAAGAAATGCGGCTTGATCGTGTCGGTGACCAGGGGCGAGGTCGCGCCCGGGGTGATGGCGACGATGCCTTCCTGTTCATAGACGTTCACTGCGGGAACCGTGGTGCCCGAGCAGGCGTGCGCCACGGCGAATTTCGCCCCGGAGTTGACCACGCGATTGGCGGCGGGCACGGCCTGTTTCGGTTCGCAGCCATCATCGATCAACAGGGGCTCGATCTTCATGCCCTTGATGCCGCCGGCGGCGTTGAGCGCATCGATGGCCGTGAGCGCGCCGGCCTGAATCTGATCGCCGTACTGAGTATTGGGGCCGGTCATCGGCTGGGGGATGCCGATTTTCAGTGTATCGGCCTGAGCGCCTGCCGCGAGCGACAGGGCGCCAAACGCCAGAATGACGGGAGTGATGCGCAAGGTGAACTTCATTCGTAATGTCTCCGGTAGAGGCGCCGTTGGCTGAAAGGGCCCCCGATCGGGGGCTTCAAGCCAGGACGGTAAGCCTTGGTTTATTGCTTCTGCCCTGAGCGGCAGGCGTATTCTGACGACTTGGGTCCGGAGTGTCACTACGGTTAATCCCTGATGACCACCTGTGACATGACACAGGTCATCTCGCCGCTTCCGTCCGGTGATCCGGGATCAGCGGGAGAATTCACGGGCCAGTTCGCCAGCCCGACGCGCCGCCGCAGAGACCGCCTCGCGCATGATGTCGGTCAGACCATGCTGCTGGAACACCGCCAGCGCGGCCGCCGTCGTGCCGCCCTTGGAGGTTACCCGTTCGCGCAGCACCGCCGGCGAATCCGGCGACAGCGTGGCCAACTGGGTAGCGCCATGGAAGGTGGCCAGCGCCAGCTGACGGGCCTGTTCGGGGGTCAGGCCCTGTTCGACGCCGGCGGCGATCAGGGCCTCTAGAAACAAGAACACATAGGCGGGGCCGCTACCCGACACGGCGGTCACCGCGTCGATCGCGGCATCGTCAGCCACCCACAGCACATCACCCACGGCGCGCAGCAGCTCTTCGGCCAGCACGCGATCCGGATCCTCGACCCCGGACAGAGCTGTCATGCCGGTCATGCCGGCGGCGATCAGGGCCGGGGTGTTGGGCATACAGCGCACGACCCGGGTATAAGGGACAGAGCCCGAACCCAGCCAGCCGGCGATGGCCGACCCCGGAATACCGGCGGCAATGCTGATCACCAGCGTATCGGGACGCAACCACGGCTGGCACTGGCGCACGACCTCGGCCATGACCTGCGGCTTGACGGCGAAAAACCAGACACGGCATTCCGACAACCGGGCATCCGGTGCTGTGGCCGTCGTCGTGCCCAATGCTTCCCAGCGGGACCGCGTATCGTCCCCCGGGTCGATGACGTGAACGTCGGCGGCGGCGCAGCGCCGCCCGATGAGCCCGCTGGCCAGGGCGCTGGCCATATTGCCCCCGCCGATCAGTGCAAGAGAGAGTGTGTTTTTCATAGCCTGCCATTGTACGATCCCGCCCGCTTCCGCAGAAGACCCCTTGGCAAACCGGGATTGTCAAAGCCGACATGAACTGGTCACAATACCTGCCTACAATCCCCCACTTCGCCGACCGGGGGGGTTCCGGGGGCATTCCACAGGAGAACTCAGATGGCATCCGCATTCTCTCGCATGACGATTCTGGCTGCGCTGATCACCAGCACTGGCCTGGCTCACGCCGCCACCGACATCACCTTCTGGCATTCCATGGAGGGCCCTCTGGGCGAGCGCGTCGACGCCATTGCCCAGGCCTTCAACAAGAGCCAATCCGATTATGTGGTGCATGCCGTCTACAAGGGCGCCTACGCCGAATCCATGAACGCCGGAATCGCGGCCTTCCGTGCCGGCAACGCCCCCGACATCCTGCAGGTCTTCGAAGTCGGCACCGGCACGATGATGTCGGCCAAGGGCGCGATCAAGCCGGTCCACGAGATGATGAAGGAAGCCGGCGAGAAGTTCGATCCGAACGCCTATCTGCCCGCCATCACCGGCTACTACTCGACGGCCAAGGGCGAGATGCTCTCGATGCCGTTCAACTCCTCCTCGATGGTGATGTGGTACAACAAGGACGCCTTCAAGAAGGCGGGCCTCGACCCCGAGAAGCCGCCGAAGACCTGGCCCGAGACCTTCGAGGCCGCCAAGAAGCTGAAGGCCGCCGGCTACGACAAATGCGGCGTCTCGAACGCCTGGGCGACCTGGGCGAATATCGAGCAGTTCGGCGCCTGGCACAACATTGCGCTCTCGACCAAGGTCAACGGCATGGCCGGCTTCGATGC
>JAHRWZ010000045.1 GCA_019104865.1 Castellaniella sp. | reverse complement strand
GCCAGGATGGCGCAGCGCGCACCGTCGGAAAACAGCCACCACAGGATGGGCTGGTCGTGCACGAACGCCAGGGTGCCGATGCCGTAGTACAGCAGGAACAGCTGGATCAGCAGCGGCGTGCCGCGAAAGACGGTGCTGTAGGCGAGGGCGGTGCCCGATACCAGCGGATGGCGCGCGGTGCGCATCAGCGCCGCGCCCAGACCCAGCAGCGAGGCGAACAGGATGGAGAACAGGCCGATGCGCAGGGTGACCCAGAAGCCTTCGATCAGGACCGGGACGGCTTTTTCAAACAGGTCGATCATCGTCCGGCCCCCCGCATGCCGCGCCCGAAATGGCGCTCGGCCCAGGCGAACAGCCCCTGGCTGCAGGCGCCGATCAGGAAATACAGGATGCCGGCCATGAGATACAGGGCCAGGGGCGCGCGCGTGGCGGCCGAACCCAGCACGGCGGCGCGCATCAGTTCGACCAGGCCGACCAGCGAGACCAGGGCGGTGTCCTTCAGGGCGGCCTGCCAGACGTTGTTGGCGCCGGGCAGGGCGTACCAGAAGAGCTGCGGCAGGGTGATGCGTCGCAGGCACTGGCGGCGGTCCATGCCGATGGCGCGGGCGGCCTCCAGTTGGCCGGGGTCGATGGCCTTGAAGGCGCCGCGGAAGACCTCCACGCTGTAGGAGCCCGAGATCAGGGCGATGGCGAGGATGCCGATCAGCATCGGAAAGACGGTGCTCATCAGGTCGTCCCATTCCAGCCAGTCGGCCAGGTCGGCGGCGGGTTGTACGGCTCCGAAGAACAACAGGTAGATGATGAGCAATTCCGGGACGCTGCGCACGATCAGGGTGTACAGGCTGACGAGCGCGCGTGCCGGACGGTTGGCGCCGGTCTTGGCGGCCGCGCCGGCGATGCCGATGGCCATGCCCAGGACGATGCCGCACACGCTGATGAAGACGGTCATGGCCGCGCCGCGCAGCAGCATGCCGCCCCAGCCGGCGCTCAGGATGTCGTGCAGGGTCTGAATCATGACGTTGATTGAAAACCCCAGGGCGGTGCCGGCGCGCGGCGATCGGCGGCCCTGGGGGAGTGGCGCCGGCCCGAGGAGGAACCGGCGGCGCGGTCAGGCATTACTTCTTGCAGGCGGCGTAATTGGACAGATCGACGCCGAACCACTTGGTGCTGGAGGCCTTGATGGTGCCGTCGGCGATCAGCTCGCACAGCGCCTTGTCCACCTTGGCTTTCAGTTCGGTGTTCTTCTGGTTGATGCCCGCCCCGATGCCCAGGCCCAGGATTTCCGGGTCGGCGCTGCTCTTGACCACGGCGTCGGCCAGGGCGAACTTGCCCTTGCCGGCGGTGTCCAGGAACTGGCTCTGGGGGGTGACTTCGGAGAAGGTCGCGTCCAGGCGGCCGGCCGACAGGTCCATTTGCATCTGGTCCTGGGTCTCGTAGGTCTTGAGCTTCAGGTCCGGAGCGTATTTCTGCAGGAAGGCGCCCTGGGTGGTGCCGCTTTGCACGCCGACGGTCTTGCCTGCCAGCCCGGCCATCAGGGCCTTGGGATCGGCGGCCTTCAGCAGGGCGTCGTTCTTGGGCAGGACGAAGGCCGAGTCTTCGGTGGCGTAGGGAATGCTGAAAGAGATCACCTTGGCGCGTTCCGCGGTGACGGACATGCCCGAGATCACCAGGTCGAAACGATCGGCCTGCAGAGCGGGGATCAGGCTGTCGAAGGCCTGGACCACGAAACGGCATTTCATGTCGAGCTTCTTGCACAGGGCGTGGCCGACGTCGGCGTCGAAACCGGTGACCTTGCCGCTGGCGTCGACCATGCTCCAGGGCGGGTAGCCGCCCTCGGTGCCGATTTTCAGCGTGGCGGCCGAAACCGTGGTGGCCAGGCCTGCAAGGCCGAGGGCGGCGCACAGCGCCGCCTGTCGTGCGATGGAAATCACCATGGACGGGATCCTAAAGAAAGGTGGGGACTGAAAAAAGTAATAGTAGTACATCGGGCGCCGCGATTCATCCGATCTGCACGACGGTCTCCGGGTAGCGCACCCGGCTGCGGCGTTGCGTGCCGAGGCTGTAGACCAGGGTCAGGGGCCCCAGCCGTCCGATGAACATCAGCAGGATCAGCACGGTCTGGCTGGGCAGGCTCAGGGTTCTGGTCAGATCGGGGCTGATGCCGGTCGTGGTGAAGGCCGACATCACCTCCATGACCACCGCGATGAAGGGCTGGTTTTCAAACAGGCTGACCAGAAAAATGCCCAGGCAGACCAGCAGGCCCGAGACCATCATCAGGGCCAGGGCCTTCTGGATGGTTTCCGGGGCGATGGTGCGGTGCATCAGCACGACTTCCTTGCGTTGCAGGATGTAGGCCCGGACGACCGCCAGCAGGACGATGAAAGTGGCGAGCTTGATGCCGCTGGTGGTGGACAGCGAACCGCCGCCGATGAACATCAGACCGGTGAGCAGAAAGCGCGAACTGTCATATAACTGGCCGACGTCCATGCTGGTGAAACCGGCCGTGCGCGCCGCAATGACCTGGGTCCAGGCCGCCAGGCCCTGGCTGGCGACCGGCAGCGCGCCCAGGGTGTGGGGGTTGCGCGCCTCGATCAGCCAGAACAGCGCGAAGCTGGCCAGGTTCAGGATCAGCGTGCCGATCAGCATCAGCCGCGTGTAATAAGCCAGCGAGGCCCAGCTGCGTTTCTGTTGGATGTCGGCCAGCACGCTGAAGCCCAGTCCCCCGAGGATGATGCAGCCGGTGATGATGAATGTGGTGACCGGGTCTCCGGTAAAGCCCGCCAGACTGTGAGGAAAGAGCGACATGCCGGCGTTGTTGAAGGCCGATACGGCATGGAATCCGGCCAGCAGGAAGGCATGCTCCAGGCTGTCGTGGCGCCACCACCACAGGGTCAGGATCAGGATGGCGGCTCCCTCGATCGCCAGGGAAAATTTCAGCACGGTCAGCGCGGTCTGGCGGATGCGGGAGACGCTGGTCTGGTTGAAAGCCTCCAGCGCCAGGGCCTGGTATTTCAGGCTGACGCGCCTGCCCAGCGTCAGGGCGGCGATGATGGCGAAGGTGACGAAGCCGATGCCGCCGATCTGCACCAGGGACAGCAGCACAGCCTGGCCGAAGAAGCTCAGATCCGTGGCTGGATCGATGATCATCAGGCCAGTGACGGTGACCGCGGATGTGGCGGAGAACAGCGCTTCGAATACGCCGAAGGGCTGGCGTTGTGCGACCGGCAGGGAAAGCAGCGCGGTTCCGGCCAGGATCAGAAAGAGGAAGCTGCCGGCCAGGACGGCGGGCGGGCTGGCCTGCAACTGGCCGGTGTGGCGCGCCTGACGGTAGGCCCGCAGCGGGTGGATGTTGATGCGGGCCATGGTCAGTCTGGACGGTTGGAGGGGCGGGCCACGGGGGTGTCGTTCAACTCAGTTTCGGCGCAGCGGTTTTCAGATCCTGCAGCGGGCCGAACAGGATCAGTGTGTCCTTGGCGCGCACCACAAACTGGTCCGTAGGGTGCACGGTGGTCTCGCCTCTGCGCTTGACGGCCAGGGCGTGGATGGCGCCCGGGGGATTGGTGGTCAGCGCATCGCCCAGGGTGCGACCGTCCAGTTGCGCGCTGGCTTCGATCTCGACCACGAAGTCGCCGTTGCCCAGGGAAATGTAGTCGTTGACCATGGGGTAGCTGAGCACCTGGGCGATGCGGATGCCCATTTCGTCTTCGGGATGGATGATGCGGCTGGCGCCCAGTTTGGCCAGGATCAGGTGGTGCTCGCGCGAAGAGGCTTTGACCCACAGCACCTTCACGCCCAGCGATTTCAGATGCACGGTGCAGACCAGGCTGGCCTGCAGGTCTTCGCCGATGGCGACCAGCACCACGTCGTATTCGGGCAGCCCCAGTTCGGCCAGGGCGTCGCGGTCGGTGACGTCGGCGATGGCGGCGCGGGTCAGTCTGTCGGCCATCTGGTCGACGACGCGGCCGTCGGCGTCCACGCCCAGGACCGAGTGACCCAGCCGCATCAGTTCCAGAGAGGTGGCACTGCCGAAGCGGCCCAGGCCGATGACGGCGAATTGTCCCATGATGTTCCTTCGTGCTGGTCCCCGATGGCGTTTCCGCCATGGCCAGGGGGATGAAAATCTGGTAAAAACCCTGATGGTTTTTCGTATGAAATTGATATCTGGATGGTGCGTTGCAGCAAATTACGACAGGGAATGCGCTGAACCAGCCCCGCTTTTTCCCGCATGATATGACAAGTTTGTTCGATCCGGTCAGGCTCGGGGAAATCGAGTTGCCCAACCGGATCGTCATGGCGCCGTCGGCGGGTGCGGGGTCCGTGCAGCGTCGCGTACCCGATGACGGCATGCGCGCGTATTACGCTCGGCGCGCCGACGCGGGCCTGATCCTGGCCGGGGCGGCCTCGGTGTCGCCGCTGGGCATCGGGCATCCGGATACGCCGGGCATCTGGAATTCCGCCCAGGCCCAGGCCTGGCGGGCGGTGACGGATACTGTGCACCGGCGCGGCGGACGCATCGTCTTGCAGCTGTGGCATGCCGGCCGGGTGTCCGATCCCGAGTACCTGTCGGGCGAAATGCCCGTGGCGCCCAGCGCCATCGCCTGCGGCCGGGGCCCGGGGCAGCAGGCCGGAAACTTCGTCGTGCCGCGCAGCCTGCGGCTCGACGAGATCCGGCGTGTGATCGCGGATTTCGAGCAGGCGGCCCGCCACGCCTGGCTGGCGGATTTCGATGGGGTGGAGGTGCATGCCGGGGACGGTTACCTGATCGACCAGTTCCTGCACGACGGCTCCAACGGCCGCCAGGACGACTACGGCGGCCCGGTATGCAAACGCAGCCGTTTCCTGCTGGAAATCATCGACGCTTGCGCCGGCATCTGGGGGGCGGGACGTGTCGGTGTGCATCTGTCGCCGCGTGGCGATCGCCACGACATGCGGGATTCCGATCCGGTGGCGCTTTACCGCCATGTGGCTCGCGAACTGGGCAAGCGACGGGCTGCCTTCATCTGTGTGCGTGAGCACGAAGGCGTGGATGCGCTGGCTCCGGTGATCCGGGACGCTTTCAGCGGCGCGCTGGTCCTGAGCGAGGGCTATGATCCCGATTCCGCGCTGCGCGCCGTTCAGGCGGAACGCGGTGAGGCGGTCGCCTTCGGCCAGGCGTTCGTGCGCCATCCCGACCTGGTCCGGCGGATCAGGACCGGACAGGACCTGGCGCCGGAAACCGCAGTCGGCTGAATCAGCCGGGCTCGCATTCGGCCGGGGTGCGAGGCGAACCAACGACGTGATCCGGCCGAATGCGGGTCCGGCTACAGCCGGGCGCGGACCTGGGCGGATACGGCGGCCATGTCGGCGCGTCCCGCCAGAGCCTTTTTCAGCTGGCCCATGACGGCGCCCATGGCGGCGCCGCCCTGCAGACCCTGGCCTGCTGCCTGGGCGAACGCGGCGTCGATGGCGGCCGCGATTTCCTCGGGCGAGGCGCCCTGGGGCAGGAATTCACGCAGAATGTCCAGTTCGGCGCGTTCCTGGTCGGCGCTGGCGGTACGGCCGGCCGATTCGAAGGCCGCGATGGACTCGCGGCGTTGCTTGACCTGCTTTTCGATGATCGCCAGGATCGCCGAGTCGTCGGGTTCGATGCGCTCATCCACGGCTTTTTGCTTGATGGCGGCCTGCAACAGCCGCAGGGTACCCAGGCGGGTGCTGTCGTGCGCGCGCATGGCGGTCTTGATGGCGTCGGATATCTGGCTGGCGAGCCCGGTGCTCATGGGGATTTCCTGTGGGGCGTTGAAAGCGCCATTTTACAACCGCCAATCGTGGCGTTCGAGTGGCCGGCCGGCCGCATCGTAGCCTTGTTCGCAGAAGAAAAACCGGCCGTCGGCGGCTCTGGCCAGCACCGTCGAACAGCGGGTGCCGTAATCCGGACTGATGATGAAGGGACTGCTCAGCAGGCGTTCACGCTCCAGCGCGAGGCCGGTGTCCGGCAGCCGCGCATCCTCGGCCGGTGTGGTGTCGCGCAGCCGTTCCAGAACTTTTTCGGGCGCCGAGGCCCAGTCCGAGGACGGCAGATCGTCCAGGGCGGCGCGCAGGCGTGCGGCCTTGGGCCAGGGGGTGTCGAGCAGGTGGTTCGACAGCACATAGCGGCCTTCGCCCAACTGGCGAGGTGCGCGAGCGGGATCACGGTTGCCCAGGCACCAGGTCTGGCGCGCATCGCCCACGATCAGGTTGAAGCCCGCCCATTCGTCCGCCCGGGCCGCGACCGCTGAGATCCAGGTGGCGGGGTCTTCCTCGCTCAGCAGGAAGTCGCGCACCAGCAACCCGCGTGAAGGGGCGCCAGGCGGCACAGGGTGCCCCGGCTCACGGTAGTTGGTCAGAAGGGCGTGGCGGCCGTCCAGGGTCGCGCCCATCCAGGTACCTCCGCCTCGCAGGTCGCGGCCGGCGATCAGGCGCGGGGCTTCGGGCCAGGGGCCCGCCGCCCGGGTCGGGCGGGCATGGAATTCGTCGCGATTGGCGGCGATCAGCAGGGGCCAGTCGGGATCCCCCAGGAATAGGTAGGCGATGCACATGTGCGTGGGCCGGCTGGACAGAAATCCCGGAATATGGCCTTTTTTCGGCGGCTTGTCGCGAATCTTTCAATCGTATACTGCTTTCGCGACCGCGCTGAGATCCGCTGGCGGCCGTCCGGGGGTGCGCCTCGGGGGCATCCGGATTGCGGACAATAACAAAAGGCAAACATCATGTCACGGTCATTTCAGGCCTGGACGCGTACGACCGCGTTCAAATTCTCTTTGTTCACCCTGGTGGCGATCGTCGGCATCGTCGTGTTGACCGCGTCCTTGCTGTGGATGGAGCGCGGGGCCCTGTTGCAGGAACGCCAGATCGGCGCGCGCCAGGCCGTCGAGACGGCCTACGGGGTGATCACCTATTACCATCGGCAGGCCGAGACCGGCGCCCTGACCGAAGAGCAGGCCAAGAAGCAGGCCATGGACGCCATCCGGGGCATGCGCTACAGCGGCCAGGAATATTTCTGGATCAACGACATGGCGCCGCGCATGTTGCTGCATCCGATCAAGCCCGAGCTCGAGGGCAAAGACCTGGCGGGCATGCGGGATCCGAACGGTCTGAAGCTGTTCGTGGCTTTCGTGGACACAGTGAAGGCCAGTCCGACGCACGACGGCTATGTCTATTATTTGTGGCCCAAGCCGGGCGTCGATCAGCCCGTGCAGAAGGTTTCCTACGTCAAGGCATTCACGCCCTGGGGCTGGATCCTGGGTTCGGGCGTCTACCTGGACACGGTTGACGCCGTCGTCTGGGGGCAGGCCGGCGACTTCGCGCTGGCGGCGGCCATCCTGGCGCTGATCCTGCTGGTCCTGGGCCGGATCCTGTCGCGTCGCCTGGTACGGCAACTGGGGGGCGAGCCCGATGCCGTCATCCGGATCGCCGACCGCATGTCGCAAGGCGACCTGCGCGTCGAAATTCCGGTGCGGCCGGGGGACGAGGCCAGCCTGATGCACGCCATGCGGCTCATGCGCGACGGCATCGCCCAGGCTGTGGCCCAGGTCCGCCAGGGCACCGAGTGGATCGGCCAGTCCGTCGGCCAGATCGTCCACGGCAACCTGGAGCTGTCGGCGCGCACCGAACAGCAGGCCGCCTCGCTGCAGGAGACCGCCGCCAGCATGGAACAGATCACCAGCACGGTAGGCCACAATGCGGCCAACGCGCATCAGGCCAACACGCTGGCGGCCACGGCGTCCGATGTCGCCTCGCGGGGCGGCCAGACCGTTTCCCGTGTTGTCGAGACCATGGGCGAGGTCAATGCTTCGACGCGCCAGATGTCGGATATCGTCGGAGTGATCGACAGCATCGCTTTTCAGACCAACATCCTGGCCCTGAACGCGGCGGTGGAAGCCGCCCGGGCGGGCGAGCAGGGCAAAGGTTTCGCAGTGGTGGCCTCCGAGGTCCGCGCGCTGGCTCAGCGGTCTTCGAACGCCGCCAAGGAAATCCGCGGCCTCATCGACTCAACTGTGCAGAGGATCCAGGCCGGCGCCGAACTGGCCGAGGGCGCCGGACAGACCATGACCGAGGTCGTTTCCAGCGTGCGTCGTGTGGCCGACATCATGTCTGAAATCACGCTGGCAAGCCGCGAGCAGGCTTCCGGCATCGAGCAGATCAACCTGGCCATCGGCCAGATGGATCAGGTGACCCAGCAGAATGCCGCGCTGGTGGTCGAGGCGGGCACGGCCGCCCAGTCCTTGAACGACCAGATGAATGGCCTGAGCCGGGCTGTCGGGGTCTTCCAGTTGAGCGGGCCGGGCGCCGCGCCCGCCTTGCCGCGGGAATGACGAATGCGCGCCGGGTTCCGCGCGCCGCCGCCGCGGCCTCGCTGATCCTGGCCGCAGGCGCGGCCTGGGCTGGCGGCGGCCTGGCCTGGACCCAGGACCGGGTCAGCCAGGGTTTGCAGGCGCAGGGCCGCGCGGTGGCGGTCCGCTATGAACCTGGTCCCCGGGATCCGGATGTGCCGGCGTCGGCTCGCATTACCCAGGTCTATGCCTCGCGCGATTTCGACAGTTCCGCCCAGGTAGACACCCGCGTGTGCTGGGGGTCGGAGCGGGGGCCATGCGTACCGCTGCGGGGCCGCAGCGTCGAAACGCATGCCTTCGACGGGCGCTCGGCGCATGGACCGCTGCTGCTGGTGCATCGGATCGAAGGCTGGGGCGACGATCATCCCCCCCTGTTCGTGCGAGGCACGGTGACGGTGTGGTTCGACGGCCGGTAGCCTTGTCGGGCGCGCGCCGCCGGAGCGCCATCGGCTGAAAATATATCGGGTTATACTAGCCAGCTTACCTAGTTTGTAGGGCGCTTTGCGCCCGGAATGGCCGCCGAGCCGGGGATCTCAGACGGAAATCATGCAAAAGAACAGCTATAGCTACGACGAACTGCTGGCGTGCGGGCGCGGGGAACTCTTCGGGCCCGGCAATGC
>JAHRWZ010000035.1 GCA_019104865.1 Castellaniella sp. | reverse complement strand
TTCAGGAAGTGAGGAAACGCGATGAACGCACCTACTAACATCCAGATCATCAACGGCCCGGGCGGCACCCCGGCCTTCGTGGTGATCCCCTACGCCGATTACATGGCGACCCGCTCTGAGGCCCGCGATCTGATCCCTCACGACGTCATCAGCCGCACTGTGGATGGAGCTACTCCTGTCCGTGCTTGGCGAGAACACCTCGGCCTGACGCAGGCCGAAATGGCGAAACGTCTGGGGGTCAGCCAGTCTGCCTATGCCCAGCAAGAAAACAGCGAACGCCTGCGCAAGGCCAGCATCGAGAAGATCGCGGAGGCGCTTGGCATCTCGCCTGCGCAACTGGATATATAGCAGCGGGGCGGCCCACTACTGTCAAAAAACAGCCGCCCGTAGGCGGCTGCACCACAAAGCGCTCCCTACCAGCGAATCCACCACCAAGGCACATCGTTTTTCATCAAGTCACAAACAGAGTCACCTGATTTATAAAACCTGACCTCTCTGTTCCCGGTATTACTGTCATCGTAAGCGTAAAAGGGCTTGTACCCGACGTAGCCACCAAGTTCGTTCTTCGAGTTGACCTCCCCGCACAGAGTCCCATTGGCGAGTCCCCACGGGCTGATAAAAGTCTCGTTGCGAAATTGGGCCGAACCCGGATCGGCTAGCTTGGCCAGAACGGGAGCACGGTACTCTTGCGCAAGGTGACCTTTGTACAAGATGGCTGCGCCAACCAGCAGCACAACAAGCCCAATGCCAGCAATAACCTTCCTCATTCCCCTCTCCGTATCTAATTGATACGGCCAATTCTACCCACCACCATAGATCCGATCCAGCACCGCATCCTCGATCACCCTGACGCCATCCATGATGTCTTCGGCCTCATCAGCAGACAAGCCCTGTCGATCCAGGCAGGCTTGGAACCACGGATAATTCAGCCCCGTCGGGCCGCCCGGCCCCTGGATCCACTGCGTCCGATTCCGGACATACAGTTCGATTGCCGGCCAGTTCTCTGGCCAGACATCAACCTGCGGCTCCTTGTAGTGCTTGGCTTTGAGGCCGGTCCCCTTCAGTTGATCGGCGGTCGGGCGCTTCCACATCAGCGCCCGAACCGCCGCCCTCAGTTTCCCTCAAGGCTCACCCGGCGAACCTTGTGAAAACCTTGCAGGATGGCATCGCAAATACCCGGTCGCTCGTCCTCCATTTCCTGGATGCCTTCGAGCGACAGGGAGTAATCGGATTCCCATGTCTGCGTAACAAACAACACCATGGACGGCAAGAAGGGATCTTTCGAGTCCTTCAGTTCGTCCAGTCTGGCCTGGAACTCGCTGGGCTTGCGATTGTGAAAGGTGATCGACAGGGTATTCGTTTCCCCGCCGCCTGTGATTTCCAGCTTGGCAGGGATGGTTTTCGGCGCATTGCCCCTCATGATCGCCATGGTTACACCGCCTCGATCAGGGTGCCTTCGGTGCCCAGCAGGTAGAAGTTCACCGCGTTCTTGATGGGCTGGCCCGAGTTCAGATTCAGACCCGGATTGAAGTGGACGTAGCCGTATTCGTAGATCATGTCCCCGCCCGGCAGCGCGATGCGGATCACGACAGGCTTGCGCTTGCGCGTGACGGCTTTCGCGGCCTCGAACCACGGCAGGGCGCGGTCGTAGTCCAGCGGCAGGCCGTAGGACCGTGCCGACTGACCGATGGGGACCTGGAATTCCTGGCCCAGCTGGTCCTCCAGCCACTTGCCGGTATAGAGCTGCGGCTCGCCGCCGGCGCTGGTCAACTCGCCCTGCTGGCTGAAGTCCACGAAGGACGAGGCAATCGCCACGGTGCCGATGCCGCGGCCAGCCGGGTAAAGCGTCGTGTCCGTGGTGTCGACGCCGATCAACTCGGTTTCCGTGGAAAGAGTCGCGCCCGCGACAACAGCGCGGTTGTTCAGCGACGGCCAGCCGGACTGGACAACAAGGATCGAGTCCTCGGCGATCGAGCCTGCCGTCGTGATTTCGGGCACCGCCGCATTGGTGATTGCAGTGAAAGGGATGGGTGCGGCGATGGCGGTGGAAAAACCGATCACCGATCCGTCGGGAAACGTGAGTGCCATGATGTAGCTCCAAAAAGAAAAGCCGCACATGGCGGCACAGATGAAAAACCCGGCGCGGGGCCGGGTCAGTGGATGAAAAGGGACGGTTGAAGCTGGGATTCCAGCGCCTCGCGCCGTCGCCTGAAGTCTGGAATGGCGTATTTGCGCTCCAGCATCAGGCGCGATCCGAAGGACGCTTTGACTTGGGTGGAAACTTCCTCGGCCACCAGCGCTTGAAGTTGCTGATACAGGTTCTGCGTGCGCTGGCTCAGCGCATCACGCATGCGGTAGAACTCGCGGATCAGGCGCACCTTGAAAGCGACTACATCATCCGTATTGCGCATCATTGAGATCAGCAAGGCCGCCTGCTGTTCATTCAGCATGGCAACCTCGGTAGGCCGTCCGCCAGACTTCCGCATTTCAAATGCCAAAGTTCCGAATTGCCCCAGCGCGTCAGCCTTTCGCCGAATCAGCTGGATGACGCTCTTGTGCTTGGCCCTCATGCCTCGCGCAATCACGAGACTGGATGCCAGTGGTTCGCCGCCAATGACGGAAACGAGCGGTTCGAATGGTGTTTGCATGTTCACTCCCTGCAATGCCCTGGAAATGAGGATGGCCGCAGCAGCGCCCCAGGGAAGGCGATTTCGGATGCCTCCTAGCTGCGGCCAAAACAAAGGCCGCCCAATCGGACGGCCTGAAATTGATTGATGAACGACTATCGGACCTTGATCCAAACCCCGAAGTCCTGGCGGGCGCCGTAGAGCTTCAGCGCTTCCTCATACAGGCCCACGGCCTGCCCCATCGTCTCAGCGGACTCGAACGCGGCCCCCTGTTCGATGATGCGCTGGCGAACCTGCAGGGCCAGCGCATTGGCAGTAGTTCGGCTTTTGGTCCAGCAGTTGATCTGGATGCGGTAGTGTTCGCAGTCGGGCAGCTTGCGCTCCAGGTAGTCATGCGCCCGTCCGCCGGCGCCCTGGTACACGATCAGCGGAAATACTGGCGCATCAGGCGTGGCATCCGGATAACAGCGACCATCAACCAGCGTCTTCAACAGGCTGAACAGTTCTGTTTCCACTGACATTTGCGTATTGCTCCAAAATTGCCGGATTGGCCAAGATCTCATCCATGCGTTGCCTGCCCCGCTCCAATGCCGCCTGCATGGCGACGTTGATCACGGCGTCGTAGGCTGGCCGCAGGAACGGATGGGCCGGCACCCACTTCGGAGCCGACAGCTTCTGCCCCTTCGGGTAGCCGCCCTGGATCGCGTTGTATCGCCAGTGCCCGAACTCCAACAGGTGCCCGTGCGGCGCCTTGCTGGCGTTCCACGTGATCGAATAGGTGTGCCGGCCAGCATCCGGGACCGACCGCGCTTCGCTGTATGCAAGGTAGATGGCCCCCTGCAGCAGGCCAGGCCTGGGCGGATTCTCCACATTGGAGCCTCCGGCCAGCGCCGTGGAGCCATCAAACACCGGAGCGCGGGCCTTTGCCTCGTCGCGCACGATCTTCCCGCCGGCCACCAGCATGGATCGTGGCAGGTGCTGCTTGGCGACTTCAGCCAGACCATCGAGACGCTTGAATGCTTCCTCGAAATCGAATTTGATGCCGACCTCAGCCATCGTTTCCGCCCGCTTCGCACACGATATCCGTCCACTCGTGCCCGGCCAGGTCGTGGCGGATTTGCTTGATGTCGAAATTCAGGCCGCCGTAGACTACGCGCATTTCATCTGTCACGGACGGTCGGCAGCGGATCCGGAAGCTGTAGCTATTCACCGACATCGCCACGCCGTCCTGAGGTGTGCTTTGGCGCGCAACGGCCATGCCGGACTGCGTTTTCACCCAGGCCCAGACGCTGACGACATCCACCCAGGCGTCGATGGGCTGGCCAGCATCGTCCTGGACCTGAGCGCGCTTCTGGATCAGGATGCGGCGGTTCAGTTTTCCGGCTTGCATAACGCATCCCTCAATTCCATACGCCGAAAGCACGTCAGCGCAGTTTCTCGCGTACAGTTGACGAAATCCACATGGGCAAACCGCGCACTCAAGCCGACGAATCTCCCAGGCCAGTCAGCAACCGCATCCGCGTTCTCCATCTGCCCGGGGTGATCCTCGTGCCAGTGACGCTTTCCGCCTGTGTGCTGCATGTCGTAGCCCAACAAAATGACGCGGTCAGCCTTCTTCTCCAGCACGGCCAATTCGATGGCCTGAAACCCGCTGTTCTCGAAGTCGCGGGCCTCGAAACGATGGATGCCGAAGCGCTCGACAGCGTCCGGGCTGGCCGTCCAGCACTCGCCCATGATGGCTCTCGCCGCCTTCCCATACTGCGCCCACCAGGCACGATCCCCTGCATACAGGACATCAGCAAACGGGGCCAGCAAATACGAGTTGTTCACGGCGATGGCCAGATGGCCAGACGCCTTGACCAGCGCACAATCATCAGCCGTCAGGCTCGGCCCGCTGGCGATGCAGACGACGGTCTTCAAAACGGACTGGGCACTTCAATTTGGACCAACAGCGCATCAACATAGCTTTTTGGCATTTCGTTGAACGCATTCGGCCCGGCCGCCATGATCTCTCGATGGTTGTACATCCAGGCCGCGGCCAGCAACAGCCAACTTTTCACCCCCGGGTACTGCGCCACATCGGTGCCGGCCGTAAAACTCACCACGGCCTCTTTGCCCTCGTTGCCGGCGGACTGAACTATCGTTCTGCGCCCCTTGCCGGCGACAGTGAAGGCCACTTCCACGCCATCAATCTCGACGGTATCCACAGAAATCACCTGACCGACCGACAGCGCCTCGCCAAGTGCTATCGTCTCAGTGAACGTGCCTTTGCGGATGATTGAACCGGTTCGGCTTTCGGCCAAGGATCGAGCCCCAGGGATCACCACGTCCGTGATGTAGGCGTCTTCGTCGTCACTATCCACGCGGCAATGAGCCTTGACCTCGTCTACGGTCAGCGGCTCATCGCTCGTATAAGAAACCAGGGTTGCCATTATTTGCGCCGACCACGAGCAGGCCTATCGTCTTGGTTCGCGTCGCCCAGGCCAGAATCGTCCGAGCCAGCGTCGACCTGAGGCGCGGGACTATCGCCCCACTGCTTGCGCACAGCCACGCCTTTTCCGATCAGCACCTCGGCGACAGCCGGATCGAACCCAGCGATGTCGCCTGGGCTGTACACGCCATGGTTTTTGATGAACTCGATATGCATTGTGATCTCCGAAAAAGGCCGGCCCGCCCGTAAAGGCACGGGCCTGACGCCTTATGCTTGGCGGCTTACTTGCCCCACTGAACCTGGGTCAGGACCGCCACGGACTCCACGTGGCGCGGGCCAAAGTCGTGCTTGGCGATCACGCGCACCAGCGTCTGGTCGCGCTGGAAGGCAGAGATCACCGTGCCGGAGCCGTCCTTGTAGGTGGCCTCCTTCGAGTAGTCGATGACCAGTTGCTCTTCTTCGCCGATGAAGCAGTCGCCGAAGTCGGCAAAGTAGATTTCCGAGCCGTCCGCCGTGGCGGTGGATCCGGTTCCCACCGTCAGATTGACCGGCACCTGGGTCGTCGTGCCAACGGGGTAGCCCATCAGCATCCCTTGATCCAGTTCGGGATAGACTTTGTTTCCATTACCGTCGCGCAGCGCCTGCAGGAACCGCTTGGTGCGCGGGGCCATCACCCAGCCGGCGGCGGTCATGTTGGCGTCAGCCGCTTCCAGTACCAGCACCAGCTTGTTCAGTTCGGTCGAAACCTGCTGAATGGTCGGGGCAGCTTGCGAGGCCGGGTAGACGTTGGCCACAGGCGCCCAATAGCGCAGACCCTTGGGGTTATTGGACAAACCATCATCGCGAATGAAGGCCTTGTCCTCGCGCAGCGCGATGGCAGCGGTCAGATCGCCCACCACGATGGCGTCCACGTTCGGATTGGCCGAGGAGGTCGCCAGCAGGTCGTTGGAGATCGGCACCAGCGCGGTCAGCTTCTTGGCCTTCAGTTGAAGGTCATCGAATTCTTGCTGCGTGGTGGGGATATCCGAATCCGAACCGATGTAGGACACCACCGCCCCACCCTTCAGCCGCGGGATGGTCACATTGCCGTTGTTCAGCGGCAACGACCGGGCGCCCAGGCGGCGGACCACCGATTTGGGTCGCAGCAGTTCGATCACCTCGGAGGACAGGTTCGTGGGCACCAGCACCCCGCCGGCCCCGGAGGTCAGCGTGTTCAGCGACGCGGCGATATGTTCACCATACCCGCGGTCCATGGCGATCTTGGCGGCCTCCTGGCGATTGCCCTGGGCAGCCGCCAGCGCGATGACCATCTTCGCCATGCCGGCACCGGGCTTTTCCGGCGTCTTGGGCTGCGCCGGCACGGTGCTGGTCGCCTTGGCCGGGGTTTCCACGGGAACGGCCGCAGCCGCAGCCATGCGCTCGGCGGCTTCCGCGCGCTCAATCTGGGCGGTCAGGTCAGCGAACTTGCCTTGCAGATCGGTGAATTCGGCCTGCTGCTCGACGGTCAGTTGACCGCTTTCCGCCTCGATGGCGGCCAGAGCCTGCACCTGATCGTTGATCGTGGCGCGTTCGCTCCGCAGTTCATGCACTTTCTTCATTTGAAGCTCCAATAAAAAACCGCCCGAAGGCGGCTGGTTGGCATTAGGCGCGAACGCGACTAAATGCGATTCTGTGTGTCCATCGCGGCGGCGCGCGCTGCGATCCGAGTTGGGCTCTTGGCGGACCGGCGGGCCGCAACTTCGGCCGCGATGCGGTTAACGGCGGCCTGCGGCGTCTCGACGCGATCAGCCAGCTCCATATCCACAGACTTGGCGCCGAAGAAAACCCCCGCCTCCGTCTCTTTCACGGATGCGACGGACATGCCTCGATTGCGCGCGACGGTCTGCACAAAAGATTCATAGTTGTCTTGGACGAGCTCTGTTAACCAAGCGATGGCCTCTTCGGTCGGCGGCGCCTCGCTGGACAGATCGTTTTTGCGCGCGCCGGCAAAGACGGTCGTGATCTTGATGCCGGCCTGCTCGTAGCGTTTGCTCATGTCCACATGCCGGGCGATGACGCCGATGGAGCCCACCCCGGAACTCGGAGCCACAATCAACTCCGATGCGGAAGACGCCAGCGCATAAGCCGCCGAATACGCGCCGAAGTTGGAAATGGCCGTGATGGGCTTCACGGCGCGGGCCGCGTAGATTTCGTCGGCCAGTTCCATGCAACCGGTGGCCGACCCTCCCGGGCTGTCGACGTCCATCACGATGTGCTCGACACTCGGATCGGACACGGCCTGATTGAGCATGGTGCGGATGTCCTCGTAGCTCGTCATCGTCTCGCACATATCCAGATGCGCCGAGCGCGACACCAGCAGGCCGTGGATGGGCAGCACGTAGACGCCGGTATCGCGGGCTGATTGCAATCGGCGCTCTGCGGGCGAGGGGCCAGCCTGTACCGGTTCATCATCGTGCCATGCGCCCACATCGGGCGCTGCATTGATGTTGATGATGTTCAGGTTCATGGCCCGATTGGCCCACTGAACGGCCATATCGAGCATGTCGTCGCGCACCATCTGCGGCGTATTGAAGATCAGGCTTGCGAGTCGATGGTAGTTTTTCATTGGAGTGCCTCTGCAATGGCGGCAGCCGCCTTGGTATCGGATTCCTTGGGGAATTTCGTTGCGTTCGGATCCGCCGCATCCACCATATTCAATGGCTGCAGGTAGACGTCGCCACCCTTCACAGGCGGCAGGTTCTCAAGTCGGCGGATGTCATTGATGGACAGCCAGCCCCACTGCCGGCCCACCGCGTAGGCCTTGTAGCGGGCCTCTTGGTTGCCGCGCAACAGGCCGCCGATGTTGAATTCGATGTAGTACTCGTTGCGCTCGTTCGAGTTCAGAAAGTCGCGTTGCATAGCCTGCTCATGCCGGCGCAGCCACGGCATCAGCGTGTAGATGACGAACTGGATCTGCAGGTTCTCGACGTTGTTGTACGTCGCGCCTTCCATGCTCCCCACCATCGGCAGCGGCATTTTGTAAATGCGGGCAATGTCCGAATCGGAGAGTTTGAGCGCGCTGATCAGTTCCGCGTCCACGTTGCTCATGGTGAGCGGCCGGAACGTCATGCCCTCTTGCAGGAAGGCGACCTTGCCCTTGTTGCCGGCGCCACCAAAGCGATCCTGCCAGTCGCTCGTGATGCTGTTGATAACGCTCTGATCCTTGATCGGCGGAGATTCGTGCGGACGCTCCAGCACGCCCGAGAGCGCCGTGCCGTTCAGGAACGACTTGGCTGAATATTCGGTCAGCGCCAGGGTGTAGCCGACGGAATTGGCATGCAGCGCGATGGGCGACAGGCCCACATAGTTATCGAGCGACACCCAGCGAACGTGGTGGATCATGCGCTGCGGCATGGGCTCGGCCGTGCCAATCTGGTAGTACGGCTGAAGGTCTTCTCCCTTCAGCACCGTCATCTTCCCTGGGTCCAGCGGATACAGCCCCTTGATCCGGCCGCGGACATCCCGCTCGATGTAGCTATACGCATTGCCCCGCAGGCCCGCTGCCATCTGACCGCACTCGCGGTATTCAAAAGGCGTCTGCCAACCGTTGGGCTGGTGCTTGAGGATGTCGTACAGCGGATGATCCGTCGCGGCCTGCCGCCCGCCGTCGGGCTGACGCCGATACAGTTCCAGCGGCAGCTGGGCCACGCTCTCAGCCAGCAGCGACACGCAGTTTTGCAGCACAGGAATAGCCAGCGCTGTCTTATGCGTGACCATCTGCCCGGAAGCGGAGCGCGTGGCGCCCAACAGCCCAGACGTCCAGCCGGCCAGCATGCCGACCTCGACGGCCGATTTCTTAAACAGCATGACGATCCAGGGCGACGCCAAAGGCGATCAGCAAAGCGCCGCCGACAATGGCAGCGGTCGGGATATGGACGAGCGCAAGGCCGCCAACAAGCGCCCCGAAGCCCGCCACCATAGCGGACAGCGCAGCTTTTTCTTTTGCGTTCAAATCGTCACCCCTTGCTCGTAAACGCTGGTTTGTTCCTGCTCGGGCGGCACCATCGCCCGCCCTATCGCCATGATTGCTGCGACCGCGCCGTCGATCTTGTTGTCGTTGCCCTGTTTGATGGGCCGGACAATGTCATCGTTGCCCGGGATGTTTTTGCCGATCACGTTTCCGACGCACCAGGTCATAATCGGGTTGCCATCGTGATGAAACCGCCCGGACATGATGGCCGCCTCAAGTTCCTTCATCGGGTCGGACATGTTTGTGTAGTTCTGGATGATGGTGACTGGTGTCAGCCCCTCGTCGTCCAGGTGGTGTGACAGGTTCGTTGCGCCATGCGGGTCAATCGGGCTGCACTCCACTGGGCATGCCTTGTTCGCCTCGACCGCTTCAGCAAGGATGGCCCGGTAGTCGATTTCCGCGCCGTCCGTCTCTTCCAAATGCCCGGAATTGACCCACGCCTGATAACGCTCGGCCATGCGACGATTGTCCGTACTCCTGACCGTATCCTCTGGCACCCAGAACCTGGGCGCCACACTGTAGTAGTGGCGCCTGCCATCGATGTCCCGATAAAAGAGCCGAGCCATACTGTTCATGTCGAGCTTTCTTGCCAGGTCGAACCCAAGGATGCACGACTGCCCCTCGAACGCCTCCAGGGTCAGGCTAGTGTCCTCACACGCCTTCCAGCTCTCCATGTTGAAGTAGCCGGTTTTCGCGCTCACCCAGACGTTCAGGTGCTTGGTCTTGAAGGTGTTGGTGAACCGCGCAGAGCGGATCGCCCGTTGCTGCTGGCTCTCCAAGTACTCCTGAAAGACCGAAATGCCGATGTTCGGATTGGCCTTGGCCAAGATCCGCGGATCGGTCCAGTCATCGCCCTCGTCGATGGTCCATATCCAGCCGAAGAGTTCATCGTCTGGAACTGTTCCTTCCAGCATCTCGACGACCTGGCGGCGCTTGTCATAGCACGGGCCCTCGATGTTCGCGCCGGCGGTCGTAATGATGAACATGAGCGGCTGGCGCCGGGCGCCCATGCCGGTCAGCATGGTTTCATACTGGGCCGAAGAGTCATGCTCGTGGTATTCGTCGATCACCGAACACGACGGGCTGCTGCCATCCCCCGGGTTGCCGATCAGCGGTTCAAACCGACTGCCATCCTCAGGGATATTCATGTTAGAGGCGTTGACCTCGATTCCCTTGTGCTCAACCAGCATGGGGGAGCGCTTGACCATCAGCCGCGCCGGCCGGAACACCTCCCACGCCTGCTTTTCCGTCGTAGCCCCGGAGTAGACCTCGGCTCCGAACTCATCGTCGGCGACAAACATGCTGACACCCACGCCGGCCGCAACCTGAGACTTTCCGTTCTTGCGCGGAACCTCCCAGTACGACTCCCGGAACCGCCTGAATCCGTCCTTTTTCCGGATCCAGCCAAAGGTGCAGGCCAGGCCGAATTTCTGCCAGGGCTCCAGGCTGAGCAACTGCCGCTTAAAGCCCCACTCTCCTTTCGTGTGGGGCAAAAGTTCAATCAACCTGATCTTGCGTTCAGCCAGATCGGGGACAAACCGATACGGATAATCCGTTCGACGGCTGGACTCCAGGTCATCCAAATGGCGCTGGCAGGCCAGAACGACGTACCGGCAGGCCGGAATCTTCCCGCGAATGACATCATGCGCGAACTTCAGCGCCTGTTCGCACGCCGGGTAATCACCTTTTGCCATGTCAGATTCCGAGCGCGGCAAAAGGGTTGTTCTGCTTTTTGCCTTTCGGCCCGATCAGTCGCTGCCGGCTGGATGGATCAAGCCCCAGCATGCCGCCATAGGTCGCCAT
>JAHRWZ010000082.1 GCA_019104865.1 Castellaniella sp. | reverse complement strand
ATGTAGTTGTTGTAGGTGGCCGTCATGCCGCGCAGTTTCTTCAGTGGGGTCTTGAAGCCGGCTTCCGCGTTCCCGGTGTAGGCGTCGGACACGGTATCGGCCAGGGCGAAGGCCAGTTCACCGCGGCCGGCCTGCAGCAGGTTCATGTTCTCGGCCGAGGCCTTGGTCACCTGGGCCGTGGATTTCGCGTCGGGGATGTTCTTGTTGTAGATCTGGGACAGCGCGACACCCATCGGGTAGTACACGCCGCTTTGGCCACCGGTCAGGATGTTGATGAATTTGGTGTCCGCGTGGGCGGGGACCGTGGCGATGGCAGCGGCCGCCATGGCGGCGGTAGCCAGCCATTTTGTAATATTCACGATGAGCTTCCTCTCTGATCAGGTAGGGTTCAATATCGCATGGTACCAGTGCACCCTGGTCCTTAAACTTAGGAATCACCCTGGAAAACGGATGGAATTCCAACGCTTGTTTTTCGCGCTATGGCCGGATGCCGATGTCGTCGGTGCCCTGACCCGATGGGCAAGGCGGGCGCATGCCCTGTGCGGCGGGCGCATCATGCGCCCCGATACCCTGCATCTGACGCTGGCGTTCCTGGGGAATGTGCCGACGGATCGGGTGCCGGACGTCCAGGCCATCCTGCGCGAAGTCCAATGGTCGGGCGGCTCTCTGACGTTGGACCGCTATGGCCGCTTTCGGTGGCCCCGGATCGTCTGGGCGGGACCTTCCACGCCGGTGCCCTGGCTGGATGTGTTGCAGCGAGGGCTCTGGCAGGCCCTGGCGCGTCAGGATTTCACCCCGCCCGACGAGCCCTTTCGCCCCCATGTCTCCTTGCTGCGCCGCGCGGGTCCGGGGGATCTGGCGCGCCTGCCGATGCCCGAGCCGATCCTGTGGGTTCCGCGTCGTTGCGTGCTGGTCGCTTCCACGCCCCGTGAAACCGGGTCGTATTATCGGGAACTGGCGTCCTGTCCCGTGACTGGCACGTCCGACCTGCAAGACGATACCGATTGAAGCCCTACAGTGACCGCATTCCATGAGACTACCCTCCGCTCCGCGCATCGACCTGCTGGAACCCGCCATCATGCTGGCCACAGTCGTGCAGTGGCTGGTCCTGGCTTCTTTGGTCGGGCTCGTGGTGGGTGTCGGGACCAGCGCGTTCCTGCATGCACTGTTCGCCATGACCGGTCGCACGCAGGCGGTGCCGCATTGGGCCTACTGGGGCATGCTGCCCCTGGCAGGCCTGGTCAATGGCCTGCTCATGACCTACGGCTACCGGGCGCTGGGCAAACCGGGGCTGAAGGATTCCATCTTTGCCGCCGTGCATGAACAGGGCGGCCGGATGCCCTGGCGCACGCTGCTCATCAAGCCGGTTGCGGCCATCGTCACGCTGGCCAGCGGCGGGTCCGCCGGCAAGGAAGGGCCCTGCTCGCATCTGGGGGCGTCACTGGCTGCCATCATTGGCCGCGTGTTCCGGCTGAATGCCGAATTGCGCCAGCGCATCGTCGCTTGCGGGGTCAGTGCCGGCTTTGCCAGCGTGTTCGGCACCCCGATCGCCGGCGCCATCTACGGTGTCGAAATGCTGGTCATCGGCCGGATCCGGCACGATTTCCTGTTTCCGGCCCTGATCGCCGGCATGACCTCGTTTCAGGTCAGCAAGGCGCTGAGCATTCCCTATCAGTACTACGCGATTCCCACGCTGCCCGGGTTTTCCGAGTCGGTGTTCCTGCGCACGGTCCTGATCGGCATGCTGTGCGGCGTGGTGGCCCGGATCTTCGTGGATCTGATCTACGCGGTGCGCAATGCCTTTCAACGGCTGCAGGTCCGCTACCAACTCTGGCCGCCCCTGATGCCGCTCCTGGGCGGGCTGCTGCTGGCGGTACTGATCACTGTCATTCCGACCGACTATCTGGGCCTGAGCCTGCCGCTTATGGACCGCGCCCTGCAGGGTGATTCCATGCCCTATCTGGGGTTCTTGTGGAAAGCGCTGTTGGTCGCCGTGACGCTGGGATCGGGGTTTTATGGCGGTATCGTCACGCCGCAATTCGTGATCGGCGCCGTGGCGGGCAATGCTTTCGCCCATCTGTTCGGCATCAGCCCGACGCTCGGGGCGGCCGTGGGGCTGGTGTCGGTGGTCGCGGCGGCCTCGAACACGCCATTGGCCGCGATCCTGATGGGGGTGGAGCTGTTCGGCGGCGTTGTCGGCACCGTCTACGTGTCGGGCGCCGCCATCGCGGCGTACCTGATCATCGGCCATCGCAGCGTGTATCCCGATCAACGGCTGGGGCACGCGAAATCGTCCTGGATGCGGGTTCGCACCGATGTTCCCGTCGGCCAGGAAAAGACACATCTGTCCTACGGCCTGCTCAAGAGCTGGCAACAGGCGAGGGCGCAGGGCTGGCGGGCTTGGGGGCGGGCCTGGTGGCTCGCGGTGCGACACAGGAAGAATGCGTATGACGACGAATCCTGAGCTCCTGCTGGCTGGCATCGGCGTCGTGGCCATGGCGGCGCAGTGGCTGGCGTGGCGGCTGCGCGTTCCGGCCATTCTCTTCCTGCTGCTGGCGGGCATCGCCGTCGGGCCGGTGGCGGGCTGGCTGAATCCGGACGCTCTGTTTGGCGATCTGCTGTTTCCGATCGTCTCCCTCTCGGTGGCCGTGATCCTCTTCGAAGGCAGTCTGACGCTGGAGTTTCACCAGACCCGCGGCCTGGAACGGGTCGTGCGCCGCCTGGTGACGGGCGGCCTGCTGATCACCTGGTGCGTATCGACAGTCGCAGTGCACCTGTTTCTGGGGTTTCCCTGGGATCTCGCGGTGTTGTTTGGCGCCATCACCGCCGTGACGGGGCCGACCGTGATCACGCCGCTACTCAAGACCGTGAAACCCGTCGCGCCGGTCGCTCATGCCCTGCGCTGGGAAGGGATCCTGATCGACCCGATCGGCGCAATCCTGGCGGTACTGGCCTATGACCTCATGGCCGCCCTGCGCGCGCATCATACCTGGATGCACGCCTTGTGGGCTTTCGGGGCGACCGTGGCCACAGGTCTGGGCATCGGCCTCGTGGCCGGCTGGCTGCTGGAAGTCCTGCTGCGCCGACGCTGGATCCCGGATTCGCTGCTCAATCTGTCGGTGCTGGCGTCGGTCTTTGCCGCCTTTTCCCTGGCCAACCACGGTCAGCATGAGTCCGGGCTGCTGGCCGTGACGGTGATGGGGATCTGGCTGGCCAACCGTCCGGGAATTCCTGTGCACGATATTCTGGAATTCAAGGAAGTACTCAGCCAGATCCTGTTGTCCGCCTTATTCATTCTGCTGGCTGCCCGGGTCGCGCCTGATCGTCTGTTCGGGCTGGGTTGGCCGGCGCTGGCGGTCCTGGCGGTCATGTTGTGGGTGGGGCGGCCGCTGAAGGTTCTGTTTGCCACCTGGGGCTCGGCGCTGAACTGGCGCGAGCGGGCCTTGCTCGCCTGGATCGCCCCGCGTGGGATCGTGGCCGCGGCGGTGTCGGCCCTGTTCGCGCTGCGCCTGGAGGCGCTGCGGGTGCCCGGGGCGGACCGTCTGCTGCCGATGACTTTCCTGGTCATCATCGGCACCGTGATCTGGCAGAGCCTGACCGCGCGGCCCGTGGCCCGTTTGCTGAAATGCGCCGAACCGGACCGCGTGGGCTTTCTGATTTCCGGGGCCAACCCGGTGGCCCGCGCCATTGGCCTGGCGCTGCATGAACAGGGTGTCCCCGTCAGGCTGTGTGATAGCGACTGGTACAGCCTGTCCAAGGCCCGGATGCTGGGGCTGCCCACCTATCATGGCAGCCCCGTGTCCGAGCATGCGCAGCGCAACCTGGACACGAGCGGCCTGGGGCGGTTGCTGGCCTTGGGGACGCGCGATCACGTCAATCAACTGATCATGGTGCGCGGCCGGGATGATTTCGGCAAGAACAAGGTCTTCAGCCTGCCGCTCTCGCAGGACGGTGACGTGGCGGAAAAGCACGCGCTGGATCCGGAATATCGCGGACGCACCCTGTTCGCGGCCGGGATGGGGTACTGGACCTTGTCGGCTTTGCTGATGGCCGGTGCGCAGATCAAGGCCACCCGCCTGTCGGAGTCCTTCGACTTTGCACAATATCGCAGCGGCGAATCCGGTCGATCCGTCATTCCGCTTTTTGCCGTGACACCGAAGGGCTACGCCATTCCCTTTACGCTGGACCAGGATCTGAGCCCGGAAACTGGCTGGACCATCATCGGATTGCATTCGGAGGGCGCGTCCGGTGGAGGTGTCGGCGGGGTGAATCCCGCCGCGACGCGGGAACCGGGACCCCAATGAAAGCCGGCCGGCGGTTTCCAGGGAAACGGCCGGCCGGCGGGGGAGTCCCGTATCGGGGGCTTACTTTTTCAGTTCCTTGCGGTGCCACGAGAACACCAGATGCTCGGATCCCTTGCGGCCGATGTCTACATTGCGCGTCTGGGTTTCGTTCTGGTAAGTCGCCTTGACCTGATATTTGCCCGCCGGCAGCCTGGCCAGCAGATAGGGGCCCTGGGCCGTCGTGTCCAGTACGTCCTTGCCATGCCCGTCGCGAATGGCCACCTTCACGTTGGCGACGTAATCGCCTTTGCCTTGCTCCATCTGGTCGAAGGTGATTGCCAGCGGGAACTTGGACATCGATTCCTTGAAGGACGTGGATTCGTCGATGCCGATGCCGCCGCTGACATATTCCACGTTGCCCTGATGCTGCATGGGCGGCAGGGCGGCCCAGGCGGGGGAAAGGAAACCGGCGCCCGCCAGCACCAGACCGGCCAGCGCGAAATTCCGCGCGACATGGAGCTCGAGATGATTGGAAGATTTGAGTTGCATGATGCGGTACTCCTGGAAATGACCCTGATTCGGGCGCCCGATACGCGGTCGCTCATCCCTCAGCGGAAGCGGCCCTCACCCCGATGCTCCGGGCGTGAGTCGCCGTTTCTTTCCTCACGCGCCGGGGCCTCGCCGCGTGGTCTGTATTCCTGTTGCCTGACCTCGGGCTGCCGGTCTTGACGTTGAGCTGGCCTGACGTCGCGTTCCCTGAACTGGCCGCGTGGCGGTTCGGGTGCCCGCGGCTGCGGTGCGAAGCCGGGGCCTCGGTCTTGCTGCATGCGTTCCTGCTGCATGCGTTCTTGTGGCATGCGCTCCTGCTGCGGCCGGTCCTGCTGCATCCGGCCTTGTGGTAGCCGATCCAGTGGCGCCCTGCCTTCAGCCGGCGTCATGCCCTGACGCGGGCCGCGATCCATCGGCGGTAGTGTTTGGTGGCGCTGAGACGCATAGTTGCGCTGCTCTGGCGTGGGGCGCGATTCGATACCGCCTCGGCCGCCGTTGTAGCTGGCCCGGTTGGTGTGCACGTTGTTGATGACGGTCTTGTCGACGTAGACGTTGTGGATGTTCGTCACGTTGATGTTGTTGACCGCGCGGTTGTAATAGAAATGGCGGTCACGCCAGTAGCCACCGACGTAACCGACGCCGAAATAGCCGAAGCCGTAGTTGATGCCGCCGTAGAAGCCGACCCGGGGTCCCCAGTAGCCGGCATGCCAGTAATACAGTCCATCCTCCCAGCCCCACCAGCCCGGTGTCCACAGCATGCCGACTGTGGGAGGCATCAGCCAGGTGCCGTTGACCCAGTAATAGCCGTTCGGGCCCCAGGCCCAGTACCCCGGCGTCCAGATGTACCCGGGGCCGGGCGCGACGGGCTGGGTATAGACCGGCAGCGCCGGCGGCGCGATGCCGATCCCCACGCCGATCCTGACATCGGCATTTGCGATCACGGGAAGGGTCAATCCGGGGATGGCGGCCAAGGCCGCCATGAGCGCGAGTCTTGTCAGGCGGGGATGTCCCTTCCCGGTATTGGACCGATCGGAAATGGACCGATCGGAAACGAGGGTGATCCTGGTGCTGTCCATGATGGCTCCCCGCGCAAAGCGGATGAATCTATGACAATACCGTCGCGGGATAGTTCCTTTGGGACTGCCGGATCGAGGCATTGAGCCCCTGAGCTTCCCGACGGCATCGGTTTTCCGGGTGGTAACATTTTGAGGTTTGTTTGCTGCCCGGGGCCGTAATGACCAGTATCGCGGTTTCGAAACCCTGATCGAGGATCAATCATGTACGAGCTTGACGCTGCAATCACACACGTCATCAACAGCCTTGCCGGAGCAAGCGCCGCCGTCGATTTTCTGATGGTCTGGGCCTCGGCCATCGGCGTGCCGCTCCTCGTGCTCGCGGTCGGGGGGCAATGGTGGCAGCGCAATGCGCGCACACAGACCCGTCATGTCCTGATTGCCACAGGATTCTCTTTCCTGGCCGGCCTCGCCCTGAACCAGCTGATCCTGCTGTTCGTGCACCGGATGCGCCCATACGACGCCGGCTTGACACACCTGATCGTGGCGCCGAGTATGGACTTTTCGTTCCCCTCGGATCACGCAACCGCGGTTTTTGCTATCGCTGCCGCTTTCCTGTTGCACGGCTTTCACCGCCGCGGCCTGGTTTTTCTCGCGGCGGCCTTGTTGATCGCATTCTCCCGGGTGTACATCGGGACCCATTACTTCAGCGATGTGCTGGGCGGCGCAGCCACCGGCGTTATCGCTGCCATCCTCGTGCGCATTCTGTATCGCGAAGGCTCGAAGCTCGACCGCCGGCTCACCAGCATCTGGTAATCATCCCGCGAGGGTTCCTTTGATCGAGAAATTCTTCAGCGCCATTCTGCCATCCATCCAGCACTTCCATATGCTGGGCTATTGGACGGCCTTCTTGGCCGCTCTGCTGGAGACGGCGCTTGTCGTCGGGCTGTTTCTGCCCGGCTCGACGCTGTTGCTGCTGTTGGGGGCTTGGGCGGCCGGCAGCTACCTGGACTTCGGTGATCTGTTGTGGTTCGCCATTGCCGGCGCCGTCCTTGGCGATAATTTCAATTACTGGCTGGGAGAGCGTTACGGCACGAAATGGACGCGCAGTGGCATCTGGTTTCTGGCCCCCGGCCATTTCGAGCAGGTTCACCGCTTTTTTGACCGGCATGGCGCCAAGAGCGTTTTTCTGGGGCGCTTCATCCCGAGCGTCAAGGAAATTGCGCCATTCGTCGCAGGTACCGTGCAAATGAGGTATCGCACGTTCCTTTTCTGGAACTTCCTGGGGGCGATCGGGTGGGGGGTGCAGTGGGTGGGTGGTGGCTATCTGTTCGGACAGTCGCTCAAGGTTGCGCAAGCGTGGATGTCGCGGGCCGGGATGGTGGTGGTAGCTGTGCTGGTCGCATGGGTGCTGCTTTGGCTCTTGCAGCGCTTTGTCGTGCGTAAGGGCCGCGATGCATGGCGGGTGGCGGTTTCGCTCATTCGTTCGATCAAAGAGGCTCTGGGTCGCAATGCCTACGTACGGCGATGGGTGCGTCGGCATCCGGCCGGCATCCGCTTCCTCGCGGGTCGTATCGATCGCACGCACTTTCAGGGCCTGCCGCTGACGGTTCTCGTCCTGGCGTTCACCTATGTGCTGGCCTTGTTCGCCGGCATCGTCGAGGACGTTGTCACCTCCGACCCGATTGTCGCGATCGATCACGCCACGGCCCAACTGGTTGCCACTTTTCGCGCGCCGGTGGCCATTCCTCCGTTCGTGTGGATAACCGATTTGGGCCAGTTGCCGGTGGTCGGGGTGCTGTTGCTGATCGGGGCGCTGCTGCTCTGGCTCGTGAACCGGAAATACGCGGTTGTGGGTTTGCTGGTCTCCAGCCTGGGAGCGGTGGCTTTCAGCTCTCTGGGTAAGCTGGCCTTCGAGCGGCCACGGCCGACCGAGGCCATCCTGCTTGAAACTTCCTATTCGTTTCCGAGCGGGCACGCGACCATCGCCGTCGCCTTTTACGGTTTCGTGGGCTATCTGCTGATCCGCTCCGCAGGCCAGTGGAAGACGCGGGTCCACCTGTTCTTTTCGACGGTTGCACTGGTGTTCCTGATCGGCCTCAGCCGCATCATGCTCGGCGCACACTTTTTGAGCGACGTCTGGGCGGGTTACCTGGTTGGTGCGCTTTGGCTGATTGTGGGCATCAGCCTGACGGAATGGCTCAGTGTCGGCGGGCGAATGGATTGGGATGCGCCGGCCGAACGCAGCCGAAAAGCGGCGGCCTTCGGCCTGGTCGCGATCGCGGTTGCCGGGTTTGTCGCCTATGCCGCCACCCGCACGCTGCCAGCCCCGGTTTCCGCCCCGGAAACCATCATCCACGTCGATCAGCCTTTGGACGAAATACTGCGTGCTCAGAAACTGACGAGCACATCGTCTCTGTTTGGCGCGTCCGATCAGCCGCTCTCGTTTGCCATCGCCACGTCAGGCGCGGATGCATTGTCCGCTCTTCTGCGCCGGGCAGGCTGGCTCCCCGCCGATAGGCCGGATCTGAACAACCTGCTGCGCCTGGCACGACAGGGCCTGGACTACACCACGGCACCGCTTGCGCTGGCGCTCTGGAACAACCGTATCAACGATCTCGCTTTCGAACGCCTGATTCAGAACGCGCAGGGCAAGGCCGTTGTTACCGTCAGACTCTGGCAAACGCCTTTCCGTGTCGGTGAGCAACAGATCTTCGTGGGGGTGACGCGGACGTACGACGGCATCCGCTGGGGCATTTTGCACACAGTCTCGCCCGATGTGGATGCGGCAGCCGAACGATTCGTCGAATCGCTCAAGCAGTCCGGACAGCCATTGAGTCTCTGCCAACGCGCGTTGATCGCTCCGATGACGGGCTCATATCCGCTGGGCGACCGTTTCTTCACACGGGGGCAGCTATGGCTGCTCGATCCGGGTGGCGGCGACGATGCCGTGGGTCTTTGTGGCGCTCACCGGTCCGGGCAATAAAAAGCGCCAGCCTTTTCGGGGCTGGCGTTTGTGCCTGGATTCATTGGTGCCGGCTAGAGGAATCGAACCCCCGACCTTCTCATTACAAGTGGGTTCTATTTCCCTGTAATGTGCACCCTTCCTCTATGAAAATGGCGTATTTCCTATACCTCGGAATACCGTATTTTACCCTCGTTTACTGGGGGGAGTGCGCCAAAAGTGCGCCATGGCGCAGTGGGCGGAACGGGCTGCGGTAAGGCTAAATAATGAGACGTGCGACCGAGCGCGTGCGCTATACAAAGGGCAGGCGCATTTGCCTGCGTCTTTTAAGGATCGCCCATATGCTGCAACCGCTGTTGTCCGTCACGCAGGCCGCGCCCTTCCTGGGGCTGGCACCTCAGACCATCTACAACCGTCTTAGTTCAGGGGGAGACCTTCCATCTGTTGTGCGAAACGGCCGACTTCCTCAGTTCCTCCCGGAGGATATTGCTGCGTGGCGTGAAGCCAAGCGCGCGCCCATGCCTACCACTCTCCCTGCCATTCGGACGGTGGTACCCCGCCGCCGGGGCCGTCCTACCAAGGGCGAGCAAATCCTTCTCCGCAGAAAAGCCGCAGCAGATGACCGACCGCCACCGCTGGTTTCTGTGGTGGAGTGAGCACAGGCGCAAGGTTCCCAAGCCTCTTTTGCTCTCGATCTTGCTCAGCATTCGGCACACGCAAGAGTCATGATGAATCAGGACATCGGCAACTCACAAACGCAAAGCTGCCGGCTGCGGACGCTCCGCACTCGCAGCTCACTTCTCTCACCCACCTCACGCAGGGTTCGCCCTAAATTACTAACCTCGGCGGGTGCGATTGCACTATACGGTAAACGCACCTTTGAAAGGCCTCGGCGGGCGTCAAGGCGAGGTGCGCAGCGTGGGCCTGCTGCCAGCCGGTCAGCGTGGGTCTGCGCTTCACCTGTCGCAAGTATCAGCACAGGGCAAATTGTTTGATGAATGAGCAGTATCAGGCCAAATAGGTAGATTTTTCGCTGAAACCTGCGGCACATCCAGGAGATGTGTCGTGCAAATGACAACAACAATCGCGGCAGTAGCCGCGACACAACTAACCTTAGAGTTTTGGGCCTCACTGGTCGGTGCAACCCCTTCGGAACGTGCTTCTGCGGTTGACGACGGCCAGCTTCGTGCCGCCTTCGCTTTCGATTCGGAGGTGCGGCAATGACAATGAATCTGAGCGTCATTGAGAGCGCCGAGCCGGAGCGCCTGACGAAGCGCTGGTCAATGGTCGATGACAAGCCGGTCAAGGCGGCAGCAGGCCAGATGACAAGAGGTCGAGTTGTACCGCTCAGGATTGACGAGCCGGAGGCGTTGGTGAGCACCCTGCAACGCCTTGAAAAAAATCAGGCGCTATGCTTTGGCGTGCCAGCAGATGGAAAGAACCATCCAATTTGCACCCAGTCAGCACTCGAAGCAACCGGTCTTACCAGCCCCGATGCGATCGCTCGCACGAACCAATTTTTCCGGTGGCCTGCTCAGAGCTCGTGGTTGCTGCTCGACTATGATCCTGCACCAGGTGTTCCGCCGCTGGATCGCGATGGCCTGCTCGCGGCGCTTTACGATGCGTGCCCTGGATTGCGTGGTGCAGCCATGGTCTGGGGGCCGTCAGCATCCAGCTACATCTACAACGGAGAGACCCAGGTCACAGGGCTTCAGGGACAGCGCCTCTATGTGCTGGTAGCTGATGGACGTGACATCGAGCGGGCTGGGCGAGCGCTATTTGATCGGCTGTGGCTGGCTGGGCAGGGGTACTATGCAGTCTCTAATTCGGGGAGGCTCCTGGCGCGCGCACCCATTGACGCGAGCGTTTGGCAGCCGTGTCGACTGGATTTCGCAGCACCTCCCGTATGCGTGGCACCGCTTGAGCATCGTCGGCCAGAGCCTGAGGCACTAAACGCAGGTGCGGCTCCATTGAATACGCCGGTCGCTATTCCTGAGCTGAACTCACGTGAGCGGGCGCAACTGAAGGAACTGATGGTAGCAGCGTGCAGCGATGCTGTTCTTCAGACTCGATGCCGGGATGCACGGCAAGCGTGGGTCCAGAAGCGTTTGGCCGCGCTGCCGCCGACGACAGACGAGGCACAGTACGAAGTGGTACGCAGCCGCCTGCACGAGGCGGTCGAAAACCAAGTGTTGACGGGCGGATTCCAGCTCCTCCATCGAAGTGGCGAACAGGTCACTGTGCGTCAAATACTTGATGACCCTGAGCGGTGGCATGGCGAACGGTTCGCTGATCCATTGGAGGCCGGCGAGGATCATCGGGTTGCCTGGCTGAATTTGCGTAGCGGTGGTCGCCCTTATTTGTACAGTCACGCGCATGGGGGTCAGCGTTATGTGCTCGCGCGTGCCAAGCAGAGCCTGATGCTGACGCGCGGTGACAGTCCTCAGATTGTCGCGGATATTTTGCAACGCCTGCGTTCAGAAGCCTGCATCTTTGAACGAGCCGGGCAGCTTGTACGCCTGGCGGACGGCGAGCTGGTTGCGGTTGAAGCACCCTGGTTGAGGACGTATCTGGAGACGAGCTTCAGGTTCACAAAACTTGATGCCAGATCAAAAGATTGGCAGGACGCTGATTGTCCAAAAGATCTGGTGGAGCGCGTGATGGCGGCGCGCGGTGACTGGGATTTGCCAAAAATATCGGGAGTCGTCGACCACCCCGTAATGCGCCCCGATGGCACGATCCTCAATCGATCTGGGTTTGATATCAGTAGTGGTCTGCTGTTCCTGAACGATCGGCCGGAGAGGGGCGACGTTGAGCCGCTAGATTCCGATGGCTTGCGCGCGACGCTGGACCGCATCTGGGCACCGTTCGCGCAATTTCCGTTCGAGGATGATCTCAGCCGTGCGGTCTGGCTGGCGGCGCTGCTTACCACGGTCGTTCGCCCGACGTTGCCGACCGCACCCGCGTTCCTGATCAACGCCCATGCGCCGGGTTCAGGGAAAACGCTGCTATCAGAGTGCCTAATGCTTCTGGTGGGTGCGGCCGCGGCAGCGCTGCCATTACCCGACTCGGATCCCGCCGAGATCGAAAAGCGCTTGTTCGCGAAGCTAATGACCGGCTGCAGCGGTCTTGTGCTGGACAACCTCCAGGGCACCCTAGAGTCGGCGGCACTCTGCGCGACATTGACGAGTGCCGAGCCGGAGGGCCGGATTCTTGGCCAATCGGTCGTTGTACGTCAGCAGAATCGCGCACTTTTCGTGCTCAACGGGAATAACGTCAGTGCGGGAGGCGATCTGTTTCGTCGTGTGCTGCCCGTGACACTCGATGCCAATACCGAGTCGCCGGAATCGCGCGCTTTCCCCTTCGATCCGCGGGAACTTGTCCGCACACGCTTGCAAGAATACCGGGCCGATCTCATCGCGGTCCTTGCAACCTACCAAGCGGAAGGCGCTCCGCGCCTTGGGGCCGGAGGTCTTGGTTCGTTCGGGGAATGGGAACAGCTCGTGCGCCAGTGCGTCTGCTGGGTAAGCGCAGGTGGTTGCGCGCCCGTAGCGCTTGCTGATCCGCTGGAGGTGCTCAAGCGGTCGAAAGCCGAAGACCCGCGTCATTTACAGCATGCAGCCATTCTGGAGGCGTGGTATGCGCGTTTCGGTGCCAAGCCCGTCAAGGTCCGTGAGCTCGCGAAAATTGCTGAGTGGGGTCCAGCGAGCGGTGAAGGGCCAGAGTCCGCCTTTGGGGAGTTGCTGCGGGAGGTCGGCACTTCACCAAAAAAGAGGTGTTTTGCGTCAGAGTACTTTAGCGGCTGGATGCGACGTTATCGTGGTCGCGTGGTCTCAGGGTTGCGACTGGACCTCGTTGCCCGAGACGACAAGCGCGGTGCCATTTGGGCGGTGACCAGAGTGTGAAAGTGGGGGATTTGGGGAGTCTAGGGGAGTTATCTAAGGCGCTTTCATGAAATTTGTCACTATGACATCTCTGGAGAAAGTCAGAAATTTCCCCTCAGACCCCCCAATCCCCACCCCATTAGGATGTCGTACCAGAAAAAAACAGCCTTGGGGGTATGGGACTCGGAATTGGCAACGTTGACCTAGGATGTTCCTCAGCCATCTTCTTGGCTCGGGCATGGGCGGGCAGGCGTGCCGTAGTTCGGGCGGACTGGCTCACAACGTGAGGAGAGGTCGCCGCCTTCCGACAGGCTTCGGACACGATCTAGTTCTTCGGCACCATCATCTTGCCTCGACTCGCAATCTCATCGGCTGGTCGGCGTCAACTATTTTGAGCGACGGACGTTAATTATCCTGAGCGGTGCGGTGGGGTGTTGTCAGCACTCCGGCCAGCTCGAGGGCAACATTGGAGTGATCAGCCGAATCCAACAGCTCGGCCATCAGCCGGCAGGCCCGCCGCTCTGGCAGCCGGTCGCGTAGGGACTCCCAAGCGCGAGCGCATTTTTTGGCATGTTTCCGTCTTAAGAGCTTGGCGTGGGTAGAACATCATGTTACTAGTATTGCTTTCAGCGTACTTACCTCTACTACTAGCTTATGGGCCGCTCTGTCGCATAACACTTTATAGGTCGATACGACGTCCTTTCTAATAAAGCGCTAAACGGGAGAATATATGCCAGGGTTTTATGCTCGCTTACGTGCGACAAGAGAGGATGACGACGCCTTGGCGGAGTGCATCGAACGAGTGGTTAATCAGTTGGATGTGGGCTCGACGACGAGCGATCGGCCAGGCATGCTTCTAGGGAAGATTCAATCGGGCAAAACCCGAGGCTTCGTGGGAGCCATCGCTCGTGCTTTTGACCGAGGCTTCGATATTGCGCTTGTCCTGACAAAAGGAACAAAGACGCTCTCGGCGCAAACTGTTTCTCGACTGAGTTCGGATTTGGCGGAATTCATCGACGAGGATGAGCTTATCGTATTGGACATTATGAAGCTGCCCGGCAAGCTCACTCGCAGCGAGCTTAATCGCAAGATTGTCGTGGTTGCAAAAAAACAGGCGCAGAACCTGACACGCCTTATTGAGTTTATTGAAGCGCATCATGCGCTAAAAAATCGGCGTGTCCTCCTCATTGACGACGAAGCCGACTTGGCCAGCGTACGTTTCGTGCGCAAGCGCGGACAGGCTGACGTCGAGCAAGGAACAATCGCCGAGCGCATGGACGATTTGCGTCGCATGATGGACGGAGTCGCCTTTCTCCAAGTCACAGCGACGCCTTACTCGCTCTACCTGCAGCCCGATGATTACGAAGACTCTGTAACGGGAGACTACGTATTTAAACCCAAAAAGCCGGCGTTTACGGAATTGCTCCCCATCCATGGCGGATATGTCGGTGGGGACGACTATTTTGGCGGACACGACGAAGACGACCCGCGTCACTATCTCGTTGTTGAAGTCGGCGTACAAGAGCAAGACGCGCTACGCAAACCGGACAAACGCAGAATCCATCCTGACTCGGTTTTAGATAGCCCAAATACAGTCGGCCTTCGGCGAGCCATCGTCACCTTTGTACTGGCCGTGTGCGTCCGTCGTTGGCAACAGCAAGAAGTCGGGGAGCGCAAACGTAAATATGCGATGATCATCCATAATGACACCCAAAAGAAGGCGCATGCGTGGCAGGAACAAGTCATTGAGTGGATCTTTCAGGCGATTCTCACCACAGCGGAATCCAAGCCCAAGCGATTGCGGCCCCTATTTGACGCCGCCTTTGACGATCTCACCGCTTCGGTACTCGCCGATAAGAGCAGAATGCCGCTCCGAGACGAAGCATTCGACGTATTCATCGACGCGCTGCGGAGCGACGATGTCGTGCGCGAGACAGTCAACTCGGATAAAGACGTCATGGCGCTTCTTGACGAAAAGGCGGAATTGAAACTGAGAACGCCCTTTAACATTTATGTGGGCGGTAACATACTTGACCGCGGCATTACAATTCCCAACCTTATCGCGTTTTACTACGGTCGGAACCCGCGCACCATGCAAGCGGATACCGTGCTCCAGCATTCCAGAATGTATGGAAATCGTACGCGCGCCGATCTGGCCGTAACGCGCTTTTATACGTCGCGCGACGTCTATGATCGGCTCTACACCATCAACGGCTTTGAGAATGCATTGCGCGAAGCCTTTGAAACGGGCGCGCATGATCGCGGCGTTGTTTTTCTTCAAACAGACGCCCGTCGACGCGTGCGGCCTTGTGCGCCTAATAAGGTGCTTCTTAGCGATGTCGTTGCAATTCGCCCGAATGGCCTTCTCCTGCCCACTGATTTTCAAACCGCCACGGGCAAGCGGATGACCGCCGCACAGAGCACGTTAGACCGTCTGATCGAACCAGGGTGGCGGGATACGAATACTTTCTTTGGCATTGACCGGGAACGCGCGCTACAAATTATCGATGCTGCGGAGCAATCTATGTTCTTCGATGACGTGGGTTTCGAGTGGGACGCCATGCGCGGCTTGATCGACTATTACACCGATGTTCGAGAGGGAGGGAACGGTGAATTACTCCTTCTTGCGGAAACCGGCCGAAAACTGGATCGAACGAAGTCTGGTGACAAGTCGGGATTATCTATTCTTGGTCGAACCTTACGCGGCGTGGTGATTGACTCAGCGAGAACCAAACCCGCCTTGGTGCTGCTCCAGCAGGACGGCTCCAAGGAACGCGGTTGGACAGGGCACAAATTCTGGTGGCCTATCCTCGCGGCTCCAAGCAATGTAGAGCCTTGCATTTTCGCAACGAAAACGTCGAATTGAATGGTCAGGCACCGGCCCCTAGCATCCTTGACAGGTCTGTCGCCATGGCGCCACAATGGCGCCATGGCGACAGATGAAACAGCCCGACCTGAGGCTACAAACGATCGTGAACTCCTTAGACCGTATTAATTTGCGTCTCTCTTCCGAGATGTTCCGAAGTATTGATGCCGCGCGCGGAAAACGTCCCGGCAACGTATCGCGCAATACCTGGATCGCTGAAGCTATCGAAGAAAAAATAGCGCGCGAATCAGATCAACCTGTATTGGAATTAACCCAGCGAGCGGCCAATGAGTAACTTCTACGAATTTTTTGCCGGAGGAGGCATGGCCCGCGCCGGGCTCGGTTCTCAATGGACCTGCCTGTTCGCCAATGACTTCGATCATAAGAAGGGGCTAACCTATCAATTGAATTGGGGCACCGGCGGCGAACTGACTGTTGGCGATGTCAACAACGTTAAAGCGGCGAACTTACCTGGACACGCAGATTTAATATGGGGTTCGTTCCCCTGCCAAGACCTGTCGCTTGCGGGCGGAGGCGCTGGACTCAAGGGCGAGCGTTCTGGTACCTTCTATCCGTTCTGGAAGGTAATAGAAGGCTTGATCGCCGAAGGCCGAGCGCCCCGTATTATCGCTCTGGAGAACGTTTTAGGAACCTTGACGTCGCACGAAGGCAAAGATTTCGACGCCATATGTCGGATGTTCGCCCGAGCTGACTATCGTTACGGTGCGCTGGTCATTAACGCATCGCTATTTGTACCGCAGTCGCGGCCCCGTCTGTTTTTTATTGGGGTACGTAACGACGTCGAAGTGCATTCGGCTTTGTTGACGCCTGAGCCGCTTGGGCCGTTTCACACTCGCGGGCTTTGTAAGGCGGTAGAGGGTATTTCTTCGACGGCCAAAGAAAAACTGGTATGGTGGAATGTGCCTACTCCACAACTTCGCAGTTCGACTTTTGCGGACATCATCGAGGAAACTCCAAGCGATATTAGCTGGCACACCGCTGCGGAGACGAAGCATCTGCTTGAAATGATGTCTCCCACTAATTTGGCTAAGGTTAACGCCGCAAAACGCGCGGAACGTCGTATGGTCGGAGGCGTCTATAGGCGGACGCGATTAGATGATAATGGGTTGAAAGTTCAACGCGCGGAAGTGCGATTTGATGATGTCGCCGGCTGCTTGCGCACGCCCGCAGGGGGTTCAAGCAGACAAACTATCCTCGTGGTGGATGGGAACAAAATCCGTTCCCGCCTGATTTCTGCGCGCGAGACCGCGAGGCTCATGGGATTAGAGGACTCGTACAAGCTCCCGAAAAATTATAATGAAGCCTATCACCTTACCGGGGACGGCGTGGCCGTGCCTGTCGTTCGTCATCTGGCGCATCATATTTTTGAACCTCTACTCGGCATGGCGGTGGCCGAGCGTCGAGAAGAAGCTGCATGAGCGTTATTCCGTGTGAGCAAAACAGCGGTTTACGCGACCAAATAGAACGTTTTGCGGAAGTTCTTAAGACGGAAGCGCACAAGCTCGGCGATCATGGAGTGGATGAACGCGAGTTTTACAACTCAGGGCTTTTTCGAGGAGCGGTAGAAAGAGTCAGAGGGCAATTCTCAGCCACCATGCGCGGCAAACGTGAATTCGTGCAGCACGCGCTTAATCATCTGGAGGATGGAGGCTTCATCTCGGGATGGGATCTGACCAACGACTCGAATCGCAATGACTATGTCATACGTTTAAAGAGCGGCCGCACAGCGGTCGTCGATCTGAAGGGCTGTCTGGACGGCAATAACACCAACATCTTCGAGCGGCCCGACACGGCCGACGAGTTCGTCATATGGAGCATTTGCTCTAATCCGGGTGCGGACCCCCGCCGCAACGCCTGGTCAGGCATTCATACCCGCCTCAGCGCGGAAATGATTTCACGCAATCAGCGCGTCGATGGCGTCATCATGTGGGACATGGTGTGCGGAACGATCGGACGTCCATGTCCAAAACTCTCCGACCCGAGCAGAGCTACGCTTATTGGGCCTTTCAAGACGCCGCCCGCCTGCGTCTACCTGTTGCCCGCGGTCATTCCGACCATCGGACAACCGCATGCCGCCGCTCAACAACTGGCCGATGTCGAATTATTGGCCGCCTTTCATGCGTGCTTCCAGGGTAAGGAAGAGGAAATTCACTATGTCGATTTCGATCTCGCTCGCAATGGAAGTGAGCTGACGCGAAAAACAACCGTGCGCCGTGCAGCGACGAACCAACAAGAATCTGAAATGACCCCCATACGGCGAGTCTAGACGAGGGCGACATGACAACCGCACAGCGTTCAGCGCTAGAGAATTTCGACGAACAATACATTGGCCTGTCCAAAGGCTCGCTATCGCTTGCGCTCATCCTGACTCGGATGGCCGCAGCCAAGGATTTTCCGCTTGACAAAGCCGAATTCGTAACAGCCAAGGGCGGCCAGGTCGCCGGACTCGGCGGAGGAGCCGTCAAGAAAATATTAGCGAGCCACGGGGTGGAGCGCATCTTGTCGACGGAAGGCGGAAGGACGAGCCGTGGGAACATGGAGCGTATGAGCGCGTATGTGGATGTTTTGAACAGTTTGCACGCTGATGGCGTTCTCGATCTGGAGGCAGGCGAGCGATACTGGGTCGAACGAGTTCATGCGTATTTCGACGCCATGCCGTTTACGTTCAAACTTGATCCCGCTCGGTCGCTACGGGCTTGCGTGCGCGATCTTCTCGCTCAAGCCATCGAGCGACAACGCGAAGTCACAGGAACCATGTACGCCGGTGCCGTAATGCAGCATCTGGTGGGCGCTAAACTTGATTTGGTCACGAAAGGCGCTGTGATGCAGCATGGCTTTTCGGTGGCGGACGCGCCATCTAATCGAGCGGGTGATTTCCTGATCGGCGATGTCGCGATACATGTCACCACCGCGCCTGGCGAAGCCTTGGTGCGGAAATGCATCGCAAACCTCCAGACAGGGTTACGCCCCTTAATCATCACGACAGACGATGGTGTAGGGGGCGCCAAGGCACTCGCTAAACAAGCAGGCGTGGAAGATCGCTTGGATGTGATAGAGATTGAACAGTTTATCGCCACCAACGTCTACGAATGGAGCATATTCGAGCGAAACGCCCGTCCTTCTGCCGTAAGCGACCTTATTGATCGCTACAACGCAATCATAGCTAGATGCGAAACCGATCCGAGCTTACGGATCGAATTGGAGGGGTGAAGGTGGTCGATGAGGCTCGCTCGCGCATAATGCGAGCCGTCAAGTCGAAGGATACGAACTCTGAAATCGCAGTTCGTAAGCTCGTTCATGCAATGGGATTTCGATTCAGATTGCATCGAAAGGATTTGCCAGGATCGCCAGATCTTGTCTTTCCGTCGCGACGCAAGGTGATTTTCGTCCACGGTTGTTTCTGGCATGGACATGGCTGCAAACGTGGCGCACGCCTACCAAAAACAAATGTTGATTACTGGACAAAAAAAATTAGCAATAATTGCGTTCGAGACAGTAAGGCAATTCAATCACTCAAAGAAGACGGGTGGGACGTGTGCGTAGTTTGGGAATGCGAATTACGGGACAGCGAACAACTTCAGGCCAGGCTCTCATCTTTTCTCACGAGCGTCACCCCACTCAGTGATGCGCATGTGAGGCATAAATGAAGTCAATAGAGGACTTCGCTGATGCGCGCAACAAATCCTGGTGCATCCATTGTCGCGGCTGGTTGAAAGACCTAGCGACGAATGTCGATCACATCCCGTCAAAAAGCCTGCTACGCGCCCCGTATCCTGACGAGCTTCCGACCATTGAGGTCTGCCGCCCATGTAACAGTGGCTTTTCCTCCGACGAAGAATATCTAGTTGCATTTCTCGGAACGGTCTTGTGCGGGAGCACTGATCCCGAACGCCACGCCAATCCACGAAGCGCCGCTATTTTGCGACATAGCCCGAAGCTCAGAGATCGCATCGAGAATGCGAAGACGTGGAGAATAGGGGCTAGTGGAGAAAAGCGGCTTTGCTGGACTCCAGAAAAAACGCGAATCAACCGCGTCATTCTAAAGAACGCCCGAGGCCATGCTCTTTTTGAGTACGGAGAACCAATGCTGGAAGAGCCTGACGAAATCTGGACGGCCCCATTGGAGATGATGGATGCGATGCAAAGGGCCAAATTCGAAGACGTCGCCCAAAACGTCGTTACCGTCCGGCGAACACACATTGACGGCCGCCGGCAGGCGGCCGCAGCCTTTTAGGTGTGTGCGGAAGCACTGACGGTGGGTCAGATTTCAACCGACGATGATCAACAGCTTTGGGCAGGCTGCCAGCGATGCGGCA